>JBDLSG010000084.1:0-3454 GCA_039799645.1 Pseudomonadota bacterium | reverse complement strand
TAGCCGAAGCGTCGGTCATCATGGAAGAGATTAACTTTTCAGGCGGCAACTCGGGCGCCTGTCATGGCCAGATGTATGTGATGAACGTGCTCGTGCGTCACGGTAGCCAAGAGCAGCGCGAGTTTTATCTGCCTAAGATCGCGAGCGGTGAGCTTCGACTGCAGTCGATGGCGGTCACTGAGCCGACGACGGGCACCGATACGACGAAGTTGAAGACGACAGCGGTGCGCAAGGGCGATCGCTACGTCATCAACGGTCAGAAGGTGTGGACCTCGCGCGTGCGTCACTCGGAGTTGATGTTGTTGCTCGCGCGAACGACACCGCTTGCCGAGGTCAAAAAGAAATCCGAAGGGCTCTCCGTGTTCATGGTCGATCTGCGGGATGCGATCGGCAAAGGCCTGAATTTAAGGCCTATCGAGAACATGGTGAATCACGAGACCAACGAGCTTTTCTTCGATGATCTCGAAGTGCCGGTTGAGAATTTGATCGGCGAAGAGGGCAAGGGCTTCAAATATATTTTGGATGGTCTCAATGCCGAGCGCGTATTGATTGCCGCTGAGTGCATTGGTGATGGGCGCTGGTTCATCGAGCGCGCGAGTCGCTACGCGAAAGATCGCATCGTGTTCGACCGGCCGATCGGTCAGAACCAGGGCGTGCAGTTCCCGCTCGCCGAGTCGCACATCGAGGTTGAGGCTGCGAGTCTCATGCGCTTTCGCGCCTGCGAGCTCTATGATGCCCTCAAGCCCTGTGGCGCCGAGGCCAATATGGCCAAGTACTTGGCCGCCAAGGCCTCGTGGGAGGCGGGTAATGCCTGCCTGCAAACCCACGGCGGGTTCGGCTTCGCTTGTGAATATGACGTGGAGCGCAAGTTCCGTGAGACCAGGCTCTATCAGGTGGCCCCGATCTCCACGAACCTCATTCTTTCTTATGTGGCCGAGCACGTGCTCGGGCTGCCGAAGTCCTACTGACCGCTAAGGAGGCGGGGGCGGTTCCCCCGCTGGGCCGCGGCTGTGTATAATCCGCGCCCCTCGACGCGCCCGTAGCTCAGTTGGATAGAGCGCATGGCTACGAACCATGAGGTCAGGAGTTCGAATCTCTTCGGGCGCGCCATTCTCTCGAGAGGATAACCCTCTCGAATCTCTCTCCGGATTCCAGTAAACGCGGTTAATAGACCGCCGGAGATACTCCGTCGTTGCTTGCAATCCACGAGCCACTGCAGTTGCGATCAAAGTGATATCACTTTAATATCTCCTTCGACGGGCTCCAGTCCACCCCCTCAGAGGAGTTTTCCATGTTGAACGAACCCCGTATCGCCAGCCGTGAGCGCGAGATGCGCGTCAAAAACGGGTGGGTGATGTTGATTCCGGTCCTGTTGGGCTTTCTCGCGGGGATGGCGGCCATCCCGCTCGGCACCAACGACGATCCGCCGATTCTGATGCTGCTGGGCATTTTCTTGCTGGTGGCCGCCTTCACTAGCTGCTTCGGCTTCTTCACCCTGCAGCCTAACGAGTCACGCGTGCTCGTGCTGTTTGGTGACTACAAGGGCACCGTGCGCACCGAAGGTTTTCATTGGGGCAACCCATTCTATTCGAATGGTCCGTCTACAACCTCGGTGAGCTCATTTGCGAAGGGGGAGTCGGTGGTGGCGACCGAGAAGAAAAACTCTCGCATGAAAGTGTCGCTGCGCTCGCGCAATCTCAACGGCGATCGCTTGAAGGTCAACGATAAGCTCGGTAACCCGATCGAGATTGCGGCGGTCGTCGTCTGGCGCGTGCAAGACACCGCGCAGGCGATGTTCGACGTTGAAGATTTCGAAGACTACGTGCGCATTCAGTCTGAATCGGCCGTGCGTCACCTAGGCAGTCAATACGCCTACGATCATGGTGAAGCCAATGAAACCACGTTGCGAAGCGGCGCTGACGAGGTATCGGACGAATTGTGCAAGGAGCTACAGAAGCGTCTCGAGCGCGCGGGTGTCGTCGTCGAAGAAGCGCGCCTCACACACCTTGCGTACGCGCCGGAAATCGCCCAAGCGATGCTGCGTCGTCAGCAAGCCGAAGCCGTGCTCGCAGCGCGCCACAAGATCGTGCAGGGCGCGGTTGAGATGGTGAAGATGGCGCTTGATGATCTCTCGCGCCAAGGCGTGGTCGAGCTCGACGTCGAGCGTCGCGCTGCGATGGTCAGCAATCTGATGGTCGTGCTCTGTGGTGACTCGGAGGCGAAGCCTGTCATCAACACCGGCACGCTCTACGGCTGACGGTGAGGGTCACGCCGGCGTGAGCCGCAAAGCCTTTCTGATGCGTATCGATCCCGCCCTCTGGGCGGAGCTCGAGCGTGCCGCAGCGGCCGACCTACGCAGCGTCAACGGCGAAATCGAGTTTTTGTTGCGCGAGGCGCTGCGAAGGCGGAGCCGTCTAGGCGCAGTCGTGGAGCCCCTCCAGCAGTTACCAGACGACTTCCTACCTGAGGGTCGTGAGGATCGGCCACCTGAGGACCGCGAACCGCTTTAGTCGTCGCTGCGCTTACCCCAGCGTGTGAAACACGCTCTGCACGTCGTCGTCCTGCTCGAGCTTGTCGACGAGAGCCAACACTTCAGCAGCTTGCGCTTCGGGCAACTCGGTCGGCGCCATGGGTATGTACTCGTGCTCGGCTGAGATCGGATTGATCTTGCGCTCTTCGAGCGCGAGCTGAACCTTGCCGAAGTCTTCGAATGCACAGCGCACGACAAGTTGCGGTTCGCCTTTTTCACCCGCGCTCTCGCCCATCTCGTCGAGACCATGATCGATCAGATAGAGCTCGAGATCGTCTTGGTCGATGCCGGTCGGATCGAGGCGAAAAACGCCCATCTTCTTGAACATGAAGCTGACGCTGCCGCTCGTGCCCATATTGCCGCCGTGCTTCTGGAACACGTTGCGCACGGTGGCGACGGTGCGGGTCGGGTTGTCGGTGGCCGTTTCGACGAGCAGCGCAATGCCATGCGGCGCGTAGCCTTCGTAGATCACCGTTTCGTAGTTGGTGGCATCGCGACCGCTGGCGCGTTTGATGGCGGCCTCTACCTTGTCCTTCGGCATGTTGACCGCACGTGCGTTCTGCAGGATGCGGCGCAGCATCGGGTTGGACTGCGGATCAGGCCGCCATGTTGATGTCTTTGGCGATACGCGCGAACTGCTTGGCCATGCGGTTCCAGCGCGCGAACATCGTGTGTTTTCTTACTTCGAATATGCGACCCATGGGCGTAATGGTAACCGGGACGCCGCAGCCCGGCTATGATCGAGCGTCGAAGGAGGCACCGATGACCACGACCACCTTGAGTGATCTCTACCGCCCGAGCCACGACGAAGCGGCCAAGCAACGTTTCGTCGGCGTGTTGAAGGGCTACGCCAACCAAACTCTCGAGCAGCAGCTTGCCGCGCACTACGCGCGCGATCTCGAGCCGCAGTTCGTTGCCGCGCAT
>JBDLSG010000083.1:0-3007 GCA_039799645.1 Pseudomonadota bacterium | reverse complement strand
CTCGTCAGCACGACCCGGCGTGCTCGTCAGCGCTGCGATCAGCAGCAAGGCTGCTATTCGTGCGATAGCCATGACCCGCATCGATGCCATGGCTTGAGGTGTCAGCCCTCCTGCGCGAGGCGGCGCAGGTCGGAAGCAAACGCCTCGATGGCGATATCGGGCTGCGCGATCAAACGCAGTTGATTGCGACGGTCGTAGACGTAAAGAGTGGCGGAATGATCGACGGTGTAGTCTTTGCCATCAGCAGTCGGCACTTTGACGGCGATGGCGTGGAAGGCCTTGACGACCTTTTCGAGTTCCGCGGGCTCTGGTCGAAGACCGATGAAGCTCGGGTCGAAATTCTTCACATAGGCTTCAAGGCGATCGGGTGTATCGCGCTCGGGATCCACGCTCACGAGTAGCACCTGCAGCTTGTCGGCATCGGGGCCGAGCGCATCGCGCACTTGACGCAAACGCATCAAGGTCGAGGGGCACACGTCAGGGCAGCGCGTGAAGCCAAAGAAGACGAGCGTGATTTGACCTTTGAAATCTTCGACACGGCGGATCTGCCCGCGCGTATCCGCGATGCCTATGTCCTTGCCGTAGGCGATGCCAGAGACTTCTGACGCATTAAAAGAACGATTGCAGAACTCCGATGGAGTGGCATCGCAAGGCTCACCGTTGCTCGACACGAAACTGTGCGGTGACGGCGCCGGCTTTTTCGAATTGCAGTTGTACCGGAAACGTCGCACCCGTCTCGAGCGGTGCTTTGAGCTGCATGAACATCAAGTGCAGGCTACGCGGCTTCAACTCCACTTTGCTGTTCGCTGGAATCTCGAGTCCTTCGGTGAGCTGGCGCATGCGCATCACACCGCCTTCCATGCTCGTATTGTGAATTTGTACTTCAGCAGCGATGGGGCTTGTGGCCGAGACGAGGCGGTCTGCCGTCGCGCTTTCGTTGACGATGGTCATGAAGCCGCCACCGACGACTTGTCCGGGTGCCGTAGTGCGCGACCATGCATCCTCGATACGAATCGGGGTGGCGGCGTTAACGATGGAGGTGATGAGCGCGAAGGTGAGAGCGAGCGAGATGATTTTCATGACGGCAGCATATCCAATGGCAGGTTTGCGTCAATCTGGGGATTCCAAGCGCTCGCGTAACACTCGGACGCTCTCGGCGAGCGGGGTTTCCTGAGTTCGGAGCGTGATATCCGCCGCTAGCGGCGCTTCGTAGGGGCTGTTCACGCCGGTCATATTCGGGATCTTGCCTTGGCGCGCCTTCCTGTAGAGCCCTTTCACGTCGCGCTGCTCGCAGACCGCAAGTGGCGTATCGACGAAGACCTCGATGAAATTATCGGTTCCGATCAGCTCGCGGGCGAGATCGCGCTCGCGGCGGAACGGCGAGATGAACGAGGTCATCACGATCAGTCCCGCATCCATCATCAACTTGGCGACCTCCGCAATACGTCGAATGTTCTCGACGCGATCAGTATCGGTGAATCCGAGGTCTCGGTTCAGGCCCTGTCGAATGTTGTCGCCATCGAGAATGTAGGTATGCAGGCCACGGCCATGCAGCTCGACTTCGAGCGCGTTGGCAATCGTCGACTTGCCGGATCCCGAGAGACCGGTGAACCACAGCACCTTGCCCGCGTGGCCATTGAGCGTCTCGCGAGCCTGACGATCGATACTGAGTGACTGCCGATGCACATTCTGCGCCCGGCGTAGGCTGTGACGAATGAGACCGGCAGCTACGGTGGCGTGGGTATACCGATCGACCAGAATGAATCCACCGAGCTCGCGCGAGTTCGAATAGGGCTCGAACGCCAGAGGCTGTGTGGTTGCGATGTTGCAGACCGTGATGTCGTTGAGTTCGAGCTTGCGCGCGGGTTCTTCCGCCAGCGTATTCACGTTGATGCGATGTTTGATCGCCGTGATCGAGGCTCCCGTCCATTGGCTCGCGAGTTTCAGATCATAGCGACGACTCGCAAGACCCGTCTCTTCGTGCAGCCAGACCAGCGTAGCTTCGAACTGATCAGTCGTCTCGATTGGCAAATCCGCGCGGCTTACGACATCACCGCGGGAGATGTCAATTTCGCGATCGAGGCATAGCGTGATGGCATCGCCCGCCGTTGCCGAAGACAGATCGCCATCTCCTGTCACGATGCGAGAGATCTTCGCGATCTGTCCGCTTTGCGCCACGCGCAGTGTATCGCCGAGTTTGAGTTCGCCGGCGGCGAGCGTGCCAGCGTAGCCTCGAAAATCGGCATTCGGGCGGCTTACCGATTGCACCGGAAAGACACTGCCCGCTTGCGGCGGCCGACGAATGTCGATGGTGTCGAGATGTTCGATCAGCGATGGCCCGTCATGCCAAGGCGTGGCCGACGATCGTGTTGTGACGTTATCGCCGCGCAGCGCGCTCATCGGGATGGCCACCAGCGTCTCGAAGCCAAGCTGTCTGGCATAGCGAGCGAAGTCGCTTTCGATCGTACGATAACGCTGCTCATCGTAGCCGAGCAGATCCATTTTGTTGATGGCGAGCACCACGTGCTTCAAGCCCATCAGCGAGACGAGATACGCATGTCGCCGTGTTTGAACCGTCAGACCCGTGCGGGCATCGACCAACAAGACCGCAAGGTCTGCTGTTGAGGCGCCGGTTGCCATATTGCGCGTGTATTGCTCGTGGCCGGGAGTGTCGGCGACGATGAAACTTCTTCGCGCGCTCAAGAAATATCGATATGCGACATCAATGGTGATGCCCTGTTCGCGCTCGGCGGAGAGTCCATCGACGAGTAGCGCAAAGTCGATGGAGTCGCCCTGCGTTCCGAAGCGACGCGAATCGCGCTTGAGTGCTGCAATCTGATCTTCAGGAATCTGCTGCGATTCGAAGAGCAGTCGTCCAATTAAGGTGCTCTTGCCATCATCGACGCTGCCGCAAGTAATGAATCGAAGTAGATCAATATCGTTCGGGGTTGCCATCAGAAATACCCCTCGCGCTTCTTCTGTTCCATGCTCGCGCCGGCGTCTTGGT
>JBDLSG010000082.1:0-2539 GCA_039799645.1 Pseudomonadota bacterium | reverse complement strand
GCTTCATCGAGATTCTGGTTGGTGATCAGGTTGATGACGCCCGCGATGGCATCAGAACCGTACACCGACGAGGCACCGTCCTTCAGGATCTCGGTGCGCTGCACGATGGAGCTCGGGATGACGTTGAGGTCGGCGGCAGCCAACTGACCACGCGCACCGGCGGGCGAGAGGCGACGGCCGTTCAACAGCACGAGCGTACGGGAAGAACCGATACCGCGCAGAGCGACGGTGTTGGCGCCCGGACCGTTCTCGGTCACGAAGCCCGTCGTCTGGTCGTTGATCTGCTGCGAACCCGCGGCGAGCGTGTTCGTCTGCAAGATCTCGGTGGTGCTCAGCAAACCTTCGAGCGAAGCATCTTCACTCGTGATGATGAGCACGGGCGAGGCAGTCGTGAATTCAGTGCGCTTGATGCGCGAACCCGTGACGACGACTTCCTCAACTTCAGTAGCGTTGGAGGATTGATTCTCCTGCTGCTGACCTGACTGCTGCGAATTGGCGGTGGACTGAGTCGCTTGCGGCGCAGCCAGGGCCGCGCTTTGCGCGATCATGGCAGCGACGAAAGACGAAATCAGAGCCGCGCGATTGACGCGATTCATGGTGGTTGGTCCTTCCCTTTGATTTGAATGAAATCACGCTCGGCAAGCCGAGATGATTGGGACCACAAATAGCATGTAACCGCCGATTTCTCAACGGCTTAGCGTTGTTTTCTCACAACAAAAAAGGGCGGCCACGTTGCCGTGACCGCCCTTGCGGATTAAACCGCTGATGGCGCTTTTTAGAAGTTGTACTTCACGGTCAAACCCCAGCGGCGCGGCTCGTTCGGATACCCGGAGAAGCTGCCCGTCTGGGCCACGGCCGGGAAAGCCTGCAGGAGGTAGTCGTCGTTGGTCAGGTTACGACCCCAGAGGAGGAAGTCCCACTGGTTGATCGCGAAGCCCACCGAAGCGTTCAGCGTGTTGACCTGTCGCGAGGCCACGTTGGCCGGCACGTTGTCGACCAGCTGGACGTTGCTCTCGTAGAGGTAGTCGGCACGAACGAAGCCCGCGATGTCGCCGATCATCCAGTTGTAGGTGGCTGCGGTCGAAACGCTCCAATCATGGATGCCGGCCGGACGCGTGCCCGAGGCATCGTACGGGCCATTGATGCCCGGTGCGCCAGCGTAGCTGTCGTACAGGGGATCAAGCCAAGTGGCGGCGACATCGAGCTGCAGTGCGTCGGTGACTTTGAACTGCGTTTCGATTTCCACGCCCTTGGTGGACTGCACGCCCGCGTTCGCGAGCTGGAATCCCGTGCCGAAGAACAGGTTCGATTGGAAGTTCTTGATCTCCTGATCGAAGATCGCCACGTTCGCGGCGAAACGCTCCCAACGTCCCTTCAAGCCGAGCTCGATGACGGTGGCTTCTTCCGGCTTCGCGTAGCGCGTGCCATAACGCGGATACCACGGGTTGACCGCGCCGCCGAGTGGCGAGCGGGCCGCGGTGGCCGGCGGGAAGGGCTTGCTGTCACGCGAGAGGTTCCATGACGTTGCCTTGTAACCCGTTGAAACACCGGCATACGCATTGAAGTTGTCGTTGACGTCGTAGGCCAAGCGGATCGTGTAGGTCGTCTTGCTGTCGCTCGAGCTGTCGCTGAACGGCACGACCGGATGCAGGAACTGCAACGGGTAGAGACCGAGCAGCGGATTGCACAGCGGACCCGTCAACGCGCCAAACGGCGCAGGCGGACGGAAGCAGGGGATGACCGTGCCGTCGGCCACGCTCGCCTGATCGGCGAACTGGCTCGCTAGCGAGTCAGGCAGACCCGCGCGCAACAACGCACCGCGAATTTGCGCAAAACCCGCTGTGACGAAATCGAGGCTCGAGAAGACTTCGTTCGAGCTCTGAGCGAAGTTCACGTCCTTCTGGGTGTCGGTCATCGCGACACCGGTGGTCAGCGTCAGCTGATCCGTCAGATCGAAGTCGAGCTGACCGAACAACGTGTACGCGTCGGTGTCTTGTTCGGTGTCGATCTTGTTACCCGTGCCCGAGCGGAACAGTGAGCCCGGAGGCAGACCGAAGGCCGCTTCGAGTGACGGGAGCGTTTGCAAGCCGGCAGCCGGGTTGGTCGGGTTGGTCAGCACGCCCGCATAGTTGCGGAAGCCCGCACCGATGCGAATGGTGTTGTCGTACTCGACCTTCTCGGTCATGTAGTACGCACCCAACAGGCTGCGCACTTTGCCGCCACCGTCGTAGGACAAGCGCAGTTCCTGCGTGACCGTGCCGATATCACCCTCGTTGAGGTTGACCGCACCGAGATCGCCGCTCGTGAAGTCGAAGTCGTAATCGAACGCGCTTTCTTGGTTGCGCGAGGCGGTGATCGAGGTCATCTGCCAATCGCCGAGATCCCAATCGAGATGCACCGAGAAGCCGCTGTTCTTGATGACGTTGATCGGCAGCGTGTTGGCATAGTAGGCACGATCGAAGGGCTTCGCGCCGTAGATCTGGCCACCAACGAGCGGCGATTGAATGATGCCACCGGTCGGGCCGTTCACGAGGTTCGA
>JBDLSG010000081.1:0-2750 GCA_039799645.1 Pseudomonadota bacterium | reverse complement strand
CGCACGAGCGGCGCTGCGACCGACGATAGATCACCGCGCACCATCGCCAAGTGCACATCACGATGGACATGATCCTGATAAGCGATGAGCCGGAAGGGGCCGAACTCGGTATCGATCTCTTTTTCAGCCAAGCGCTCGACGGAGCGCTCCTTGCGCAAGCGATATCGAATCAGATCGGCAATCGTACCGATCTTCAGACCATGCTCACGCGCAAACCGCTCGAGCTCGGGGCGACGCGCCATGGTGCCATCGTCGTTCATGATCTCGACGATGACGGCCGCCGGCTGTAACCCGGCGAGCCGCGCGAGATCGCAACCCGCCTCGGTATGACCTGCGCGAGTCAGCACACCACCCGGCTGAGCCATGATGGGGAAAATATGCCCAGGCTGGCGCAGATCCTGCGGTTCGGCATTCGGCGCCACGGCCGTACGCACCGTGTGCGCTCGATCGTAGGCAGAGATACCCGTCGTCACACCCTCAGCGGCTTCAATCGAGATCGTGAAGTTGGTGCGATGCTCACGATGCGTATCACTCACCATCAAAGGCAATCGCAATTGACGACAACGCTCTTGCGTCAAGGTGAGACAAATCAGACCGCGCCCGAAACGCGCCATAAAGTTGATATCTTCGGGGCGCACCTTGTCGGCCGCCATGAGCAGATCGCCCTCGTTCTCGCGATCTTCGTCATCGACGATAACGACCATCTTGCCCGCGGCAATGTCGGCGAGAATGTCCTCGATCGAATCAAAAGTTTTGGTGGTCATGCACGCACGCTCTCAAGCAGTCGCTCGACATACCGGGCCACTTGATCGACCTCGAGATTGACCTTGCGCCCCACCGTGAATTCACCGAGCGTCGTCACGGTCTGGGTATGCGGAATCAGATTCACGCCAAAATCCGCTGCACCCACCTCGTTGATGGTGAGACTCACGCCATCGATAGCCACCGAGCCTTTGCGTGCAAAGTAGCGCGCGAGCGCCGGTGGGCAGCCGAAACGCATCCGCACCGAACGCGCATCGCTCTCGATCGAGAGCACTTCACCCAAGCCATCGACGTGACCCGAGACGAGATGTCCGCCGAGTGCATCACCTGCCCGCAATGCCGGTTCGAGATTGACTCGCGAGCCGACCGACAAAGCACCCAAAGTCGTGAGCGACAAGGTCTCATTCGAGACATCTGCGGCGAATGTCTGGGCACCGGGTGTCTTATCAAGATCGAGCGCCGTGAGACACACGCCGCTGACCGCGATGCTATCGCCCGGTGAAGTGTGATCGAGCGCCAGATTCATCACCGCGATCCGCAGGCGCACATCACCCTCGCGTCGCTCCAGCGACACGATACGACCGACGTCCTGCACGATCCCAGTGAACATGACTCACGCACTCCGCAGTGGGCGCAGCATGATACGGATATCAGAGCCGATCTGGCGAAGATCCGTGGTCTGCCAGCGCGAGGCATCGAGCAAACGACCAATCTGCAACGCTGCGAGCGGGCGACCTTCGGAACCGAGCAGCATGGGCGCGAGATAAACCACGAGCTCATCGACTAGATCAGACGCAATCAAGGAGCCCGCGAGCGTCGCACCGGCTTCGGTCCACACTTCATTGATCTCACGCGCATTCAAGGTCGACAACACGGCCGGCAGCGACAGTCGGCCGCTCGCATCGAGCGCGATCTCTTTCGAGGTTAAGTGCAACACCTCGCCCGGCTCAGAGAACAGGCGTGCATGCGGCGGAATTTTTTTCTCGCGATCGAGCAAGACACGCAGCGGTTGACGCGCCGCAGCACTCAATCGTGCCGAATCGAGCCGCACCGACAACCGAGGATCATCAGCCAGCACCGTGGCACTCGTACTCAAGATCGCTGCGCTCTCGGCACGCCAGCGTTGGACATCTTCGCGCGCGGCTTCACTCGTGATCCATTGGCTCTCGCCACTGGCCGTCGCGGTACGACCATCGAGACTCGCTGCCATCTTCAAGCGCAACCAAGGTCGCTGCCGACGCATACGACTGAAGAAACCGACATTCAGCTCCTCGCCCTCCAGCGCTCGTAAGCCTTGCTCGACGACGATGCCGGCCTCGCGCAAACGCGCCGCCCCACTGCCATCAACGCGCGGATTCGGATCGCCGCTCGCGTAGATCACACGCGCGACACCCGCAGCGATCAACGCTTCGCTGCACGGCGGGGTACGACCGTGGTGGTTGCACGGTTCGAGCGTGACGAAGGCGGTGGCACCGCGAGCGCGCTCACCCGCCTCTCGCAATGCAAAGACTTCAGCGTGCGGCTCACCGGAGCGTTGGTGCCAACCTTCGCCGATGATCTGCTCACCGAGCGCGATCACACAGCCGACACGCGGATTGGGCTGCGTGGATGTGCGCCCTTGTGCGGCAAGCTCCAAGGCACGGCCCATGGCGGCGTGCTCGAAATCACTCCAGCGCTCAGTCACGTTTGCCACCTTTGGTCTTAGCGATGGCGTCCTTGGCAGCAGCGTCCTCGGCCGAAAGCAGTGACAGCTGCCCCTCAAGCGGTTCGCGACGACGACGCACCTTCAACTTGTCGACTTCGTCGCGGAAGGCATCGACATCCTGGAAGCTGCGATAGACCGACGCAAATCGAACGTAGGCCACTTCGTCGAGATGGCGCAACTCATTCATCACGAACTCGCCGATTTGCCTCGAGGGCACTTCGCGCTCACCGAGACTGCGAAGGCGATGCGTGATTCGCGAAATCGCAGCCTCGATACGATCTTG
>JBDLSG010000080.1:0-3033 GCA_039799645.1 Pseudomonadota bacterium | reverse complement strand
CTGTGACTCGGCCTCGAACTCCGAAATCGTCATCCCGATGATTTTCTCGAACGGCCCTCGTCATGGCGAACTCCTTGGCGTGCTCGATCTCGACAGCCCTTTGCTCGCTCGATTCGATGAGCAGGATCAGCAGGGTCTCGAGGAGATCGTGTCAATTTTGATGGCGGCGAGCGAATGACCAGCATGAACATCTTGGTCGTCGGCGGCGCCGGCTATATCGGCTCACACATGGTGAAACTGCTGGGTCGTCGTGGATGCGATGTCACGACGCTCGATGATCTCTCGAGCGGGCATCGTGATGCGGTACTTGCAGGTGATTTCGTGCAAGGCGACATGGCGGACACAGCGTTGCTGCGTAGTGTGTTTGCCGCTCGGCCGTACAACGCGGTGATGCACTTTGCCTCGTTCATTGAAGTTGGCGAGTCGGTTCGCGAGCCAGCGAAATACTATCGAAACAACGTGGCCAATACACTGACGTTGCTCGCGGCAATGCGCGAAGCGGATGTCGATCGGTTCATTTTCTCGTCAACGGCTGCCATCTTCGGAACACCCCAATACGTGCCGATCGACGAGCGACATCCGCGCGCACCGATCAATCCGTATGGACGCACCAAAAATATGGTGGAAGACGTGCTTGTCGATTATGAGCGCGCGTACGGACTCCGCTCAGTGTGCCTGCGTTATTTCAACGCGGCAGGCGCCGATCCCGATGGCGAACTCGGCGAACGACATGATCCGGAGAGTCATCTCATACCGCTCGCCTTGCAGGCAGCCTCAGGACGACGCCCTGGGCTTTCGATATACGGCACCGATTACGACACGCCGGATGGCACCTGCATCCGCGACTACGTACATGTGAGTGATCTATGTGACGCGCACTGGCTCGCGCTCGAGTCGTTGCGTGACGGTGCAGCGAGCCAAGCCTACAACCTCGGTAATGGCAATGGCTTCTCGGTACTCGAGGTCATCGAGACTGCTAAGAAAGTGACCGGCGTGAACTTCCCGGTGAAACCCGAGGCCCGTCGAGCCGGGGATCCACCACGACTCGTGGCTGATTCCTCGGCCATCAAGTCGACGCTTGGATGGTCACCGCGCTACGCGGATTTGGAAACGATCGTCTCGCACGCGTGGGCCTTCGAACGCGCCCGCCAGCGAGACTGAATCCGCGCTAGGTCAGCTCTTCGCGCGCGAGATGTATTCGCCCGTGCGAGTGTCGACCTTGATGACTTCGCCCTGGTTGATGAAGAGCGGAACGCGCACGACGGCGCCAGTCTCGAGCTTCGCCGGCTTCTGGCCACCGGTTGCGGTGTCACCGCGAACGCCTGGGTCCGTCTCGACGATCGTCGCTTCGATATGCGCGGGCGGCGTGACGACGAGCGGTACGCCGTTCCACAGCGTGACGATGCAGGTCACGCCGTCCTTCAACCACTGCGAAGAATCACCCACGGCTTCCTTGCTCGCGGTGTGCTGCTCGAAGTTGTCGGGCACCATGAAGTGATAGAAGTCACCGTCTTGGTACAGGTACTGCATGTCAACGTCCATGACGTCGGCGGACTCGACCGAGTCACCTGACTTCCAGGTCTTCTCGACCGTGCGACCGGTTTTCAGGTTGCGCACGCGAACGCGGTTGAACGCCTGACCCTTGCCGGGTTTGACCATCTCGTTCTCGACGATCACGTACGGATCACCGTCGATGAGGATCTTGAGGCCGGACTTGAATTCGCTGGTGTTGTAGCTGCCCATGTTCTCTCTTCCGCTTTGCGTTCCCGCGAGGGTCGGCCCAGAATACCCGGGCCAAAAAGGGCGCACATGATAACGGCTACCCCCCTCTCCCGCCAGCAGCCTGCCGCACCAACGACCTGGCAGCAGGAATTTGCAGACTCGATCACCGATCCGGCGGAACTCGCCGACATACTGCATTTGCCGAGCGATTGGCTTGCGGGAGCCCGTGCGGCGGCGGCCAGCTTTGGTCTTCGAGTACCGCGTAGTTTCGTGAACCGCATGCGCGTCGGGGACATCAACGACCCCTTGCTGCGCCAGGTCCTGCCGATCGGTGCCGAGCTCGACCGGGCGCCGGGCTATGTTTCAGACCCGCTGCAAGAGAATGATGCGGGCCTCGCACCCGGACTTTTGAAAAAATACGCGCACCGAGCCTTGTTGATTACGACCGAGGCTTGCGCCGTTCATTGTCGCTACTGCTTTCGTCGCGAATTTCCGTACGCTGACCAACAGGGCGATCTCGGACGATGGCGCGAAGCCATCTCCGCGATCGCAGCGGATGATTCGATTCGCGAAGTCATTCTCAGTGGTGGCGATCCGCTCTCGCTGACCAATGCGCGCTTGAAATCATTGACCGATGCCCTGCGTGGTATCGCGCACATCGAATGGCTGCGCATCCACACGCGTAATGCCATCGTGCTGCCCTCACGCGTAGATGATAGTTTTGTCGACTGGATTGCGAGCTTGGCGTGGCGTGTTACCGTCGTGCTGCACGTCAATCACGCGAATGAACTGCAAGGTGACGCCGCCGACGCTATTTCAAAGCTGCGCTCCACGGGTGCGCTGCTGTTGAATCAGGCCGTGCTGTTGCGCGGCGTCAACGACGAGGCCGAGACACTCGTCGCGCTCTCGAAGCGACTCCATGATCTTGGCGTCGCGCCCTACTACCTGCACTTGCTCGATCGCGTGAACGGCACCGCTCACTTTGAAGTCAGCGAAGCTCGCGGCAAGGAGCTCGTCACGGCCATGGCCGAAGCGTTGCCAGGCTTTCTCGTGCCGAAACTCGCGCGTGAGATGCCAGGGCGAGAAGCAAAAACGGTGCTGGCAGCCGGGCTTTAACTACCTGCCTCGATCCGAGTCACCTTCCGCCAACCGCGCGTAATCACGGCGCCGCGCTGCGCGCGCGAGCCCTGATATTCTTTGAGCTCGCTGAAACTGTAGGTCTTGCTGCGATCATCGTTGTAGATGATCAACGAGCCACCGGGTTCGACGACCGCAGCGCCCACGACAATCTCGGCGCGCTCCTTCGCAAGC
>JBDLSG010000079.1:0-6539 GCA_039799645.1 Pseudomonadota bacterium | reverse complement strand
GATCGGCGGTGACATCTTTAGGCTGAGCCGCAACCTCGAGCCTTCGCACCTCCGCAACTTTATCGGCGACGGTCTGCTCAATCTCGCGCCCGGTGTAGCGCGCAATCCACTCATCCAACGCGCGGCGTTCTTCCGGGGACAGTTTGTCGAGACCTGCCCGCGCATACTCGGTCGGTGACATTGCTTTGCCGACACCCGGGAAGGTATCGACTGCCCAAGCAAACTGCGAGCACAGCAGCGTACAAAGAAAGCCGACCGCGAGTTGCGTAGAGCGCATTGTGAGCCGATCAGCTGCCTTCTTTATTAATCATGAGCGCGCTCGTCTGGGCGTTTTTGGTGCCTTCTTTGCCGATGCGCTGCGCCTCGGCCCATTGAGCCGCCGTGAGGCAAGTGCGCTTGCCGAGACGCGTCCCGGTCGGTGCCGCGTTCTTGCAGATACGACGGTTCGGATCTTCGGGCGGCTTGGTGAGATCCTCGGACGGACCTGCCATTTTGGCGGTCGCAGCCTCGGCTGCGGCTTTGGGGTCAACCACCGCCTTCGAAGCGCTCAAGGTCGACACTGAAGCACCAGCGCCAGCTGCGACAGGCGTCGCCGGTGCTTGGTCGGCCCAAGATGGAGTCATCAGCGCAGCGAAGAGAACGAGCAAAAACGGTTTCATATTGGGCACCCGCGGCAACTAAAAAAACGACGTCAACGGACGAAGTATGGCGCAACTCGATCAGCCGAGCCACGCCCTCGCATTGCGGAACAGGCGCATCCAGCCGGAATATTCGCTGCTCCCGGCAGGTCGCCAGGACATTTGTGCGTTGCGGAACACCCGCTCCGGATGCGGCATCATGACCGTCACACGGCCATCTTGGCTGCACAGCGCGGCCAAGCCATTCGGTGAGCCGTTCGGGTTGGCGGGATAACGCGAGGCGATCACGCCGCGCGCTTCGACATATCGCAAGCCGATCGTGCCCGAGTTCTCGCAGACCGCCGCCTGCACGGTGTCGGCGAATTCCGCGCGGCCCTCGCCGTGCGAGACGGCGATCGGTAATACGGAGCCCGACATGCCTGCGAACAAGTTGCGCACGAAGCGCGGCCAATGCGTCGCACCCGGAATGATCGGCGCCAGTTGCGCCATCATCTGGCAACCATTGCAGACACCGAGCGCAAAGGTGTCGCCACGCTCAAAGAAAGCAGCGAACTGCTCGCGCATCTGCGCGTTGAAAAGAATCGACTTCGCCCAGCCCTCGCCGGCGCCGAGCACGTCGGTCGTGAGTTTCGAAACCCGCGCGATCGAACACGGCGGCCATTTCTGACTGACTATTCACGCCCTGCTCACGCAGCACGGCAAGACGCGGACGAACGCCTGTCGAGATGTAGGGCGCGGCGACATCGTCGCCAGCATCGAAACTCAGATCGACGAGCAGCGGTGGTGTGGTGATATCGGTGGCTGCGTTGAATTCTTCTTGTGCGCACGTCGGATCATCACGCCGCTCACGCATGCGGAACGAGGTCTCGGACCACTCGCGCTTGAGCGTTGACCACGATTCGTCGATCAACAAGGAGCCGGCGCTGATGCGGATGCGATCGGATTCGGGCTCGACCCGGCCGATGACCGCACTGCAATGACCCACGCCGTGCGCAAAGAGCACACCGAGCACCTCGGCGGCATCGAGGATGCGCACCTGCAGCACGATACCGAGCTCTTCGGAGAACAGGGCTGCGAGCGCGTCTTCCTTGTTCTGCCGCGCATGCTTGCTCTTGAGGCCGATGTTGACCTCGATGCCGCAGTGACCGGCAAAGGCCATCTCGATCAACGTGACGGCGAGACCGCCGTCGGATCGATCGTGATAGGCAAGCACTTTGTCGCGCTCCCGCAGCATCGCAAGCGCGGCGGCCACGCCTTTCAGCAGCGATGGGTCATCGACATCGGGCGGTTCCGTACCGAGCGCGCCATAGACCTGAGTCAGCACCGAGCCGCCTAACCGATTGCGAGCCTCGCCGAGATCCACATAGATCAGCGCCGTGGGGCCGCAGTCGCGACGCAGCTCGGGTGTCCAAGAGCGACGCACATCGGCCACGGGTGAAAACGCGGAAATGATCAAAGAAACCGGCGCGACCACCGACTTTGCTTCGCCCGACTCGTCTTTCCACGCCGTGCGCATCGAGAGCGAATCTTTACCGACCGGTATCGCGATGCCGAGCGCGGGACAAAGCTCTTCGCCGATAGCTTTGACCGCTTCGTAAAGCTTGGCATCTTCACCGGGCTCCCCGCAGGCCGCCATCCAGTTGGCTGACAAGCGAATGTCGCTCAATCGACGCACATCGGCCGCCAAAATATTCGTAATCGCCTCGCCCACGGCAAGGCGCGCCGCAGCACCGGAATCGAGGATCGCGACCGGCGTTCTCTCGCCCATCGCCATCGCCTCGCCTTCGACGCCAAAATAATCGGCCGTCGTGACGCCGCAATCGGCGACGGGTACCTGCCACGGACCCACCATCTGGTCGCGCGAAATCATGCCGCCGACCGTGCGATCACCAATCGTGATGAGAAAGGTCTTGTCTGCCACCGCCGGGAAACGCAGCACGCGGCGCAGCGCCTCGCGCACATCGAGTGTGGCGAGTCCGAACGGCACGGCCGCGGACGGCACGCTCGTGACATCGCGCAGCATCTTCGGTGTCTTGCCGAGCAACACCTCGAGTGGCATGTCGACCGGTATTTCATTGAGCAACGAGTCGACGACCCGCAGCTGCCCATCGTTGGTCAACGTGCCAATCACGGCAAATGGACAACGCTCGCGCGCACAGAGTTTTTCGAAATCAGCGATGCGATCTGCCGAGACGATGAGCACATAGCGCTCCTGCGACTCGTTGCACCACAGCTCCATCGGCGACATGCCAGGTTCGTCCGAGAGAATCGCACGCAGCTCAATGAGAGCGCCTCGATTGCTATGAGAGACCGCCTCCGGCACGGCATTCGAAAGCCCACCCGCTCCGACATCGTGAATCAACAAAATCGGATTGGCGGCGCCTTCCGCCCAACAACGATCAATGACTTCTTGCGCGCGGCGCTGCATCTCGGGGTTGCCACGCTGCACCGAGGCGAAATCGAGATCCGCGGACGAGGTCCCCGCACCGACCGATGAGGCCGCACCACCGCCGAGGCCAATCAGCATCGAGGGGCCGCCTAAGACGACGACCTTCGCTCCCACCGGGCAGTCGCTCTTCTCGACATGATCACGGCGCACGTTACCGAGGCCACCGGCGATCATGATGGGCTTGTGATACCCGCGATGACGCGTCGCTGGATCACCAGCCGCGTGTAATTCGAAATTGCGGAAATAGCCGCAAATTCCTGGGCGTCCGAATTCATTGTTGAAGGCGGCTGCGCCGAGCGGCCCCTCGATCATGATGTCGAGTGCCGAGGCGATGCGCTCCGGCTTGCCGATCGCCGGCTGACCCGGGAGTTGCTCCCAGGGTTGCTCGAAACCGGGTATGCGCAAATGCGAAACCGAAAAGCCGACGAGGCCCGCCTTGGGCTTGGCTCCGATGCCGGTCGCACCCTCATCGCGAATCTCACCGCCGGAGCCCGTCGATGCACCTGGGAACGGCGAAATCGCGGTCGGGTGATTGTGCGTCTCGACCTTCATCAAAATGTCGATGGGTTCGACATACGCACGATAAACGCCGGTCGAGGGATCGACGAACCAACGACGGCCAGCGGGTGTGCCCTCGATGACGGCGGCGTTATCGCGATACGCGCTCAAAACACCCTGCGGCGCTTTCGCGTGCGTGTTGCGAATCATCGAGAACAGCGACTTACGTCGCGGCTCGCCATCGATGATCCAATCCGCGTTGAAGATCTTGTGGCGACAATGCTCAGAGTTCGCCTGCGCGAACATCATGAGCTCCACGTCGGTGGGTTCGCGTCCGAGCTTGGCGAACGCCTCGAGCAGATAATCGATTTCGTCGTCCGAGAGCGCGAGCCCGAGCTGTCGATTCGCCGTCACCAAAGCATGGCGATCACCGCGCAACGGCACGCTGACAAGTGGGCGCGGCGCTTCGGTCACGAACAACACGTCCGTCTGCGCGAGATCAGTAAATACCGCCTCGGTCATACGGTCGTGGATCGCGGCGATCACGACCTCGCGTTCGGCATCGCTCAGGGCACGCTCGCAGGCGAAACGAAACTCGATGCCGCGCTCGATCCGACGCACGGCCGCGAGACCGCAGACGTGCGCAATATCAGTCGCCTTACTCGCCCAAGGCGAGATCGTGCCGGGGCGTGGGAACACCCACAGCGACTCGATGTGCCCGGAGTGATCTGCCGAAGCACCACGCTCGGCACGCGGCCCGTAGGTCAGCAGCGCTTCGAGGCGACGCGCATCCTCAGCCGTTAATTCGGCAGAGACATCAACGAGGTGAATCCAGCGAGTTTCGACACCGAGCAATACCGGCAGCCGCAAGCCGGCCAGCAGTTTGTGGGTACGGAAGGCAGAGAGCGCGGGAGAACCGCGAAAAACCATGCCGAGTGAGGGCCTATTTCTTTGAGCCGTCACCCGCAGGAGGCGAGTAGACCGGCATCGGGAATTGCGCGACGTTCGAGCCTTCGTAGGCGCTGATCTTGCTGACGCCCTGCGTTTTCACCTCGTCGATGCGCAACACGGAATGCATCGGGATGTAGCTGCGCTTGACGCCCTCGAATTCGGATTTAATACGCTCCTCACCGGGGTCGACCACCACGCTGGAGCGCTCACCGAAGACGAGCTCTTCGATTTCCACGAAACCGAACATGCTTCCGTGCGACACCTTGCGAGCGAAGACCTCGTAGACCTTGCCCTGGTTGACGAACATGACTTTGTAGATGTGACTGGCGGGCATGCTGAACGATCAAAAAGTGGCGGAGAGGGGCGGAGAGGGTGAGATTCGAACTCACGTGCCGGGATTAACCGACCATCCGATTTCGAGTCGGCGCCGTTATGACCACTTCGGTACCTCTCCGGAGCCGGCTATTCTAACCGACATGAAGCCCCGCGGGACAGTAACCACCCCCCTCCTAGTCGTTCTGGGAGCGCTTTTCCTCCTCCTGGCCGGATGTGACACGTGGCGCTCCGGAGCGCTGACGGACATTCGCAGCCGGGGCGAACTGCGCGTGGCGATGTTCAACTCGCCGACCACCTACTACCTGGGCCGCGAGGGTCCGGAGGGCGCCGAATACGAACTCGCCGCTCGATTCGCCGAACAACTCGGCGTGAAGCTTGAAGTGGTGGTGGTTGCCGACCGAGCCGAACTGCGCGAAGCGATCGCGACTCGCCGAGCCGATATCGCGGCCTCAAGATTGAGTTGGAGTAAGCAATGGCGCGGTGTCGCACTGCCCTCGGAGGTGTATGCCGAGTCGCCGCTGTTCTGGGTCTACCAACGCGGCCGACCGCGACCGAAGACCACCGACGATCTGAAAAATCTCAAAGCGGTCGTGCTCGAGGACAGCGCGGCCTGGAATTATCTGCAATCCCTGTCGGCGCTCGAACGCGCGGCGTATGAATTGACGGAATTGCCGAAGAACCTCGGTCGCGATCCCCTCGATATCGTGGCCTCCGGACGCGCCGAGGTCACGCTGATCGATGGTTTCGAGTACGCGAACCTTCGCACCCGATATCCCTCGCTCGATGTGGCCTTCGGTGTCGAGGCGCGTCGACCGCTTTACTGGATGGTGCGCAAAGACGGACGAGATCTGCTGAAAGAGGTGAATCGCTTCCTACTCGAACAGCGTGAAAAGAAAAGCATCCCCGACCCCGCCTCAGAGATCGATCCAAGCACCTTGCCGGATACGCACGCAGAACAATTTGCCGTGGATCTCGAAGTGAAGTTGCCGCTGTATCGCGAGCTGTTCGAGAGTGCGAGCGCCGAGACGAATCTCGATTGGCAACTCATCGCAGCGCTCGGCTATCAGGAATCACAGTGGGACCCAAAGGCCCGCAGCCCGTTTGGCGCCCAGGGCCTGATGATGTTGATGCCTCGAACTGCTCGCTCATTGGGGGTGACGGATCCCTACAACGCAGAGCAAAGCATCCTCTCGGGCGCCCGATATCTGGCGCAGCTACGCGAGACGATCCCCGATCGCATTCGTGAGCCGGATCGCACCTGGATGGCGGTCGCCGCCTACAACATGGGCTATGGTCATCTCGAAGATGCGCGTGTTTTAACGGCGCGCCAAGGTGGCAATGCCGATCGCTGGATCGACGTGCGTGAGCGTCTCACGTTGCTCTCGGATGAGTTTTGGTATCTGCAGGTGAAGAACGGCTATGCGCGTGGCTGGGAGACGCGACTTCTTGTCGATCGAGTGCAGCAATATCGCGAGTTACTCCAGGAGCGCGAGCCGTCACTGACGGCGAGCACGGAAAAAGTCGGAGAGTAGTGCGCCGCACTCCGCAGCCAGCACACCGCCGAACACGTCCACACGGTGATTCAACTCACGAATATTGAAGACATTCGCGATGCTACCCGCACCGCCCGCCTTCGGATCCCAGGCACCAAACACGACGCGATCGAC
>JBDLSG010000078.1:0-4384 GCA_039799645.1 Pseudomonadota bacterium | reverse complement strand
GGTCTTGGTAAGGAAAACATCGACAAGGGCGTCACCGCGCTGATGATCGGCATGGGACTGCTATTTGTCTTCATGCTCGCGTACTACAAAGTTTTCGGAGTTGTCGCCAACATCGTGTTGCTCGCTAACGTGGTGTTGCTCGCGGCGTTGCTCACGGCGTTCAAGGCAGCCTTGTCGTTGCCGGGTATCGCCGGCATCGTGCTCACGGTCGGTATGGCGGTGGACGCTAACGTGCTGATCTACGAGCGTATTCGTGAAGAGATTCGCAACGGTGTGACGCCACAGACCGCCATCGCCAAGGGTTTCGAGAAAGCTTTCTCGGCCATTGCCGATTCCAATATCACCACCTTGATTGCCGGTATCGTGTTGTGGGCTTTCGGTACGGGCGCCATCCGTGGTTTCGCAGTCGTGTTGTCGCTCGGCATCGTGACATCCATGTTCACCGCGCTACTAGGGAGCCGCGCGTTATTGACGCTGATGTACGGCGGTAGCCGTCGCCCCGAGCGTCTGTCCATCTGATCGCCGTCACGAGGTAACCTACATGGAATTTTTCAAAAACACCTCCGCGATCGGCTTCATGCAAGGTCGCAAGTTGGCGTACCTCGTCTCAACGATCTTATTCGTTGTGTCGATCGGCGCGCTCGTCTTCAATCGGTGTGGATTTCACCGGTGGTGTCACCATCGAGGCGAAATTCACCCAACAGGCGCAGCCGGAGACTCTACGTCGTAGCTTCGAGGCGGCTGGTTTCGAGGACGTACAGGTTCAAAACTTCGGTTCGTCGCGTGATGTGGCGATTCGTTTGCCGCCACCCTCGGGTGAGACGGCCGATGCCATTCGCGCACGCGTCGAGACGGTATTACGTGCTGCCGACGCCAATGTGGTGATCAGTCGAGCCGAAATCGTCGGACCTCAGGTCGGTGCCGAGCTTCGTAACTCGGCGATCGTGGCTCTCATCAGCACGCTCATCCTGATCTTTATCTATGTTTTCTTGCGCTTTCACGCGTGGCAGCTGTCCGCGGGTGCCATTCTTGCGGCGATTCACGACCCGATCATCGTGCTCGGGTTCTTTGCGCTCACTGGCATGGTATTCGATCTGTCGGTCGTGGCGGCGCTGCTGGCTGTCATCGGTTATTCGCTCAACGATACCGTGGTGGTGTTCGATCGCATTCGCGAGCGATTTGAGGTGAACAAGCGCATGGAGCCGTTCATGGTGCTCGACCAATCGGTCAACCAGACGCTCTCGCGTACGATCATGACAAGCTTGACGACGTTGATCGTCGTCATCGTGTTGTTGCTGCTCGGTGGTCCGGTGTTGCAGAGTTTCTCGGCTGCGCTGGTCGTCGGTATCCTCATCGGCACCTACTCGTCGATCTACATCGCCGCCTCCGTCGCGCTCGATGCGGGTCTGACCGCCGAGAGCCTCTTCCCGACCCGCAAGAAGCTCGCCATCGACGACATGCCCTGAGGGTGTAGCCCTCAGGCGCCTTGCCCCCCTACAATCGGGCGCAACATCCCGAGGGGGGCAGATCATGAACTGGCGCATCAAGCCGCTTGACGACATCCTGGCCAACGCTGAACGTCGGAGCCTCAAACGCTCCCTCGGTGGCTTCCAACTGACGATGATGGGTGTCGGTGCCATTATCGGTACCGGTATCTTCGTGTTGACCGCCGAGGCTGCGCAGAAAGCGGGCCCTGGCATGATGGTGTCGTTCATCATCGCGGGCTTCGTTTGCGCGGTCGCTGCGCTTTGCTACGCCGAGCTGGCCTCGATGGTGCCGGTCTCCGGCTCGGCCTACACCTATAGCTACGCGGTCATGGGTGAAGTCGTCGCCTGGGTCGTCGGTTGGGCGCTGGTGCTCGAGTACGCCGTCGCGGCGAGTGCGGTCTCGGTCGGATGGTCCAATTATTTCGTCGGACTCATGGATCGCAGTCTCGGCATCTCCATACCCGAGGAGTTCACCCGCGGGCCTTACGCGGGCGGCGTGATGAACGTGCCGGCAGCGACGATTGCGTTGCTCGTGACTTCCTTGCTGATCGTCGGTACGCGCGAGAGCGCGAGCGTCAATGCGGTACTCGTGGCCATCAAGGTTGCTGCTTTGACCCTGTTCGTCTTCTTGGCGTTACCCGTGATCAACGGCGACAACTTCGAGCCGTTCGCACCGAATGGCTTCTGGGACGCAACGGGCCTCGGTATCGCCGGTGCCGCCGCTTCGATCTTCTTTGCCTACGTGGGCTTCGATGCGGTCTCGACGGCAGCTGAAGAGACCGAGAATCCGCAGCGCAACATCCCGATCGGTTTGATCGGCAGCCTCGCGATCTGCACGATTTTCTACATGCTGGTTGCTGCCGGTGTGATCGGCTCGGTTGGTGCCCAGCCGGTGCTTGATGCCGCTGGTCGCGCGATCTCGCCGGGCAGCCCGGAGTTCGCGGCGGTATGCGCACTCCCGGAGAACGCGCAGGCAGTTGCTTGCAGTCGTGAGCCGCTGGCCTTCGTGCTCGAGCTGCTGGGTTGGGACAAGGTATCGCAGTTGATCGGTCTGGCCGCGTTCCTCGCGCTGCCGTCGGTCATCCTGATGATGCTCTTCGGTCAGACTCGCATTTTCTTCGTGATGGCGCGCGATGGCCTGCTGCCTGCTGCCGATACGCTCACCAAAGTGCACCCGAAGTTCCACACGCCCTACGTCGTGACGATCATCACGGGTGTGGCAGTGACGGTGTTCGCGGCCTTCTTCCCGGTGGGTGTGCTCGCGGACATCGCCAACAGCGGCACGCTGTTCGCATTCATGGCGGTCTCGGTCGGTGTGCTCATCCTGCGTGTGCGTGAGCCGAATCGTCATCGACCGTTCAGCACGCCGGCCGTGTGGGTGGTGGGCCCGTTGGCGTTGCTCGGTTGCGGCTTCCTGTTCTTCTCGTTGCCGCCTTCGACGCAGCTGACCTTCGTCTACTGGTCACTTGCCGGCTTGGCGCTGTACTTCCTCTACGGATTCCGTAACAGCCCACTCGCGCGTTCGAAGCAGTGACCCGTCTGCATGGCTGAGTCCGACCCGAAGCTCGCCAATCGCATCCTGATCGGTCTCGTGGTGGGCGCCCTCGCGGGCGCCCTCACGTTGATCGTAGGCGCGGAGGTGCCCGCTGTACTGGAAGGCGCGCAGGCGCTGTCGGTCGCGGTCTTCGATCCGCTCGGTCAGATCTTTCTGCGTTTGCTGTTCTTCGTGGTGATGCCGCTGGTCTTTGCATCGCTTGCCGCCGGTGTCGTGCAGCTCGGCGATCTCTCGCGCCTCGGGCCGCTGTCGGCGCGAACGTTCACGCTGTTCTTCCTCAACATGTCGATTGCCTGCGTGCTCGGGCTCGTCATGATGAACGTGCTGCAACCCGGTGCCGCGCTAGACCCCGAGACGCAGACTCGTCTCGTCAGTGCTTACGGCGGTGACACCGAGAAGATCATGCAGCGTCAAGCGGAGCAGCCGCCGATGAGTCTGCAGACCGTCGTCGACATGTTCATGCCACGCAATCTGATCGGTGCGATCACGGGCAATCAGCGCGGCACGCTCGGTGAAGTGCTGCCGCTGATCTTGTTTGCGATCTTGTTGGGGGCAGCGGCGATTCGTCTGGGTGGACGTCGGCGCGAGCAATTGCAGTCGGGGCTCGAGCTCGTCGCCGAACTCATGACCGGCATCGTGCAGTTTGCCTTGCGTATTGCGCCCTACGCAGTCCCGGCGATGATCTACAGCGTGGTGGTAAAGATCGGTTGGGACATCCTCATTGCCCTCGGCCTTTTCGTTATCGGTTGCCTCGTCGTGATGTTGGTCCACCTCTTCGGCACGATGTCGCTGTGGCTGAAACTGTTCTCGCGCTATTCGCCAATGCAGTTTTGGCGCACGATCCGTCCCGTGCTCGTGACCGCCTTTTCGACGAGTTCGAGCAGTGCGACGTTACCCGCCGCACTCGCCTCGGCGCGAGGCGACCTCGGCATGAAGCCAACGACGGCCGGCTTCGTGCTGCCGCTCGGTACCACCATGAACATGGCAGGCACCGCTCTCTACGAGGGTTGCGTGGTGTTGTTCGTGGCGCAGGTGTTTGGGATTCACCTCGATTTTGCACAGCAGGTCACGCTGTTGCTGCTGGCGGTGCTCGGCGCAGTGGCCGCTGCCGGAATTCCGGGTGGCTCTCTGCCGATCATTGCGGGTCTCTTGATCACCTTTGGTGTTCCGGCCGAGGGGATCGGTATCGTTCTCGGCGCCGATCGTTTGCTCGACATGACTCGAACCATGGTCAACGTCGGCGCTGACATGGTGACGACAGCCGTCGTCGATAGTCTCGAGCGCAAGGCGTCGGGAGAGTGACCCCATGAACGCCGTGCTTCGCTGGCAAGCATGGGTTCCG
>JBDLSG010000077.1:0-3898 GCA_039799645.1 Pseudomonadota bacterium | reverse complement strand
GAGCGCCAGATCGGTCTCGAGTTCAGCTATAACTTCTAAGTTCTAAGCGGCGAAAGACCGCAGTTCTCAAGGCCCGGCCGTCAAACGCCGGGCCTTTTTCTTTGTGCGAACAGTCGCCTGACTAGCGCTGCGATTTGTCTTTGCTCGCTACGCTATCGATTGCATCTCGAGCAGTATCGGGAAAGTCGCTGAAAACGCCATCCACACCCAGCTCGATGAAGGTTCGATATTCGGTGAGCGGGTCACCTGCGTAGTCGGCCAGCAGATGTGTCTGCTCGTTACGAAATGTCCAAGGGTGGACTTGCAAGCCTGCAGCATGCGCGAGTTTGACGAAGTCGGTCGGTGGCGTCGCACGTCCGTTACTCTCGCCGATCAAAAAACGCTTCCAGGGACCGATGCCGTCTGCATAGGTGGCAATGGCTTCGAATGCAGCAGCCGATGCAAAGTTCGTCGGCAAGTTGCCGATGGGATAGGTTGCGCACCCGGGCTGCTCAAATGGCGTAGGCAGGATCACTGAACCATCGGCGTTCGACCCGACGCCGCCCACCAGTTGAATCAACTTCACTTGAGTGCGGCTGCGTAACCATTGCAGATTGCCCGCCTCGAATGACTGAATAAAAACAGGTGCCTCTCGGTGGTTCCAGCCGGCTTTCGAGAGTGCGCGCAGCAGCGGCTCTTCGAGTGATAGACCGAGTGCGCAGTGCCAGCTTGGATGCTTAGTTTCAGGGTAGATACCGATGGCCCTACTACGCACTTTCGATTCGCGCTGAGCTAGCGCGATGATTTCTTCGAGGGTCGGTACTAGAAACTGGCCATCGAATTCTTTCGATCGATCCGGTCGCGGTTGCACGGCTCGCAAACTGCGCAGCTCGGCGAGGGTGAAGTCCACCGTAAACCAACCGGTCGTCTCGACGCCATCGATCATGATGGTGCGTTTTCGATCGGTGAATTCCGTCCTTGAGGCGACATCGGTCGTTTGGCTGATATCCGGCTCATGCCTGGCGACGAGATGCCCATCGCGTGTAGCGACGAGATCGGGCTCGATGTAATCCGCGCCCATTTCGATGGCGAGTTGATACGCCTCGAGGGTGTGTTCGGGTCGATAACCGGAGGCGCCGCGATGCGCGATGACAATGGGTGCGGCGATGGCATTCACCATATAAGTCGCCAATATACAGGCCCATATGCGGGTCCATATACGGGTGACGAGCAGCGAAGATTGGTGCATAGCCGCAGGTTAGTGAGCCCGTATGACGAATCGATGACGGGCCGAGGAGATCGTGCGAGCATCAAGATGCGACGGCCAATTCTTTGGCGAGCACCACGAAGCGCAGATCGGGTCGTTTGGGCTCGCCAAAGCGCGGATCGCCGTAAGGGAACGCAGCAGTTTCGCCCGTGCGCGTATAGCCGCGGCGCTCGTACCAAGCGATGAGTTCATCGCGTTGCTCGATGACCGTCATGACCATGCGGCTGATACCCCACTGGGTTTGTGCGTCGAGCTCGGCCGCTGCGAGCAAAGCACGGCCGAGACCGCTGGCTTGTAGCGCGGGGCGGATGGTCAGCATGCCGAGATACGCGTAGTCGCCGCGATACTGCAGCTGTACGCACGCTTGTAGGGTGCCGTCCGAATGCTCATGCACCAGCATCCGCTGCTGTGGTGCGCCGGCGATGAAGTCGCCAATCGCGGCCTCGTCGGTGCGCTGACCGCCGAGCAAGTCGGCCTCGGTTGTCCAGCCGACGCGGCTGCTATCGCCGCGATACGCTGAATTCACGAGTGCGACAATAGCCGGAGCGTCGTCGGGGCGGGCGAGCCTGACTGGAATCAATCGATCGCTACCTTGCCTCGCGTCTCGGCGATCTGGCGAAGACCCATGCGCAGCTCGAGGCGGCGCTGAAACTCTTCGGGGCCAAAAGCACGCTGTGCGAGCACGTTCATGGGGTCGGTACGGTACCCGATTTCGCGCACGTAGTGATCGTAGGCTTGTTGCGCGAGGCGCTCTTCCGGAGCGAGCGGCGCCCGTTCTGCCTCATCGAGCCATTCGAACCAGCGCCCCACGAACTCTTGCAGATAGGTTTCGCAGGTGGCGATGTTCTCTTCGTTGAGTTCGCCCATGACGCTCGTGCAGACCGGAGACATCAATCCACGTAAGTACGTGCCGTGGCTCCAGTTCCAAGTGAAGTTGGGCAGACCGCGAAACCGGATCGCGCTGGCGTTGGCGGGTTCATAGTAGTGATTGACGTAGTCGAGGTTGGTGCGCAGATCGACGCGGGGTGTGTAGTCCGCATAGAAAAAGAGTTTCGGCACAGTGCCGAAGATCACCACCAAGTGCGGTACTCGACTCTGCTGCGACAAGAAGACGGTCGCGTTCATGTCGAGCAAACTCGCTTTGCGATTACCGAGCCAGGAGTGGACGAGCCATTCGACGCGCGGACCCGTCCAGGCATTGAACGAGCCCTCCATGCCGCCATCGAGCGAGGTGTAGTACTCGCTACCGCTGGTGGACGGGTGTTTCTCGACGGCAAAGCGCTGCTTTACGCGATCGACGATGCCGGAATGGATACCCCAGCACCGCTCCCATGCCCGATGAACATCGACGTTCGGTTGCTCGGCGAGGAATTCGGTGATGGTCTTGATGTCGAGTTTGGTGTTCATATGGCTAGATAGCCGAAAGTTGTCATTCCGCGCTCACGGATGCGCTCTTGGCGTTCGAGCCGTGGTCGGCGCGCTCCCCGACTGGGCGCTGCAACAGGCTTCTGCTAGCCTTCGCTCACCGCTCAAGGATGTGAGGTGTCTCGATGAAAATCCGTGTATTGAAGCAAGTATTTTTGGCCTCTGTCGCGATGGCTTTTGCCGCGACAAGCTCGCTCGCCGCAACTGCGACCGATCCCGTATTGGCCGAGGTGACGACCGGCGAGTGGCGCTCGGCTGATGAGAAATCACGTGATGCCGCGCGCAAGCCGATCGAGAACCTACAGTTCTGGGGTCTGAAGCCGGGCGCGAGCATTCTCGAAGTGCAGCCGGGTGCCGGTTGGTGGACTCGCATCCTTGCACCCTATGCCGCGCGTACCGGTGGGCGCTACAGCGCAACGGCCGCTGATCTTGCCAACCCGTCGATCACGGAGGCTGCTCGCAAGGGCCGCGCCGATTTTGCGGCGCGCTTCGCCGACGAAAAAATCTATGGCAAGGTCGAGCTCGTCAACTGGGGCGCCACGGCGGCACCCTTGGCCGCGAACAGCTACGACTTCATCCTACTGTCTCGGGTGATCCACGGTTGGATGCGCGTCGAGGGGTTGCTGGATCGTCACTTTGCGAATCTTGCGGGTTCCTTGAAGCCAGGTGGCGTGCTCGCCATCGAGCAGCACCGCGAAAATCCCGGCCCGCAGGATCCGATGGCAGAGAGCGGTTACGTCACTGAGGCTTTCGTCATCGAAGCCGCCGAAAGGACTGGTCTACGTTTGGCCGCTCGCTCGGAGATCAACGCTAATCCGAAGGACACCAAAGACCATCCTTTCGGTGTTTGGACGTTGCCGCCGACTCGTATCACGGTGCCTTATGGCTCGGGCAAGGCACCTGATCCGAATTTTGATCGCAGCAAGTACGACGCCATTGGTGAGTCTGATCGCATGACATTACGCTTCGTCAAGGCGATACCGTGAGCCTCGTCGCTATGCGTCGGTGGTTGTGTCTGATGGTCCTCGGACTGTCGATGACGGCAACACCGGTGCATGGCGCCGCTGCCGATGGCGTCATTGCCGATCCACAATACGCTTCAGCGTATAAGCAGTTCCGGTTGTTGCAAGACGCTGTGCTTGCCAAGCGTGATAGCGACGCAAAGCGGGCAGGGGATGCTTGTGTCAGCACGCTCGATGCGTTGATTCAGCGCCAACCTCGATCCTT
>JBDLSG010000076.1:0-4305 GCA_039799645.1 Pseudomonadota bacterium | reverse complement strand
CAACTGCATTATCAGACCGTCATCCTCGGTCGGCGTGATTTGGCTTGGGCACCCGATCCGCGTAGCGGCTTCGAGATGACCTTGCTGCGCATCCTGGCGTTCCGTCCGATGTCGGGCGAGGGTGGACGCGGGGTGGCATCAGCGGGTGGTGGCGCTGGTGTCAGCTCGGGCGTCAGTTCCGGCTCGAGCCGAGCTGCAGCTCGTTCTGCTACTTCAGGGAGCGTTGCTTTGGCGCAGCCGGCGGCGCGTGGCGAACTCGGTTCATGGCCGGAGACTCTGGCCGCACTCGAGCTCGGCGGCGCCGCTCGACAGCTCGCAGCGCATTGCGCCTTGATCGGACGGGAGGGCGGTCTTGTACGCCTCGCGCTTGATCCGGCGCAGAGCTTGCTCAAAACCGCAGCGCTCGTCGACAAGCTTTCGCAAGCTCTCGCGAAGCATCTCGGTGAAAACGTAAAAGTCGAGATCGAGCTCGCGCAGTCGACGGTGGAGACGCCAGCGCGCGCCGAGCAGCGCGAGGTCGAGGCGACCCTGTCATCGGCTCGGCAATCAATCGATGAAGATCCGACGGTACGCGGCTTCAAGGAACGCTTTGGAGCGACGATCAAAACGGATTCGGTGAAACCCAACTGAGGACGATGAGATGGCGAATTTCGGCAACATGATGAAGCAGGCGGAAGCGCTGCAGCGCAACATGCAGAAAGCGCAGGAAGAGATCGCGCAACTCGAGGTCACGGGTGAATCGGGCGCGGGTATGGTGAAAGTCACCATGACGGGCAAGCATGAGGTCAAGCGCGTGCAGATTGAGCCCGCGGTCATCGGTGAAGATCGCGAAATGCTCGAAGATTTGGTGGCAGCGGCCATCAACGATGCCGTTCGGCGCGTCGAGAGCGAGTCGCAGCAGAGGATGTCTTCGCTGATGTCGGGATTGCGGCTGCCGCCTGGCATGAAGCTGCCGTTCTAAGATTTCGATGAAACACACGCCAGCGCTCGCGCGCTTGATCGATGCTTTGCGGGTCCTACCCGGTGTGGGCCCGAAGAGTGCGCAACGCATGGCATTTCATCTTTTGCAGGACGGGCGCGACGGCGCAAGGGCTTTGACGGCCTCGCTAGAGGCCGCGCTCGAGAAAGTGGGCCGATGTCGTCGCTGCCGCATGCTGACCGAGTCGGAGTTTTGCTTTATTTGCAGCACGCCGCAACGCGATGCCAGTTTGATGTGCGTCGTCGAATCACCTGCGGATGTCGTTGCTATCGAGCAGTCCGGTGGCTATCGCGGGCGCTATTTCGTTTTGATGGGGCATTTGTCGCCCCTTGATGGTATCGGACCTGAGCAGCTTGGCATCCGCGAGTTCGAGGCGAGCCTCGAAGAGGGTGAGATCACCGAGGTCATCCTCGCGACCAACCCGACCGTCGAGGGAGAGGCGACTGCACATTTTCTCTCCGATCTCGTTCGACAAAGGGGCTTGAAAGCCACGCGTATCGCGCACGGCGTGCCGATCGGTGGCGAGCTCGAATACATCGATGGCGGCACTCTCGCGCACGCGTTGGCAGGGCGACAGTCGCTGCTTTGATTTACCCGCGTTTGCCGGGTCCTTGTGCTTGGATCAATTCGTCGCGAATTCGGCGCAGTCGCCGATAACTCTCGTAGCGCCGCGCATCGAGTCGCTGCTCCTCTGCGGCGAGCCGCACGGCGCAACCGGGTTCGCGCAAGTGACGACAGTCTAAGAACTTGCATCCCGTGGCAAGTTGATCCACTTCCGGAAAGCCCAAACTATGCGGCTCGAGGCCATCGATTGCCGGCGCGTAGTCGCGTACGCCGGGTGAGTCGATGAGTGCACCACCTTCAGGCAAATCAAAAAGGCGAGAAGCTGTGGTGGTGTGTCGACCTTCTTCTGTCTTGTCGAGTGCGCCCGTGGCGATGTCGGTTTCAGGCGCGAGTGCGGCAATCAGTGAAGACTTACCCACACCAGATTGTCCGACAAACGCACTCGTGCGATGGGCGAGTAGCGCACGCAGCGCATCGAGCTGCTCACGAGAGTGGCTGCTCACGACCAGTGTCTCGTAGCCCGCCGCACGATACGCTGCAAGCCACGCCCGCCATTCGCCGACGGCGGGGTCCGCGGCATTCATGAGATCCGCCTTATTGAGCAGCACCAAAGCCGACATGCCGGCTGAGCTCGCTGCGCAAAGGTATCGGTCGATGATGAAGGGATCGGGCTTTGGCAATGGCGCGAATACCGTCACCAGTAGATCCAGATTCGCGACGATCGCTTCGGCGGTACCGCGCATCGTCGCGCGGGCAAGCGTGCTGCGGCGCGGCAGGACGCTCTTCACATGAACTTCGGCGTGATGGGCATCGCGCTCGCACAGGACCCGATCGCCGCAAACCGCTTGCACACGGCGACCGAAAGGGCGTGCCTCGTGGCTGACGCCGTCGGCGTCGCGCACGAGCAGATGTCGGCCGTAGGCGGCGATGACTTGTGCTTCGAATTCCAAACAGAGCGCTCTTCTGGCCGTCGCTGGCAAGGCCCGGAATGTAGCCTCTGCTAGACTGAACCACAATCAAAACAGCGCTTTGTGCTGCGAGGTCTCACCCATGCCCACTCGCGATGCTCTCATCTGGATCGATCTCGAGATGACCGGTTTGAAGCCGGAATCCGATTCGATCATCGAGATCGCCACGCTCGTCACCGACTCATCCTTGCGATTGATCGCAGAGGGGCCGGTCTACGCCATTCATCAAGATGAAGCGACATTGGCAAAAATGGACGAGTGGAACCAGCGGCAGCACGGGTCGTCGGGTCTGCTCGCTCGGGTTCGAGCGAGTCGCACGAGTACTGCAGAGGCAGAGCGCGGGACGCTCGAGTTTCTCGCGCAGTATGTCGAGGCCGGTGCATCGCCGATGTGTGGTAACAGCATCTGTCAGGATCGCCGTTTCATGGCGCGACTGATGCCACAGCTCGAAGCCTTCTTTCACTATCGCAATCTCGACGTGAGCACGCTCAAGGAATTGGCCAAACGCTGGGCTCCGGAGGTTGCCGCTGCGTTCAGCAAGGAAGGAACGCACCTCGCGCTCGATGACATTCGCGAATCGGTGCGAGAGCTGGCCTACTACCGCGAGCATTTGTTCGTTCCGGGAATGCGAGGAGCCTGTTGATGTTGCCGGTATTTGCCGATGTGGTTGCCGCGTCAGGGCGACTGGAGGGGAGGGTGATCCACACGCCGGTGATGTCCTCCGAGCGATTCGATGCGCGCGTGGGTCGCAAGGTGCTGCTCAAGTGCGAGAACCTGCAGCATATCGGTGCCTTCAAGTTTCGCGGTGCGCTCAATACGCTGTTGCAGCTCGAGGCGGCCGCCGCAGCGGATCCTTCGAGTTCGCGTATCGTGGCGACCCATTCCTCAGGGAATCATGGCGCCGCTCTCGCGCGCGCAGCGCGTGAACTCGGTTGGCGATGCTTAGTCGTCACGCCGAATGACGCGTCACCGGTGAAACTCGCCAATATCACCGCCGAAGGCGCGACGCTTCGACACTGCGAACCTGGGCTTGCCCCGCGCGAGGCCGCGCTGGCCGAGATCGTGGCACAGACAGGCGCCGCTGTTGTTCATCCTTTCGACGACGCGCGGGTGATTGCGGGCCAGGGCACGGCTGCACTCGAATTATTGAGCACACATCCGAACATCGACGTCATTTCGACGCCGGTGGGTGGTGGTGGTTTGCTATCAGGAACGGCCTTGGCCGCGCGCGGCTTGGTACCCACCTGTCGTGTGATTGGTGTAGAGCCCAAAGAAGCTGATGATGCGGCGCGATCCTTTCATACCGGTATCCGGGTGGGCATGAGCGGATCGCCGCCGACGATGGCCGATGGTTTGCGCGGATCCCTCGGCGTTCTACCGTTCGAGATCTTCAAGCGTCAGGTAGATGACATTCTCACCGTCGAGGAGGCGGCGATCGTGCAGGCCATGCGCATTGCGCTGGAAGATTTTCGCCTTCGTCGGCCGTGGTGCTCGCAGCGATTCTCGATGGTCGGTTGGGTAAGCCGGGTGAGACCCTCGGTGTGATCGTCTCCGGCGGCAACGTCGACCTGTCGGTGTGTCCGTTCCTCTCCGGTCAGCGCTCAGCTCGCACGAGCTGAGTCCTGTGCCAGCATCAGCCAAGTCTCAACGACCGTGTCGGGGTTGAGCGAGATGCTCTCGATGCCCTGAGCGACAAGCCAGCGGGCGAGATCCGGATGATCCGATGGGCCCTGTCCGCAGATGCCGACGTATTTGTTGGCGTTACGGCAGGCAGTGATCGCCATCGACAGCATG
>JBDLSG010000075.1:0-4099 GCA_039799645.1 Pseudomonadota bacterium | reverse complement strand
CGACGGCGGATCTGTCGCCCTTCAGCGGCGAGACGCGAGTCGTTGACCTTGGTCTCTTCGTGGCCGCAGAAAGGGCAATACATAACTCAGATCAGGCTTGATACACCGGGAATCGCCGGCAAAGCGCCGTCACTTTCGCGCGAACCTGCTCGATCGTGGCGGCAGCGCCTTCGGCATCGAGCACATCGGCGATGAGATCGGCCACCTCGCGCACTTCGGCTTCCTTGAAGCCGCGCGTCGTCGCCGCGGGCGTACCGATGCGGATACCGCTCGTCACCATCGGCGGACGCGGATCGTTCGGCACCGCGTTCTTATTGACCGTGATGTGCGCAGCACCGAGTGCGGCGTCGGCGTCTTTACCCGTGATGTTCTTGTCCGACAGATCGATCAGGAACAGGTGGTTATCGGTGCCGCCCGAGACGATGCGATAGCCGCGCCGCTGCAATTGAGCACACATGGCGCGCGCATTGACTACAACCTGGTGCTGGTAATCTTTGAACTCCGGCTGCAAGGCCTCGAGGAAGGCGACCGCCTTCGCTGCGATCACATGCATCAACGGACCACCCTGCGTGCCCGGGAAGACCAGCGAGTTGAATTTTTTGGTCAGCTCGTCGTTCTTGCGCGCGAGAATCAAACCGCCGCGCGGACCGCGCAGCGTCTTGTGGGTCGTGGTGGTCACGACATCCGCATAAGGAATGGGGTTCGGATAAACGCCCGCTGCGACGAGACCGGCCACGTGCGCCATGTCGACGTGCAGATAGGCACCCACCTTGTCGGCGATCGCGCGAAAACGCGGGAAGTCGAGCAAGCGCGAATAGGCCGAAAAGCCAGCGATGATGAGCTTGGGCTTGACCTCGAGTGCCTGCGCTTCGAGAGCGTCGTAGTCGATCTCGCCGTTATCGGGACGGATGCCGTACTGCGAGGCGTTGAATATCTTGCCCGAGAAGTTCACCTTCGCGCCGTGCGTGAGGTGACCGCCATGATCGAGACTCATGCCGAGGATGGCATCACCCGGCTTGAGCATGGCGAGATAGACGGCCGCGTTGGCCTGCGAACCGGAGTGCGGCTGCACGTTGGCGTAGTCGGCGCCGAAGAGCTGCTTGGCTCGATCGATCGCTAACTGCTCAGCGACATCCACATGCTCGCATCCACCGTAATAGCGCTTACCCGGATAGCCTTCGGCGTATTTGTTGGTCAGCACGGACCCCTGCGCCTCAAGCACGCGCGGGCTCGCATAGTTCTCAGAAGCGATCAGCTCGATGTGATCTTCCTGACGTTGCCGTTCGGCGCCCATCGAAGCGGCGAGCTCGGGGTCGAATCCGGCAATGGTCATCTGTCTGGAGAACATCGGCGAGGCCTCGGGAAAGCAAGTGGCGGAAGAGACCGTATTTTAGCCGAACGAGGCGGCTCGCCGGCCCTCTGGTCTTGCAATCAAGCGAAAAGATGCTCGACGACGGCGTTCCAGGCAGTGGCGATATTCGGCCGGTGATAACCGCCACCACCGGTGGCGAGCAGGCGGCCGTGACCCAGACGCTCGGCCAAATCGCGTAAATCCGCTGTAGCACGCGCGTGGGCGCCTGGGGAAAATCGCAGATGGGTGAGCGGATCGCCCGCCACACTGTCGGCGCCGGCCTGCAGGATGATGAACTCGGGTGCGAAGGATTCGAGGTGACGCAGCACCCTCTGCCAGGCTGGCTCGAAAGCCGCATCGTCGGCGCCGGGCATCAGCGGCAGATTGAGTTTGGTGCCCGTCGCCTCGCCCTTGCCGATTTCATCATCCGAGCCCGTGCCAGGGTACAAGTGACGCCCATCCTCATGGATGTCGGCAAAGATCACGCCCGGGTCGCTCTCGAAGCCGTAATACAGCCCATCGCCGTGATGGGCATCGATGTCGACATAGGCAATGCGCTGCAAGCCGTGCTCGCGGCGCAACCATTCGATCAACACCCCGCAATCGTTCAAAGCGCAGAACCCGGCTGCACCCCGTCGTGCGGCGTGATGGAGGCCTGCGATGGGCACAAAGGCGCGACGGGCTCGCCCCTGCATGATCTCGGCGCCTGCCAGTAAAACGCCTCCAACGACGTCTGAGGCAGTCTCGAAGACGCCGCGAAAGGCAGGCGTATCACCGCCATCGAGATAGCCCTCGCCGGTCGCGGAGCGCTGTTGCAGGAAGGCGATGTAGGACGGGGAGTGAAAGAGCGCGAGCTCATCGGCGCTCGCTCGCCGAGGCTCTTCGATGCGACAACGCCGCTCGAGGCCACGGGCTTCGAACTCGCGGTAGAAGGCTTCGTGACGGTCGAGGCCGAAAGGATGCCCCCCACCGAACCCATAACGGGCAAGCCGCTCGCCGGCGACGACCAGAACTTCGGACATCGTCCTGCCCTCCCGAAGATGCGGCGAAGCCTAGCACAGGCGATAATCACCCCCATGGCTCAATACATTTACACGATGAACCGGGTGGGCAAGGTCGTCCCCCCGAAACGTCACATCCTGCGCGACATCAGCCTCTCGTTCTTCCCGGGCGCCAAGATCGGCGTGTTGGGTCTGAACGGCTCGGGTAAATCGACGCTCCTGAAGATCATGGCCGGCCTCGATACGAACATCGAGGGCGAGGCGAGGCCGCAGTCCGGAATCCGCGTGGGCTACCTTCCGCAGGAGCCGGAACTCGATCCGAACAAGAGCGTGCGCGAGGAAGTCATCGCCGGGATCGGCGGCATGTTTGCCAAGGTCGAACGCTTCAATGCGATCAGCGAAGCCTTCGCCGAGCCGATGTCGGACGACGAAATGAACAAGCTCCTCGAGGAGCAGGCCAAGCTGCAGGATGACATCGATGCCGCCGGTGGCTGGGAACTCGACCGCAAGCTCGAGATCGCCGCCGATGCGCTGCGTCTGCCGCCCTGGGAAGCCAAGATCGAAAATCTCTCCGGTGGTGAAAAGCGCCGTGTTGCGCTGTGCCGTCTGCTGCTCGCCGCGCCTGACATGCTGCTGCTCGACGAGCCCACCAACCACCTTGATGCGGAATCGATTCATTGGCTCGAGAAGTATCTCGAGGCCTATCCCTCGACCGTGATCGCGGTCACGCACGATCGCTACTTCCTCGATAACGTTGCCGAGTGGATCCTCGAACTCGATCGGGGTCACGGCATTCCGTACCAAGGCAACTACTCGACCTGGCTCGAGCAGAAAGAAAAACGCCTCGCTCAGGAAGAACGCGAGCGCGATGCATTGCGCAAGACGCTCGAGCGCGAACTCGAGTGGGTACGCCAGAATCCGAAGGCGCGTCAGGCCAAGAGCAAGGCGCGTATGCAGCGCTACGAAGAGCTCGCCTCACGCGAATTCCAGGAGCGCAATGAAACGAACGAGATCTACATTCCGCCCGGCGAGCGCTTGGGTGATCTCGTGATCGAGGCCAAGGGCTTGCGCAAAGCCTTTGGCGACAAGTTGCTGTTCGAGGATCTGAACTTCAACCTGCCACGCGGTGGCATCGTCGGCATCATCGGCCCGAACGGCGCCGGCAAGACGACGCTCTTTCGCATGCTCACCGGTGTGGAACAGCCGGATTCGGGCGAATTCCGGGTCGGTCCCAGCGTGAAGCTCGCCTACGTCGATCAATCACGACAGGCACTGAACGACAAGAACAGCGTGTGGCAGGAAATTTCCAACGGCCTTGATCTGATCAAGGTCGGTAACTACGAGACGCCCTCACGCGGCTACGTCGGGCGCTTCAACTTCAAGGGCACGCAACAGCAGCAACTCATCGGCGAACTCTCGGGCGGTGAGCGCAATCGCGTGCACTTGGCCAAGGTGTTGAAGTCGGGCGGCAACGTGTTGCTGCTCGACGAACCGACCAACGATCTGGACGTTGAAACGCTACGCGCGCTCGAAGAAGGCCTGCTCGCTTACCCGGGCTGCGCCGTCGTCATCTCGCACGATCGCTGGTTCCTCGATCGCATCGCCACCCACATCCTCGCCTTCGAAGGTAACTCGGAAGTGGTCTGGTTCGAAGGCAACTATCAGGAATACGTCGAGGACTACAAGAAGCGCCGCGGCGAGGACGCCGAGCGACCGCACCGTATCCGGTACAAACCGCTGACGCGTT
>JBDLSG010000074.1:0-4243 GCA_039799645.1 Pseudomonadota bacterium | reverse complement strand
CCCCAGTCGCTCTGCAACGGTCACGTATCCGCTTGCCCGTACGAACTCGGCAAACTGACCGTGGGTCACTTCAGTGACATCGATCTCGAAGGCAGCAACCTCACCCTCGCCGCCGACGCGCTCCTCCTCACGGAAAGCGATGCCGCCACGCGACACGCGCCCGCCCTCGATCCGAATCTGCCCTCCGATCGAAGCACCACCGACGCAGGCTGGTGGCGCGGCAGCCTCAAGACGCATCGCCGTCTCGCGTGAGCAACCGACCAGTAACAGTGACAAGCTGAGGGTTGCGAAAACTCGCGATAGCGTTGGCATACGGAGGGGCGCCGGCATGGGCCCATTCTGAACCATCCCGGCGTAGACTGCCCAACATGCATTATCGAAACTGCCATCTGTGCGAGGCCATGTGCGGCGTGGTGGTCGAAACTCGCGACGGACACATCACCTCCATCAAAGGCGACGAACAAGATCCTTTTAGTCGCGGCCATATTTGCCCCAAGGCACTCGGTCTCAAAGACGTTCACGAAGACCCTAACCGGCTTCGTCATCCGGTCAAACGCACGGCCGATGGATGGGTTGAGGTCAGCTGGCGGGAAGCCTTCCGCGATATCGCCGCACGCTTGGTAGCGCTACAACGCGAGCACGGCAAAAACGCAGTGGCAACCTACTTCGGCAATCCGCAGGTACATAGCTATAGCGCCCTGCTCGGTGGCGCAACGCTCGCGCGCTCTTTGCGAAGTATTCATCGCTATTCGGCCACCTCGGTCGATCAGCTGCCGCACCACTTTGCGTCACTACAGCTCTTTGGGCATCAGCTTCTGCTCCCGATTCCCGATGTCGATCGAACGCAGTTTCTGTTGGTGATCGGTGGCAATCCGCTGGTCTCCAATGGCAGCTTGATGACCGCACCCGATCTCGCGCGTCGCCTCAAAGATTTACGAAAACGACATGGTCAACTCGTCGTCGTCGATCCCCGACGCACCGAGACCGCAGACGTTGCGGATCAACATCTCTTCATCAAGCCCGGCACGGACGCCTGGTTATTGCTCGCTCTGCTGCAAGTCATTTTTGACGAGAAACTCAACACGCTCGACCATCTCTCCAGTGTCACGACGGGGCTGGACGAGCTAAAGGCGTTAGTGGCGCCTTTCACGCCCGAGGTTGCGGCCAAGCACACTCAAATCGATACCCATCAAATACGAGAACTCGCTCGTCGCTTTGCGCGCGCGGAGAGCGCTGTTTGCTACGGTCGCATGGGCGTCTCGACTCAGGAATTTGGCGCCCTCTGCCAGTGGCTGATCCAAGCCCTCAACATCGTCACAGGCAATCTCGATCGACCGGGCGGCGCCATGTTCACGCGCCCGGCCTTCGATGCACTCGGCCTATCGAGCGCGATGGGGCAGCGAGGCTCCTTCGATCGACGACGCACCCGAGTGCGAGCGCTACCAGAGTTTGGCGGCGAATTCCCGGTGGCCGCTCTTGCCGAAGAAATTCTGACGCCCGGCGATGGTCAAATCAAAGCGTTGGTCACGGCAGCCGGAAATCCGGTGCTCTCGACGCCTAACGGACGTCAACTCGACCGTGCGCTCGCGCAGCTCGACTTCATGGTCTCGATCGACATTTATATCAACGAAACCACACGTCATGCGCATTACATCTTGCCGCCTACGTTTGGTCTTGAACGAGATCATTACGATCTGATTTTCCACGCGCTCGCGATTCGAAACACCACTAAGTATGCAGACGCGCTACTGAAGCCCAGCCCCAATTCGATGCATGATTGGCAGATCTTTGATCAGCTGGTTGAGCATATCGAAGCGGCAGATCCATCCCGTAAGCGACCATGGCTCGAACGCCTGCGTGCAAAGTGGCTCACGCCGAAACGTGCGATTGCACTGGGCTTGCGTTTTGGACCGTACGGAGCCCGCTGGAATCCCATCGGCAAAGGACTGACGCTCGCGAAAGTGGCAGCGGCACCTCACGGGATCGATCTTGGCCCACTTAAGCCCTGCTTGCCGAATCGGCTCTTCACTCGCGACAAGATGATCACACTAGTGCCACCAATATTTCGCAAGGATCTGGAACGACTGCACCAGAGCGCAACAGACGCGTCGGTCAATACTTCGATGCTGAGTTTGATCGGCAGACGCGACCTGCGCACCAACAACTCATGGCTACATAACAGCCGGCGTTTCGTCAAAGGACCGAATCGCTGCACGCTACTCATGAACCCGATCGATGCGTCCGCCCGACACCTAGAGAACGGTGCCATGGTGACCGTCACCTCACGAGTCGGATCAGTTCACGCCGAGCTCGAAATCACAGACGAGATCGCACCGGGTGTGGTCAGTCTTCCGCACGGCTGGGGCCATGATCGCGAAGGGATCAAACTCGACGTTGCGCGGGCGCATCCGGGCGTCAGCGTCAACGATCTCACTGACGAACAGCACCTCGACTCACTATGCGGCAACGCCGCTCTGAACGGCGTGCCCGTAACCGTGAGCTAAGAAATGTCCGCAGCGGAATGACGCTCGGGGACGCGTAATTCTTCAGGCCCCCAGCTGCGATTGACGCGACGCCCTCGCTGGACCGCGGGTCGAGCTACGATTTCTTGAGCCCATCGCATGACATGCCGATAACTCGCGACATCCAAAAACTCTGCCGCACCGTAGAGCTCACCGAGCACGAGTGCGCCATACCACGGGAAGATGGCGATATCGGCGATCGTATAGTTGTCATCGCAAAGAAATCGTCGATCGGCAAGACGCTGATCGAGTACATCTAGCTGGCGCTTCACTTCCATCGCATAGCGATCGATGGGGTATTGCCATTTCTGTGGAGCATAGGCGTAAAAATGCCCAAATCCACCGCCCAAATAAGGCGCCGAGCTCATTTGCCAGAACAGCCAAGAAAGGCACTCTGCACGAAGGGCTGGTTGCTGCAGCGAGGGCAGAAAGCGATCGAATTTTTCTGCCAAGTACAACAGGATCGCACCGGATTCAAAAACGCGGATCGGATCTGCGCCGCTCACATCGAGCAAAGCCGGGATCTTCGAGTTCGGGTTGATCGCAACGAAGCCGCTACCGAATTGATCGCCCGTTTGGATATCAATCAGCCAAGCATCATATTCAGCGCCATGGTAGCCCTCAGCCAGCAATTCCTCGAGCATCACGGTCACTTTGACGCCGTTTGGAGTGGCCAATGAATAAAGCTGCAAAGGATGAGCGCCTCGCGGCAAATCCTGCTCTTGTCGGGCGCCGGCCGTCGGGCGATTGATATGCGCAAACTTGCCACCGTTACCAGCACTCCAAGACCAGACCCTCGGGGGCACGTAGGTGGCTTCGTCACTCATGATATTTCTCTCATCTTTTGCTTGGGCAGACCTGGCCCGACTCAGCGGCAGTATACTGAGTACCAGATGATGACAGAGGAGTTCGCTATGCCACATCGACGTTCCCTATTGCTCGCACTGGCGGCGGCGAGCGACTCGTCGTCTACTACCCCGAATCGCCCGATCCGGTAGCACGCAGCTTCGACTCCCTCGAGCGAGCGCTCTTCGAGATGCTGAGCTCCGCGCTGCGAGCTAAACTCAATCCATGATGCAACCGACCCCGACAAGCCTGTCAATCGAGCCGAGAGATCTTCATTTTGATCTCTCTCAAGTGACTCAGCGTCATTGGCTGGGGGGCGACCCCGTGGGCACCGCCGTGATGAACGCGCTATCGCTCACCTTCCCAGACGGCGAGAAGCTGTTCATGGATGCGGTGCGACATTTTCGGAAAGGGTTGTCAGGCAAACTCGCCGACGATGTCCGGCAGTTCCTCGCACAGGAGGCGATGCACTCGCGCGAGCATCACGCCCTGAATGGCCTGCTGGATAAAAATCACTACCCGGTCGACGAGATTCTGGAACATGTCCGCGAGCGGATCCGTTTCACCCGCTCACGCGGTCCGTATGCCATGTTGCTCTCGACGATCGCACTAGAGCATTTCACGGCGATCTTGGCGGATCAGCATCTGAGGCAACCGGATCTATTCAACAACACTGACCCGACGATCAAGAAATTGTGGGATTGGCATGCGGTCGAAGAGACCGAGCACAAAGCGGTCGCCTTCGATGTCTTTTTAGAGGTCACGAAGCACTGGTCGCCGACCAAGCGCTATCTGCTGCGGACCTGGTCGATGGCGTATATCACTTGGCAATTCAGTCGCAATATCGCCAGTCATGCCACTCGGCTATTAGTCGC
>JBDLSG010000073.1:0-4298 GCA_039799645.1 Pseudomonadota bacterium | reverse complement strand
CAGCTTCGATCGGGTCTTTCGGTCGATGGTGTCGTGGATTCTTGGCGCTCGATCGAGAGCGACTGGCGACAGTCACGGCGCGAGTTTTTGATCTACAAAGTCGAGGGTCTATCGAGATGACATTGTCGGCTGAACAGGTTGACGCTTTTTTCGAGCGCGGTTGGGTTGTGGTGCCGGGGCTGTTTTCCGCGAGCGAGATGTCCCGTGCCCGTGAAGCATTTGAGCGTTTATACGTCACAGCGCAGCAATTACGCACGACGCAAAATCATGCCGGCGCGTATTTCGTCTTGGATGCGCCGCCGCAGGGCGACGTCGTCGTCAAGCGAGTGGTTTGGGCCGGTGGTGCGGAGCCCGCTTTGCTGGATTTGTCAGCCGATAGCCGACTCGTTGAGCCAGCTCTACAGTTGCTGGGTAGCGACCACTGCGAGCAATTGCTGTGTCAGGCCCACTTCAAGATGCCAGGAGACGGCGTCTCATTCGACTGGCATCAAGACATCCAGCACCGCGATAAGGGGCCTGGCACTTGGAAGGACTTGAACGGTCGAGGCTCTTATGTGCAGACGATCATGCTGATCGACGACATGACCGAGAAGAACGGACCGCTTAAGTTTATTCCGCGTGAGTCGGTTCGCGGGGATGCCGAGGGGCGCATCTTTTCGTCGCACTACGACTATGGCACTCCAATGGATTCCGCCTCAGAGGCCGCGCAATTCGACGAGTCGGCGGCTATCACGGTCACCGGGGAGAGTGGCTCCGTACTGTTTTTCGGGCCCTATGCCGTGCACGGCAGTACATCAAACGAGTCAAAGTATTCACGTCGCGTGCTGATCAACGGCTATGCCTACCCGGGAGCTAACGGGCGCGTGTATCCCGGTGAGGGGTCTGGTCGTAGATTGCCGCGCGTATGACCTATTTCGGAATCCTTGATTGGCTGGTGGTGGGTGCGTACTTCGCGCTCGTCACCTTGATCGGACATCAACTGAGCGGTCGTCAATCCAACGTTCACGAGTACTTTCTCGGCTCGCGTAGTCTGCCGTGGTACGCCGTATCGGCTTCGATCATCTCAACGACCGTCAGTGGCGTGACCTTCATCGGTGTTCCTGCGCTCGTATTCGCAGACGGCGGAGATTTCCGTTATCTGCAGTTCTGTGTCGCCGGCTTCATATCGAAGTGGATATTCGGTCACTGGATCATGCCCAAGCTGTATGCGGGCTCGTACGCCAGTCCGTACGATTACATCCGCGATCGGCTCGGCTCGCGCTTCGGTCAGTTGTCGGCGCTGTTATTCTTTGTGGGGGCAATTCTCGGTCAAGGCGTGCGTATCTTTGCGGTCTCGCTGGTTCTGGAATTGTTGACGGGGCTCGATTTCACTTGGTGCGTCATGCTGAGTGTCGGCGTGGCCGTGATCAGCACGTGGCTCGGCGGCGTCAGAGCCGTCGTGTGGACCGATGTGGTCCAGTTCGTCATGTTGATCGCGGGTGGCTCGATCGCCGTTTGGTACGTCGCAGCGGAGTATCCGGGCGGGTTTGCGGCGCTCATGAGCGCGGCAGACGATGCCGGAAAAACTCGCATCTTCGATTTTTCGACCGATCCGCTCGTGAGCTTTACATTCTGGGCCGGTGTTTTCGCGATGCCATTCCAGAACCTGGCAGCCTACGGCACCGACCAACTGAACACGCAACGTATGTTGTGTTGTCGATCGGTAAGCGAGGCGCGTCGAGCGCTCTACGCCAGCAATATCGGTGAGGGTGTGGTGGTGCTTTTTCTCTTGGTCGGTGTGTCGCTCTGGGGTTTTTACGGTCGCGAGGTGATCGACCCCGCTTTTGTCGGTATGGTGGCGGAGAACACCGATCGAATTTTCCCGGCCTTCATTCTCTCCGAGTTGCCAAGCGGGTTACGGGGATTCATGGTGGCGGCACTCTTTGCCGCAGCAATGTCGAGTCCCGTCTTGTCGGCTTTAGCTGAGACGAGTCTCACGATGTTCCATGACGGGCATCGTCGCGGAACTCTCGCCGATGCCGATGCAGTATGGCTATCACGCCTTCTGGTTGCGTTCTGGGGTGTTGCGCTCGGTGGGTTTGCCATCATGCTCGGCGGAACCGACGAGCGACTCATCCCACTCGCATTTGCGATGACAGCCTACACGTATGGGTCGATGTTGGGCTTGTTCTTGATGGCGTTGTTCATTCCCAAGCGATATATCCGACAGCCTGCGCTTGGCGTCGCGGCATCGATCGTTGGGGTGCTCGTGATCGACAATGCATCGATGTTCGGCTTGGTCGAGAGCGGCAAGCTGGTCGCCTTCCCGTGGCTGTACCCGCTGGGTTTAGGGTTATGCCTGGGCGTTGCCTTACTGCCTTTCGGTAAGAATCACGACTCGGAGCAAAGGAGCGCGACATGAAAGTCCGTTCGTTCGTTATAGCGTTGCTGGTGATCATCGCTTTGCACTCATCGCCCGTTGCCGCCGACGATCTTGAGGCGCGCTTACGCGAGATGTCGAAGCAGATCGATGGGCGAGTCTCGCTCTACGCTCGCAACCTTGACTCCGGAGTTGACGTTGGCATCAATGCCGATGAACCGGTCCGCACCGCCAGCACCATCAAATTACCGATTGCCTGCGCGGTCGCCAAGTTTGTGGCCGAGGGAAAACACGCTTGGTCCGATCGTTTGATCGTTCGGGCCGATGACAAGGTGTCGGGGTCCGGAGTATTGGCCGATTTCAGCGACGGCGAGTCGATCTCGCTGCGCGATGCGACGACGTTGATGATTATCGTCAGCGATAACACGGCTACCAATCTCATCCTCGATCATGTGGGCGGTGATCGGGTAAACGAGTATTTGGCGTCACTCGGTCTCGAGCGCACCCGTGTGATGCGCAAAATTCGCGGTGATGGAAACCAACTCAAACCGGCGCAGGGTTGGACTCGCGAGGGCAGTCGCCCGGAAAATCAGCGTTTCGGTATTGGTGTGTCGACACCGCGAGAAATGGTGCATCTGCTGGAGATGCTCGAGCAGGGAAAAGTCGTCGATGGCAATTCGTCGCGACTCGTTCTGCAGATGCTCGAGCGGCAGCAATACAAGGACGGCATCGGACGCAAAGTCGATCAGTTTCGGGTAGCGAGCAAGTCCGGTTCGCTCGATGCGCTGCGCAGTGATGTCGGAATGGTGCATACCCCCCATGGCCGCATAGCGATTGCCATCACGGTGGATGGTCTACCACAGATAGACTATTCACCTGATAACGCGGCGCAAAAATGGATCGCCGATGTATCGCTCGTGTTGCTGGAGGCGCTGCGATGATCATCCACAAACCATACTTGTTGTTCCTCGGTGATGCTCACGATGATCTTGCGGCCAAAACCGCTATCGGTGTGTGGCAATGGCGACCCGACGAGTGCGTCGGTCAGTTGCGTTTGCCGGGTTGCGTTCCCAAGTTGCCAATTGATGAAATCGATCTAGAGGAGGGTCGTCGTCGCGGTGCGCGCACTCTACTCATCGGTGTGGCGAATCGCGGCGGTACGATTGCAGAGAGCTGGGTTTCGGTGCTCGTGCGAGCCCTCGAGTTGGGTTACGACCTTTGCAATGGTTTGCATACCCGTCTTGCGACGATCGAGCCCATTCGCGAGGCGGCAGCGCGGTCCGGCGCTCGCATCATCGAAGTGCGCGAGCCGGGGCAATATCCGATCGCCAATGCACAGCCTCGCAGTGGTCGTCGTCTGCTGGCGGTGGGCACTGATTGTTCTGTTGGAAAGATGTATACGACCTTGGCCTTGGAGCGCGAGTTACGCGCGCGTGATGTGCCCGCCGATTTTCGAGCGACCGGACAGACCGGCATCATGATCGCGGGCGGTGGGGTACCGGTCGACGCCGTGGTGTCGGATTTCGTCGCCGGTTCCGTCGAACAGTTATGTCCCGCCAATGCGCCTGACCACTGGGACTTGATCGAAGGGCAGGGCTCGCTCTTTCACCCTTCGTACTCCGGTGTCAGTCTCGGCCTGCTGCATGGTGCGACACCCGACGCGCTGGTCATGTGCCACGAACCGACCCGTCTGCATCTTCGCGGCTTGTCGCATTGGCCTGTCCCATCACTCGAGGAGTGCTTCGAACTGCATTTGCGCTGCGCGCGGATGATGAACCCCGCCGTTCGTTTCGTCGGCATGGCCGTCAACACTTCGGCGTTAGCTGATGAGGCGGCGCGTCGTTTGCTCGGCGAACTCGAGCAGCGTTTCAGCCTGCCCGCCTCGGATCCGGTTCGCTACGGCGTTGCGGCGATCGTCGACGAGATGCTGCGCTGAGCT
>JBDLSG010000072.1:0-4324 GCA_039799645.1 Pseudomonadota bacterium | reverse complement strand
TTCATCGCCAACAATCAACACCCACCGATGACTCTGCGAGTGGCGCCGTTCGCCACCGATGCGCGCGAGGAGTATCGACGCGAGCTCGCGGGGACTGGCCGAAGTGCACACTCGGTCGATTGGTCAGCCGAAGCGCTGCAGCTTGAGCACGCGGTCGCCGTGTCGACTCTGCCTGGTTTTGATGAGGGGCGTGTCTCTGTGCAGGATGCCGGTGCGCAGTTAGCGGCGCACTTGCTCGATTTGGCGCCGGATCAACGCGTTCTCGATGCCTGCGCCGCTCCCGGCGGAAAGACCGCACATATTTTGCAGTTGCAGCCGAAAGTCGATCTGCTTTCCATCGATGTCGACGCTGAGCGTTTGGCGCTGGTCAGAGGCACCATCGAACGCATTGGTGCCGAGGCGCGAGTTTTGGTGCGCGATCTTTCGCGTAGCGATGCTCTTGCCGACGAAACTACTTTTGATCGAATTCTGCTCGATGCACCCTGTTCGTCGACCGGCGTGATTCGACGTCATCCGGACATCAAGCTGTTGAGAAGGGCGGAAGATATCGAGCACCTCGCGCGTCTCCAGCGGCGCTTGCTCGAGCATTGCGCCGCGAAGCTTGCGCCGAACGGGCGGCTTGTCTACGCCACATGCTCTGTGCTGGCGGATGAGAACGAGCAGGTCGTGCAGGCTTTTCTCGCCAGTCATCCAGAACTCGAGGTGCTACCTTGGCCGACCGGCGTATCGTTGCCACCAGGCGCTATTCGGCAAACACACGGTGTGCAGCTGCTGCCCGGTAGCGCAGCGGGAACGGATGGGTTTTATTATGCTTGCCTCGGCTACAGGGGCTCGTGATGACGATCGGTCATGCCATCTGCCGACATCTGCGCACTACGTTTACGCGACTCGCCATTTTGGTTGCGGCGGTAGTGCTGTCGAGCTCGTTTGCCGCACGGGTCCTCGCCCAGCCCGCGAGCTCATCCATCAATGACGCACTCGAAATCCAGTCGGGTTTCGTCAACGTCGTCAATGGCGTTTATCAGTTGCAGGTTCGGGTTCGTTACCCGATGAACAATGAGGATCGTCGTGCACTGCAGCAGGGGGTCTCGTTGTTTTACGACGTGGATCTCGAGGTGACCCGCGAGCGTCGTTTCTGGACGGCGGCGAGCGTCGTGACTCTCAGCCTTCGGCGTGAACTCAGTTATCACTCTGTCAGCGAGCGCTATCTCATCAAGGATCCGCAAGGGATCGTTGAGACACGCTCGTTCGCGAGTTTTGAGGAAGCGCTCGCCGATCTTGGAAAGGTCGATGGATGGCCGATACTCGTCTCCGCGCAGGTGGCTGAGGACGGTGATTACTTCGTCAACGTTCGCGCTGTCGTACGACGTGGACGTCTCACTGACGCACTGCGCGCACTGATGTTCTGGTCGGATGACTGGCAACGCCGGAGCGAGTGGTACTCATGGTCGTTGCCGCGCTGAAACGCTACCGACCTTTGCTAACGGTGACGTTCTGGTCACTGTTGGTGTTTGGTGCGTTGACGGCGCTGTTTCTCTCGGCCCAGAACTCGGTGCAGTTCGGTCGATGGCAGCCGTGGATATTGTTGGCAAGTGCAATCGGTGTGATTGCGCTACTTGCCATGTTGATTCGCAAGACCGTGCAGCTCATCAGGGCTTATCGCAGTGGTGTTCCCGGCTCTCGACTGACCTCTCGCACAGTCCTCGTCTTCAGTGCGCTCGTCGCCTTGCCGTTGTTATCCGTTTACGTTTTTTCGCTGCAGTTCCTCAATCGCGGCATCGACAGTTGGTTTCAGGTCGAGATCAAGCAGAGTCTCGACGATGCAGTCGTACTCTCGCGTGCTGCGCTCGACTTGCGTATGCGCGAGCAGTTGGAGCGAACCGAACGATTTGCCCAGCGCCTCTCGACGCTGCCGTCATCGGGGGCCATGCTGGTCGCCATGGACGAGGAGCTGCGCCGTACAGATGCCGCAGAGCTCGTCCTGTACGGCGAGTATGAGCGCATCATTGGCGCAAGCAGTCGTTCGGTGCCGGATTCTTTGCCCGAGCGACCGTCAGCCGAGCTCGTTCGACAAGTTATCGTTGGCCGAAGTTACGTCAGTCTCGAGCCGGTGGGTGATTCAGGCTATGTAATTCGAACAGCTGCTTTGCTACCGGGTGCTGTTGCGCTGCCAGGTGGAGCGCGATTCGTCGTCATCACCTACGATTTGCCGCGTCAGTTCGCCGAGTTGACCGACGCGGTACAACGTTCTTTTTCACAGTACGGTGATTTGGCTGCTTTACGGGAGCCGCTCAAATACAGCTTTAGCCTCACGCTCACGATGGTGTTGCTCGTCACCTTACTCGGCGCTATTTACGGTGCGATCTACTCGGCCGAAGTGCTGTTCAAGCCGGTGCAAGATCTGATGGCTGGTACGCGCGCGGTGGCCAAAGGAGACTTCGCTACGCGCGTACCGTTGAGTTCGCACGACGAAATGGGCTTTCTCGTTCAGTCGTTCAACGATATGACCAAGCGTCTGCGACGTGCTCGACAGGAGACTGAGAGCAGTCGGGAGGCGGTCGATCGAGAGCGCGAGAGACTCGCGGTGATCTTGGCGCGATTGTCCACTGGCGTCATCACCGTCGATCGAGAGTTGGTCTTGCAGAGAGCCAATGCGGCTGCCGACTCGATACTCGGAGTCGACCTCACCGCAATGATTGGCAAATCTTTGCCCGACCTCGTCGGGGAGGACGGTATCGCCAGACCCTTCTTCGATGATATCCGGGCTCGTTTCGCAGCGGGCCGCGAGGAGTGGCGAGAGCAGATCGAATTGCGCGGAGGCGGCCTCGGCGGGCCTCGATTTCTCGCAAGCGCTTGCGTGCGTCTGCCGCAAGCGACGGATGAAGCCCTTAATTACGTGATCGTATTCGATGATGTGACGCGTCTTTTGCAGGTGCAGCGCGAAGCGGCCTGGGGTGAAGTGGCGCGACGATTGGCGCATGAAATCAAAAATCCATTGACGCCGATTCAGTTGTCCGCTGAACGACTCCGTCGCAAAGTGTTGCCGCAGCTGGCCGGCAGCGATGCCGACTTGTTAGAGCGATCGACTCATACGATTGTGCAGCAAGTCGAGGCCATGAAGCAGATGGTCAATGATTTCAGCGAGTACGCGCGCGCGCCCGCGATGAAGTTCGATCTGTTCGACCTCAATCAATTGGCGGGAGAGGTACTCGATCTGTATCGCGCTGAGGAAGGTCACGTCGATATCCAGAGCCGGTTCGAGCCGGGGCTTGAGCCCATACTCGGTGATCGAGCTCGTATCCGGCAGGTGCTCAATAATCTGCTGACCAACGCTATCGAGGCGCTGGAGGGAGTCAGCAACGCGCGCATCGAACTGCAGACCGGTCTTGGCGAGCGGGAGCGGGTGCCGGTTGCCTTACTGACGGTGACGGACAATGGCCCCGGCTTCCAGCCCGAGATCCTCGGGCGGATTTTCGACCCCTACGTGTCGAGCAAACCGCGCGGCACGGGGTTGGGTCTTGCGATCGTGCGCAAGATCGTCGAGGACCACGGAGGGGTCATCGAGGCCGATAACCCGGCTGCGGGTGGCGCCCGAGTCCGTGTTATGTTGCCATTTGGAGACAAATCCCGGTCGACCGCAGCCCGTGAGCGGCGAACCGACATTCGGAGGGAGCGGGCATGAGCTCAGCACGCATACTCGTGGTGGACGACGAGGCCGACATCCGGACGCTCGTAAAGGAAATTCTCACCGATGAGGGTTATGACGTGGCCGTCGCCGCCAACGCGAGCGAGGCACGTCAACTGCGGGGGCAATTTTCCCCGGAGTTGATCCTGCTCGATATCTGGATGCCCGATGTTGATGGCATCACTTTGCTGCGCGAGTGGATGGCCTCCGGCAACGGTTCCTGCCCCATCGTCATGATGTCAGGGCATGGCACGGTGGAAACGGCGGTCGAAGCGACGCGATTAGGGGCGATCGATTTCGTTGAGAAGCCGTTATCTCTGGCTAAATTATTGCGAACTGTCGAGCGCGGCCTCGAGAGCGCGCGTAAATCGCGCGGCGCGCAGCGCTTGCTCGGCGGTGTTGCCACCCCGATCGGCAAGAGCCGCGTCGTGCAGCAGTTGAGGCACGACTTGGCGTCGGTGGCGCCGAGCCGCAATTCGGTGTTGTTGTTGGGGGAGCGCGGCAGTGGTCGCGAAATGTTTGCGCGCTATGTGCACGAACACGGGTCGAGCTCGAGTGCGCCGTTTGTCGTCGTCGTGGCCAGCAGCTTGCGCGACCTCGACGCGGAAGAGGCTCTGCTCGGACGCCATGACGCCTCGG
>JBDLSG010000071.1:0-4737 GCA_039799645.1 Pseudomonadota bacterium | reverse complement strand
AACGAGGGTGATAACGGATGTGTCGGTGCCAGGGTGCACTGCGCCCCTGAGCCCATCGTGATCACGATGTCGATACCGCGTTCTGCGCACTGCGCGAGGGTTGTCTCCGTGGCATCAACCGGAATCAGTGCGAGTTTATGACTATCGAACTCAACGATCGGTAGCGTACTACTCGATTCAACCATATTGGCTACCAAGGGTAGCGGCGCATATCGAGATGGCATCGCCCACTCGTGGATCTTTCCTTGTGGTGAAATCGCGATAATCGAGTCACGCTCCCTACGGATGGCGCCGAAGCTGATCCAGGATTTATTTCGAGTCGCCGCGATTGCCAGCGTTTGAAGATCGCTATCACTAAGCGCAAGCGTCTTAGCGGGTAATGCTGCCGTCACATGCCCTGTCAACGGAGCATCATCGAAGGCTATCCAGTCATTTGGGCTCGCATGCTGCTCAATGATCTGCAGCATTCTCTCGAGATTTCTTTTTAGATCACTCTCAATATGTGCTGCATCGATCGGCAAGGCGGTCGATTGAACGAGCAAAAACCGATGAATCGTACTAGTGGAACCAAACGCCGGAGCAGCACGAGCGCCAACAGCAACGACGCTCGCTGTCAGCGTTGTGCCGAGGAATTGCCGCCGATTCCAGTGGCCGATCGTCATTTTTGCGGGGGTTGAATCAGGCCGCTTTTGACGAGGTTGGCATAGGCTTCGTTTTGCACCTCGATGATGCGGTCTTTCGAGTCCATCGGCGCGTCGGCGAATCGATTCGCCGGATAGAGCGTTGTAGAGTTATAAAGTGGTCGATAGATATCAAGCCGCTGTCGCAGCAGTCGATTGCCAGAGCCCGGAATCGCACGCATCCGACGTAAGGCTTCGACGTCGATCCATGAGGAGCACACCGTCGACTCGCCGGGGCCGCCCGTGTCTGAAAGAACGCGGCCGTCCCAATCGTAAATCTTTGAGTGACCTGCCGTGGTCCCGGTGGGCAGCATGCCACCGATCTGGCCGCACTGATTGGCCGAGATCAGAAACATCATGTTCTCGGAGGCACGAACTTTCTTCGCCGACTCCCAGCTCCACATATCCGACGCGCCATGATCAGAGGTTGGGTGCAGCAGCACTTCGGCGCCGCGCAACATGAACATGCGCGCCGCTTCCGGGTACATGATTTCCCCGCAAGGCATCATCGCAATATTGCCAAAATCGGTTTTTGCGACTGGGAAGGTGCCTTCGATGCCGTAACGATCGAGGTATCGATCCATGAAATCGTGCGGTGAGCCCGTCTGAACGGTATTGATACGACGATATTTCAGAACGACATCGCCGGCGGGTGAAATGAGAAACGAGGTGTTGAAGTATCTTCCAGGCCACTCAGGATCGCGCTCATAAGCATTCGCGCCAATCCAGATTTTCGCCCTCTGTGCTTCTTTCTGTAGGCGCTCGGTGACAGGCCCGGGAATCTCGATACAGGCTTTGTCGATCCACTCTTTGGCAGATTCGGTCAGAGGAAATCCGGTAAGGCAGAACTCCGGAAAGAGCAGGAGATGACGGCCGCCATCGCGTGCAGTGCCTCGAATCAAGGTGGCCCAGCGATCGAGCGATCGATTGATGATGGCTAGCGCCTCGTCCCGATTACGAGCCGAGTTAACGAGGTTGCAGTAGACCTGCATGCAGGTGGCGCGCCATGGCTGAATCATGATTGTCTCCCTGGTTTTGCGGCGGCGGGTCTAATACGCAACCCCGATTTTGGGGCGGCTCGTTAAGGGCATGGCCAAATAGCTTAGTTGGTAGAGAAGCGTATTGAAAATCCGCGTGTCGTTGGTTCTATTCTGAGATGAAATCGAGCGAGGGTTTTTTCTTGCGTGAGCTCCCCAGGCAGCGGTACCGTCGTAGAAAACGGCGAGAGAGTCGGCGACTGATGGGTCTATATTACTCACGAGCCGATTTTGACAGAAAAGCGACTGCCAATTCTCAATCCACTCGCTCCCGCCTAAGATGACACGGCATGGAAAGTTCCCTCGTCACGAACCTGTTGTTGCCGCTAGCGCTTGGTGTAGTCATGTTGGGCCTAGGTCTGTCACTGACGACCGACGACTTCAAGCGCATCGCTCGCTACCCGAAAGCGGTGCTGATTGGCCTTGCGACACAAACGATCGTCTTGGTCACGATCGCTTATGCATTGACGCAGTGGTTTGCTCTATCGCCTGAGTTGTCGGTTGGCTTGATGTTGCTGGCCGCCTCGCCCGGCGGAGCGACTGCCAATATCTACAGTCATCTCGCCAAAGGTGATGTGGCGCTCAATATCACCTTGACCGCCATCAACAGCGCATTAGCGCTCATCACTTTGCCGTTGATCGTCAATTTTTCTTTGGCACATTTTATGGGGCAGGAGCAGTACGTGCCCCCGCCGACGCGCAAGGTTGTTGAGGTTGCGGCGATCATCGTCTTCCCGGTGCTCATCGGCATGGCGCTACGTGCCAGTCGACCGCGGTGGGCGGCTCGGTTGGAAAAGCCGATCCGTATCTTTGCCGTGTTGGTGCTGCTTGCTGTGATTCTGGCGGCGATCGGTGCCGAGTGGGATCGGCTACCGGGTTTCATTGCTGCGGTTGGTGGCGCCTGCCTTGCATTCAATCTTCTTAGCATCGGGGTGGGTTACGGATTGCCGCGATTGTTGAAACTGGAGCGCAGTCAGTCCATCGCCATCTCCATGGAGATCGGCATTCATAACGGCACGCTCGCGATCTTCATTGCACTTAACGTCTTGCAGAACGCGCAGATGTCGATCCCGGCTGCCGTCTACAGCATCATCATGTTTTTGACGGCTGCCGTCTTTGCCTACGGGCTCACGCGCCAATCACCCGCCCCCGATGTCAGGGGCGGGTGAGGGTTTTTGCGGGGCAATGACGCCACTGCCTCGATTACTTCGGCAGAATCACCGCATCAATGACGTGAATGACGCCGTTGGAGGCAGCAATGTCAGTCGCGGTGACGTTCGCTCCGTCGACGCTGACCTTGCCGTCTTTGACCGAGATCTTCACCGACTGGCCCTGTACGGTTTTGGCTTCAGTGAGTTTGACGACATCAGCCGCTTTCACTGCGCCCGGCACGACGTGGTAGGTCAGGATGCCGGTGAGTTGAGCCTTATTCTCCGGCTTGAGTAGCTTGTCGAGAGTGCCTGCAGGCAGTTTGGCGAAGGCCGCATCGGTCGGCGCAAACACCGTGAAAGGGCCTGGGCCCTTTAGCGTTTCCACGAGACCGGCTGCGGTCAGCGCCTTGGCCAAAGTGCCGAAGTTACCCGCTGCGACCGCGGTATCGACTATATCCTTGGACGCCTTCGCTTTCGCGCCATGGTTGCTGGCAAGCACTGCCGGTGCCGACAAGACGGCGGCGGCCGTCAAGGCAAGCGCAGCAGCCGAAAAACGCAGCGACGAGCGTCGCGAGACACGAGATTGAAACATTGAGAGATCCTCCATGAACTTGATCGAACCCGCCGGTACGGAATGGTAGGCGAGCCAATCCTTTTGACCGGTCGAAGTTAGAATTAGTTCAATGCCGGTACTTACGCCGTCTGATTCTCGTCCGCTCGCCTCACTGACAAAGGGCAATGCAGCCACCACTAGGGGGCAAGATTGCTCGATTTTTTTGAGTGAGCTGTCGGCTGCAGCCGACCGTGTTCAGCGAAGACTATTCAGCGCGGTACGGCAGATATCGAGATGGGTGTCATTGAGAGGGCTGTCTTTGCCGACCTCAATCACGGTTTCTAAAACGAGCGCGGTCATAGCGTTTTCGTGACGCATTCTCGTGATCTCACGGCGCAGCTCGTCGATCAGCTTGTCACGCGCATCAAGCTCACGAATGAGAGGATCCCAGTGCGGTGCGCGGTGGCGCTCCAGCAGTGTTTCGACGACGTCACTGTGCCCGCTGAGATATTCGGGCGTGAAGTTGCGAAGCCCAAAGTTGCGAAGTCCTGCAACACTTTGAAGCGTCTGGTCCGTCACCCGCTCAAAACCCATGCTCCAGTCTGCATATTGACGAGTGACGACTGACTCACGACGGACGATTTTCACATCCGTGTGGCGTGGATCGCTGGCAATGACGGTCATTAGCGAATCAACAACCCGATCTTCGCCCTCGAGAACCTGCAGAAAGGTGCCATTGCCGTGTAGCAACATCCCGGTGAGCCCTCTCCCCGGGTTGTTGCGATGACACTGCGAGAGCAGAGCCAATAACTCGTCCGAGGTCAGATCGGACGACTCTCTCGATACATACGTGATGCGAATCATCGGGAGCCCTCAAATTCGCCTTCAATGGCGGCACTTCCGAATCTACGCCGACTAAGCCCTTGCCGACAAGCATTTCACTGCCCGGGCATCCATGTAGAGTGCGGCCAAGTGTAGTATCCCGTCATGACTCAACGCCGGCTCTGGGACATCTCCCAAAAACTGCGCACCGACTTGCCGGTATGGCCTGGCGATATACCGTTCGACTGCAGCGTCACCGGCGCGGTGGCGAACGGCTCGAGTGTCAATTTACATCGACTTACTCTCTCGACGCAGTCGGGTACCCATGCCGAGTGTTCGCGTCATGTGAGAGATGATGCCGTCGATTTGGCGGCACTGGATCTGACCGCTTTCATGGGCGAGTGCGAACTGCGCGATGTCAGTGGTGCGCAGCACGTCAATTCACAAGGCGTCATCCCGGCATCGGCGGTGCTGGATCGTTTGCCGCCGCGAGT
>JBDLSG010000070.1:0-5511 GCA_039799645.1 Pseudomonadota bacterium | reverse complement strand
CTGGGCGCGTTTTCGTATGTTGTCGAGTTCGGCGAAGACACGTAGTTTTTCGTCCTTCAGCTGCTCGACGAGCGCGCGCGTCACCGCGAGCTCCTCGCGCAACGACTCAAGTTCTGGGCTGGCCGTAGCCGCCTGTTCCGGCGATTCACTCATGAAATATAACCTTCGAAAACAAAAACTTACGAAGGGAAGTTAGAATCTCTAGCAGCTAAAAACTGCGACTCACTGACCCACCCTGTCAACCGAAAATGGTGGGGCCTAGCGGCGAGAATTCAAGGCGGAGCCCAAGAGCCGTGCCGTCATGTCGACGATGGGGATCACCCGCTCGTAGGCCATGCGCGTCGGCCCAATGACGCCGATCACACCCATGACGCCATCGTCCCCGCTATAGGGCGCCGTCACGATGCTGCAGTCGTCGAGGACGCGATAGCCTGACTCTTGCCCGATGAAGATCTGCACGCCCTCGGCGTGCAGACTTTGGTCAAGCAGGTGCAGGAAGTCGCGACGCTCGTTAAAGGCCTCGAACAGCCGCTTGAGCTTCTCGACGTTCGAGAGCTGTGCGACCCCCATGAGATTGGTCTCACCGGCCACGATGTACTCAAGACCCGCCGTTGGTGTCGGCGCCTGATCGACCACCTGCTGCGCTGCGCCGATCGCATCGAGCATCAACGCATTCATATGGGCGTGGGCATCCTGCAGTTGCTGCAGGATCTCGCGGCGGGCCTCCTCGGGGGTGCGACCGACCAGCTGTTCGTTTAAGTAGTACGCGGCGCGCCGAAGCTCCTCGCCCGAGTAGTGGCGCGAGAGGTGGATGATGCGGTTTTGAACTTCGCGATCATCGAACACCATCACCACGAGTACGCGATTTTCCGAGAGTGCGACGAACTCGATCTGGGTGATCGAGGCGACCTTGGGGCGCGGCACGGTGACGACGCCTGCCAATCGAGTCACGTTCGAGAGCAGCTGCGATGCGTTCGCGACCAAGGCCTTCGGATCGCCCGTGAGGTTCGGTCCAAATTGCTGCCGCAGCTCATCGACCGCAACACCCTCGAGGGGACGCGAGCGCAACAAGGTATCGACGAAGAAACGATAGCCGCGATCGGTCGGGATGCGACCCGCCGAGGTGTGCGGCGAGACGACGAAGCCCAGTTCCTCGAGATCGGCCATGACATTACGAATGGTCGCCGAGGAAAGACTCAGGCCCGATTCGCGCGACAACGCTCGCGAGCCGACGGGTTGTCCATCCCGAATGTAGCTCTCGACGAGCACCCGCAGCAGCTGCTGGGCGCGATCGTTCAGAGAGTCGTAATCGTGAGCCATGGGTAAAACGCTACCGACCCATGAGGAATCCCGTCAAGCGACCCGTTTATGCGTTGGTGCCACCGCGGCCTCCGTGATAAAACGGCGCAGCTCTCATCCGGTGCCTCCGTATGTCCCTCATCCGCCGCTGCGCCCTCGTTACCCGCTTCGCCGACGCTCGCGTCGCCGAAAGTGCCGCCCTGCTCGCTCGCCACCTCAGCGAACGGCATATCGAGGTGTTGGCGCTCGAATCTGAGGCGGAGCGCTTACCCGACCTTGCGGTGCGCTTCGTGGCGGATGACACGCTCGCGGACGATACCGATCTCGTGATCGCTATCGGCGGTGACGGCACATTGCTGCACGCAGCCGGCCTCTTCGCCCGTACGGATACCCCGCTGCTCGGCGTCAACCGTGGTCGACTGGGCTTTCTCACCGACGTCATGCCCGAAGACATGCTGGCTTCGGTCGATGATGCCATCGAGGGTCGCTGCGCCCGCGACTCGAGACCCCTGCTATCCGCCGAGCTCACCACCCCTGAGGGTCAACGCAAGACCGGTCTCGCACTGAATGACATCGTGTTGCAAACGAGTCAGATCGGTCGTCTCGTCGACTACGAAACCTGGATCAACGGTCGCTTTGTCAACGCGCACGGCGGCGATGGCCTCGTGGTTGCGAGCGCCACCGGCTCCACCGCGTATGCGCTCTCCTGCGGTGGGCCCATCGTGGATCCCGAGCTCGAGGTGTTCGTGGTCGCGCCAATTTGTCCGCATACGCTCTCCGATCGCCCCATCGTGGTTGGCGCCAAATCCATCGTCGAAGTTCGGATGCTCGATCGACCAGACTCAATTGCCGAAGTTGCCTGCGATGGTCATCCGCTTGGGCGTCTGACTCCCGGCGGTACCCTCGCCATTCGTCCGGCAACTCAGCGGGTCACGCTGCTGCATCCGGCCGGTTACGACTACTTCCGCTTACTGCGCAGCAAACTCAACTGGGGTCGCCGCAGTTTTGATGCCTTGCGCTGACCCCCGTTCGTCATGCTGAGCCACCTGCACATCCGTGACTTCGCGATCATCGAGAGCATTGAACTCGATCTTCGCAAAGGCCTTACCGTGCTCACCGGTGAAACCGGCGCCGGCAAATCCATTTTGGTCGACGCGCTGCAACTGGCGATCGGTGGCCGAGCCGGTGCCGAGGTGATTCGACATGGCGCCGATCGAGCTGAAATTACCGCCACCTTCGAACTTGCGGGCACACCCGCTGCGCTGCGCCAGTGGCTGAATGAGCAGAGTATCGAAGGCGACGACGAACTCGTTGTGCGTCGCGTCATACAGCGCGATGGCAAATCCCGCGCCTATCTCAATGGACAAACGGTTGCCGTCCAATTACTGCGACAAGCGGGCGAGTGGTTAGCCGACATCCATGGTCAGCACGAGTTTCAATCGTTGATGCGCCATCACGCGCAGCGTGAACTGCTCGATACCTACGCCAGCGCAACCAACCTCTGCGATCAAGTCGCGGGCCTGCACCGCGAGCGAGTCAAAGTTGACCAATCACTCGACGATCTTTTGAATGCAGCGCGCGATCGCGACTCCCGACTCGAATTGCTGCGACATCAACTCAACGAGTGGGAGACGCTCGCGCTCAAAGAGGGCGAACTAGACTCGCTGATGGAAGAGCGCCACCGATTGACGCACGGCGCGAAACTCGCTGATGCCGCGCGTGTCGCGTTGGAGCTGATCGATGCCAACGAGTCGTCGAATGCGCACGCACTCGCCGCTCGGGCGCTGAATCAGGTGCGCCAAGTGGCTCACCTCGATGCCGCGTTGGCTGAGAGCCTACCCGCACTCGAAGAATCGGTGATCCGACTTCGCGATGTCGCGGGCGATCTCACCCGCTATCTCGACAAACTAGAAGCAGACCCCAGTCGCCAAGAACTTGTCGAACAGCGCTTAGCGACCATCGAGTCGCTTGCCCGCAAGCACCGAGTCGCGCCAGAGGGCTTACCAGCGGTGTTCTTAGAACTCGGGGTCGAGCTCGAGCGACTCGAAAAACTCGAACAGCATTCTGGGTCGCTCACCGCCGAGCGCGATCGCCTTGCCGCCAAGTGGCGTAAGGTCGCCGAACAACTTGGCAAACTACGACGCAAAGCCGCTGAGGAGCTCGCCGCCGATATCACGCGGCGGATGCAGGGTCTGGGCATGGTGGGTGGTGAGTTTCGTATCGCGCTCAACCCGCAAGCCTCAACTGAACTCACGCAACAATACGGCGCGCAGAGCGTGGAATTCCAGGTGTCGGCCAATGCCGGCCAGCCTCCTCGCCCGCTCGCCAAGGTGGCGTCAGGCGGCGAACTGTCGCGTCTGTCGCTGGCAGTGCAAGTGGCGCTCGCGGCGCGCGCCACGAGCGATGCGAACTCGGCCGCCTGCATGGTGTTCGACGAAGTCGACTCGGGTGTGGGCGGCGCCGTCGCCGAAATCGTCGGCCGCGAACTCGCTACGCTCGCGCATAGCGCGCAAGTGCTCTGCGTGACGCACCTACCGCAAGTCGCCGCGCTCGGCACCCAGCATCTGCAGGTACGCAAGCAGAGCGATGGCAAACGGACTCAAACCGGAATCCGCGATCTTCAAGGCGCCGATCGAGTCGAAGAAATCGCGCGGATGCTCGGCGGCGTGACGATCACCGATACGGCGCGCGAACACGCCGCCGAAATGCTGCGCGGCGGTATCAGTCTGCCGAGTTCGCGCGATGCGGGCAGTTCGTCTTCCGGCAGTGCCCGTAAATCACGAGCGCGTGGTCGGTGATTTCAAAGCCGTGACGCTCGGCAACAGCGTGTTGACGCCGCTCGATATCGTCATCCACGAACTCTTCGACGTGTCCGCAATCGACGCACTTGATGTGATCATGGTGCGCGCCTTCGTTGAGCTCGAAGACCGCCATACCGTCGGTGAAATGGTGTCGGGTCACGAGACCTGCGGCCTCGAACTGGGTCAGCACGCGATAGACGGTTGCAAGACCGATGTCCTCACGGGAGTCGACCAGACGACGGTAGATATCTTCGGCTGACAAGTGCCGATTGCCGCTGCTCTCGAGGATCTCGAGAATCTTGACGCGCGGCAACGTCACCTTGAGCCCAGCCTTGCGTAGATCCTTGCTTTCCACGTGAGCCCCGACGGGTTGGGTTAGAATGCGGCGATTATGGTACAGCGCCGCCGACCTGCTCCAGTCTTTCGTCCTCGCCTGCCGGGCCTCGCCTTGCTGGCCGCCCTGCTCACCACACTGCTGACGTCCGGTTGCGTGTACCGAATGACGGTGCAGCAAGGCAACTTCCTCGACGCAAGGCAGGTCGTACAGGTGAAAGAGGGTATGACCCGCGCGCAGGTTCGCTTTCTGCTCGGCACGCCGATGCTGCCCGATGCCTTCGACCGCGATCGCTGGGACTACCTCTACTACCTCAAGATTGGTCGCTTGCAGAAAGCCGAAGAACAGCGCCTGACCATCTACTTCACCGACGACAAAGTCAGTCGTATCGAGAACGTAGGTGCGCCGACGGAAGTCCCGGCCGCCGATCCTCCCGCTCCTCCGACCGACGCTCCTGCGACCGCAACGCCCGCCACTGCCACGCCCTGACGGGCCTGTTCAACGACCCGGCTTTCGGGTCAGCGGATTACGACCTTTCTCGGTTTGATGGGGTTGCGCTCGCTGTCGGCGAGCCGCTTTGGGATCCACCTTCAAAGGCAGATACATCTCGACTCGATCGCCTTCAGTGAGGATGCGTGATCGATCGCAGCGCTCACCGAAAACACCGACCGGCGCCGCCTGCCACCATGCCTCATCGAGTGCGCTACGCCCTGCTGATTCGAGCTGCCGAGCAAGCACGGGCTTCGCGTCTCGCAGCAAATCGTCGACGGTCGCATGGGGCTTGAGAGTTATGGGTAACTCGCCCTGCCAGCTAGGCAAGGCAACAGCGAAAGAACACTTCACGATTGACGCGACCTGCGCACGAAAGCATCGACCAACGATGCGGCTGTCTCTTCGAACAGCGGCGCGAACATGGCACCCGCAAGACGATTCGCGAACTCAAAACGCAGCCTTAGCGTGACGGAGCAACCCTGCTCGCCGATCGGCTCGATATCCCATACCCCCTCGAGGAACCGGAACGGTCCTTTGACGAGTCGCATGGTCACCCGACGACCGGGCTCGAGCTCATTACGCGTG
>JBDLSG010000069.1:0-5627 GCA_039799645.1 Pseudomonadota bacterium | reverse complement strand
TCGATCGGTCTTTTGATCGAAAACACCGACGCCCGATCGCGCGATTACGACAAGATCAAAGATCGATTCCGTCCCGGCCATGCTGACTACACCTACCAGCAGAAATACGGTTTTCGTGACTATCGCGGTGGTGGTCGCTCTTCAGCGCGAGAGACTGTGGTGCGCGTCGCGGCCGGTGCCATCGCCAAGAAATATTTGGCAAGTCGTTTGGGCATCGAGATCTACGGCTATCTGAGTCAGATCGGCGATCGTGTCCTCGAGCCGGTAGCGCCCCATACTGCCTACGACAATCCGTTTTTCTGCCCTGATCCTTCGCGCGTGAAGGAACTCGAAGATCTCATCTGGAAGATCCGGGAAGAGGGTGACTCGATCGGTGCGAAGGTGACGGTCGTCGCGCGCGGCGTGCCGCCGGGGCTCGGTGAGCCGGTATTCGATCGTCTGGATGCTGACATCGCCTACGCGATGATGGGTATCAATGCCGTCAAGGCCGTCGAGATTGGCGCTGGCGTCGCTGTGGTGGCGCAGCGCGGTAGCGAACACCGCGATGAACTCACGCCCACGGGTTTCATCGGCAATAACGCCGGTGGGGTGTTGGGTGGTATCTCGAGCGGCCAAGACATCGTCGCGCACGTGTCGCTCAAGCCAACGTCCAGCATTCAAGTACCGGGCAAAACCATCGACATCGATGGCAATCCCGTCGATGTCATCACGACGGGTCGTCACGACCCTTGCGTTGGCATCCGTGCCACGCCGATCGCAGAAGCCATGCTCGCCATCGTGCTCATGGATCACTGGATGCGCCATCGCGCGCAGAACGCCGATGTGCAATCGCGCACCCCGGTTATCACGAATTCACAATCTGGAGACTCCAAGAAATGACTCGGCAATGGAAAGTAGCGGTACTCGGTGCAACCGGACTCGTGGGCGACACGATGATCAAGGTGCTCGAGGAGCGCAAATTCCCGGTCGCCGAGTTGTTTCCACTCGCGAGCAACCGCTCGCTGGGTAAGTCGATCGAGTTCAATGGCAAGAAGGTGCCGGTCATCGACGTGGAGACCTTTGACTTCGCCAATGCGGATATCGGTTTGTTCTCGGCGGGCGGTGAGATTTCACGGATCTATGCGCCCAAAGCGGCGGCCGCGGGTTGCGTCGTGATCGACAATACCTCGGAGTTTCGTTACGACGATGACATCCCGCTCGTCGTGCCTGAAGTGAACCCGGAGGCGATCGCGCAATTTAAGCAGCGCCGCATTATTGCCAACCCCAATTGCTCGACCATCCAGATGTTGGTGGCGCTGAAGCCGCTGCATGACGCAGCCAAGATCGAGCGCATCAATGTCGCGACCTATCAGTCAGTCTCGGGCGCGGGTAAAGAGGCAGTTGAAGAGCTCGCCGCGCAGAGTGTGGCGCTGATGAGCGGAAAGGGGCCCGTCAAGCCCAAGGTGGTCGCAGCGCAGATCGCTTTTAACGTGGTGCCGCAGATCGATAAGTTCCAGGACAACGGCTACACCAAAGAAGAAATGAAGATGTTCTGGGAAACCCGAAAAATCTTCAATGATCCTGAGATCCGCGTGAACGCCACCGCAGTGCGTGTGCCGGTTTTCTTTGGGCACTCCGAGGTGGTGAGCATCGAGACCGCGCGCAAGTTGACCGTGGCTGAGGCTCACAAGCTTCTAGATAAAGCGCCTGGTGTGAAGGTGATCGACACTCGTAAACCAGGTGGCTACCCGACCGCAGCGGTCGAGGCGGCGAACGACGATCGCGTGTTCGTCGGGCGCATCCGAGAGGACATCTCGCACGAACGCGGTCTCAATCTCTGGATCGTTTCCGACAACATCCGCAAAGGCGCTGCGACCAATAGCGTGCAGATCGCCGAGATTCTGACGCGCGACTATCTTTGATGGAGGTCGATGCTCGCATGCTGCACCGCTCCGCTAATGCCTTGACGACACTGCTCGCGCTAGTGGTCAGTGCCGGTGCGCCCATCGCTTTAGGCCAAGAGCCGCCGCCAGCACCAGTTGAGAAGCCGGTACCCGAAGAGAATATCTACCGTACCGGTGGCGGCGAAACGCGGCTGGTCCGTACCGGCGAAACGCTGATGTCGATCGCCCGTGAGTGGTCCACGACGACCGACACGACGCTCGCGCAGACGATGGTGAGCATCTATCGCAACAATCCCGAGGCCTTCGGGAATGGCATGAGCGACATGCAGCGCGGCGCGGCGCTGCGTTTGCCGACGCCTGAGCAGATTCGTGCGGTGCCCGCTGCCGAGGCGATGTCGGAGGTGTCGAGGCAACTGAATATTTGGCGCACTCAAGTCGTGCCGCCGCAGGCGCCGAGCGCTGCGCCGAAAATCGTCACGCCTGTGCCAGCAGCACCGGTCGTCACGCCACCGAGCGCGGCCAATGTCGAGTCGCGAGTGCGGCTCATCGCGCCGGCGCAAGTGACACCGGAGCCTGCGATCGCCGTCACACCCGAGGCACAAGCGCTGATCGCGCTTGAGCAACGCATGGCGCGCATCGAGGCGCAATTGGCTGAATCGAAACGACTACTCGAAGAACGCAGCCAAGAACTGCAGCGATTGCAGGCGCGCGCCGCGCAGGCGGAGTCTTGGCAAAGCACGCTCGCCAGTCTCTGGTGGTTATCACCGATCTTTATCGTGATCACGCTCGTGCTCGCGATGGCGCTATGGCTGCGTTCGCGCCGCGCTGAGACGGATCTCTCCATCGCTCAAGCCACCGTTGAGCCTGCCAAAGAAATGACCTTCGATTTGCCGCCGATTAAACCGGCGGCAACAGTGTCAGAGCCGGTGGTTTCGCCAAGTCCCATTATGGCGACCGATGCTCTGATCGCGAACGACTTGATGCCCGATGCCTTGATGCGGGTACCCACGAATCGTGCCGCACCGTTGATCGAGCCGCCGAGCTTGGATCCACTCGATCTCGAAGGCGACCCACCGCCACTCAATGAAGCGGGCAGCATGATCGATCTCGCGCGTGCCTACATCGAGATGGGCGACTATCGTTCGGCGTTGCTCGAGTTGCAGGCGGCGCTCAAGATCGGCGATGAGGCGCAACGCGCCGAAGCTCTGCGTCTACTGGATTCGCTGCCGAAGTCATGATGCGCTGGGCCCTCGGGGTCGAATACGACGGCACGCATTTTTGCGGCTGGCAGCAGCAGCCCGGCTTGAAGACCGTGCAAGGCGAATTGGAGTCGGCGTTGTCGAACGTGGCCGACGATACGATTGAGTTGATATGCGGTGGCCGCACGGATGCGGGTGTGCATGCGGCCGGACAAGTCGTGCACTTTGACACCCCGGTTCGTCGATCCGCACGCGCTTGGGCGCTCGGCGCCAACGCGCATCTATCGCGTCAGCTGAGTGTGGCTTGGGCAGTGCCCGTGCCCGATTTTTTTCATGCGCGGTTTTCGGCGCAGCGACGTCACTATCGCTACACATTTTTCAACCGAGCGACGCGGTCGGCGCTGCACGCCGCGACGAGCACTTGGGTCGCAATGCCGCTCAATGTTGAAGCGATGCAGGCCGGTGCCCAGCATCTGATTGGCGAGCATGATTTCAGTGCCTTTCGCGCAGCCGAGTGCCAGTCACGATCGCCGATCCGCCGCGTCGATAGCCTCGTGGTGAGACGCGAGGGGCCACTCGTGTATTTCGATATCGCCGCGAATGCGTTTCTGCACCACATGGTCCGCAACATCGCCGGGCTTTTGATGGCGGTCGGGCGTGGCGATCGGGAGGCTCACGAGGTAGCCACGCTCCTGACGAGTCGCGATCGACGGCTCAATGCGCCAACCGCACCGGCGGAGGGGCTCTGTCTGCGTCGGATCGACTACCCATCGGCCTTCGCCTTGCCCGATCCGGTATAGTCGCACCCATGGCTTGGTTCGAAAAAATCGTTCCGTCACGTATCAAGACTGAGCGGCGTTCGCGCTCGGTGCCCGAAGGCTTGTGGATCAAATGCACGGCTTGTGACTCGCCGCTCTATCGCGCTGAGCTCGAGCGTAATTTGCATGTGTGTCCGAAGTGCTCGCATCACATGCGCATCGGTGCGCGGGATCGTCTGCTGCGATTCCTCGATGAAGGTACGGCCGTCGAGTTGGCGAGCAAAGTCACGCCGGAAGATCCGCTCAAGTTTCGTGATAGCAAAAAGTACAAAGATCGTCTCTCCGCAGCACAAAAAAGCACCGGCGAGAAAGATGCACTGATCGTCATGGCCGGCCAACTCGAGGCCATGCCCGTCGTCGCGTGCGCGTTCGAGTTTCAGTTTCTCGGCGGCTCGATGGGCTCGGTGGTGGGTGAGCGGTTCAGACGCGCTGCTGATCACGCACTGAAGCATCGAATACCGCTGATTTGCTTTTCGGCCAGCGGCGGCGCGCGCATGCAGGAAGCCTTGTTGTCATTGCTGCAAATGGCGAAGACCAGCGCGGCGATTGCCGAGTTGTCGGCTGCGGGGATTCCGTTCATTTCTGTTCTGACCGATCCGACGACCGGCGGCGTCTCGGCAAGTCTTGCGATGCTGGGCGATCTCAACGTTGCCGAGCCGAAGGCGCTGATCGGCTTTGCGGGTCCGCGTGTCATCGAACAAACCGTGCGCGAGAAGTTGCCTGAGGGTTTTCAGCGCAGCGAATTTCTGCTCGAGCACGGTGTGATCGACATGATCGTCGATCGTCGCGACATGCGCGTACGCCTCGCGCAAGCACTGCGTATGTTGATGCGGCAGCCTGCCCCCGAGCCCGCGCCGTCGTCCGATGCGCCTCGATGATTGGCTCGCGCATCAGCAAGCGCAACATCCCAACGCGATAGAACTCGGCCTCGACCGCGTACGCGCGGTCGCAACGCGACTTGGCATCCTGCCCTGGCGCATCCCTTCAGTGATCGTGGGCGGCACCAACGGTAAAGGATCGACCGTCGCCTATCTGACCGCGTTGGCGCGGCATTCGGGACTTCGCGTTGGCACCTATACTTCGCCGCATCTGCAGCGCTATAACGAGCGCATCGCCATTGATGGCGCGCCGATCCTCGATGAGCCGTTGATCGCGCTATTCGAGCGGATTGAGGCGGCGCGTCACGATGTGGCACTCACGTTTTTCGAATACGGTACGTTGGCTGCCTATCTCGCCTTCATCGAAGCCAAGGTGGATATCGCCATCATCGAGGTCGGCCTCGGGGGTCGATTGGATGCGACCAATATCATTGATGCCGATGTCGCCGTACTCACATCGGTTGGACTCGATCACATGGAATGGCTCGGGCCCACTCCGGGCCCACTCGTGAAGAGATTGGGCGCGAAAAGGCCGGTATTTTTCGAGCTGGATCGCCGGTTGTTCTGGGCAGCCAAGATATGCCGCAAAGCGTGCACGATGCGCTACGCATCTTCGATTGCCAGGCGATTTGGCCACCTGAGGATTGGAGCGCTATCCCGGAACCGGCATTAAGCGGGCCGGTGCAGCGTCTGAACGCGGCGGCTGCGATCTCGGCGTTCGAAGCGGTGTGCACCAAGAGAGTCGAACTCGGTTTGCAGGCACCGCTATCTTTCGACGCGCGTGCTCGCGCCTTGCAATCGGCGCAGCTGCGCGGTCGCTGTCAGCGCATCGAAGATCCTTTCGGGGCT
>JBDLSG010000068.1:0-5458 GCA_039799645.1 Pseudomonadota bacterium | reverse complement strand
TTTGCCGAATCGATGGTGCATTGACCGCCACCCTGATCGAGCGCCCTTGAAAGACGCTGACTAGCCCTAACCTCTAGGGGTAGTGATAGTGCAACCCCCACGAGGGCCTGCTCATGCGTCAAGACAAACTCACCGCTCGGTTTCAGCAAGCCCTGGCCGATGCCCAATCGCTGGCTCTGGGCCGCGATCATCAAATCATTGAACCCGCGCACGTCCTACTCGCGCTGATCGATCAGCAGGGGGGTACGGTCAAGCCCTTGCTCGTCAAAGCGGGCGGCAACCTGCCCAAGCTTCGCGCGGAGCTGCAATCCGCGCTCGATCGCTTACCTAAGGTGCAGGGCGCGCCGGGTGAAGTGCATGTCTCGAACGACTTGCAACGACTGCTGAACGTCACCGACAAGCTCGCGCAGATCAAGGGCGATCAGTACATCTCCAGCGAGCTCTTCGTGCTCGCAGCTTATGAAGACAAGGCGCTGCTTGCCCGTCTGCTGAAGGATTCGGGCTTCGCACAGGCGGCTCTCGAGAAGGCCATCAACGACGTGCGTGGCGGCGAAAAAGTGCAAGATGCCAACGCCGAAGAAAATCGGCAGGCGCTCGAGAAATACACGGTCGATCTCACGCAGCGTGCCATCGACGGCAAGCTTGATCCGGTAATCGGTCGCGACGATGAAATTCGTCGCACCATTCAAGTGTTACAGCGTCGCACCAAGAACAACCCGGTGTTGATCGGCGAGCCCGGTGTCGGTAAGACCGCGATCGTCGAAGGGCTCGCGCTGCGCATCGTCAACGGCGAAGTGCCCGAGAGTTTGCGTAACAAGCGCATCCTGGCGCTCGACATGGGTGCTTTGATCGCGGGCGCCAAGTTCCGCGGCGATTTCGAAGAGCGGCTCAAGGGCGTGCTGAATGATCTCTCCAAGCAGGAAGGTCAGGTCATTCTCTTCATCGACGAGCTGCACACCATGGTGGGCGCGGGCAAGGCCGATGGCGCGATGGATGCGGGCAATATGTTGAAGCCGGCGCTCGCGCGCGGCGAGTTGCATTGCGTGGGTGCGACGACGCTCGACGAGTATCGCAAGTACATCGAGAAAGATGCCGCGCTAGAGCGACGCTTCCAGAAGGTGCTGGTCGATGAGCCCTCGGTCGAGGACACCATCGCGATCCTGCGGGGTTTGCAGGAGCGCTACGAGAATCACCACAAGGTCGAGATCACCGATCCTGCGATCGTCGCAGCGGCAACGCTCTCGCATCGTTACATCACCGATCGGCAGTTGCCGGATAAGGCCATCGATCTGATCGATGAGGCCGCCGCACGTATCCGTATGGAGATGGATTCGAAGCCGGAGACCCTCGACAAGCTCGAGCGGCGCATCATCCAACTGAAGATCGAGCAGGTCGCGCTGCAGAAAGAGAAGGACGAGGCCACACGCAAGCGCTTGGCGGCACTCGAAGAGACGCTCGCGCAGCTCGAGAAGGAATATGCCGATCTTGAGGATATCTGGAAGAGTGAAAAGGCCTCCCTGCAGGGGGCTTCCGGTATCAAAGAAAATCTCGAGAAGCTCAAACTCGAGCTCGAAGCGGCGCGTCGCAAGGGTGATCTCGCTCGTATGGCCGAGTTGCAGTACGGCAAGATCCCCGAGCTCGAAAAAGCCTTGGTCGAGGCGCAGGCCGTCGAGGGCAAGCAGGGTCAGTTGCTGCGCAATCAAGTGACCGACGAGGAGATCGCCGAAGTCGTCTCGAAGTGGACCGGTATCCCGGTCTCGAAAATGCTCGAAGGCGAGAAAGAAAAGCTGCTGCGCATGGAAGAGGCGTTATCGCGTCGCGTCGTGGGCCAGGATGAAGCCGTACGCATCGTTGCCAATGCGATTCGTCGCTCGCGCGCGGGTCTGTCGGATCCGCGGCGTCCGAATGGTTCATTTCTTTTCTTAGGTCCCACCGGCGTTGGCAAGACCGAGCTCTGTAAGGCACTCGCCGAATTTCTCTTCGACACCGAAGAGTCGATGGTTCGCATCGATATGTCGGAGTTCATGGAAAAGCACTCGGTCGCGCGCTTGATCGGAGCGCCGCCGGGCTATGTGGGTTACGAAGAGGGCGGTTATCTCACCGAGGCCGTGCGTCGTCGTCCTTATGCGGTCGTGTTGCTCGACGAAGTCGAGAAAGCGCATCCGGATGTGTTCAACGTGCTGCTGCAGGTGCTCGATGATGGTCGACTGACCGACGGCCAGGGTCGCACGGTCGATTTTCGCAACGCGGTGATCATCATGACCTCGAACTTGGGTTCGCAGGTCATCCAGGAACACGCCGGTGAGAAGAACTACACGCGGATGAAGTCGGCCGTGATGGAGATCGTGCAGCAGAACTTCCGTCCGGAGTTCATCAACCGCATCGACGATATCGTCGTGTTCCATCCGCTTGGTACGGCGCAGATTCGCTCTATCGTCGATATCCAGCTGGGTCAGTTGCGACGTCGTTTGATCGATCGTGGTCTTGATCTCGCGCTCGATGAGGCGGCGCTCGATCTACTTGGCGAAGCGGGCTTCGATCCGGTCTACGGCGCACGGCCCCTCAAGCGCGCCATCCAACAGCAGATCGAGAACCCGCTTGCACAGCAATTGCTGCAGGGGCGCTATGCGCCGGGCGATCGCATCCGCGTCGGGGTCGACGAGGAGGGGCGCTTGAGTTTCGGCAAGTCGGTATAATTTGTGCCATGCCTTTTTACGAATATCAGTGCAGTGCTTGCGGCGAGCAGACTGAGGTCATGCAGAAGATCTCGGACAAGCCGCTACGCAAGTGTCCCGAATGTGGCAAGAACACGCTCGTCAAGCTGATCTCGGCGCCGGTGTTCCGGCTCAAGGGCAGTGGTTGGTACGAGACCGACTTCAAGTCGGAGAACGACAAGAAGCGTAACCTCGCCGGCGACGAGTCGGCGGCTGATTCCAAGTCCAGCGATAAGACAAGCGAGAAGTCGGCCGATAAAAGCGCGGACAAGCCCGCCGATAAGCCTGCGGAAAAATCGGCCGAGAAGTCAGCGGACAAATCAGCGGACAAGCCTGCGACCAAATCAGCCAAAGCCAAGGCGAAGCCCCTCGCTAAGGCTAAGCCCGCCGCCAAATCCAAAGCTCCCGCGCGTAAGTCGGCCCGTCGATGATCGCGACGTCTCGGCTTGCGCCCGAGACGATGATCGAGCGCGAGCGAGCGCTTTTCGCCGAGCGCTCACCTCGCTCGGCTGAACTCGCCAAGCGTGCCGCGCCGCATTGGTTGTCCGGCGTGCCGATGCATTGGATGGCCGATTGGGGCACGCCGTTCCCGTTGTTCGTGTCGAAGGCAAACGGCGCCACCCTGACCGATGCCGACGCGCACCTCTATCTCGATTTTTGTTTGGGCGACACGGGCGCCATGTATGGGCATTCCCCTGAGCCCATCGCTGCCGCGATCACGAGCCAGTCGCGGCAGGGTCTGACCTGCATGCTGCCGGCGGAATCGGTCGCGAGCGTCGGGGCTGCACTCGCCGAACGATTCCAATTGCCATTTTGGCAGGTGACGCAAACGGCAACCGATGCAAACCGCGCTGCACTGCGTTGGGCACGCGCCATCACCGAGCGATCAAAAGTGCTCGTGTTCCAAGGTTGCTATCACGGCACCGTTGAAGAGACGATGGTGCGATTGCGAGGCGGACGCACCGTGCCACGTGAGGGGGCGATCGGGCCTGCCTTCGATGCATCGAGTGCTGCTGTCGCCATCGAGTTCAATGATGTCGACGCACTGGAGCGAGCACTCGCGAGCGGCGAGATCGCTGCCGTTATCGCTGAACCGGTGATGACCAACATCGGTATGGTGTTACCGCAGGCGGGCTTTCTCGATCATTTGCGTGAGCGCACACGGGCTCACGATGTGCTGTTGATCCTCGATGAGACCCACACGCTCTCCTCAGGGCCTGGTGGTTACGCTGCGAGTCTCTCGTGGCAGAGTGACTTTTGGGTCTGCGGCAAAGCGATCGCCGGTGGCTTGTCGGCGGCGGTATTGGGATTTTCGTCCGAGATCGAATCGCGCATGCGCCAGGTGCTCGCGCAGCGAGAAGCTGGTCACTCCGGCATGGGCACGACCCTCGCTGCGAACCCCTTGGTTTTTGCGGCGCTCTCGGCAGCGCTCAAATATTTGCATACCGAAGTCACGCACGCGGCCATGCAAAATGGTGCTTTGCGGCTCGAGCAGGGACTCAAGGCGCTCTTTGCGGCGCAAGGTCTCGATTGGCACGTGTCGCGAGTCGGTGCGCGACTCGAGTTCGGCTTTGGACCTGCGCCTCGCAATGGCAGCGAAGCCGAGCGTGCGATGCGGCCTACGCTCGAGCACGCGCTGCACTTGTGGTTGCTCAATCGGGGTCTACTCGTCACGCCGTTTCACAACATGATGCTCACCGCGCCGATGCTCCCCACCGGAGCCGTCGATCGCTTGTGTGCGAGCATCGGCGAGTTTCTCGATCAAGTGGATTTGAAGGCGAGTCTCGTATGACGCAAACGGACCGCACTCAAGAGTGGCGCGATTTTCTCGCTCAAAATCCCGATCTCGAGGCGGTGCAGTTATTCATCACCGATCCTTCGGGTGTTGCGCGCGGTAAGACGGCGAGCGTGTCGGAACTCGAGCGTCTATACACCAACGGTCGACCCGTCGCAGGCTCCATCCTCGGGCTCGACATCACTGGTACCGATGTCGATGCGACGGGTCTCGTGTGGGACACGGGCGATGCCGATCTACTCTGTCGTCCCGTGCCGGGAACCTTGATGCGCGCGCCGTGGCTCGCGAGGCCGACCGCCCAAGTGATGCTGTCGATGTATGAGCTCGACGGTCGCACAGCGCCGGCGGATCCGCGGCACGTGTTGACGCGTAGTATCGAGCGTCTGCAGGCGATGGGTTTCAAGCCGGTTGTTGCCGTCGAACTCGAGTTTTACGTGCTCGATGTAGAGGGCAGCGAACCAGCAGGCTCGTTGCGACGGAACGAGGGTCGTATCGAGGCCTACAGCCTTGCACGTCTCGAAGAGCTCGCGCCGATGTTCGATGAGGTTTACGCCGCCGCGCGCGAGCAGGGGATCCCGGTCGAGACCTTGATGTCCGAATATGCCCCGGGTCAATTCGAGCTCACGCTGGCGCATCGTGACGATGCGCTCCGCGCGGTCGATGAAGCGATTTTGCTGAAGCGTTTGCTGCGCGGCATCGCCGCCAAGCACGGCAAGCTCGTGACTTTCATGGCCAAACCCTATGCCGATCTGGCTGGCAGCGGCATGCACATCCACGTGAGTCTTGCGGGTGTCGATGGCGCCAACCTGTTTGCTGCCGATGACCCTGCCGGCACACCCTTGCTACGCCACGCTATTGGCGGCCTGAAAGCGACCATGGCCGAGAGCCTGTTGCTGTTCGCGCCGAACGGCAATTCCTATCGTCGATTTCGCAGCCAAAGCTACGCACC
>JBDLSG010000067.1:0-5590 GCA_039799645.1 Pseudomonadota bacterium | reverse complement strand
GCGTTCGGCACGCCCCCGGTCGGCTGTCCAATCGTGAGCATCAAATCGTAGGTGCGCGCGGCATCGGCGAGCAGCATCGCACTCGAGAAGGTGTGCTCTCCGATCAGCAGAGCGGTCGGTCCTTCAAAACTCGGCTGAACTCGAGGCCGTCCTACGACGTCGGTCTTGTAGGTCAAGTCCTCTCCATACTTGAGAGCGGAGTAACCGGGAAGGAAAAGCGGCAGCGCAAACATGAGCGGTCGCCACACCGGTTTCGTCCCCATACGAAACAGCTGATCGGACTCCGCACTCTTGCGCCAGACAACGCGTGACGCCATGCGGTAGGGGCGATCGTTGATTCGTGCGAGAAGCGCATCGCCAAGTTCGCTGTTTCCGCCTCCATTTCCGCGGATATCGACGATCAGTCCCGCGGCACCGCGCTGCTTGATCGCCGTGATGGCCTGGTCGAGAAACTTGTCCCACTGCCCGCCGAGCGGGCCATCCATGGTCGGAAACTCGATTAGTGCGACGGGCGCTGCGGTAGGCGCGTCGCCCGGTATTAGGAGTGCGCGGAACGGTGGGCTGTCGACGAGCACTTCACGCTGTGGCTCCGCTTGCGTACCGTTTGCTGCAGTCCGTTCAGTCTTGCGCGCACCAACACCCACGCCTTCGACCGTCACGGTACGCCGCGATCCGTTCGGGCGGATGACCTCGACTTGCGTCGGCAGGGCGATTCCTGTGGCCCACGCGAGGCTGCGGTAACGCTCGCGAATCTGCGTGTCGCGGTAGCGGGCGGTTTCGTCGGGCACGAGCGTACGCAGCCGAGAAAGATGATCGGCTGCGGAGACACTTCCGATTCTGACGAGGGTATCGCCCGGCTCGATGGCTCCCTCGCCCTCTGCGACGGCGACGACGATCAGTTCATCCTCCTTGGGCTCTACGCGGAAGGGGAGCAGCCGCTCGCCTCGGGCAATGGCTGCTTCAAGATCCTCCGAGGGGACGCCTTGCGCGTAGTGATCGGATCGATATCCGGCTTGCAGTTCCATTACCAAGGGAAGGAACTCTCGCCGCGTCATCGGCCGGTCGATCGAGGCCTTCAGCTTCTCGGCTAGCGTGCGGATCGACTCCTTCGAGACGCGAAGATAGGGGTTCGGGTTCGTCCGTTCGTGCAACGCGACAATAGCGTCGAGATCGGCGTGGAGTGCCTGAGGCGGATGAACCTGCGCAAGCTGCGCCGGGGTCGATTTTGGGATCGCCTCGTATGGGTTTTGCATGAATGTCGACCGCGAGCAGCCGCTCGACAAGGCGAGCGCGGCTATGGCGGCGAGGGCGGTGAAGGTTTTGTTCACATCCGATCCTCCGGATAATGCTGCGGGTGGCGCGCTCGATGAGCGGACGGTCACCCAGCGATCGGCAGCGTGACGTTATTGGACAGCGCGCGAAATTCTTTGGCGAATGGATTCGATCCAGACGCGGAGCTTGGCCGGAATTTTTCCGGGCGGTGGACAACTTGGATCGATCTCGGTAAATGGTAGCAATGCGGCGAAGACGGCGTACACCAATGCTGCCGAGCCTCCGGTGACAAACAACAGGGCGAGCGCGATGACGCGGATAAGCGTCACCTCTGCCTTTAAGTAACGCGCGAGCCCGAGGCACACGCCGCTCACCCATGCACCTTGGCTGATTTGCTGCAGAGCGGACGCGGTCTCGGTCTTTTCTTTGGCTCGACTCTCTTCGCCGGTGGGCACGCTGACCGGCCCGATCTCCTCGAGGGCGGGCACGAGCTCGGTGAGGGTGATGACGGTTGCCTGAGGCGGTAGACGACGTCGGCACTGATCGGCCACCGCCTGCTCGAGGTCGAGCAGGATCTCTTCGCGGTCGGGATTCTCGGCGAGCGCTGCGGCCGATTCGGCCAGGTAGACCTCGAGGCGCGCGTAGGCGTCTTCCTCGAGAGAGTAGGGATTGCGATTTAGGCTCGCTTGAATGACGCGTTTCATGCGGGTCTCCGTGGGCATCAGCCGCCGAGTTCGGCGAGCGTGCGGTCGATGGTTTTCCAGTAACGATCGAGGGTGTCGAGGTGGTGGCGCCCGTGGCCGGTGAGGCGGTAGTACTTGCGCGGGGGTCCGAGGCTCGACTCTTGCCACTCGTAATGAACGAGTCCTTCACGTCGTAGCTTGCTCAGCAGGGGATAGAGTGTGCCCTCCTGCGTTGCGAACTCCGTGCGGTCGAGGCGGCTGAGGATATCGGCGGCATACAGTTCACCGGTGCCGACCACCTTGAGCACGGCAAATTCCAGCAGACCTTTCTTGATCGCAGCGAAATTATTTTCCCGAGTCATAGGTTTTAAACCAGTACCTTTATGTGAAAAGGTACAGAACCTCGAACTCGTCGTCAAGCGGCCAATCCAAGGGGTTTAAACTTCGTAGCCTTCCGCTTCATCGATACTTTCAACGGGCCATCCCCATGCAGAAATCACTTATTTCGATTCACCTCTGGCTGGCGGCGTTCTTTCTTCCCATCGCCGTGATGTTCGCGACGACCGGCGCGCTTTATACCGTCTCGATCAAGGGCAGCTGCGAGGAGACCTCGCGGCCGATCACGCTCGCGGAGCCGCTCACGCCTGAGCTCAGCGCTCTGACGGGCATCGTCGAGCGTGCGCTCGACGAAGCGGGTGTCGCGCATCCTTCGGGCGCCGCATCAATCAAAAAAGCCGGTACCTCCTTCGAGCTCGAGTGGACGGGTGCGAGTCGCGATGTTGTGTTGAAGCCGGCAGCTGATCCGTTGGTGGCGACGCTCGTCATCAAAGAAACAACGCCGTGGCGCCATCTCGTGCAATTGCATAAAGCGAAGGGCAGCGAAATCGCCAAAGGCATCTCGGTGATATGGGCCATCGGTCTCGTGATCATCTTGCTGTCGGGTTTGCTGATGGCCTGGAACGTCCCCGCCTATCGTCGCAAGGCGCTCGCCGCCGGAGCGCTCGGCGTCTGACGGGTCATGCGAACAGCCGCAGTCAATTAAGATCACTCAGCTGCGAATGTTATTCCTGGATACAGCAGTCGTACCTTGACGAGCTTAATCTATGGAAAAGTACTCGGTGGAGAGTCGTCTATATCTTGATAGCTTGCAGTCAAAGTCTGATTCTTACTTCTGTATCGCTATCCTTAATCTTTGACTAAATTGACGGGACGGAACGTTTTTGCAGGCCACCTTGCCTGTCAAAAACACGATAGTTACATACACACTCTCTTACACACGGGATTTAGGAACGCGTAAGTGATTGATGGCCAATGGTGTTGATTTAGTCCTGTCTTCTCATAATCCCTTGGTCCGCAGGTGTGAATCCAAGCGGGCCCAGTTAATGCCCGAGGTGCTTTGCCTGTAAAACGGCCTCTGCCTGAAGTTCTCGATACACTAGACGACACCCGTGGATGGAGTTTCGCACTGAGTCGGAAAGGTTCGGCAAGGCCTCGAGCCTGCGCAGGTTCGTATCAAGCTCCTGAAGCACAATCGAAGAGTGGGCCTCCGAGGGATCGATCGTCTGGATCCGGTTGAACATCTCCATCAGCACCACCCCGAGGGAGCCCAAATCGACCACTGATTGCTCGTTGGTCGCTCCGACGGGTGACCCTGTCACCCCGGACGAATACAGCTCACACGCCCTCCGTAGCTCGAGGGGGCTTACGGTCGTCATCCAAAACGACTCAGTGAGATACGTATGAAGATCCGGGTCGTCCGTGGAATCAAACTCGACCGGATCGAGATCCCACATCGTTTCGCTCAATGACTCATCGATCGTCGTGTAGAGGCGATACCGCTTCGTTAAGCCCGGTTCGAGGCATAACACCTCGAGGGTATCGGCTAGCGTCTTACTTCGTCGCGTGGCGAGAACTCTAGGGGGTCCAATGGTCATAAGCCCGGCGCTAAAAACCGTGAATGTCACCAATAGTACTCCCGCGCGTGCAAGTAGACGTAAGCGGGATCCGCAAAGGTGCTGTCTGGTTGAAGCGAACTTTCGGGATCTTAGGTGCCGATCAGGGAAACCATCTACGCTGCGGTCTACGGTATCTGACTGCACTTCAAGAATGGATATGATTGGGGCCTCGGTTGTCGTTTAAACGACATTCGACCTCGAAATTACGGCGTGCTAGCGCTTGAAAAGCCCCGTCAAAAATAAAAATTGACGCTTGTCGCACCTGTGTCGCACCACGATTCCGACGATATAAGTGATTGAAATATTTACGTATTAATTGGCGATGAAACTTTGAAAATCCGCGTGTCGTTGGTTCGATTCCGACTCCGGCCACCATTTCCTCTTTGGCCTCAAGCACCTAGCGTGCCTATTTCGAATATTTACAGGTAAGCACCTTTCGCGCACCGCGCGTCTGAAGGTCAATAAATTTCATTGACCAAAGGATCGTCCTTATAGAGGCACGGCATTACGCTTTTCACTATTGAGCGCAGCACACACTGCGCAAGTGAGTGACAGTAGGGCGTGTGTTGTGCGGTACGGCGTTACAAAGCAAGAAATCGCATTCGAAGAGCGTGAAGTCGCTGAAGGCGTCATGCTTTACAAGCGCGATCGTAGTCGGCTTTGGCAGGCTCGTATCCGTCGTGTCACGGGTAAGTGGATTTCAATCAGCACCCGCACTGACGATATCGAGGTAGCCAAAGAATTTGCGCTTCGACGATATCGCGAAATGAAAGATGCTCAAGCTCGGGGTGACGTTGATATCGTGCGCAAGTTTGCCGATGTCGCCAAACTCACCATGAAAGAACTTGAGGCTGAGCTCGCATCGGGCGTCGGGCGGCAAGCTAACCGCGACTACATGATGGTGATTCGAGGGTGGCTGATCCCCGCGCTTGGCCGCTACCCCGTCCACAAGATCGGTCATGCTCAGCTGGTTCAGCTGGATCAGTATCGGACAGAGAAACTGCAGCGAAAGGCGAATCGAAGCACGATCAACACTCACAACGCCGCTTTGAATCGCGTCTTCCGTACGGCGATTGCACGAGGCTTGATGGCGCCCGTACAGATACCGGCTCTCATCAACAACGGGGCGAAACCCAATCCAAGACCCTACTTTGATGAAGATGAAAGTCGTTTGATTTTAGAAAAACTGCCCGAGTTCATCGAGCGTGGGCATAAGGATTGTTCGAAAGTCATTCGGGAACTTCTCGTTGACTATGTTTCAGTGCTGTACAACACAGGGATGCGCCCTGGCGTGGAGTCACTCAATCTCAAGTGGAATCAAATCAAACGCATCGCTGTCTTCCGAGATGGAGTAGACGCTGAGGGGGATTCCCCCTCGACTCTAAAGTTTGCCGTGGTCGGGAAGAAGCGTCCAAGAACCCTGGTTTGTCGCGATATTGACGGAAACGTATCGGGCCCACTGAAGGCCATTCAGCAGCGGTTTGAGGCACTAAAAGACTTACCCGAAGATATGCTCTTCAAGCAGGACGAGTATGTCTTTCGGACACGAGAGGGCCGTGTCCCGAATCATCAGCGACTAACGAAGTCCTTCAAGCTCTTCTTGCGTTGGCTCGGTATTGAGAAGGACGCCCACGGTAATACTCGGACTCTGTACAGCCTACGACATACCTACGCGACGAG
>JBDLSG010000066.1:0-5656 GCA_039799645.1 Pseudomonadota bacterium | reverse complement strand
GTGGGCGACGGTTCGATGCGGGCGTGGCCATCGCCGCCTGCACGCGTGATTCGGTCTCGAGGTAGGCAGCCGCCACTTCTTCGGGAGCGCCGTAGCTCTTGACGATCTCGGCAAGCACGTCGTGCTCAGCCGAGTTTGGCTTTGCCGCGATCTCGGCTCGCAGGTGTTGCTCGGCATCGTAGATCGCATCCTGAACGAGCGCCGGGTCAGCTGCGCGCAGTGCTTCACGCAGTGCCTGCAAGTAGTCATTAATCGAGACGGGGGTAGCCGAGGTCATATGGTCGATCCTTCAGAGGGTCGCTGTTGCGTTGCCGCGCGCGTGAAGTGCTCAACGAAGTCGCGGGTGTGGGCCCAGGCGGCCAGCCAGTCGGCTAAGACGGCTCGACCCTCGGGGGTGATGCGGTAGTAACGACGGGGAGGGCCTGAATACGAAGGCACGATGCGGCTCGAGAGCCAACCGGAAGCCGAGAGCGAGCGCAGCACCGGGTAAATCGTGCCTTCCTTGAACAGGGGCTCGCTGCCATCAGGGGGCTGCAGGCGCTTGGCGATGTCGTAGCCGTAGGCGTCTTCGTCGGTGGCTGCGAGCACCGCCAGCAGGACGAGTGCGACCAGACCGGCGTTCAGGTCTTTCTGAAACTTCTTGGCATGGCTATCATTCATTGAGTAGTACTGTAGAGTAAATAGTATAAGCTTTCAAGCAGTAGTTGGCTTTGCGGTCGACCCCGGATGTTGGACCGCGAGCAATGTTGGTTAAGATGCAGCTAATGCGCCGCCACCTCCCTTGGTTTCGCCTTTTGCTCGCGATGACTGTCGCAGTCGTGTTTGCGGGTTGTGCTGCGCTTGGGCCGAAGTTGCAGGCGCCAGACTTATCGATCGTCTCGGTCGATCTCGTGAAGGGTGATCTGTTCGAGCAGCGCATCAAGGCGCGCATGAAAGTGCAGAACCCCAACGATCTCGAGCTTGCAGTGAGAGGCGTGACGTACACCATCGAATTGGGTGGTGAGGCACTCGGCCACGGGCTCTCTGGCAGCAGCTTCGTGGTGCCGGCCAAAGGTGAGGCCGAGTTCGACATGCTCGTGACCGCCAATCTCGCCGGCACGCTGCTCAAGCTCGTCGAAAAGGCGCGCGTCACGGGTGGTTCGCTCAATCAAGTCGAGTATCGCCTGCGTGGCCAAGTACGGCTCGAGCGTGGTGCTCTACGCACCGTACCCTTCGATGAGAAGGGTATTTTGAAGTTGCGCTGATCTGATGGCCGATGCCAACGGCGCACTCACGCGGCGCAGAATTCTCGTGATCCTGACCGTCGTTGTGCTCGTTGTCGGATCCGTGGCGGTGGGCTGGCTGGCGGCGACTTGGCCTTCGTGGCGCACAACGATTTCTTGAACGAATCGCGTTTTTGTAATGCCGCGATGTTCACCAGCATCGCGCACACATTGGCCGTCTTGGCGCAGCAACCCGCGGCAATGCCTTCGCTCACGCGCCTTGCGAGCGCGACAGGCTTGAGTCTGGCGCGTCTGCGCCGTCAATTTCTCGACTGGTCGGGCGTCGAGCTCGATCTGTTGGTGAATGCTTGCGAAGTTATCGGTGATGAAGAGAGTCTGATCGGTGAGGCTCGTTTGTTTGCGGCAGCGCATGCGTTGCAACTGCGTGGACAGGATCGCTTGCGACATTGCATCGTTGATCTGAAGTCGCAGATCGTCGATACCGGACGTTGGCGCGGTTTGCTGCATTGGGGCTGTAGTCGCTCCCCCTTCGGCGATTGCGTGATCGCTTGGACCGGTACGGGTTTATGTCATCTAGAATTCTTTGATCATGGGCGGGATCCGCTCCAATTGCTGAAGGAGCGATGGGATGCAGCACAGTTCGAGCGTGACGATCCTGCAGCCGTCGCCAACGTGAGTACCGTGTTCGAGGGGAAGAGTCTCAAGTTGCATCTGTTTGGTAGCCCGTTTCAGCTCGAGGTTTGGCGGGCGCTCGTAGCGCGCGATTCTGGCGAGACGGTTACCTACGGTGAGTTGGCATCAGCCGTATCGCGACCACAGGCCGCGCGTGCGGTCGGAACGGCGGTAGGCAGCAATCGCATCGGCTGGCTCGTCCCTTGCCATCATGTCGTTCGCGCTGATGGTGGTCTCGGTGGATTCCATTGGGGCGTTGATCGCAAGCGTGCGATGCTGGTCTGGGAGTCAATCAGACCCGGCTAGTGCGGTGGTATGCTCGCCTCCTCGAAACCTCTTTCCACCAGGAGTTGCCCATGGCCATTGCCCTCTGGACGTTATTGATTGCTGCCTTGATGCCGATCGTGTGCGCCGGCATCGCCAAAGTGGGCCCCGGTCGCTACGACAATCGCAATCCGCGTGACTGGCAGGCCAAGCAGCAAGGCTACCGAGCGCGGGCTTATGCAGCGCAGCAGAATTCTTGGGAAGCGCTCGCGGTCTACGTTGCCGCGCTAGTTGCCGCTTTCATTGGCAACGTGCCGCTCGAAACATTGGGTTTGATTGCGGGTATCTTCGCCGTTTCACGAGTAGCCTATCTCGTTTGCTATCTCGCTGACCTCGCATCTCTGCGATCGCTGGTGTGGCTCGTCGGTTTCGGCAGCTGCATTTGTTTGATCGTGATGGGGGCGCAGTCGATTTGATGGAGATGCAGGTCACGACGGTGCCGATTCCGGCGCTGCCGTCGGCGAAAACATCGAGCACTTTTCGCAAGCTGCAAGCGCAGCTGCGCGGTCTTGTCGGTAAGGCGATCGAGGACTACGCCATGATCGCCGAGGGCGACAAAGTCATGGTCTGTCTCTCGGGCGGCAAGGACTCCTACACGCTGCTTGATATCCTGCTGTCGTTGCAGCGCAGTGCGCCAGTGAGTTTCGAGCTGGTCGCCGTCAATCTCGACCAAAAGCAGCCGGGTTTTCCGGAGCACGTGTTACCGGAATATTTGCAGTCCCTCGGTGTGCCGTTTCACATCATCGAGCAAGACACCTATTCGGTAGTCAAGCGCGTGATCCCCGAAGGCAAGACGATGTGCGGGTTGTGCTCGCGATTGCGTCGCGGGGCGCTCTATCGCTGGGCGGCCGAGAACGGTGTGACCAAGGTCGCACTCGGTCACCATCGCGATGACATCGTCGAGACGATGTTCCTGAATCTTTTCTTCGGCGGTCGCCTCAAGGCGATGCCGCCTAAACTCCGGTCTGAGGATGGCAAGCACATCGTGATCCGCCCGCTTGCTTACGTGCCCGAGCGAGACATCGAGCGTTATGCGCGCGCACGGCAGTTCCCGATCATTCCTTGCACATTGTGTGGTTCGCAAGAGAACGCGCAACGACGCCAGATCAAGCAGATGTTGCAGGCTTGGGAGCGTGAGTACCCGGGACGAACCGAGTCGATTTTTTCGGCTCTGCGTTCGGTTGAGCCGAGTCACTTAGCCGATACCAGTTTGTTCGACTTTGCGGCTTTGGGCGCCAAACACAACGGATGACGGACGAGGGCTTCGATTGGCTCGACTCGTCGAGCGCCCAGGTCGTATTGCGCTGGCGAGATCGCATCCGAGGCGCATTGCTCGGTCTTGCGCTCGGTGAATCCTCGTCGATGCCGACGCAGCTACGTCGCGCGGGCAGTTTTACGCCCGTGCGTGATCTCTTCGGTGGCGGTCCCTTCGATTTGCCTCGCGGCGCGTGGGCGGACGAGACGGCGATCATGCTGTGCGTCGCGACGAGTTTGCTCGATCGTGGCGGTTTCGATTCCGTCGAGCAGCTTGAGCAGCTTCGCCGCTGGCAGCAGCGAGGCGAAAACAGCGCGACGGGCGAGTGTCTCGGCATCACTGCGGCAGTCAGTCGCGCTCTCGTCGATGGCGTTCCTGATATAGCGCTGTCTGATGGTAGCGATGCGCTCACGCGGTTAGCGCCGCTCGTCGTATGGCACCTCGCTGATGGTGATGCGCTTGAGCAAGAGGTTATTGCTGCGACGCAGATCACGAGTCATCAAGACTCGACCGTGCAGTTGGCTAAAGTGTTTTCCTTGATCCTGAAGTCGGCGTTGCACGGTGCTAGCCATGCTGCGCTATGCCAGCAAATTGCCGAAAGTCAGTGGCCACAGACCGACGCAGGTCGCTTGCTCAGCATAGCCACCGGCGCTTTTTGTAGCACGGCGAATTGGCAGGATGCCGTGCTCGAGGCGATCAATCACGGTGGCGATTCGGATGTACTTGGCGCATTGTGTGGTCAGCTTGCCGGCGCTCACTATGGGGCAAGCGGTCTTCCTGCCGCATGGCTTGAGTCACTAGCTGAGCGGGAGTTGATCGAGCGACGGGCGGATGCGCTGCTCGCCGCTGTCTTGGTGGGTCGTCCTTGACGTGGTGATGGATTGATGAAGTCTTTGAGGATTTTGGTAGTCGTTCATGAGGCCTTGAAGCCTCCTGAAAGCATCGAAGGCTATACCGATCAGCAGATCGACGAGTGGCGCACCGAGTACGACGTGATTACCCATCTGCGTGCCATGGGTCACGAGGTGCGTTGCCTAGGTGTACTCGATAGTTTGACGGCGCTGCGTAGCGAGATCACCGAGTGGAAGCCCGATGTGGTTTTCAATTTGCTCGAAGAATTCAACGGTGTCGTCACCTACGATCAGCATGTCGTGGCATTCCTCGAATTGATGGAGCAGCCCTATACGGGCTGCAATCCACGCGGGTTGCTGCTTTCGCGCGATAAGCCGCTCTCTAAGCAGTTACTGCACTATCACCGCATCCCGACGCCTCAATTCGCCGTCTTCCCCAAGGGGCGGGTGGTGCGATTGCCATCTAAGCTGCGTTATCCCCTTTTCGTGAAGTCGGCAACCGAAGATGCGTCGCTCGGCATTTCACAGGCATCGGTCGTCGAGACGCCCGATCAACTGCGCGATCGCATTGCCTTCATGCACGAGCAGGTCAAGACGGATGCGCTCGTCGAGGAATACATCGCAGGGCGCGAGTTGTACGTCGGCGTACTCGGCAATGATCGATTGACGCGCTTGCCCGTGTGGGAAATGCACTTCGGCTCGATGGGCGACAACCAAGCAACGATCGCCACGCGCAAAGTGAAGTGGGATCGCCGTTACCAAGCCAAGCACGGCATCACGCGCTCGGCTGCGACCGAGTTATCGCCGGCGCTTGAGGCGCGACTCGACAAACTCGCGCGGCGCATCTATCGAAGCCTCGGCCTTTCGGGCTACGCACGCATGGATTTTCGCGTGCGGCCCGATGGTGAGATTTTCGTTCTCGAAGCGAACGCCAACCCTTGCCTAGCCGCAGCCGAAGATTACGCGCGTTCAGCGCTCTCCGCGGGCATCAGCTATCCCGAGTTGCTGCAACGCATCGTGTCGCTCGGCCTCAATTACCAGGCGGAGTGGCGGGCGGGGTATGTCTGAGAAGCCTTCAGCGCGTGCACCACTCGTATAGTTGCGAGGCCTGCGCTGCATAACCGGCAAAGTCAGCGGTTTGTTGATGTCCGAAGCGATGTCGTTCGCACATCAAGGCCAACGATGGGGGTTTCGCGCCGACAATGGTCTTGCCCATCAAAAGAAGTTCGATCGCGGTCAATCCCATCGAATAGGGGCGCGTGTCGATAAACGTTGCCGGCGCGCCTCGGAGTGTCTCGAGATACTCGCGATGCCCATTCGGTACGATGAAT
>JBDLSG010000065.1:0-6639 GCA_039799645.1 Pseudomonadota bacterium | reverse complement strand
GCCGTATACGGTGTTATTGGTAAGCCCTGAGACCACGATGGGGCTGTTACTGCCGCTGCCCGATCTAGAGGTGCCCGGAAGGGTGCAAGTCGCGGTATAACCCGTGATGACGGATCCGCCGTCCGAGGTTGGTGCTGCGAAGGCGATCGAAGCCTGTCCGTCACCGGGAGTCACCGTCGTAATCGTCGGCGCTCCGGGTGCCGTTGCCGTTGATGGATTCGGTGTCGGTGCCGCTCCACCACCTCCACCCCCACCACCACCGCAGGCCGTTAGCAGGGCGAGAAAAATAGAAATCAGAATAGTTCGTGACATTCGGCAACGCTAAAAGAATTACTCGAAAGTCCGCAACTACCTAAGCGCTTATTACGTATAGATTTTTGAAAAGATTTGTTAGTTAACAAAGGCTGATCTGACTCCGTGTTTCGGGCGGCTCGTAATTTTTTAAGTGCCCCTGAGGCGTTGAAGATACGACATCCGAAGAATTCCAAGTCGTAACTTAAACGACGTCGGTAACGACATCCGCGACGCTCTACAGTGCGATCGAAAAATGCTTCTGTCGAGTGAGTATCACTCGAATCAATGATCTCGAGCTGGTCGAGGGGCGACGTCTTCCCGGCGCTATCCCTCGACCTTCTGAACATTATCGTCTGTCTCTCGATCTATCCGCTTGTTATAGGGATCGACGCCAGCAAACATGGGCTTTGAGGCGCTTTGCACCACGATCTGCTGCTGGCCATCGCGTAAGGTGCGCCGCTCGAAGGCGAGAACGCTTTGGCGCGTGAAGCCGCTTTTACCTGGTTCAGCGCTGAATAGCCCAACCTCGAAGGCTTCATTGAGCTTGGTCGGGGTTTCCTTTCCTCGACCATCGGCATACATTTTTTTGGCGCTCACCGAGAGCGTCGTTTCCCATCGACCGTTAGCGAGTTGGCGTGACTTAGCTGACTCGAGCTTGACGTCGTAGAGCGTGATTCGCTCAAAAAGGTCTGCGATCAACGTTTCGTGCGCTGGGCCGGCCTCCTCGCGAAGTATGCGAAGGAAATCATTTGAGTTCGCGTACGGCGCGCCCTTGAAGGCGAACTCACCGAGCAGGCGGCGCAGCGTTCGGTTGACTACCTCGGCGCCGACCTCTTCTTTTAGCAGGTACATCGCGAGACCGCCTTTTTGATAATGAATGTAACCTTGGTTCTCGACGCGAGCGAGCGGCAACTCCTCGAGACGCTCGCTACCGCGAGAACGCAGATAACGGTCGAGTTCGTACTTGAGAAATTTGCGGATCTGCTCCGGACCGTAGAGTTTCTCCATCACGAGTAATGCCGAGTATTGCGCCATCGACTCGACGAGCAATGTCGCTCCTTGCTGCTCGGAGGGGATGAGTTGGTGCGCCCACCATTGGTGCCCGATCTCGTGCGCGGTGACGTAGGTCACAGTATCGATGTCCTCAGGAGTTTTTCGGTGTGCGATGAAACCGATAGCCTCCGAGTACGGCACGGTGTTCGCGAATGACTGCGCGAAGCTTTGATAGGCGGGGAACTCGAGGATGCGCAGTTGCTTAAACTGGAAAGGGCTAAAGACGTTCGAGAACATGTCGAGCGACACCTTCATCGCTTCGAGCATCGTGCGCACGTTCTTGTCGTGGGGCGCGTGATGATAGACAGCGAGCTGCACGTCATTCCAGCGATCGCGAGCAACGGCATATTTTGCCGACTGTATTGAGAAGAAGTTCTGGATGGGCGCATCGGTGCGGAATCGGGTGATCCGCCGGTTGTCGCGGACGATTTCCGAAACCTGATACCCGGGTGCGATGGCGGTCTGATCGGCCTCTGTGGAGATCGTGATGTCGGCGTTCACCCAGTCGCTGTCGCGGCGCAACATGTTGAAGGCGCGGGCAGACTCGTCCTCAAGTCGCGGCGGTCGAGACTCGGGAGGTAGCCCTTGCTTGCGTCGCTCGGCGCGATCGGAGAGGTAAGACTCCCGGTTTGGCCCGAGTGAGGGCGCGATCTCGAAATTGTCGAGGAATGTGCCGTTGTCGACGAGGCGTGTATCGCCGGCACGGTGGGTGAAGCCGCGCTGCACGCGCTGCAGGCTGAATTGCAGAGTCGCGGTTTCACCCGGTAGCAGCGGCGCCGCTAGACGAAAGACGCGATAGTTAAACTCAGGCCACTGCTTTGTGACGGTCGCACCCTCAATGTTGAGCGCGCGTACCTCGAGAGTCCGCGGCAGTGCCACGTGTACCTCGCGCAGCGCCGTACCGGTGCGGTTTTCAAGCACGTAACTGCCGCGGACATCGGCCCTGCCATCCGTCGGATACAGATCGACCACGAGGTTAACGTCAGTGATTTTCGGCTGCGGTAACTTCTCGAAGGGTGACACGGTCTTCTCGAGGTCCGCCGCCCATTTGCGTTCGTCGTCATCGATCCGGTATTCGTTGAGGATATTTGTGTTGTGAAAGATCCAGCCGCCGAGGCCTGCCATGGCGAGCACGGCGACACCGGCGATCGCGCCTGCAGGCCCGACTAGTCGAGTGCGAAGTCGTTTGGCCCGTACGCGCAGCAGGTCGACTGTTCCTCGTCGCCAAAGCATCGCAGCGAGTACGGCAAGCAATAGTGCGCAAGCTCCCCAGTAGGCACGAAACCAGGCGGCATGAGCGGCAAAGTCTCCTTGACCATTCATGTCGGAAAGGGGTTCAGGGGTCGAGCTGGCGTAAAGGTACAGCGGATGCTCAAACCCGAGCGGGGCCAGCGTACTCTGAGCGACGAGGATGACGATCATCACCATCCAGCCCATCGCCTTCGACGGTACTAGCGTTTGCACGAACACTGCGAGGATGGCGATCAGCGTGGCATCGATGGTATTCGGGAGTACGTACCAGAGCAGATAGTTTCCGATTTCGAGGTTCGTGTATCCCTTAATTAGCTGCATACCAATCGCTACGAGAACGCCGGCGATGAGCGTCGAAGCGAGAACCAATGAAATCGCGAGCATCTTCGGTACAGCAAATGCCCAGTCTGGAGCAGGCGTAGAGTCAATGATTTCGTTCATCCGCCGATCGCGACTGCCCCAGACGAGCTCTCCGGCGTAATAAATAGCGATTAGCAGCGGGATGATGGTGAAAGTGCCACGCAATGTCTCGATCATCACGCGCGTCACGGGAAGCGTGGACGTCCCATAAAACTCGTCCGCGAACCACAGGGATCCGCCGGCATTGATGCCACCGATAAACAGCAGTACGAGAAATCCAGGGTGCCGGAAAGCAGCAAATAGATCATGTCGGACCAGTGCAAGCAGCGCCGCCATACTGCGCCGCGATTGCGGCATCTGTACGCTGTATGTCGACGGAGCGAGCGCGGAGGACGGTACAGACGGTACGTTAATCTCATCGGTCGACTCGCGTGCTGCCGACTTCGTTTTGGCCGAACGGGCACCGACACGGTACATGCGCATCGCCAACGCGAGTAGGACCGCCGTTACACCGATCCAGATCACGCGGTTCCAGAGCAGCGGGCCCTCGAGCGCGGGCATCAGTGTATTTCGCTCGGCGGCCGTCCAATACTTGGTGGCGATCGCCATCGGCGCAATGCCGAATGGATCGAGAAGCGAGACCACGAGTTCGTGTCGTGGCTCGCTCAAAAGATTCATCGTCACAAGATACCCAACGAGCAGCACCATCACGCCGACGTACGTGAGTTGCATCGAGCGCGTCAGCAGCGCTACGGCATAGAGCGCAGCGGAGGTGACGAGTAGCGTAGGACCGGCAAGCACGAGCCATGCGTAGAGATACCACCCTGCGTTGAACGGCCCGACAGTCTCGGGATCGAGCCAGGGCATGGCCGCGCCGATTGCGTTACCGAGTGGCACGCTTGCAAACGCAAGCATCGCGACCGCCCAAGCGCCCGCAAAGCGCCCGAGAAGATAGTCGCGCACGGACAGTCGCGAACTGAGAAGGATGCTTCCGAAACGAGTCTCGTCATCGCGAACCACGGCATTAGCGACGAACGCCGCCGCCATGAAGAGCGCGAAAAGGCTCATGATCAGCGTGGTCTGTGCGATCACAAAAGGCGCATTGACGAGTACGTTGCCGCCCTTGCCGCCGATACTCAGCTGATCTGACGCGGCGGCGCCGAACGCGAGCAGGAAGAAAATCACGAAGGTCACCCAGAAGGCGGGCGAGCGCAGTTGATAGCGCAATTCGAAAGATGCAACGTGTCGTAGCATGGGAGGGTGTTCTCAGGCGGCTCGCCGTTCGGCGGCGAGCGTAGCGAAGTAGACATCCTCGAGTCCGGCAGGCGCCGCAGCGAAGCCATCACCGGGCGATGCATCGGCGAGGATGTGCACCACCGTTCGGCCGCCCGACAGCCGGGTAGCGATGACGTGATGCGTATCGCGTATCGATGCGAGTTCACTGCGACCGACAGTTTTGCGCCAGATACGTCCCTGTAGCGAGTCGGTGAGCTGGCCGGGTGCGCCATTGGCGACGATGCGGCCGCCGACCAGAATACCCATGCGCGGACAGAGTTCGGCGACGTCTTCGACGATGTGAGTCGAGAGGATGACCACTACGTTTTCGCTGATTTCGGAGAGCAGGTTCAGGAAGCGGTTGCGCTCCTCGGGATCAAGCCCGGCGGTCGGCTCATCGACAATGATCAGGCGCGGATTGCCGATCAAGGCCTGTGCGATGCCGAATCTTTGGCGCATGCCACCGGAGAAGCCGGCGACAGCTTTGCGTCGCACATCCCAAAGATTGACTTGCCGAAGTAATCGCTCAACGGCCTCGCGTCGCTCGCCGCGTGCTGCGAGTCCCTTTAGCACCGCGAGGTGTTCGAGCATGTCCCAGGCTGACACTCGTGGGTACACGCCGAAATCTTGAGGCAGATAACCGAGTATTCGCCGAAGTGCGGCAGGGTCGGCGATCACGTCCATGCCGTCGAAGTGGATGCTCCCCGACTGCGGGGTCTGCAGTGAGGCGATGCAGCGCATCAGCGTGCTTTTGCCTGCGCCGTTCGGGCCGAGGAGACCGAACATCCCGGCGGGCAACTGCAGGTCAACTCCGCTTAGCGCCTGGGTTCCGTTGGGATAGAGGTAATTGAGGTTACGGATAGTGAGCATGGCAGCAGGTCCTGATGGGTAGTGTTATAGTTATATAAAACACCAGTTCAGAGATCAAGCCTTTCTTGGGAGCGGGTTTACGAGTATTGCATTCATGCTACATAGCATATATGCTTTCTCTCCATGAGCAGACAAAAAGAAGATCCCGTATTTAACCGGGTTGAGGAGCTGCGAGTCCGCCAAGGTATGACCCGTCAGCAACTTGCCGACGCGGTTGGCGTTCATTACCAGACGATCGGTTATCTCGAGCGCGGGGAGTACAGCCCGAGCCTCGTTCTGGCGCTCAAGATCGCCAAAGCGCTGGACACCGAGATTCCCGATCTCTTCTCGATCAAACCCTTCAGAAAAGGAAGCTAAGCGATGGCGAGCCAAGACAATAAATTTTACTGGGCGCACGGCGTATCTCGAGAAGAGGTCAACCGAGCGCTGTCGGATCAGAAGAACTCGGTGCTTTATCGACAGAATACTCGTCGATCCCTAGTTATTTTCGCGTCACTTTCGATAGTGGCGTTGGTCTTGCACTTCGTACTTCGAAAGTCTTGCAGGCTGATTGCCGAAGCACCCGCCGAGCTTCTAGATGAGCGTTTGCTCGACATTCGGAATCAAAATTATGTGGCCTCTTACGGAATTCTTGCGTTCGTCGTAGGTCTGGCCGTTGGCGGGGTTTGGATGAGCGATATCGCGTTCGACAGCGGAATGATTGACGAACCAATTCTCCATCGCGAGCTGATCACGCCCTTCGTCATCGCTTTCTTCATGTTGGGCGCGCTTCTGCCCAACATGGTGCTCGCCTGGAACCTTCCGTCGGAAGAGCAGTCTCAAAGTCAGTAGTTATTCATCTTTCAGGATTCAACCCATGAAAAAATCTGTCGTCGCCGCATTCGTCGCCGCCTCCCTACTCATGGCGCATCAACCCGCTCCGGCCCAATCCTCGACTTCAAGTGAGGCGCGCCAAGTCATTACGTCAGCCGATCAGCTGCCGCGTCGGGTCGTCAAGCTCGAGAAATTGCCAAGCCAATATCTCGATGCGCCAAAAGCTGAGGTGCTCGTAATAGCCGAAGCGTTTGAGAAAAACATCCGCGCCGATCTCGCGCGATACGATATCAAGGACGCCGCCACGCTTCGTGGTTACTACAACTCGCTCGTAGGTCTCGCGATGTTTCGGGGCGACTGGGCTGCCATTCCGGCACTCGTCGAGAGGTTGAAGAGCCTGCAGGACAAGCCAGGTCCGCGAGCAACATCCGGGACACTGGCGACTATCCTTGCTGAATATCAGACGGGTCGACACGATGCTGCTTGGTTCCAGACTGAGGTACGAAAGCGATACGGTGCGATGAACTGGGCGGATGTGAGCGACGAAATCAAGTCGTTCAAAGGACAGATGGAGCTGCTGAACCCTGCTTTGATCAAGGGGAGCTTCGAGCAGCAGGTCGACGTCCTCGCCAAGAACATGCAGATGACCGTGCCCGAAGGCATCGTCGACGCGATCGTCGGTGCTCGGTTGCAGAACGAACTCATCACGCCGCTGCAGTCGGC
>JBDLSG010000064.1:0-5812 GCA_039799645.1 Pseudomonadota bacterium | reverse complement strand
CCAGAGCGTAGTTGTCGTCGTTGGCAACTGTAGTTTGCAGCAAAGTTTTACGAGGTTCACTGCACCTCGGCACGCCCCTGAAGGTTCGCAACCCACGTCGAAGCCGGTCGCCCCCTTCAAGTTAACGCAATAAGTATAAACGAAAAGACGCCGTTCAAGGGCTGAATCCAAAATCGGCAGCGAGCGCCTTTATCGACGCGCCACGTCGCGCAGGGTGTTCGACAAGCGCCCGATCAAAACGCGCGTAATCGCGAGGGCGATATTGGCATCCTCTTGAACCAGTTTGACGAAAACGTCCTGTCTGATTGCGAGCAGTCGGGTATCGGTCTTGCAGCGAATAGAGGTGCTGCGTGGCTGCGAGGCAAGTAGCGCCATTTCGCCGAATATTTGAGTGTTGCCGAGCGTTGCGAGCACGGTTTCGCCCTGCGGTTGCTCTAATACGACCTCTACCTCGCCATGCAGGACGACATAAGCTCGGTCGCCCGGGTCTCCTTGTCGGAAGACATACTGCTGAGGCTCGTAAGTCAGCCAATCGCTCGTAAAAGCGAGCAACTTTAGTTTGGCCCGATCGATTGACGCAAAGAGTGGAATTTGCGACATGACCTCTGCAGTTGCGCCAAGACCGCTAACGTCATTGCGTGTCGCAGAATCCGGCCCCTGGCTTTCGGCCAGGAGTTTGCGTTCAAACAGTCGCCCCTGTTTCAGTTCAAACACGGCGGCGAACTCGCTGGTACGACTATCATCCGGTTCGATGATGAAGAGGCTCGCCCCGCTCATGAAGGCTTTGATCTGACGGATGATGGTCGACTGCTTTGATGGTTCGATCGCCGAGAATGCTTCTTTGGCGATTAGCAGTGATGGGCGTTTGATCAGCGCACGAGCAAGAATCAAACGTTGTCGTTGCGATGCTGTTAATCGGGCGCCACCAACACCGATGTCATATTGCAAACCAAGGTGGGCAATGCGACTCGCAAGACCACACTTCGTTGTCACCTCGCGAATCATTTCGTCAACTTTCGCGAGCTGATCGGGATGGGCGGCAACGAGCTTCCCGTAGGCAAGGTTGTCGCGAATCGTCAGTGCGCTGTTGATCGTTGCAGGTTCGAAGAAGCTGACTTGACTCTTCAATAAGGTCGGTAGGGTGTCACGGAATATACGACGGGCTTGCACGATGAGGTTACGGAATTCGATATCAAATTCCCCAATCGGATGTTTGGCGGGAACGAGTTTCAGCGCCAGTTGCAGAAGCTTCAAACGATCCGAATCATCATGAGCGGTGCTGGTGCGCGTGAGTTGGCGTCGCAGCAGGCGTTCGTACTCGCCCATTTCTTCAGGACTGATGAAGTTGAAGCTTTGGAAGAACATATCCGCCGGATCGAGATCGCGGAACATTTCGATCATCAGTTCGGCAACTTTTCTTCCTTGCTGGATCAGTGTTGGGCTGAGTCCTGCTTGATCAGCACATTGCAGTACGTGCGACTCGATTAGATGTAGTTTCGCGTCGTCGTTGATCGCCCCAAACAAAATGTTCTCGAGAAGCGATGCGTTTTCCACAAAGCCGTCGGGATTGAACGATTCAATTGCGTCGGCTAGGTGCGTTTCATCTAGCGCCTGGCGCAGTTGGGCTCTAGCCCGCAAAAGCAGGGCATGCGCGTCTTCGCTTAGCCCACTAGCCGCGCGACGGACACCCCAGTCGAAAGCGTCGTGATCGAGGCCAGTGGCTTGCATGACAGCGTCGATATGCGTCTCGAGGCTTGGTGCTCTGTCATCACCGAGCACGGAATAGTCGAGCCAGTCGGCATCCGGGTCCAGTGGTGAGTTGCCCGTCAAGGCCGCCTCTCGCGCCTCGCGAGGCTCTCGCAGCATCGTTGATCCGTGTCGAGCCAGAGGATAAAGCAGGCTCTCGCGTAGCGTTCCTCTTCCCGGAGACGCATCGGGTCCCGCATAGGCCATCGTTCGGCCTATTACTCGATCCGTTAATTCCGTGATCGTCATATCGCCGAGCCTAACTTCGCCCGAAGATGGGGTGGTTTGTCGTTGCAATACGCGGGCGAGTTCATCGCGACTGTTTCCGGTGCCGCCGATGAATGCCACGTGGGCGGGCAGCGGTAGGCGAAGATTGGCGCCATCGAGTGGCTTTGCTCCATCGCCCGCATCAACGACGACATTGCTCAACAGTAAAAATGGGTCGTTCAGAGCCGTACTGGATTCCTCACTTACGATCACCGCGCGATCCATCAGCGAAGGCGGCGTGAAGAATTCCCTCAGTTGATCGTATTTGACGCTCGAGTCCGCCGCCTTTTGGTAGTAGTCGATGAGATCTTTCCAGGGCGCATACATGTCTTTGTGCGCCGCCAGTACAGCCACGAGAGAGCCGAGGCTTATCTCGCCTTGGATGACAAGGTATCCGCCGATGGACAAGAAGAAAAATGGCGTCAGTTGTGAGAAAAACTGATTCAAAATATTGATGGTGTATCGCAGCGTCGCGATTCGTACTCGGATATCGAAGATCGTCTGTAGGCGTTTTCCAACGATGGCGAGTTCGAGCCTAGACGTATCGTGCCCGTGGATTTCGGCTGCATTCGTGACGATATGTTCGACGTTGTCAGAGACATGTCGAAGTTCGATGGCGCGTCGACGTTCGAGTTCGTTCAGTCGGTTCTGAATTCGCGGGATGAGATAAAGCTGCAGTGGGTAGAGGGCGAGTGCTGCCACGCCCATCATCCAATCCTGCATAAAGATGAAGAGTAGAACGGTGAACAGGGTTCCGGCTGCAACGGTGGGTACCGTAAATGCCTCCGACATAAACAAGCCTAACGGCGACGTTTCTGCAGCTACCATCGAGACGATCTGTCCAGATGATTGGGTTCGAAAATCTTTGACCGGAAAGCGTAGTAACCGCTCCACTAACTCGTAGCGGAGGCGTCGCAGCAGTCGGTCGCCTACCCGATATCGGTAGGTCGAGGTTAGGAATTTGAATGCTCCGCCGATCAGCACTAGCGCCAAAAAGGCCGAACTGAGACTCAACAGGTAGGGGATCTGTTCGAGCGATGCGCCGAAAAATGGCTTTGGAAACTCGCCGTCGGCAGCGAGTGCCTCATTGATGATGATTTTCGGTAATTCGAACGAGTAGTAAAGAATCGGCATCCCAGTAAGCGACAGCAAGACGAGCGCGATCTGATCGCGTCTGCTGTAGCGCAGGATGAAACGATATATACCGGAGTCCACGTGCGACCGGTTGCTGATTCGACTATCGACGAGCGACTTAGCGTGTTGGTGAGAGCGAGATCAGGGGCGCCATTCGCGCAGTATCGCCGCTTTGCAGCATGAGCATCATGCTGAGCAGAGCGAAAGTGGTGCGCGAGTCGGGATCTTTGGAAGGAATGTAGAACCATTGGTCGCGGTAACGAACTTTGACCGCTGCATCCGCAGGTTTGCCGACCGAGGTTTGAACCCTGAAAAGATCGCCGTCGCGATCGAAGACGCCGCCATCGAGTCGGCGTCTCTGCAGCACGCCGTCGCTCAAGTCGTCCGCCGGCGCTTCCACTCCGTTGGAGAGGAAATAGAACGAGGAGTAAAGCGAGCGAGTTGCAAGGAAAACATAAGAGCTGGGATCTGGGCGATCACCGATTCCCAGTTGAACACGAATAGGACGGCCGTCAGCGGGGAAGTTCATCAAACGACAAGCTTCTTTATAAGCATCGCTCGAGAGCGCAGCGGCCGTCGGAATCATCGCCAAGATATCGATGTTGTTGTAGGTCTCCAGCGCGAATGACAGTTGGTCGGCCCGTTGTAGAGTGCGCAGGTGATCGACCAGCGCACGGTAATCACCGACACCGGCTGTGGTGTTCTTGAGACCCGCAAACGAGTCGCCGGCGACAAGCATAACCCGCTCGATACTCCAGCCAGATTGGAGTAACAAAGAAATCGTGCGTAGATCGATGGGAGTCAGAATTTGGCGAACGAATCTTTCGCCTGTGTTCGGTGAGTAGAAAACGAGCGGGGAGTCGCTAAAGCTTCCGCCGACGCCGCCGTTGTACGAGTCTGGACTGCCACCGCCAGGGAAAAACCCTGACAGGTTGAGACTCGCTGAACGTGAAATCGAACTCGACACCGAAGCAACTTCAAGAAACATCACAGGGTCGTTGTAGCGCTGACGAACGATGTTCAGCAGCAGCTGTTCGCCGTCCGTTCGCTGAATCGCCGCGTTGAACTCGGTTCGAGATAACTCCAAGCCACGTGGGCCGATCGATACGCATCCAGCGAGGAGCAGGCTCGCGCCAATCAGCGTGCTGATAGCGAGACGATTTTTGAGGCTGACGTAATGCATATGGGATCCGTACGCGAGTCGAAGTTTTGAGCGGGGCTAGTCAACCAAGGTCGCACGACAACGGGGATTGGGTTTCCCCAATCCCCGTTGAGATACGGGCGAACGCGCTATCCGAAATCAGCCGCCCGGCGGTGGTGGAACCGAGCCACCCGGAGGAGGCGGCGGACCGACCGGTCCTCCCTGCGGCTGCTTCGGGCCACTCATCGGCGGCATCATCGGCGGCGCTTTCGCACCGCCTTGGTTCGGGGTGCCGGCCGGTGGCTGAGTGCCCGGTGCCGGGTTATTGCCTGACGGCGGCGGACCGACCGGACCACCTTGCGGCGGCTGCTTCGGGCCACTCATCGGCGGCATCATCGGAGACTTTGGGCCACCCTGGGGCTGATTGCCCGGTTGTGGTGGAGTCGGTGGGGTGGGCGGTGCCGGTGGCTGCGCCTGAGAGGCAAAAGCGAGGCTTTGCGGTCCGGTGAGGTTGGCGCCGGTTGCAAATACCAACGCGGTCGCTGCAACAGCGACACCCAAGCGAATGGGTTTCATGCGGGAACTCCGTCGTGGTTGTTATTGGAGAGCCTTATGGGTAACTCCATTTTGGAACGGAGTCAACGAAACGCGGGTGACATCGCCGTAAGAAACGATTATTCGCGCAGACAACCAAACTTGTGTGCGCATCGTGCCAATGGATGAGATCAACCGCGTCGCAATAGCCGCGCTTTGTCGCGCGACCAATCGCGCTCTTTCTCGGTCTCGCGTTTGTCGTGCTGCTTCTTACCCTTGGCGAGACCGATGCGGATCTTGGCCTTGCCGCGCTGCCAATACAGCTCGAGCGGCACGATGGTGTAGCCCTTGCGCTCGACCGCACCGATGAGGTGGGCGATCTCGCTGTGATTGAGTAGCAGCTTGCGGGTGCGTGTCGGGTCGGCGATGACGTGCGTGGAAGTGGTCTTGAGTGGATTGATGTGCGCACCGATCCAAAACACTTCGCCATCGCGCACGAAAACATGCGACTCGGTGATCTGCGCCTTTCCTGCGCGCAGCGCCTTGACTTCCCAGCCCTCAAGCACGAGGCCGGCTTCGTAGCGCTCCTCGATGAAATAATCGAAGCGCGCGCGACGATTCTCGGCGATCGTTTTCGGTCCTTCGTTGTTCTTGGGCTTCGTCTCGGTCTTCATGGTTTGCAGGCATTCTATACAATGCGCGAATGCGCGAAGTCGTTCGTTCTGCGATGGTGGCTGTCTCGGCCGAGAAGCTCTACGAGCTGATCAACGATGTCGATCGTTATCCGGAATTCGTTCCGGGTTGTCGTGTCGCCCGCATCGAGGAACGAGGCGAAGGCTACGTCATTGCCACGCTTGGCGTGCAGCGCAGTGCGCTCAACACCGAGTTCACCACGCGTAATGAGCTCGAGCCCGGTCGTCGGGTGACCATGCGACTCGTCAAAGGACCGTTCCGGTTCCTCGAGGGGGTATGGGATATCGAGCCGATCGG
>JBDLSG010000063.1:0-6031 GCA_039799645.1 Pseudomonadota bacterium | reverse complement strand
CCTCAAGCCATGGCATCGATGCGGGTCATGGCTATCGCACGAATAGCAGCCTTGCTGCTGATCGCAGCGCTGACGAGCACGCCGGGTCGTGCTGACGAGGTGCATGTGGCCGTTGCCTCGAATTTCGCAGCACCTGCACAGTCACTCGCCCGCACATTCGAGCGTGCGACAGGGCATCGCGCCGTGATCTCACTCGGAGCAACGGGGAAGCTCTATGCGCAGATTCGTCAAGGTGCCCCCTATGAGGTACTGCTGTCAGCCGATTCGAGCACCCCAACCAAACTTGCAGGAGAGGGGAACGCCGTCACAGAGACACAACGCACCTACGCCATTGGACGTCTCGTCCTGTGGAGTCGAAATGCCGATTACGTCGATGCCAAAGGTGATGTGCTGAGTGACGGTGACTTCCGACGTCTTGCCATCGCGAATCCGACACTAGCTCCCTACGGCGCCGCAGCCATACAGACGCTCAGCAAGCTCGGCCTGCTCAACAAACTGCAATCGAACATCGTCGAGGGCGCCAACATCAACCAGGCATTCCAATTTGTAGCATCGGGCAACGCGGAACTCGGTTTCGTCGCGCTCTCGCAAGTCATGACGGATGGAAAACTGCAACGCGGTTCGGCTTGGCTCGTGCCTGCTAACCTGCACGAACCCATCAAACAAGATGCGATTCTGCTCGCCAAGGGAAAAGATAATCCGGCCGCCCTCGCACTGCTCCGTTATCTCGACTCTCAGTCCGCCCGCGACATCATCCGACGTTACGGTTACGAGCTGCCATGATGCCGAGCCATGATAGCGGACAAGCCATCTGGCTCACGCTGCAACTGGCGGCGATCACGACGCTGATCTTGCTCTTACTCGCAACTCCGCTCGCATGGTGGCTCGCTCGTGCGAGCTCGCGCTGGCGCGGCGCCATCCTCGCACTTGTTACCCTCCCTCTCGTCCTGCCTCCGACCGTACTCGGTTTCTACATCCTGCTGTCACTCGGCCCCGATGGCTGGATCGGCACTCTCACCCAATCATTTGGCCTCGGTCTGTTGTCGTTCTCATTCACGGGGCTGGTGATCGGCTCGGTGATCTTCTCGCTACCCTTTGCCGTGTATCCGATTTTGTATGCCTTCGAGATGCTAGGACGAAGACCCCTCGAAGTGGCCGCCACCTTGCGCGCCAAACCTTTCGATGCGTTTTTCAGTGTCGCATTGCCACTGGCGAAGCCCGGCTTGTTGACCGCAGCGGTACTCACCTTTGCACACACCGTGGGTGAGTTCGGCGTGGTGCTGATGATCGGTGGCGATATTCCGGGAGAAACGCGCGTCGTCGCGACGCAGATCTTCGGCTACGTCGAGGCCATGCAATATGAAGCAGCGCATCGACTCGCGGCGCTGATGGTGGCGTTCTCCTTCGTTATGCTGGTGGCGCTTACTCGGCTGCGTCGTCGCGCTGGAGCGGCGCTGCCATGAGCACGCCCGCGATTACGCTATCGATCGCCCTGCAACGCGCCGACTTCAATCTCGCAATCGACGTCGCCGTTCCTGCGCAGGGCGTCACCGCGCTCTTCGGCCCCTCGGGCTCAGGGAAGACGACGGTACTGCGCTGTATCGCGGGTCTCGAGCGCGCATCGGGTCGCATCGCCATCGATGATGAAGTGTGGCAAGACGATCAACGACGGATTTTCGTACCAACCTGGCAACGCCAACTCGGCTACGTTTTTCAAGAAGCGAGCCTCTTCGAGCATCTCGATGTACGTCGCAATTTGGAATTTGGCCTGAATCGTTTGCACATCGAGCGGGCGGTAGCCCGCACGGCGCTCGACGATGCCATCGATCTTCTGGGTATTGCGGCATTGCTCGGGCGCTCTACCATCAACTTATCGGGCGGTGAGAGACAACGCGTCGCCATCGCCCGCGCGCTCGTCACGCAGCCAAAGATTCTGCTGCTTGATGAACCGCTCGCATCGCTCGATGTGGCCAGGCGGAAAGAGATCTTGCCCTGGCTCGAGCGACTACACCGCGAGTTACAGATCCCGGTGATCTACGTGACACACTCGCTCGATGAACTCGCGAAGCTTGCCGATCACGTCGTCATGCTAGAGAACGGATGCGTCACTGCGAGCGGCGCTTTGCGCGAAATCTGCACCAACGCCGCGATGGCCGCGGCAGCTGGTGATGAGGCTGGCGTCGTGATCGAAAGTCGAATCACGGGAGTCGACCCACAGTTTCATCTGGCAGAGGTGGACTTTGGTGATGGCACGCTTTGGGTGCGCGATGCCGGACTCGAGACGGGTGCGACTATTCGTCTTCGCATCCTCGCTCGCGATGTGAGTCTCGCAACTTCGGCGCAAAGTCACAGCACGATTCAAAACGTCATTCCAGGTGTGATCGAGTCGATCACGAACGAGGCGCATGCCTCGCAGGCACTAGTTGCGGTTCGGTGTGGTGAAGCGATGCTGCTCTCGCGAGTTACCCATCGAGCTCTCGCAACGTTGCGATTGAGTAGGGGCTCACCCGTATGGGCCCTAGTGAAGTCTGCCGCACTGATCGACTGATCGAAAAAACCTATCCTCCGTATCGAAACCTTCGATTGGCACGCGTGTCTGATTCGAGCGTACGCTGATCTCGAAGATTGAAACGCAGATAGGAGATAGCCATGTCAAAGACCGGTCAATGCCCCGTCATGCACGGTGGCAACACCTCGGGCCACAGCAGCAATATGGCCTGGTGGCCAAATTCTCTGAACCTCGACATCCTGCATCAGCACGACACCAAAACGAATCCGCTGAAGGGCTACCACTATCGCGAGGAGGTCAAAAAACTCGACCTCGCTGCCTTGAAGAAAGACTTGGTCGCGCTGATGACCAACAGTCAGGATTGGTGGCCAGCAGACTGGGGTCACTATGGTGGCCTGATGATTCGTATGGCGTGGCACGCCGCGGGCACCTATCGTGTGGCCGATGGTCGCGGTGGCGCGGGCACGGGCAACCAACGCTTCGCCCCGCTGAATTCTTGGCCCGATAACGCCAATCTCGACAAAGCGCGACGACTGCTCTGGCCCATCAAAAAGAAATACGGCAATCGCATCTCCTGGGCCGATCTCATCATCCTCGCAGGCAACGTCGCCTACGAGTCGATGGGCCTTAAAACTTTCGGATTCAGCCTCGGTCGTGAAGATATTTGGCAGCCGGAGAAGGATGTCTATTGGGGCTCCGAGAAAGAATGGCTGAAGTCGACTCGTTACGAAGACGAGAATCGAACGAGTCTTGAGAATCCACTCGCTGCGGTGCAAATGGGTTTGATTTACGTGAACCCCGAGGGCGTGAACGGCAAACCAGATCCGCTGCGCACGGCACAAGATGTTCGCCTCACCTTCGCGCGCATGGCGATGAATGATGAAGAGACCGTCGCATTGACGGCTGGCGGTCACACCGTAGGCAAAGCGCATGGCAACGGCAATGCCGCCGACCTCGGACCGGATCCGGAAGCCGAGGATGTCGAAGCGCAAGGGCTCGGCTGGCTCAATAAAAAAGGTCGCGGCGTTGGCCGCAATACCGTCACGAGCGGCATCGAAGGCGCGTGGACGACGTACCCCACTCGTTGGGACAACGGCTACTTCCACCTCTTGCTTAACTACGAGTGGGAATTGAAGAAAAGCCCCGCCGGCGCGTGGCAGTGGGAACCGATCAACATCAAAGAAGAGGATAGGCCTGCCGATGTTGAGGACCCCTCGATCCGCTTGAATCCGATCATGACCGATGCGGATATGGCGATGAAGGTCGATCCGGAGTATCGAAAAATCTCCGAGCGCTTCTATCGTGACCCCGCCTACTTCTCAGAGGTCTTCGCTCGTGCCTGGTTCAAGCTGACGCATCGCGACATGGGCCCGAAGTCACGCTACATCGGCCCTGAAGTGCCGACCGAGGATTTGATCTGGCAAGACCCGATCGCCAAGGGGAATGACCAGTTCGATATCGCGGCTGCCAAAGCTAAAATCGCTGCGAGCCCGCTCAGCGTTGCCGAGTTGATCTGTACCGCTTGGGATAGTGCCCGCACCTTCCGCGGCTCGGATCATCGTGGCGGCGCGAACGGCGCTCGTATTCGTCTTGCGCCCCAAAAAGATTGGGCTGGCAACGAACCCGAGCGACTGGCCCAAGTGCTCTCTGTTCTTGAGCCAATCGCGCACGAGGTCGGCGCCAGCGTGGCCGACATCATCGTGCTCGCGGGAAACGTCGGTGTCGAGAAAGCAGCCAAAGCCGCTGGCTTCAATATCAGCGTGCCCTTCTCGAGCGGGCGCGGTGACGCCACGCCAGAACAGACCGATGTGGACTCCTTCGCCGTGCTGGAGCCGCTCGCCGATGGTTACCGTAACTGGCAGAAAGAGCACTACGCGGTGAAGCCCGAGGAGTTACTCCTGGATCGAACACAACTGCTCGGTCTCACTGCGCAGGAGATGACTGTGCTGGTGGGCGGCATGCGGGTACTCGGCACCAATCATGCCGGCAGCCAGCATGGTGTTTTCACTGAGCACGTGGGCGCTCTCACGACCGACTTCTTTGTCACGCTCACCGACATGCGTTTCGACTGGAAGCCCACAGGCCACAACAGTTACGACATCGTCGATCGTAAGACGGGCGCCACGCGCTATACGGCCACGCGCGTCGATCTCGTGTTCGGGTCAAACTCGATCTTGCGTGCCTACGCCGAGCTCTATGCGCAAGACGACAATCGCGAGAAGTTCGTCAAAGACTTCATCGCCGCGTGGACTAAGGTGATGGAGGCCGATCGATTCGATCTCAAAGCGTAGCGGCCGGTGGAAGCCTCGGATCTATTCAGGTCTCAGCGAGTCGAGATCGCGAATGGCGACGCACACCATCAGCGCTCGACTTGTGCGCCACTGCGCGTGATGACTAGCGCCACGTAATTTCTTGCCATCTTCGCAGCGCCCTTCCTTGGAGATCATGAGTCGCCTCATAACATTGACACGATAGCTCAAGTATTCCAGATCGATGTTCGAGCGAAATCTGACCACGCCGATGCATCAGGATACCTGCGCGAAACCACTGATTGAGCAACCCCCCAACGGATTCCCGAGTCACGGACAGGAGACGCGCTAACTCAGCCTGCATCAACGTGATGGGCCGACCCACCCCAAAAGCATCACATGCTTCGAGAAGTGTGCACGCAAGGCGCTGCGCAGTTGAATGGGTTGCTCCACAAGTAGCTTTGATGATCGCGAGCTCCGCTGCGGTGAGCGCGGCCTTGCGCTGGAACAAATTAAACTGCTCCGCAGACTCAAACATGGACAGAAAATATCTTTCTGGAACCCTATACGCGTACCCACTACCGACCACGCGAGCCCCATAAATTAAAGCCTCAGTGCTGATTATGCCCCTAAGCCCGACAATCAAATTCGCTCCGGCGAATGTCATAAACACACTGGGTAAATTCGGAACGCGCACGGAAACGCTGAGAACACAGGTTGCCGGAAAGTAAAGATAAGCGTCCCCCTCACGGAATTGCTCGGTTTCGCCTCGTGTCAACTCAATCAAAGATATCGAGTGTGCAAGCCGATTTTTGATGCGATCAGGCAATGCGCGAAAAAAGGGGCTTGTAGAGGCCAACATAGCGAGAATCCGTCCATCAACACCGCCAGCCCCCAACTTGATTGCAACGCACCCCCCCCCCTCTCGCAACAGATTTGCGTGGGGTTTGTGCGGCAACGCACGTACGGAGGCTTTTCAACCGTTTGGACGATGTTGTGGCGATGAACTGACTTAGTGGGGCGCTGATGGCCCCAAAAATAAAAAGCCCGAAGCAAGTGTTTCTAGTACTAACCCCAACGATCCCTTTTACCGCTGAGATGGGGAACGAAATACGTTCACCGCTTCGGGCTTCTCGAACCACGAATTTCCCAAGGGGCGGAACTCACGTGGTATCGACGGTTGCAGTATCGTCAGTTAACCGGCGCTTCCTCAGCGCGCTGTCGCACCAGACTCGCAGAAACCCTGCCAGAAGAAAGGAGCGTGACGGACCCG
>JBDLSG010000062.1:0-8077 GCA_039799645.1 Pseudomonadota bacterium | reverse complement strand
TGCCGGCTGCTTGGAAGACCTCGTTTGCGGTCGATCACGAGTTGCCGTGGTACGGTCTCGTCGCAAGCGCCGAGGTCGTCCTCACGGAAGTTGAGGAAGGCATCCGCTATATCAAGCCGAACCTCGGCGCGCCGACCGGCTTTGCGCCGGATGGTCGTCCGTACTACTGGTCGACTGTCACGGCTCCAGCCTTCACGGGCTCGAGCTCGCAAGCGGCATCGCTGCGTAACCGTGACTTTGGTCAAGACAGCACGATCGCGACCCCGACTAGCAAGGGCGACGGCACGCAGATCACCCTGAGCTTGCAGGGCAAGCGCAGCCAGACCTGGAACTGGAACATCGGTTACACCTACACGGAAGCGACCGAGGTCAACACCCTCACGAGCTCGCAGGCCGCGTCCAACTGGAACAACGCCATCCGTGTCGATCGTAACGCCGATGTCGCTGAGCCCTCGGTCTATGCGATTCGTGACCGCTTCACCGCGAACATCAGCTACCGCAAGGCCTTCATTGCGGATCTGATCACCTCGGTCGGCGTGTTCTACGAAGGTCGCTCGGGCAAGCCCTACACCTTCGTGTTCGCCAACGATATGAATGGTGACGGTCGCTCGTTCGACGATCCGCTGTACGTTCCGTCGGCTCCGGGCGATGTCATCTTCACTGGTGGCGCCGCGATGGAATCGGCCTTCTTCAGCTACCTCGACTCGAACCCCGATCTCGCTCAGTACAAGGGCGGTATCGTGAAGGTCAACGATGTCTCGTCGCCGTGGGTCAACAACATCGATCTGCGCTTCACGCAGGAACTGCCGGGCCTCTTTGGCTTCGGTAAGGGCGAGGTCTCGCTCGACATCCTGAACGTGGGCAACCTGATCAACAAAGATTGGGGTCAGATCAAGGAAGTGGGCTTCCCGGGCGGTTTCGGCGTGGTTCGCTTCGCCGGCATCGATCCGACCACGAAGAAGTATCGCTACGACTTCCGCGCCACGGATATCCGCGATCTCACGCTGCGTGACAATCGCGGCGAGTCGCGCTGGGCGATGCAGGTCGGCGTCAAGTTCAAGTTCTGACGCTGATCGCCAACTCTGGCAAAGTAACGGGGCACCTTCGGGTGCCCCGTTTTTTTTCGCCTCGAGTTTTCAAAGGGGTTTGATGTGCTGATCTCTGTGCGCTCGGCGGCCATCTTGCTCATCGGCGCGCTGACTGAGGTGGTTGCCGCTTCGACGTTGCGCATCGCGACCTACAACGTCAGCTTGTATCGCGACAGCGAGGGCGAACTGCGCCGTGATCTGAGTGATCGAGATAAGAAGCAGATTCAGGACATCGCAGCCGTACTACAGCAGATACGTCCCGACATCGTCCTGCTCAATGAATTCGACTACGACCCGGCGTCTCCGTCGCTGTTGCTCGCCAACTATCTAAGTCGATCGCAAGCCGGTGGCAAACCACTCGACTACCCCCACCACTTCATCGCACCCTCCAATACGGGCGTGCCGTCGGGTGTCGATCTCGATCGTAACGGTCGCATCGAGGGTGGCAATGACGCCCTGGGCTTTGGTCGCTTCCCCGGGCAATACGGCATGCTCGTACTCTCGCGCTGGGCTATCGATGCCAATACATCGCGTACGTTCAGACGCTTTTTGTGGCGCGACATGCCGAACAACCTGATCCCGCCGAAGTGGTATTCGCCCGAGGCGCTCGCCGTCTTACCACTCTCGTCCAAGAGTCATTGGGATGTTGTTATTCGCCTACCCGACACTCAGCAAGAGACGCAGCCAGAATCACCACACGAACTGCATTTGCTGGCGAGTCACCCGACGCCACCCGGCTTCGATGGCCCGGAAGATCGCAACGGCCGCCGTAATCATGATGAAATTCGACTATGGGCCGATTACCTCAGCGACGGCTCAAAGGCGGCTTACTTGATCGACGATCAAGGTCGACGCGGTGGTCTGGCGAGCGACGCGTCATTTGTCATCGTCGGAGATCTCAACGCCGACCCGATCGATGGCGGCAGTGTTCCGGGTGCCATTGCGCAATTGCTCGACGCGTACATCGCGAAGTCGCTGGTGGGTCGCTCATCCCACGCAGTCAAGGTGGCACGGCAGCCGCAGAGCGCCAGGGCGGACCGAATCTCACGCATCGTGGTGACCCCGCTTTTGATACGGGAGACTTCGATGATCGAGCAGGATCGGTGGGCAATCTGCGCGTCGACTACGTGCTGCCTTCAGCCGATATGACGGTCTGCGCATCGGGCGTGGTTTGGCCGACAGAAGAGACCGGTCCCGCGATGAGCTCAGATCATCGCCTTGTTTGGGTCGATGTGGCGATGCCCGGTCAGGGCTGTCCTTCGGTCTCGAGCAAGCCGTAACGCCGCTCGGTCGTTACGATCGCACACTGCGTCGCCGTCATGGATGGCGTGCAAACGCCGCCGAGCAAGGCGCGCTCCCACGATCCGTAAATCGGATTCGGCAGCAGGAACCAGCGCCGACCAAAGAAATCAGCGAATTCGGTGCGGCGTTTAGCGTAGTCGGCGCGCGGCATGAAATCGTTCAGATCATCTCCGAAAAGAGCGATCACGCGATAGCGCGAGGCGACCCAAGCGCGACGAGACGTTTTATCGGAACTGCGCCATTCGGGATGCGACCCACGCAACATCAAGGCATCGGGATCATCGGCATCCGGCAAGCCTAGGCGCTGCAGATTTTTCCGCGTCGCGGTTTTCGCCGGACACGGATCGTCGATCGACGGCAGCGGCGCGCAGGCACGATTCGTGATGTAGAAAACTCGATGGCCCGCTCGCGAAGCCGCCTGCAGGAATTCGACCGCACCGGGCACAGCCGTCGCCGCCGCCTCTTGCATCCAGAGTTGCCAACTCGATTCATCGTACTCGGCGCCGGCACGAATCTGCCTCGCTTGGTAATAGCTATTGTCGAGAATCGTCTCATCTAGATCGACGATGATCGCCGTATTCAGCTTGCTCCAAGTGTCGGGCGACCCCGCCTGCTCGATGGCCGCTGAACCCGGGTCGCTGACCATCGCAGGCAAGCGCTCTATCGCCAAACGAAAAACCGATTCGGTCGCGATCCGATATTCCTCGGCACGTTGAATCCAGAGCGTGGCAGAGACCTGCTCGCGGGCGATCGTCGGAAGGGAAGCTAGATCCGGTGATGCGCCGACAGCGATCGACGATAAACCCGCGACGAACAACGTCAGGCTTCGAAAACAGGCTTTCGCATTCATAGGCCAATGATGACATGTACACTCGGCCCATGCTCATCGACCATATTCGAACCATTCCCGATTACCCGAAACCGGGGATCCAGTTTCGCGACATCACGACCCTGCTCGCTGACCCGTCGGCTTATCGGGAGACGATCGATCAGCTAGCCGCGCCCTATCAAGACGCGCGCATCGATCGCGTGGTTGGAATCGAGGCGCGCGGTTTTATCTTGGGCGGCGCTCTCGCTGATCGACTACGCGCGGGTTTCGTCCCGGTGCGCAAGAAAGGCAAACTACCGCATGAAACGCTGCGCGTCGCATATGCACTCGAATACGGCACCGACGAGATCGAAATTCATCGTGATGCGGTTGCGCATGGCGAGCGCGTGTTGCTGGTCGACGATCTGATCGCCACCGGCGGCACGGCACTAGCCGCGGTACAACTACTGGAAACACTGCATGCGACGATCGTAGCGGCCGCTTTCGTGATCGATCTGCCCGAACTTGGCGGCAGCGAGAAGCTGCGTGCGCGTGGCATTGCCACGCACACGCTACTGTCATTCGCCGGTCATTGAGCTCAGCTCGCTGCGGCGAACCGATCCGCGCGCGCTTCTCCCCAACAACTGCGAAACGGCTCCGGTAGAGCGTCGGCTCGCGCGTCGACCGTCGCCAAACACCCTGCTGGCAAGGTGTCGATCGAACGAGCGAACGACACGGCACGACCATCGCCATCGCGCGTCATCAAGTGACCCGGGCGCACCTGCGAAGGATGCGTGAGGCCTGCAGCACCAATCAGCTCGGCCAAGGCCGCCACGGTTTGATTGTGGAAGTTGGCAACGCGAGTGGCCTTATCCGGCACCACCAGCGCACGCTGCCGGACCGGATCTTGCGTCGCTACGCCGGTCGGGCATTCGTCCGTGTGGCAGGACAACGATTGCAGACAACCGAGAGCGAACATGAAGCCGCGTGCCGAGTTGCCCCAATCAGCACCCAGTGCAAGCACTCGCAGCAGATCGAATGACGAGACGATTTTTCCGGAGGCGCCGACCTTAATACGTTGACGCAAGCCGATCGCAAAGAGCGTGTTGTGCACGAGGCGCAAACCATCGCGCAGCGGCATGCCGACATGGTCTGCAAACTCCGCAGGTGCCGCGCCCGTGCCGCCCTCGGCTCCGTCGACGACGATGAAATCCGGCGTGATACCCGTCTCGAGCATGGCCTTGGCAATCCCAAAGAATTCCGTCGGATGGCCGATGCAGAGCTTGAAGCCAACCGGCTTTCCGCCAGAGAGTTCGCGCAAGCGCGCGATAAACTGCAGCAACTCGGTGGGCGTGCTGAACTCAGAATGACTGGCAGGGGAGATACAGTCCTGCCCCATCGGCACGCCACGCGTGGCGGCGATTTCTTCGCTGACCTTCGCTGCCGGCAAGACGCCACCATGACCCGGCTTGGCGCCCTGCGAGAGTTTGATCTCGATCATCTTGACTTGAGCCGATGTCGCCTGCTCTTTGAACCGCTCAGGCGAGAATCGTCCCTCGGCATCACGACAACCGAAGTAACCCGAGCCGATTTCCCAAATGAGATCACCGCCCGGCGCGCGATGATGCGGCGAGATCGAACCCTCACCGGTATCGTGCGCAAAGCCACCGCGCTGGGCACCGCCATTGAGCGCGAGAATCGCGTTTCGCGAGAGCGAGCCGAAACTCATCGCCGAGATGTTGAACACCGACAACGAATACGGTTGACGACAGTCGGGGCCACCCACCTCGATCCGAAATGTGCTTGGGTCGGCATGGCGAGGCGTCGTCGAATGGCAGAGCCAGTCGGACTCACCGCTGTAGAGATCCTTCAGTGTGCCGAAGCCGCGCTTGTCGTTCTGACGCTTAGCTCGCTGATAGACGAGCGCGCGCTGGTTGCGCGAGAAGGGATGCTTGTCCTCATCATCCTCGAGAAAATACTGACGCATCTCGGGACGGATATATTCGAGCAGAAATCGCAAGTGCCCAAGCAACGGATAGTTTCGCAAGACCGCGTGACGTCGTTGCGAGAAGTCGTGCAGCCCCCACAAGAACAACAGCGCGAACGCCGCGGCCAACCAAGGCGACCACAACAAACTCACCAATGCCAACGGCGCCATGGCGAGCCACGGCCAAAATCGTACGTTCGTCATCCCCCACTCCTTCGTCTTTTTCTAATGATTCTTCAGTCGATCAATTCGGCATCGCGCAAACTCGCGATCATCGAACTCTTGAGCAAAAAACTCTTTGCTTGCTCGGGATCGGCGGCGATGCGCATCAACTCGGCTTGACGATCCTTCGACTTGATCGCTTGCCGGTTCTTGATGGTTTGTTCCTGCACGAAGCGCACGCAGACCCCACGACGCTGGCGATCATAACGATCGAGCAATCGATCGTCGCCCTCGCCTGCATGAATCTGCATCAACTTCTCGGCGAGATTCCACGCGTCGTGAATACCGCCGTTCATACCCATCCCGCCCAAAGGGTTGTTGATATGGGCGGCATCGCCCGCGAGTAACACGCGTCCGCGCCGCCAAGTCTTGGCGACCCTTTGATGTACTCGATAGATCGTGCGATGCACGATCTCGTAATCACTCTCGTGCGGCGCCATGTGATGCAGGCGTTCCTGTATCCACTCATCCGAGAGCCAGCGCGCATCATCCTCGATGGTCGGATCAGTCGGAATGAGCACTCGCCACAGCGTCGGGGTGCGCAACAACACCAGCCACTCGTCCGGGTCGGAGATGTAGTTCACGGGTGAGAGCCGCTCGAATTTGGTCTCGAGCGGGAAAGGTGTCGAAGCGACGAGAAATTTTTCGGGGTAAGTGAAGCCCTCGAACTCGATCGCCAGCGCCTTGCGGATCGCACTGTCGGCGCCGTCGCAGGCGATCAGCCACGAGCCACGCAGAATTTTTTCTTCGCCGCGATCCCATACCAACACTTCGACGCCATCGTCGGTCTGATGGACGCCCTTGACCGCGTGATCGAAGTGACAACTCGCATGCGTCGCGTGCTTCTCTTGCAACTCTTGCCACACGAGACGCGTGTATTTCCACTGCTCGCATTGCAGTCGATAGGGGTGCTGGGTGAGGCCTCGCAGCAGCTCGAGATCGAACTCGGCAATCTCGCCGGTACGACGGTCGCGATATTGATAGTGCCGACAAACGAGACCCTGTGCGATCAGCCGATCTGCGAGACCGAGCTCATCGATCATATCGATCGAGGGTGGGTGGAAGGTCGAAGCGCGCAGGGTCTCGGGCAGCGCCGAAAGACTCTCGAGCAGCATCACAGGGATGCCCGCTTGAGCCAGACGCAGCGCCGCGGTACAACCTACGGGCCCCGCGCCCGCGATGATCACGGGTTCGGTAATCGACATTGCTTGGGGATTCTACGCCAATGACACGATACCTCCTCGTCTTGCTGACGATCGCCGCCACCTTCAGCGCCGCTACGGGCGTCGCGCAGGAGAAAACCGAGAAACCGCCTCTGCATGGCAAGCATTGGATGGCCATCACCGGCAAGCCCCTAGGTGCAACGGCAGGGGCGAAGATGTTCGAGCGTGGCGGCAACGCAGTGGATGCGGCCTGCGCCATGATCGCAGCGACGGCGACGCAATGGGACACCCTGCACTGGGGTGGCGAGACCCAGGCTCTGATTTGGCATCCGGGCCTGAAGAAAGTCATCGCGATCAATGCCTTGGGTGTAGCGCCTACCGGTGCAACGCCCGATTTCTTCCGCAGCAGGGGCATGGACTACCCGCCGGAGCACGGGCCGCTCGCGGCCGTCACACCCGGCACTCCTGGGGGCATCATGGTGATGCTGGCCGAGTACGGCCGACTGTCACTCGCTGACGTGTTGGCGCCGGCTATCGAGATGGCCGATGGGTTCGCAATCGAGGCCCAACTCGCCGATGGCTTCGAGCGTGAGAAAGCCAAGCTCAAGGAATGGCCGAACTCGGCGCGCATTCTGCTGCCGCATCGCAACGCGAAGGGCGAAGGTCGTGAGGCACCGCGCGCCGGCGAGATTTTCGTGCAAGCGGAACTTGCAGCCACGCTACGCAAATTGGTGGAAGCGGAGAAGCGCGCGCTCGCGCGAGGCGCCACGCGCAAGCAAGCGATCATGGCGGCCTACGATCGGTTTTACCGAGGCGACATCGCGGCCGAGTTTGCCGCTGCCGTGCAAGCCGAGGGCGGTTTGATCACGCGCGAGGATCTCGCGAACTGGCGCGTGAAGATCGAAGAGGCACGCCACACGAACTATCGCGGCGTCGACGTCTACAAGCTCGACACCTGGGTACAGGGCCCGGTGATGCTGCAGGCGCTGAACATTCTCGAGAACTTCGACCTGCAAGCAATGGGTTACAACTCAGCGCGTTATCTGCACACCGTCTATCAGGCGATGAACCTCTCTTTCGCCGATCGCGATTTCTATTACGGTGACCCGGCCTTCCCGCCCGCCGAGCCGATTCGCGGGCTGCTTTCGAAGGATTATGCGAAACAGCGTGCCGCCCTCATCAGCGAACGAAACGACCCGCGCATGGGTCCTGGCGACCCGTATCCGTTCCAGGGCGAGACCAATCCCTATGCCGCTCTTCTGCAGGAGCGTGCTCAAACAGGCGCAGCGACGTCGGCGGATGGCAAGCGCGATAAGCCGCGCGAACCGAACCGTCCGTTCAGTCCCGGTGGCGTCGCGCCACCCTCGGCGATGGAGCGTAACGTCAGTCCCGCGCTCGATCCGGAGGCGTCGTTTTGGCGTGGCACCACCTCGGTTGTCAGTGCCGATGCCGAAGGTTGGTTGGTTGCCGTCACACCGAGCGGCGGTTGGAATCCAGCCGTCATCGC
>JBDLSG010000061.1:0-6828 GCA_039799645.1 Pseudomonadota bacterium | reverse complement strand
TCACGCCCGAAGGCGGTAAGATTCCGCGTCTTTACGAAGCAGGCGAGTTGGGTTCGATGTTCTCTAACCTCTATCAAAATGGGTCGTATCTCACCGAGGCCATGATCTCGGGCCGTGCGGCCGGTCGTAACGCGGTGCAACAGGGCGTACGCAAATGAAGATCAAGACGCCTGCAATGAAGCTCGATCTGCGCATCGACAAGATGGAGGTGCGCGACGGTGAGCTACGCCTCGATGGCGTGGCAGGCGTTTTGCCCTGCGAGGCATCGCTCGGTGCCGCGGAGGCCCGTCGTCTGATCCTCCAGGCTTTGCGTCCGAAGATCATCCTCTGGGCGCTGTTCGGCAAGAACGCGACTGGCAGCAAATAGCGGTATGGATCTTTACTGGACGCTGGTCTTTCTGCACGTCATCGCGTTTGCGTATTGGCTTGGCGGGGATTTTGGCGTTTACGTAACCGGCGGTTACGTTGCGCGTGCCGATCTTCCGCTCGCCGAGCGGCTGCGATTTCTCGATGCCTTGATGAAGATCGATATCTTGCCGCGAACCGGCATCGTGTTGCTGCCCGTGCTGGGATTGCAGATCGCCGCGATGCGCGATGCGATCTTTCTGCCCGAGTGGGGAAAGCTGGCTGTTTGGCTTGGTGGCGCCGCGTGGGTTGCCATCGTGTGGGGCGTGTTTGCTCGTCGTGGCACGCCGCTCGGCGAACGACTGCAGCGTATCGACGTTATGCTGCGTTATGTCGTCATCGCAGCGCTGGTGGTGATCGGTACCTGGTCGCTGATTGAGGCAGGCCCGGTGAAGGAGAAATGGCTAGCCGCCAAGTTCTTGACCTATGCCGCACTGCTCGCGATCGGGCTATATCTGCGCTCGGTCATCAAGGCTTGGCGCGTCGGCTTCATCGAATTGCAGCGTGGTCCGAGTGAGTCTGCCGAGCGGCTGATCGCACTCGGTATTCAGCGTGGACGACGCGGTGCGTGGCTGTTTTGGGCCATCATTGCCCTGACTGCCTATCTCGGTGTCGCCAAACCGTTCTGATCTTCTGGAGTTTTTGCCGTGTCCTATTCTTTGGTGTCGTGGGCGCACGTTCTCGTCATGGGCTATTGGTTGGGAAGCGAGTTGGTGATCAACGCGCTTACGCACTACATTGCGCGTACGACGAGTCTGTCCGGTGCCGAACGCATGCGGCTTTGGGATTTTCTGCTCGATGTCGATCAGCACGTACGTAACGCGATGATCATGTCGGTGCCGCTCGGTTTTACTTTGGCGTCGATGCTCGGGCTCGTACCGATCGAAGGCATCGGTATGTGGGCTTTGTGGATCGTCTCGGCCCTGTGGTTCTGGTTCATGTGGATGGTCCATTGGCGGCGTAAGAGCCCAAACGGTGCCGTTTGGGCTCGGTGGGATTGGCGTCTGCGCTATCCGCTCATCGCCCTCTTCGCCGGCAGCGGCGCGCTGTCTTTGGTGATCGGCTGGCCGTACCCCGAGCCTTGGCTTGCAGCCAAAGTCTTGCTGTTCGCGGGCACCATGGTCTGCGGCATCTTCGTCCGTCACTACATCCGTGAGGCTTATCGGTCTGCATTGCCCGCCATTGCGGCCGATCGCGCAACCGATGCCGACAATGCGGAGTTCCGCATGCTCATGATCAAGGGCACCTGGGCGCTAGTGGTGCTATGGGTGCTGCTGTTCACGATCGGCGCGCTCGGGGCCCTCAAACCCGGCTAGAATTCGGGGGATGAACCTCCGGATCCTGCCTGTTTCGTTGGCCCGCTTGCTCGGGCTCTCCCTGACTTTGTTGTGGCTTTCGGCCTGCCTCTCTAGCGCGGCTCCGAAGGCGCCAACGATTACGGAACAGCCGAAGGATAGGACCGGTTTCGTGACCCAAGCGGTCAAGTTCGATTTGGGCGTCTCGGGTAAGCCGCCATTCACTTTTCAGTGGTTGCGCAATGGAGTCGCCATCGCCGGCGCGACGGACCCCACTTACATCACCCCTGCTTTGACCTTGGCAGACGAGGGGTCGAAATACTCGGTACGGATCACCAATGCCGATGGGTCTGTGACGAGCAACGAAGCGACCTTGACCGTCAAGCCTGGTCCGACGCTGACCGGCCAGCCGAGCTCGCAGTCGGTCGCATTGGGTGCAAGCGCGAGCTTCACGGTGGCAGGTTCGGGCGAGCAGCTCGTCTACCAGTGGTACCGCGACGAGTTGCCGATCAGTGGCGCCAACGCGGCGACCTACACCATCAGTGCGACGACCGCGGCGGATGACGGCGCCGTGCTGCGCGCGTACGTCATCAACCCGGGTGGATTCGTCGTCTCGCAAGCGGCGACGCTGACCGTGAGCGCTGCGCCCGCGATCACCATCCAGCCGGTTTCGCAAACGCTCGTCGCGGGCGATGTGCTGGCACTCGGCGTGTCGGCGACAGGCGGTAATTTGCAGTATCAGTGGCGTCGTAATGGCACGGATATCAGCGGTGCCACGAATCGCGTCTTACGCATCGCTTCTATTTCGAGCGAAGACAACAATGCGGTGTTCTCCGTGGTCGTGCGCAACGCGCAAGGGTCCGTGACGAGTGCCAATGCGACTGTCACCGTGGTCGCTGGCGAGGTTGCTGCATTACCCAAAGCGGCAGCGGATGTTGCTGTCTCCGATACTGGCTTGACCACCGGCGGATTTGTTTTGGTGCGTCGTAGCACTGGCAGTATCGCGAGTTGGGGTCATGCGGTTGATGGTCAACGTGGAGATGGTACGGCTGGCGAAGCGACCGACACGATTGCGACAGTCAAACTTCCGGCGGGGCGTAGTGCCAAAGCCGTCGCCGCCGGTAGCTCTCATGCGATGGCGTTGCTCGATGATGGCAGTGTCGTCACTTGGGGCCTTAACGATTCGGGGCAGCTCGGTCTGGGTGATGTCACGACGCGATCCACTCCGACCAAAGTGACCTTAGATCGGCCTGCCGTTGCGATCGCCGCGGGGCGTCTCTTCTCGGTCGCTGTGCTCGACGATGGTCGAGTGTTTACCTGGGGTGCCAACACGATCGGTCAGTTGGGTGACGATGCGCGGATCGCGCAGTCTCTTCCGGTTCGCGTCAAAGATCTCACTGATGTGATCGAGGTGGCTGCAGGCTCTGAACACGTACTCGCGTTGAAGCGAGATGGCTCCGTTTGGGCTTGGGGTGCGAACGGCTCGGGCCAACTGGGTGACGGATCGTTCAAGGCGAGCCGTGCGCCAGTGCCGACCGGTTTGATCGGTATCGTGCGGGTTCGCGCGGGCGGCAATCAGTCGTTTGCGATTTCTTTGCGCCGCGCGATCTACAGTTTCGGCGAGAGCGGAGACGGTCAGTTGGGTCTCGGTGATGCGATCAGCACCGATATCGGCGTGCCGACTGCGATTGCACGATCGGTGACGGATGCGGCCTCTGGTGATCGAACGGCTTTGCTGCTCGGTTCAAATGGGCTCGTCAGCTCGGCAGGCGCCAACGAGAGCGGGTCACTTGGTGATGGCGGAACGACAGCTCGAAAAATCTTTGGCGCTGTGAATGTGTTGAGCAACGTCGTTGCTCTCGATTCGGGTGGACGTTCGTTCTCGGTTGCGATCGTTGCGGATGGCACGACCTATGTTTGGGGTGACAACACCACCAAGCATTTTGCCAACTCGGGGATTGCGGCAGCGGGCACAGGCACGCCTACCGCGGTGCCGAACTTCGACGCTATTCCGTAACGGCCTAGCGGTAACGCTGCCAGCGCCCGTCGCGTTGAATCAGCAAACCCTCGGGACGGTTCACCGTTTCGAGGATGGCTGCCGTCTCGGCATCCGGGTTGCCATCATAAATCGCGGGTCGATACTTCATCTGGAACGCCGAGATGACATTGCGAGTTTCGTCATCGAGCATTCCATGGCGTGGCACGACGAAGCCATGTTTTTCCAACTCCGTCTGGAACCACGCGACATCGGGTAGCGTCGTACCGAAGCGTTGACGACTGCTTGAGACGAGCTCGGCGTCGGGCCAGGGAATCAACCCCGAATCGGCAAAGCGCTTCCACGGAAAGAGCGGGCCCGGATCGGATTTGCGTTGTGGCGCGATATCGCTGTGCGCCACGATGCGATGCGGCGCGACCGCGTGACGTTTTGCGATATCGCGGACGAGTTTGATGACGGCATCGATTTGCTGCTCGGGGAAGGGTTCATAGCTGCCGTAGCGATCCCCCGAGTGACCACCATTGACGATCTCGATCCCGATCGAGCTCGCGTTGAGCTCGGTTTGACCAAGCCAGCTGCTGCGTCCGGCATGCCAAGCCAGCCGACTCTCATCGACCAAGCGGTAGATCGTGGGTGGTTTGACGTCGATGAGATAGTGGCTGCTGACCCTGCCCCGAGTCAGAACCTCGAGCGAGTCGCTGAAATTCAGGTCCGTGTAGTGCAGCACGATGAAGCGTGCACGGCTTTCGTGGTTCAGGCTCTGATAGCGGGTGTCGATGCGCGGTTTCTCGAGGGTTGCCACACAACCCGACAGAATCAGCAGCGGAGCGAGTATGATCAGGGCCAGGTTTTTGGGACCGGAAGATAGGCTGGAAGATAGGGGAGACGTCTTCATGGGACGAACCATACTGCCTCTGCTCGCGACCGTCATCGTCTTGGCGGTCAACGCGGCCGCTAATATCGTGCCAATTAACGGCCTCAATACTGGCGAGTTGTCCGCACTGTATCCAACCGGCTTCACCCCGCCAGGCTGGGTTTTCAGCATTTGGTTGCTGATCTACATCGGGCTGTTGTCATTCAGCTTCGCGGCGATACGCGGCGCACCGCGGACTCGTGCTCGCATCGCGCCGCTCATCACGCCGTATCTGTTCAACGCGGTCGGCAATGCCGGCTGGATCTTCGCCTGGCACTACCGACAAGTGCCTTTGAGCGTGGCGATGATGCTGCTCGTGCTCGGCTCGCTCATCGTGATCTTCTGGCGTTTACGACAGATGCCGACTTCCACCTGGAGCGAGTTCTTCGTCGTTGATGGTGTCTTCGCGATTTATTTCGGCTGGATCAGCACGGCAACGCTCGTGAACTTCGCCACGCTGTTTTACGACCGTAGCTGGTATCCGTTCGGACTCAGCATGGACGAGTGGGCGCTTATCACGGTGGTGCTCGCGACGGCAATCTACGTTTGGATGGGCGTGGTTACACGGAGCATCCTGTACTGCGCGGTCTTCGTTTGGGCAGCGACGGGCGTTTATCTCGGGGAGCCCTCGATCACACAGCCGGTGCGCTTGGCGGCAGCGACCGGCGTCGTAGCCGTGCTCGCCTGCATGGTCTGGATGGCCTTCAACCCGCGACGGCGAGCCAGTCTGCGAGGGCCGTGAATACCGGAGTGGCGTCCGTCTCGTTGAAGATCTCGTGATAGAGACCGTCGAAACGTTTTGATGTGACGACTGCTCGCGGTGCGACGCTGGCGAAGGCATCGCTCCCTCGCGGGCTCACCAATCGATCCTCACCCGCGTAGAGCAACAAGGTGGGCACGCGCCAATGTGACGCGTATTGCAGCACCTGCGCGCCGGTGGTGGCGACAAACGCACCGAGTCGTGCACAGATGCGATCGTGGACGAGTGGGTCGGTGCGATACGCTTCGACGACGCGTCGATCGTGGGAGAGGTAGTCGGCGTTCAAGCCGTTTCCGAGTGTGAGATTCGGTGCGAGGCGCGGCAACCAGCTTACGACCGCACGTTGCCAGGCAGCCATATCAACGGCGAGCGCGGGTGAAGAGAGCACGAGCGCATCGGGCCGCACGAAGCCTCGGGCCACCGCAGCAGCAGCCAGCAAGCCACCGAGACTGTGCCCGAGCAGAATGCGTCGCGCCGGCGCTGCTGGTTCGGTTGTGCGCCAAACATCTTGCAGATGTTCGAGAAGTTGATCGTCGCTCGCGAGGTGACCGCGCACCCCTGCCGATTCGCCGTGGCCATATTGGTCGTAGGCCAGCACATCACAGCCGAGAGCCACGAGATGCTCAGCCGTTTTTTGATAGCGGCCCGAATGCTCGCCAAGGCCATGGACGATCACGATCTGTCTAGTCGCCTGCGGCAGTCGCCAGTGACGCAGCCGCAAACTCATGTCATCGCCGGTGATGATCTTGCTCAATTCGGGTTGGTCACTAGCCTCGCAGATCGCAGCCCCAAAAGAAAAGGCCCGCCGAGTGGCGGGCCTTTTCGTGTCACGTGGTGACGGATCGCTTAGAAGCGATAACCGACATTCACGAACGCACGACGTCCGAGGATGTCGTAGTTGCTGATCGCAACGGCATTACCGATGCGCGACGCGCCCGAACCCGTCGAGAGGTACGGCGGATCCTTGTCGAACACGTTGTTGATACCAACGATGGCTTCCCACTTGTCGGCACGATAACGCAGCGACATGTCGTGCTGAACGTGCAGATTGGTCGACTGGTCGTACTTCGCTGAGACGCAGTACGGAGCCAGAGCCGCCGTAGTCGTGGCGCAGTTCGGCAAGCCGATACCACCGAAGACGTCGCCACCGAAGAAGCGATCGTTCGTCGTTGCCGAGAACGAGTCGATGTTCCAGTTGAACGTCCAAGGACCACGCTCGAAGCGCAGATCGAGGCTCGACACCCACTTGTTGTTGTAGGGACGACCGCGAACGCTGACGTTCGGCGAGTCACGGAACAACTGCGACGAATCGACGAAGTTGTAGGTGACGAGAGCCTGCGCCGTGAAGCGGGTCTTGCCAAAGCGCTTGTCGAAACGAACGGTCCAGTCCGTGCCTTCCACGATCTGATTCGAGATGTTCACGTATGAGTTACGCACCTCGAGGATCTGGTTGACGCGC
>JBDLSG010000060.1:0-7001 GCA_039799645.1 Pseudomonadota bacterium | reverse complement strand
GCGGCCGCTTTCGCGGCAGGCGGAGCGACCGAGAGTCGCGGTGGCGGTGGCGGCCAAGTGATCTCGCCTTGCTTGATCACGGTGGCACCGCGGATTGCCTCATCGTCGAAATTGACGTCGATGCGACCATCTTTGGTTTTGCACAGCTCCTCGATCAGGCGCAGCAAGTTGGTGGCGTAGAGCGTAGAGGCTTGCTTGGCGAGTCGGCTCGGCAGATCGGTGTAGCCGATGATGGTGACACCTTCGCGCACGACGACCTCGCCCGGTACGGTGAATTCGCAGTTGCCACCCTGCTCGGCCGCGAGATCGACGATGACGCTGCCGGGACGCATCGATTTCACCATTTCTGCAGTGATCAATTTCGGCGCGGGTTTGCCCGGAATGAGCGCAGTTGTGATGATGATGTCGACGTCGGCTGCTTGCTTGGCGAAGGTGGCGCGTTGTGCGAGCTGGAAACCCTCGCTCATCACCTTGGCGTAGCCGCCGACGCCGCTGCCTTCTTCCTGATAGTCGACGGGGACGAATTCCGCGCCCATCGATTTGACCTGATCGGCGACTTCTGGCCGCGTATCGTTGGCGCGCACGATGGCGCCTAAGCCCACCGCTGCACCGAGTGCCGCTAAACCGGCAACGCCGGCACCGATGACGAAGACTTTGGCAGGGGGTACCTTACCCGCGGCCGTGATTTGACCCGTGAAGAAGCGCCCGAAGTGATGCGCCGCCTCGATGACGGCTCGGTAGCCTGCGATGTTGGCCATCGAAGAGAGGGCATCCATCTTTTGGGCCCGCGAGATGCGCGGCACGCTGTCCATGGCGAGCACCGTGAGCTGTCTTGCGGCCATTTCCTGCATCAATTGCGGGTTTTGGGCTGGCCAGATGAAGCTGATGATGGTCGTGCCTGGGCGCATTGCAGCAACTTCGGCACTCGTTGGAGCGCGAACTTTAAGGATGAGGTCCGCCTGGGCAAAGAGCGCCGCGGCGTTATCAGCGACCGTGGCGCCCGCAGCGATATAGGTGTCGTCCGCAAAGTTGGCGAGCGCACCAGCGCCCGATTCGATGGCGACCGCGAAACCGAGCTTGCGCCATTTCTCGACGACATCCGGAACGGCGGCGACACGCTTTTCGCCAGGGTAGATCTCACGCGGAATACCGATGGTCAACGACATGGGAACCTCAGGGTCGCAGCAAGCAGGCCGGATGATACGACGTTCACGTTTTTACCGTTGAATCTCGTCGCCGGACTGCCTATCTTAAGGAACCGATGAGTGCTGCCGATCACGAGGACCTGCGCATCGTTGCCCGCCCCGCCGAAGGGGTGAGTCTGCAACAGCCGGTGCTGCGCACCGATGTTTCAGGTATGCCGCTCGAATGGATCGACTATCGCGAGGCTGCCCGGCTCTATCATCAACAACAGGTTGCCTACACCTGTGGCACCCCGATCATTCGGCTCTATGGCGGCACCAACGCGCTGACGGGTCAGCGCACGGTGCTCGAGGTCAACTCGATCATCGCCACCCGCGGCCAAAGCGGTAACCCCGGGCATCTGCGCCAGGATTACGTTCCGCCGCTCAACAACCAAACCTTGTTTCGGCGTGACGCCTATCTTTGTCTCTATTGTGGACAGCGGTTCCCGACGCGCGAGCTGTCTCGCGATCATGTCCGGCCGTTTTCGCAAGGCGGGCGTGACGTCTGGACCAACGTGGTCACGGCTTGCCGTCGCTGCAACAACTTCAAGGCTTGGCGTACGCCCGAACAAGCTAAGATGCAGTTGCTCGCCGTACCCTTCACACCGACTTATGCGGAATACATTTTCTTGAAGGGCCGCCGAGTTCTTTTCGACCAGATGGAATATCTACTGGCTCACTTCCCTCGTAGCAGTCCTTTGCACGGCCGCATTCGTCAATTCTTCAGTTGATCCTCGTCAGCTGACGCTCTCTCAAGGCCAAATTTCTTGATTCACCTCGTCGATGCGTCGGTCTATATATTTCGCGCGTATTACTCGATGCCGCCCGATATGGTCGATCGCGACGGGAATCCCGCGCACGCCGTGTTCGGCTTTGCACGATTCTTAGGCGATCTCATCGAGCGCGCGAAGCCGAGCTATCTCGCGGTCGCATTCGACGAGAGTCTGGCCACGTCATTTCGTAATCGGATCGATCCGAGCTATAAAGCCAATCGTGAGCCTGCACCGCCGGATCTCAAGCTGCAGTTCGAGGGATGCCGAGAGTTTTGTCGTCATCTCGGTGTCGCCCATTTCGGCAGCGGTGAGTACGAAGCCGACGACATCATCGGCACGCTGCATGCGAAGTTGCGCCGAGAGGGCATCGCCTCAACTGTAGTCACCCGCGATAAGGATCTCGCACAGTTGATCTGTGAAGGCGATACCTACTGGAATTACACCGAGAACCTGCGTCTGCAGTATCAGGACATCGAAGCTCACTTCGGCGTGGCGCCGGAGCGTTACGCTGATTACCTGGCTCTGACAGGCGATGCCGTCGATAACATCAAGGGTGTTCCGGGTGTTGGCCCCAAGACGGCGGCGGCATTGCTCAAAGAATTCGTTTCGCTTGAAGAGCTATACGATAATCTCGATATCGTGGCCCGGCTGCCCATCCGCGGTGCCTCGAAGCTGCCCGAGAAGTTGCTGATGCATCGCGACGCCGCATTCTTGGCGCGTCGTCTGACCGAGATCGTTCGCGATGCCCCTATCGAGGCCATGCGCGAAGATTTGCGACTAGCTCAGCCGAATAGAGTTGCTCTCGACGAGTTTTTCGATCGACACCAGTTCGGACCGATGCTGCGTCGTCAGAGCGAGCGGCTCGTAGCGCTGCAATCGACATCGAGACCCACTTGATGCGACCGCGTTTTCTGTTACCCGCGTATTGGCCGCTCTGGGCGGCGCTGCTGCTGCTGCGTCGACTGGCGCGCTGGGATTACCCGAAGCTGTTGCGCTTCGGCGCCAAAGTGGGCGAACTCGCCTATCGATTGCCGCTGCCGCAGAAAGCTGTGGTTGATCGAAACCTGCGCTGGTGTTTTCCTGAGTGGTCGCAGGAGCAGCGCGATCGGGTCGCTAAAGAACACTTTCGCGATTCGGGCATCACGCTGTGCGAAACCGCACTCGCTTGGTTTGCAGATCGAGATCGATTGTTGTCATTGGCAGAGTTCGAAGGGCTCGAAGAACTCGATCGCCATCACGCGGCAGGGCGCGGCGTGATTCTTCTGGCTGCCCATTTCACCACACTCGAAATCGGAGCGCGCCTAGCAACGGCGATCCGAGAAGTGCACGCCGTCTACAAGCCATCAAAAAATTTGCTGATGACCGCGTTCTTTCGGCGGTACCGCGGCGCCGTCTCGGCCGGGATGATCGCAAGCGATGACATTCGTAGCATGGTGCGCGTACTGAAGCGGGGCGGTATCGTCTGGTATGCGCCAGATCAAGCCTTTCGCGGTAAAGGCGCCGAGGAAGTGCCTTTCTTTGGGCGGCCAGTCGCAACCAATACGGCCACATCACGCCTTGCTGAACTGACCGGTGCGATCGTCATGGCCTATTTCGTCGAACGACTTCCGGGTAGCACCGGCTATCGGGTTCGCATCGGCCCAGTGCTTGAGAGCATTCCCTCGGGCGATAGCGTCGCCGATACGCGCTTGCATCATGAATTAATCGAAGCCGAAATTCGTCGGCTACCATCGCAATATCTTTGGCTGCACAAGCGCTTCAAGCGCTTGTCGATAGATCCTTACGTATAACCTCGCAGCGATCGGAGGGTGTATGCAGCAGAACATCGAATCGGTTCTGATCGAGCAACGACGTTTCGAGCCGGATCCGGCTTTCGTAGCGGCAGCGCGTCTCGGTCCCAATGAGATTACTCGTTTGCGCGAGTATGCAACCCGGGATCCGGAAGGGTACTGGGCGGCACTCGCGCGGACTCATTTATCGTGGCAGCAGCCCTTTACCGTCACGCTCGATCGATCGCAGGCACCGAATTTTCGTTGGTTTACCGACGGTCGCCTGAATGTCTCGTGGAATTGCCTCGATGTTCATCTGGAGCAGCAGGGTGACAAGACGGCGATTATTTTCGAGGGCGAGCCGGGCGACGTTCGCAAGCTGACTTATCGAGAGTTACACGCGGAAGTTTGCCGTTTCGCCAACGCGCTGTTAGCTCGTGGCATCGGCAGTGGCGATCGCGTTGTGATCTATATGCCGCTCGTGCCCGAGGCGGTGATCGCGATGCAGGCTTGTGCTCGCATCGGCGCGATTCACTCGGTCGTATTCGGCGGCTTCTCGGCGGTATCTCTCAAAGATCGCATCGAAGATGCAGGCGCGGTCTGCGTGATTACCGCCGATGGTGGGCGACGCGGCGGCAACATCATCGAGTTGAAGGCGGCCACCGACAAGGCGCTTGCCGAGGGTTGCGCGAGTGTGCGTGATGTCATCGTGCTGCGACGAACCGGCGCTACGGTGCCGATGAGAGCCGGGCGTGATCATTGGTGGCATGAACTCGTCGAAGGCATGGCCACGGAGTGCGCGCCGCGCTGGGTCGATGCAGAGCATCCGCTGTTTTTGCTCTACACCTCGGGCTCGACCGGCAAGCCCAAAGGCATCCAACATGCTAGCGCCGGATACCTGCTTGGCGCCAAGCTCACTAATCTTTGGGTCTTCGATCTGCAGGCAGCCGATGTGTTCTGGTGCACAGCGGATGTGGGTTGGATCACCGGGCACAGTTATGTCGCCTACGGGCCGCTTGCAGCCGGGGCAACGATCGTCATGTACGAAGGTGCGCCGACGTTTCCCGATGGAGGTCGTTTTTGGCGCATCTGTGAGCAGCACGGCGTCACCATCTTCTATACGGCACCGACCGCCATTCGGGCGTTGATGAAGCTTGGTGACGATATCCCGGCAGCATACGACCTGTCGCGCTTGCGCTTGCTCGGCAGCGTAGGTGAGCCGATCAATCCAGAAGCCTGGATGTGGTATCACCGTGTGATCGGCCAAGAGCGATGTCCGATCGTCGACACTTGGTGGCAAACCGAGACTGGTGCGATTCTGATTTCACCGCTGCCGGGCGTGACGACGACCAAGCCCGGGTCTTGCACGCAACCTTTGCCCGGCATCGAGGCGGATATCGTTGATGATGAAGGGCAGAGCGTGACGATGCCCGATGCTGGCGGCTATCTCGTCATTCGGCAGCCGTGGCCTTCGATGTTGCGCACCATCTGGGGTGACAACCAGCGCTACCTCGACACCTATTGGTCTAAGTTTCAAAACCGCTACTACGTAGCCGGTGACAGCGCGCACCGCGATGTCGACGGTTACTTTTGGATCATGGGTCGTATCGATGACGTCTTGAATGTGGCGGGTCATCGACTCGGGACGATGGAAATCGAGTCGGCGCTCGTCGCCCATCCGCGAATCGCCGAGGCGGCCGTCGTTGGACGGCAGCACGAGATCAAGGGCGAGTCCGTTTTCGCTTTCGTCGTGTGCCGAGGCGAGCGACCGATGGGTGACACGAGCGCATTCGAAAAAGAATTGCGGGACTGGGTGACCGAGCAATTGGGCGCGATAGCTAAGCCCGACGACATTCGATTTGCCGACAACCTGCCCAAGACGCGTTCGGGCAAGATCATGCGCCGCTTGCTACGCGCCATCGCGCGCGGCGAATCGATAACGCAGGACGTCAGTACCTTGGAGAACCCCTCGATCATCGATCAGCTGCGAGGATGAGCGTTTCTTTTAGCGAATCAGACTCATTCTAAAAGTGAAAACAACCTCGTTGTGGTGATGAGGCGACACTGTGGTTTGGGGGGTTACATCCCCGAAATATTGTGGGATAAAGTCCTGTCAGAAGGACGAATTGATAGTTGCCCAACGGATATCCGTCCCTAGGGCGATGCAAACGGGGAGTACAACATGAGTTTGAAGAAAGTGCCGCTTGCGGCATTGCTGTCGATGGGCGCCGGCGCACTTGCGGGCCAAGCCGGCTTTGCACAATCCGAATCTGCTTCGGCGGGCCCAGCCCTCGAAGAGATCGTGGTGACGGCGCGTAAGCGCGAAGAGTCGCTGCAGGAAGTGCCGCTCGCCGTGACGGCGTTGTCGGCGGCCGATATCACCAACCGCCAAGTCAATTCGATCGATGACCTCGCGAAGTTTGCGCCGGGTCTCGTGTTCTCTAAGTCTTTCGGTCGCTCTAACGAACGCCCGGTCGTGCGCGGTCTGGCGAGCGTGCTCGCGGGTACGAACGCCACGGTTGAAACCGGCGTCGCCTACTTCGTCGATGGCGTGTACTACCCGGGCGACATCCAAACTTTGGATATGGCCGAAGTCGAGCGCGTCGAAGTGATCCGCGGTCCGCAGAGTGCGCTTTACGGACGTAACACCTACGCGGGTGCCATCAACTTCATCACGCGTCGCCCCGGCGATGAGATGAAGGCGTCAGTCAGCGGCGGCGCTGATTCGCCTGTCCGACACCTTGACCGGCGGTCTCTCGGTTCGCTATTTCGACTTTGACGGTCAATGGAAGAACGAGTTGACCGGCAAGACCATCGGCGACGAGAACAGCGTCTCCTTCGGTGGCACTTTGAATTTCCAGCCGACCGAGAACGTCGAGCTGCGTTTGCGCGCCGCGCACAATCGCGACCGTGACGGCACTCGCCCGCTGTTCTATCAATCGCCGGAATTCAACAATTGCGCACCGGGTACGCGTTCGCTCGCGTCCTTCCGGCTGACCGGATCGACTAACCGAAATCAGTATTTCTGCGGCGAGATTACCCCGCGTCCGATTTATTTGAACGACGCACCGGTGACACGGCCGATCGTTCAGGTGCCGGGTATCCCGAACGTCAACTACTTGGTGCCCGCGACGCCGAACGGTGTTTACGATACGCGTCAAGGCGTGGCGTTCTCCGGCGTGCATCGCGATCTCGACTTGCTGCTCGCTTCCTTGAGCTGGGATATCAACGGCTCGGGCTACACGGCCAGCATCAACGCCGGTAGCCGTAGTGAC
>JBDLSG010000059.1:0-9603 GCA_039799645.1 Pseudomonadota bacterium | reverse complement strand
CTAGTGTAGCTACATTACGTAGCTTCTTCAATGAGCAGTTTAGAGTGCATAAGTTGACTCTTCACCACACCGACGGACTAGAGATAAAACACGACTGACCCCCCAAAATATGACTTCCCCATCAGCTGGACTCATGAATCGCGGACTCATAGCAGTCGCGGTCGCCGCCTTACTCGTTTGGGTAATGGCGATCGCGTCCGCGAGCGACATGGTCGATGACCCAGAAGACTTAAAAACTCTCGGAGATTTTTGGGCACAACTGCCGAAGGCCAACAAAGTCGCAGTGCTCGGCACATCGCTGCCACCCATTCGCCTGGGTAAGAGGCCAGAGCTGGTGTTCGTTACGTTCGTTTGAAACCGCGAGACGCTCTGTCCAAAGCCTCCACCATCCGCGTTTGCCAACCTGGACCGGTCGCGCGCCAACGCGCGAGCGTCTGTGGAGGAATACGTAAAGAGACGGCTACTTTTGGATTAGCACTTTTCGGTCTTCCACGCGGTCGTAACAATGTTTCGGCAGAACGAGCGCCAACGAGACGTGGCAATACCTCGGCGGCCGGCTGCGCACTCGCGAACGTCGTTCGGGTCCAAGTTGGGTTTTCTTGATCACGTCTAGTGTTGGGTTTTCGACGCATGCAGCGCTGGATCAAAACTGATAAAACTCATTTACTGTATACACGTTAATTAGTAATTTCAACCATGCGGCTGCCATACCTTTACGCAGAATCTCGCGATAGACCTCGCTGAATAACGAGTCAATTGCGCATGAAAGCCGCACTAGCGCCGTAGCCAATAATTGCTATCGGCTCACTCTGTGATCCACCAACGTGATTTGATACGACTTACTGGGATGCGAATCCCGGAGTGGCTCACCTGACGAGCCGGGGGAGTTCACCAAATTGCGGCCCCGGGCAGTTCGCCCAAACCCGCTAAAGAGGAGAAGATCATGTCTTCATCAAAGTCGATGCTCGACCTGTCGTTCCGACCGGCGAGCTATTTCTGGCCCATCACCCACGAGACCCATGTCATCGCTTCGATTAAAGGCGAGCGGCGGCGTAATGCCATCCGCGAGGCATACGATGCCGATCGGGTGACCGTGCTCGATGAGTATTATTCGACGCCGGTGCTACCCGAGGAAGACCGCCGCGCGCTCGGCGCTCTACACCCCTCGTTCATGGGCGGCGAATACCTGCCGAACCGCCAGGCCACCGAGGTCGAGATCGCGCGCATCAACATCGACTCGACGACGAGCGATGTCACCTCGGTCTATGCCAAGGTGGGTAAGAACCGCATCTACTACCGCGTCGTCGATGAGTACAACGGCGACACCTTAAGCGACAAGCACACACGCAGCTCGAAGCGGCCGCTGACGCTTAAGGAGCTCGTCGAATTCTTTTTGGGCGCGTGGTCTTTGAAAGACGTGCTCGAGGGCAATGATCTCGATCTCGAGGGTGCGCACGACTTCACGCATCCTTCGTCGGAGTTTTATCCGCAGTTCGCAGCGGCCATTCGCGCGCGCATCGATGATTGGTATTGGTGCCGGGTGAGGGATTTGAACCCCCGACCAACAGTTTACAAAACTGCTGCACTACCACTGTGCTAACCCGGCGCCGAGTTCGCGATTCTACCCGAAGCCGCCTTTTCGCGCCCAAAGCCTCCTGAAGCTCTTATTCAAATCAAAGACTTACGGGATTCGAGCGGCATTCCTATATAATGCGGAGTTTGCTCGCGCCCCTGCTTGCAGGGATGCGTTTTGCTCATCGTTTCAACAACCTCTGACGGAACACCGCCATGCCCCGTACTACTCCGCTGGCCGACATTCGCAACATCGGCATCATTGCCCACGTCGACGCCGGCAAGACCACGACCACCGAGCGCATTCTTTACTACACCGGTCGCAAGCACACGATCGTCGACGTGCACGACACAAAGGACCTGAAGTCCTCGACGACGACCGACTACCTCGAGCAAGAGCAGAAGCGTGGCATCACGATTCAGTCGGCTGCGGTGTCGACCTTCTGGCGTAAGAAGAAGATCAACGTCATCGACACCCCGGGGCACGTCGACTTCACCATCGAAGTGAACCGTTCGCTGCGTGTGCTCGACGGCGCGGTCGTCGTGTTCGACGGCGTGGCGGGCGTGGAGCCGCAGTCGGAGACGAACTGGCGTCTCGCCGACAACTACGGCGTGCCGCGTATTTGCTACGTCAACAAGATGGATCGTAGCGGCGCCGGCTTCCTGCGTTGCGTCGACATGATCAAGAAGCGCTTGGGCGCTCGCCCGCTGCCGGTGCAACTGCCGATCGGCTCGGAAGACAACTTCAAGGGCATGATCGATCTTGTGACCATGAAAGCGTTGGTGTGGAACTCGGACGATCGCGATGCGGTGCCCGAGGAGCTCGACATCACCGACGACATCGCTGACAAGCTCGGAATCACCGTTCCTAGCGATCGCGCGATCCTCGCGCGCATCGCCGAATTCCGCAAAGAACTCGTCGATACTTGCCTCGAGATGGACGATGCGGCGATGGAAGCCTATCTCATCGAAGAGAAAGAGCCTTCCGTCGAAACGATCCGTGCGTGCCTGCGCAAAGGCACCCTCGGCAGCGCGTTCAATCCGGTCCTGTGCGGTTCGTCCTATAAAAACAAGGGCGTCACCCAGGTGCTCGACGCGGTGGTCGATTACCTGCCGGCACCGACGGACGTCGCCGCCATCAACACGGTCGACGCCGACGGTAACGCGGTCGGTGAGCGTATTTGCTCGGATGACGAGCCGTTCTCGGCCTTGGCGTTCAAGGTGATCAACGACGCTTACGGCGCCCTCACCTTCGTGCGCGTTTACTCGGGCGTGCTCACCAAGGGTATGTCGGTCACGAACACGACTCGCGGCAAGCGCGAGAAGATCGGCCGTATGGTCGAGATGTTCGCCAAAGAAGCGAATGCGATCGAAGAGGCGCGCGCCGGTGACATCATCGCGCTCGTCTCACTCGCCGAAACCGATACCGGTGACACGCTCTGCGATACCGATCACCCGGTCGTGCTCGAGCGCATGCGCTTCCCCGAGCCGGTCATCAGCGTCTCGGTGCAGCCGAAGAGCAAGGCGGAACTCGAGAAGTTCAGTGCGGCGCTCAGCAAGATGGTTCGTGCCGATCCTTCGCTGCGCCTCGAAACCGACCGCGAAACGGGACAGACGATTCTGCGTGGCATGGGTGAGTTGCACCTCGATGTGACGCTCGATCGCATGCGCACGGAATTCAACGTCGAAGGCATCATGGGTGAGCCGCAGGTGGCTTATCGCGAAGCCTTCACGAAGACCATCGAAGAACACTACGTGCACAAGAAGCAGACGGGTGGTTCGGGTCAGTTCGCCGACGTGTGGATCAAGTTCGAGCCGCTCGAGCGCGGCAAGGGCTTCGAGTTCGTCGATGCGACGGTCGGCGGTTCGGTGCCGCGCGAGTATGTTCCTTCGGTCGAGAAGGGCCTCAAGATGCAGCTGGAAGAAGGTGTGCTCGCCAAGTTCCCGACAGTCGACTTCCGCGCCACGCTGTTCGACGGTAGCTACCACGACGTCGACTCGAACGCACTGACGTTCGAAATCGCTGCCAAAGCTTGCTTCCGCGAAGGCATTCGCAAGGCCGGCCCCGTGCTGCTCGAGCCGGTCATGAAGGTCGAAGTCGTGACGCCAGGCGACTATCTCGGTGACGTCATCGGCGACATCAACCGTCGTCGTGGCTCGATCCAAGATCAGCTCGAGCGTGGCGCCAACATCGCCGTCGTGGCCACCGTGCCGCTGTCGGAAATGTTCGGCTACATCGGTCAGCTGCGTGCCATGTCGAGTGGTCGCGCTTCGTATACGATGGAGTTCTCGCACTACGATCTCGTGCCGCGCAACGTGGCTGAGAAGGTCGTTGAAGAGACCAACAAGCCCAAGAGCTGATCGACTCGCAACGGATCAGCGTAGAGCGCTGATCAAAATAAAAAGGGAGGCTTCGGCCTCCCTTTTTATTTGGCGTACTGCGCGAGCCCTTGCAGCACGAGATCATCAACGCGGCGGTGTGCCACTGCGAGATCCGCCTCGATATCACCGGCACCACCACCGGTCAGGATCACGGTCGGATTAGAGCCGATCGCCGCACGCGCCTCGCGACGTGCACGCTCGATCATCGAAACCACACTCTGTGTCGCACCTTGTCGCACAGCCGATCGAGTATCGCGAACAAAGAAATCCGCTTGCGCGGCCTGCCTAACCCCCCGCGCGCGCCGCGCGATGCCTCCGGTTTGTCCGAGCAATGACTCCACCATCATTACGGGGCCGGGCAAGATGAGTCCGCCGTGATGCCGGCCGTCACGCGTGACGAGATCTAGGGTCGTCGCCGTACCGACATCCACCACCAACAACGCCGACGCACGCGGAAACAGCGCTCGCGCACCGATCATCGCCACCCACCGATCGGCGCCCAAACGCCATGCGTCGCGATAGCCGTTGATCAGCGCACCGTGCTGCGTCTCGCTCTGCACAAAGTGCGGCGCGAACCCCGTTGCCTTGCGCACCATCGACTCGAAACGGGACCGCACGGATTCTTTGGCGACACTGACGGCGAGAACTGGCACACCCGCGCGCAACGAAGAAATCCGCGCATGCTCATGCGCTACGGCGCGCATCGTCCCTAGTTGTCCGTTGCTCTGCAGCACGGCCCATTTGAGCCGCGAGTTACCGAGATCAACGAGTACGATCATCGGCGCACCGACACATCACCTGCAATCACGGTCTCGCGAGAGCCATCATCACGCTCGAGCAAAAGCGCACCTTGGGTATCGATGCCGCGCGCGAATCCGCGCCGCTGACCATTCACGTCGCTGACCATGATGGGCTGATTGCGCAAGACGTCAGCGGAGTTCCACTGAGTCTTGAAGGGAGCAAAGCCTTCGGCTCGAAACTGCTCAAGACCCGTGACACAAGATTCGATCACAGCGGCAACGAGTCGATTGCGCGCACCGATCTCGGCGCCGGCATCGGCGAGACTGGCCGCCATGTTACCGAGGGCGACGATCGCCGCACGATCCGCCTCATCGAGCATTAAGTTAAGCCCGACTCCGATCACGACATGGGCAGCACCGCCCGCCTCTGCGCGCAGTTCGACAAGGATGCCACCGACTTTGGCAAGTTCGCCGCGAGCTGTCGCGATCACCAAATCATTGGGCCACTTGAGCTGCATTGCTCGCGCACCACAGCGCATCAGGGCCTCACGCACCCGAAGACCGATGACCAGCGTTAACGCCGGCAGATCGCGCGGCAAGGGATCAAAGCTCGTCGCGATCGACAAGCACAGGCTCGCGCCGAGTCGCGCCTGCCAGGCTCGACCACGACGACCTCGACCACTCGTTTGATTTTCGGCGAGCAGAACATCGTAGCGATGCAACGGCGGCGCGCTTCGTGTGAGCAGCGAGGCATTAGTGGAGTCGATCTCCCACACGACCTCGATGCCCATTCGTTCCCGTACCGCGTCTGCCAAATGCGTTCGGATACGAACTGCATCGAGTGCTTCCATCGATCGAGTTAGTCGATAGCCTTTATTGGTGTGAGCTTCGATCTCGAGACCAAGTTCGCGCAACTGCTCGATCGCCTTCCAAACCGCACTGCGCGTGACGCCGAGAGACTCGGCCAACATCTCGCCCGAGTGCAGCCCCCCATCCGACAGTTGCGCAAAGACGGTTTGCGCGAGGGGCATTGATGCGGGAGTCATTTGCGCAGGCGACCGAGCAACCACAAACGTTTGGCTCTCGGCTCGGTGCCCGCGCGCATACGCGCAATGTTGCTGCGATGAGTCCAAATCACGAACAGCGCGCAAACCACACCGAACCAGAGTAGCGGGAGAAACTCGCCAGGCTCGATCGTGCCGGCGCGCGCAGCCCACAGCACCAGCAGCGGCATCGCACCCGCGGCGACCATCGACCCGAGACCGACGAAGCCGAAGACGAACATCATCACGAGCCAAATGACGAGCACGCCCGCGAGCAACAAGGGAGACAGCGCGAGCAAGGTACCGAGCACCGTCGCCACACCCTTGCCACCGCGAAAGCCGTGAAAGATGGGATAGACGTGCCCGAGCACGGCGGCGAATCCGCAACTGGCCGCCAACCACATACCAGGCTCGACATCGCCAGGGACCCACTTCACGGCAATCCAGGCCTTCGCAACGTCGATGATGATCACACCAATGGCGAAGAGTGGCCCCTGCGTGCGCAAGGCATTCGTACCGCCCGCGTTACCACTGCCTTGGGTACGAATGTCGACACCGCGCAGGCGACCGAGTAGCAGAGCGCCGTTGAGCGACCCGAGCAGGTAGGCGACGATGGTGCGTAGGGCGAACTCGATCATCGGTGAATCTTAACGCGAGCACCCCAATGGGTGCAGAATGCGCGAATGACGGCCCACATACCGACCTTGAGTCTCAGCGACGTCGAGACCCCGCAGTTCGTCTCGGCTATCGGCGAAGCCTACGAACACTACGGGTTCGTGATCATCGAGAACCACGGCATACCGCAGGAACTCATCGACCGGTTTCTCCGTCAGTTCAAGACGTTCTTCGCTTGGACGGAATCGGAGAAGCAGCGCTTCCACCTCAAGGGCGGCGGTGGCGCACGTGGCTACACCCCGTTCGGCATCGAAACCGCCAAGGGCTCGGCGCACTTCGACTTGAAGGAGTTCTGGCATATCGGCAGAGAGCTACCCGAGGGGCACCCGTACCGTCACTACATGGCTGACAACGTCTGGATCGACTCGATCCCGGGGTTTCGCGAGACGTGCATCGAGATGTTCGATATGTTCGATCTCACCGGCCGTCGCTTGCTGACCGCGATCGCACGGGTGCTGAAGCTCGCACCGGATTACTTTGAAGACAAAGTGCAGCTCGGCAACAGTGTGCTGCGCGTGATCCATTATCCGCCGATGCCGCCAAATCCGGCTGAGAGTATTCGAGCCGGCGCGCACGAAGACATCAACGTCATCACGCTGCTCTTGGGCGCCGAAGAACCGGGGCTACAGGTGCTGAGTAAGCAAGGCGAGTGGTTGTCGGTAAACCCCGCTCCGGGCTCGATGGTCGTGAACGTCGGTGACATGTTGCAGCGCCTCACCAACGGCGCGCTCCGCTCGACGAGCCATCGCGTCATCAACCCGGTGAGCGATCGCGCCAAAAACGCGCGCTTTTCGATGCCCTTCTTTTTGCACTTCAACCCGGACTTCCCGATAGCCGCGCTGCCTTCTTGCGTCGGCCCGGGGCGCCCGGAGCCCTTGCCACCCATTCTTGCTGAGGAATATCTGCAAGAGCGGCTGCGCGAAATCAAACTCAAATAATTCGAAAATCTGGGGAACTCACTGATGCTTTACGCGCAAGCTCTGCTCGGTATCGTCGTGTTCATCGCCATCGCGTTGCCGATGTCGAGCAACTGGCGCAAGATCAACTGGAAGCTGGTCACCGTCGCCGTCGTGCTGCAGTTTGTGATCTGCGCGCTGCTGTTGAAAGCGCCGATCATTAAAGATGGACTGCTGTATTTGAATCAAGCGGTCGGCGCACTCGGTGCTGCCACCATGAAGGGCACGTCGTTCGTGTTCGGTTACTTGGGTGGCGGCGATACGCCGTTCACCATCACCAACCCGAATGCCGTCGTCACTTTCGCCTTTCAGGTGTTGCCGCTCGTCATCGTGATGTCGGCTCTGTCGGCACTTTTGTGGTACTGGCGCATCCTGCCCGTCGTGATTCGTGCCATCTCGGCGGTGTTCGAACGCGCACTCGGCACTAAAGGCCCATCGGGCTTGGTCGCAACCGCCAATATCTTTTTAGGGCAGACCGAAGCACCGCTGCTGGTAAAACCTTATCTCGAGCGCATGTCGCGCTATGAACTTCTGCTCGTGATGACCGCGGGCATGGCGACCATCGCAGGCTCTGTGATGGTGATTTATTCGGCCATGCTTGGCCAACTCTTCGACGGCGTGCTCGGCCACCTCATCACCAAGTCGATCATGTCGGTGCCGGCGGCCGTGCTCTTTGCTCACGTGATGTTGCCGAACGACGAGTCCGATCGACAAGAACTGCAGCCGCCACCGCGCATCTACCAAAGCGCGATGGACTCGATCACCCGTGGAACGGGCGATGGCCTCGCGCTCTATCTGAACATCGTCGCGATCTTGATCGTACTGACGGCCTTCGTCGCGCTCGCCAACAGCGTCGTTGGATTTTTGCCCTATGTCGGCGGCGAGGCGATGACGCTCGAGCGTATCGCGGGCTGGATATTCGCGCCGATTGCTTGGTTGATGGGCGTGCCCTGGCACGAAGCCATGACGGTGGGCTCGCTGCTTGGCGTGAAAAGTGTCCTCAATGAATTCATCGCCTTCATCCAACTCTCGTCGATGCCGGTAAACTCCCTCTCCGAGCACTCGCGCTTGATCACCATCTACGCACTGGCGGGCTTTGCGAATCTCGCGAGCATCGGCATCCAGATCAGCGGCATCGGCACCATGGCGCCTGAGCGCCGTAAAGATCTTGCCGATCTCGCTTGGCCGGCATTCGTGGCGGCAACGCTGTGTCGTGGGCATCGTCGCCGGCTGAGGAACGTCATGGCGAAGCTGTACTTCTACTACTCCACCATGAACGCCGGGAAATCCACGGCGTTGTTGCAGGCGGCGCACAACTACCGCGAGCGCGGCATGCGCTCGCTCGTCTATACCGCCAGGCTCGACGATCGTGCAGGCGGTCGCATCGCTTCGCGCATCGGCATCAGCGCCGAAGCTCGGCACTTTGGAGCGGAAGTCGACCTGTACGCCGATATCGCCACCGAGCACTCCATCGAGCCACTCGCCTGCGTGCTCATCGATGAATCGCAGTTCCTATCGACGGAACACGTCAAGCAACTCGCTCGTGTCGTCGACGAGCTCAACGTACCGGTCTTGTGCTACGGACTGCGCACCGACTTTCTCGGCCGTCTGTTCGAAGGCAGCGCCCAGCTACTCGCATGGGCCGACAACCTCGTCGAGTTGAAGACGGTTTGCCACTGCGGCAAGAAAGCCACGATGGTGGTTCGAGTCCGTCCCGACGGTTCGGTCGAGACCACGGGTGCGCAGGTCGAAATTGGGGGTAATGATCGCTACGTCCCCCTCTGCCGACGGCATTTCACCTCGGCAATCACCGCCGGCGAGCTCTAAAAACCTCTGAAGGCAACTGCGGTGCGGTGTGGCGGCACTATTGTTGCTAAAATGCAACAACAAAATCTTCGCGGGTCACGCGAATGTCATTGGCGCCAAATTACAATATGCGCCCCCCAATTCCTTAGCATCCCCAGGGAGAGAATAGATGCGAACTCGAACGTCTCCGCAGGCCAGCCTGCTTGTGGCGAGTTTCGTCGCGACGGCTATCGTCGCCGCGAGCGCAGTCCACGCACCAAGCGCGTATGCGCAAGTCACCTCGGCAGCCGCCGCAGGTGAAGTCGTTTCGGCTGACGGCAATCCCGCCAGCGGTCTCTCCGTCGAACTGCGTCACGTTCCCTCGGGAACGGTGAGCCGCACCACGACAGATGCCGACGGTCGTTTCAACTTCCGCGGCGTTCGCGTCGG
>JBDLSG010000058.1:0-7300 GCA_039799645.1 Pseudomonadota bacterium | reverse complement strand
ATCCCTGTCAACACTGGGGATGAACATGGTTTCGCTCAATGAACTGGATCGCAACGAGCTGCTTTTCGCTCTCCCGCTAGAGCTGCGCCAAAAACTTGCGAGTCGAATGGAGCCCATCAGCCTCGCGGATGGAGAGGTCTTTCGAGAAGTGGGCGAGCGTAGTTCCGAAATCGTCTTCCCACTCACCTGCATAGTGTCCATGGACTACGTGCTGAAAGACAGCTTTTCCGCAGAGTTTTTGATTGTCGGCCGAGAGGGCGCCATCGGTTTCGAATCACTGTTCGATCAGCGTCCCGGCCCAGTCAGGATGGTTGCACTGCAAGGCGGGCACGCCTTGCGGATTGATCGAGATGAAATGCGACGACGCTTTTTTGAAGCACAAGCCATGCAGGAGTCGGTTTTTCAGTACACCTACTCTCAGATTCGCCTGATGGCTCAAACCGTCACCTGCAACTGTCGTCATCGTCTCGAACAGCGAATGTGCCGCTGGATTCTGTCCGTCCAAGATAGATCGCCTTCACGGGTGATCAAAATTACTCACGAAATGATGTCGCACTTCCTTGGTGTGAGGCGAGAAGCGATAACCAATGCAGCCGGCCGCCTTCAAAGAGATGGCATGGTCGAATACAGCCGCGGATATTTGACCGTTCTCAATCGCGATCTGCTCGAAAACGAGGCATGCGAGTGCTATCAGGAAGGGCTCGACGTTCTGAACTTGCGTAAGCGAACCCTGCAATATGGATATCGCGGTTGCGACAAGTCGGTTCCTGATGTCGCGTGCTGGAGTCGCAGCACGAACTCCTCTAAAGATCTTTGAAGTCGAATACGAGGCCCGTATTTATCATGACTCGCTATTCCCGATTTTCTCTGATCGCAGCCAGCGTCTTTGCAATCGCCCTAACTGGAGCATGCAGCGACGATAACTCGCCGGCTTCCATCGCACCTGCTAGCGGCTTTTTGACCGTTGGATTAACCGATGCGCCCGTCGATGATGCTGCAGAGGTCATCATCGTCGTCACCGGAATTGAACTTCCTCGCGGCTCGAACGATACGATCAATATCGATTTCGAAAACCCTCGCAGCGTCAATCTTCTCGAGTTTCGAGACGGCAAAAGCTTCAACCTCCTCGACGGAAATCCATTGTTGCCGGGGGAGTATCAGTGGCTGCGCTTAAAAATCCGGGCACAAGAAAATCTGCAGGATGGATCCCGCATTCGATTGCGTGATGGCCGTCAGTTTCCTCTGTTCATACCTAGCGGAGCGGAATCCGGCCTCAAGCTCAACCGCCCCTTCACCGTTGCGCAAGGATCGACGACACGGCTGATGATCGACTTCGACTTAAGAAAGTCTCTCGTCGTTCCCCCTGGACAGGGCGGTAACTGGATATTGAGGCCGACGCTGCGCCTCGTAGACCAACTACAAACAGGCTCTTTGGCCGGGACTGTCGACCTCAGCAACCTCGCCACTCTCGTTGATAGCTCCCCGAGCACGTGCCAAGCCGGCGTCTATATCTTTAAGGGCGAAAACACGCTCCCCGATGATATGGACGGCGACCCCACCGACGGCGTCGACCCCGTTATCTACGCTCCACTCATACCCACGACGACAGGCGGCATCGCCAACTTTCGAATGAGTTATCTGGAGGCCGGGCGATACACCGCGGCATTCACCTGTGACTTCCGAGTCGACGCAGATCCGACCCGCAGCGAGTTCAATCCCTTGGCAGTTCCGCCCACCGGCACACCACCGGTCATGCGGTTCACACGACGATTGTTCGATATATCAGCCGGAACAGAAACCTCACTCACGTTCCCGTAAAGGAGCGTCGTCATGGATCGCATGCAATCTTGGCCACAAAGAGCAATCGAGCGTCTCGCGATAACTGTGCCATGCGGAATACGCCAACCAAGGCATCAGTAACCCGAGCCCGACGAATGCAGTCGCAAAGCCCAGTAGAGTGATCAGCGCGATCAGCAGCGCCCAAAATACTGCGATTCGTTTGTTGCGAAGCACGGCATTCACACTCGATACCACGGCTGTGACCATATCGACCTCGCGATCGGCGATCATGGGTAGACTGAAGACTGCCGTGGCGAAAGTGATCGCAGCAAAGATGGTTCCGAAGGCGGAGCCCACCGCTAAGAACTCTATCAACGAGCGTACGTTATCTGGCTCGATCGGCATGAAGGCACTGACCATCATGCCCGAGCGTGACCAAGTGAAAAGAATGACCATTTGAATCAGGGCAAAGACCGCCGCCTGACCCGGAATGGCACGTACTAAACGAAAGCTATCAGCGAGTTGAGGGTCTCGCCCCTCTTCCAACGCACGACTAACGCTATACAGCCCGACTGCGATCAACGGCGCGATGAAGATAAAGCCCGAGAGCAACGCGGCGAGCAAGGCGAATCGCCCGAGCTGCCACGCCAAAGCGCTGATCGCCAAACTGGCGAGAACGATGACCACGCCATACGCAGCGGTCAGCGCAGGCGCACGGCGAACATCCTGCCAACCCGCGGCCAACCACCGTAGTGGCGCACGGCCATCGAGTCGTCTACACGGGACGACGAAGGGGCGCTCCTCCGGCGGCATAGACTGATCGGCAGACCTCATCTGGCCGATACTGCTACATGGAGCGATCACCGACAACTAAGACAACAAAACCCTGTACGAAATAGGGTCAAGCAGTAGAATCCCCTCGGTATGACGGACGACTCTCAACCATCAGAACAATCGTCACAGCCCGACTTTTTTAGTTCGGATGCCAAGGTGGCCGAGTGTCGCCGGCAGAGTGATCAGCTCAACTATTTCGCCCACTCGTATTGCAAGATCTATGGCGAGTGGCTGGATGCGATCGCACGCCTGCAAGAAGAGCGACAACGGCAACCACTGCTTCTCATGCTGATCACAGCGATTTCAGCGGTCCTCGTGGCAGCGATATACGCCGTGACGGAGAGTCCCGTGCTCGCGTCCATGATCGTCGTCATTGGTGCAGCATTGGCGTATGGCGTACTCGAACGGGTGCGCCGAGAAGAGGATCGGTTCGATGAAATCAAACGATCGAAAGATCGATTCAGCACCACTTTATATTTGGCAGGCGTCGATCTGCATCTGGCCGCTCTCGAAGATACCATCACGAAAAACACCGCAGGCGAATGGGTGTTCAACTCGAAGTTCAACGACTGGCGCATCGATCGCCTGAACAGTATTTTCTATCGCGTTTACGGCATGGCCGTGCCGAAAAACGTTATCGATAAGATCTGTAGCTACGGCGCCTGAGCCACGGGTCTCGTCAGATCGAATTCGACTCGAAACAAACGGCCGGACGGTCTTCGCAATTCGTAAACGAACGTGCGAGTGTCGTTCAACTCCAATGACCACACGTTCGGCACCGAAATGAGTCGGTCTTGCTTCGTGAAGAGCGCTACAGTCTCTGCATCAGACGGAAAGCTTTGACGGCGCGCGGTTCCACTTGAGAGTGTTTCACCACCGTACATCGTGAGATCGTCTGGTGTGCCGTCGGCATGCCGATGATCGTGCTTCAGACGAAGACCGGACTCTGTCCGGCTGATAATCCAGGTTCGACTGCGGTCCTCGCCGACCGTGAAAGGAATGCGAACCTCGCGCGCCTCACAATCACGCACATGCATGAGCAAGCGCTTGCCGACGAATGGATCATCTGCCGCAGGCGGTGGCTGATCGGCGACGATTTTCCCTTCGAACGTTTTTCCACATAGTGGCTTAAGGCCATCGAAAAACGCCGTCGCGGCTCCGGTCGACTTCGGCGCCGCCACAGACTCCGCTTCGACATCGACTAGCGCACGTACTTGCGCGTAGAACGCCTCGCGCGCTTTCGGCTCAGGGCCCAAGGTGGCGCGCGACCAATTTGAGTTGCTTGCGATGACCAGACGGCGTGAGGAGTCGATGAAGATACCCTGACCAAAAATACCTTGCGCAGCGACTGCACCGTCGTCATACGTCCACCACTGGAATCCATAACCGCGCCCCGCCTCCCCGATATCTTTTTGCTTACGGGTCGCCTGAGAGAACCAATCAACTGGAACCACTTGAACGCCATTGGCCTGGCCGTTGGCCAGGACGAAAAGTCCGAAGCGAGCAAAATCCCGCGTTGCAGCCTGCAGACAACAACCCGCAATTTCGTGCCCCGTCTTGCCTTGCAGCCACGTCGCTTCGGCTTCCATTCCGGCGGGATGCCAGATTTTCTCCTGCAAGTACTGCGCGAGTGGCTTACCCGTCGCCGATGAAACCAATACTCCGATCAGATTCGTTTCGCCCGTGTTGTAGTGCCACACCTCACCCGGCGGATGGGCGCGCGGCAGCTTGCGCATGTAGCTCACGGTGGCATCGACACCTGCATCCGGTTTGGCGTTGTTGAACTTAGCGACGTCGGCTTGCGGGTCTTCGTAATCTTCGTTCCAACGCACTCCCGAGCTCATCGTCAGCAATTGACGGATGGTGACATCGTCGTAGGCAGACCCACGCAGATCCGGGATGTACTCGCTGACTTTATCTTCGAGGCTGCGGATAGAGCCATCCTGCACAGCCGCGCCAACCAAAGTCGATGTGAACGACTTGGCCACGGAGAAGCTGGTCCAACGCCCTTTCGAGTCGAAATCCTGTCCGTATCGCTCTAAACGAACCTTGCCATCTTGAATGACGACGAGCCCCGCGGTTCCTTGCGCCTGAAGGTATTGATCGAGACCCGGAATCACTAGTGGGTCACCGGCAGGCAAAGGCATTGGAGAGGGCGATGGGGCGACAACAGCCGCTTTAGCCAGCAGTGGCAGACGATCCATCGCACGAAATGCGGCATGACGCTGGTCTTGCTCCCAGCTCAACACGTCTGCATTGGTCGGCAAAGCCTTCAACAGACCGCGCGTCTCCTGATCGAGACTCGCATACCAAGCGCCTCCGACGAGCACCGAGACCGAGAGCGCCGCTAATACGACCGTTCGAATACGCATGATCTTCTTACCTTACCCGAGGCCAGATGTAGAGTTCGCCGTCGCTATCGTACCCTCTCTCTAGCTGCCCGACGGCCTTCGTCGTGAAGCGCGTCGACGGCTACACGTAGGACATCTACAATTCGACTGGTGAAAATATTCAGTAAATTGTACGACAAGGTCTTAGGCTGGAGCGCCCACCCTCACGCCACGCGCTATCTCGGCGTCGTCAGTTTCACCGAGTCTTCGTTCTTTCCCATTCCGCCCGATGTTCTGCTCGCGCCGATGACGCTCGCGCAGCCAAAGCGCTGGATCTATCTAGCAGCACTGACGACCGTCACCTCAGTATTAGGCGGGTTGTTTGGCTACGTCATTGGTCAAGTCGCGATCGACGCCGTTATGCCTTGGCTGCAAAAGGTCGGCTATGTTGGGCACTTTGAAACAGCGCAGCAATGGTTCGCTGATTATGGTTTTTGGGCCATTTTCGCTGCCGGCTTCACGCCGATCCCCTACAAGGTTTTCACCGTCGCAGCGGGTGCCGCTTCGATGGGGCTCGCACCGTTCATTCTCGGCTCTGTCGTGGGGCGCGGAGCGCGATTTTTCTTGGTCGCTGCGCTGGTGCGATTCGGTGGGGCACCGATCGAGCGTCAGATTCGCCGCTACATTGATGCGATCGGCTGGGCGGTGCTCGTGTTGCTCGCTGTGCTGCTGATCCTCTGGCAGATCTAATCGAGTTCCTCGCCGAGAATCTGCACGGCGTCCCACACGTCGACGAAGCGTAGATAGAGAGGAGTCAACCCAAAACGCAGCAGATCCGGCGCACGGAAATCGCCGATGACGCCGCGTTTGATGAGTCGCTGCATCACCGCGCCAGCATCGGCGTGAGCAAACGACAGATGACTACCACGCCGAGCGGAATCACGCGGCGAAACGAGCTGCAGAGAGCTCGCTTGCGGCAAATCTTCCACGAGCGCGATGAATAGGCTTGCAAGTTCGATCGACTTTCTTCTGACGCTCTCGACATCGACGCCGTCGAATGCATCGAGTGCGCCCTCCAAAGCGGCATAGGCCAACACGGGCGGCGTTCCACACCGATGGCGGTCGATGCCAGGTGCCGGCATGTATTCATCCAGAAAATCGAATGGTCGCGCATCACCCAGCCAACCACTTAAGACGGGTTGCAGCGTAGCCTGCAAATCACGCCGCACGTAGAGGAACCCCGGAGCACCCGGACCGCCATTCAAATATTTGTAGGTGCAGCCTATGGCGAAGTCGACTTCGGCTGCACTCAGATCGACCGGCAGCGCACCGATCGAATGGGATAGATCCCAAATGATACGCGCGCCGACCGAATGCACGTGCGCGGTCATCGCTTTCAAGTCATACATCTCAGCCGTTCGATAGTGCACATGGGTGAGCACGACGAGAAGAGTGTTTTGGTCAATCGCCGCCGACAGCTGCTCGCGCGGCACAGCGACGACGTCGAGCTCGGGAACGAGTTGTGCAAGTCCTCGCAAAATGTACAGGTCGGTCGGAAAATTGCCGAGCTCCGTGACGATCTTGCGACGAGTGCCGCGCTGTAAGGCCACCGCAGAAGCCAGTTTGAAGAGGTCGATTGATGTTGAGTCACAAACCAGCACTTCGCCGGGTAATGCACCAATCAGCGGCGCAATTCGATCGCCTAATCGCGCTGGATAGTCGAGCCAGCCATTATCACTCCAGCTTCGAATGAGGTCGACACCCCATTGGTCGCTCATAACCGCCGCCACTTGGCGTTCGGCGGAGAACGTCAAAGCGCCCAATGAATTGCCATCGAGATAGATCACATCGGGAGGAAGCCGGAACAGCATTCGATGTGTCGCGAGCGGATCGACTCGATCCCGCTCGACGCACTCGGCTCGAGTACGCGGCAGCATCAGATCCACTCGCGAAGAACCGCTCGAACCGGTGTTGCTTCAATACCGAGAATCGGCAACGGCAGAGCGATCAGCTCATACCGCCCCTCGGTAATACCATCGAGCACGACCCCCTCGAGGATCGCCATGCCTGCTCGATGACAAGCGTGATGGGAGCGAAGCTGCTTGCAAGTCTCAGGGTCGATCGACGGTGCATCGGTCGCAATCAGTCGACAGCCACGAGCTGCAATCGCCTCGATCAGTTCCGGATCGAGCGCACGAAATCCGGCGGGCCATACATGCCAATCGGGCGTTGCGAAGGTGCGCAGTACCAGACGTTCAACTCGCGGCGGCAAACGATCCAGCACCGCCGATGCCGGGATGACGCCTTGTGAATTGACGTGCTGCGCACCACTGACATCGCGCAGTTCGCACTCGCCC
>JBDLSG010000057.1:0-13405 GCA_039799645.1 Pseudomonadota bacterium | reverse complement strand
GATTGGCACGCTGTTGCGGGCTGCTCCTGATCTGATTCGTCTTGGCGGATATCGATCGGTCTATCACGAGGTGAGTCGCTTTTTCCGTAGCGACAAGTTACGCACGCTGTTCAGCTTTCATCCGCTGCTGATTGGTGGCAATCCGTTTACTACAACAGCCTACTATTGCCTCATCGCACATCTTGAGCGCAGCTACGGCGTGCATTATGCCGAAGGTGGCATGGGCGCCTTGGTTCGCGGACTCGTGGGGCTGATCGAGGGTCAGGGCGGACAGTTACGATACAACGCGCCCGTAGCCGAGATCCGAGTCAAAGAAGGTCGTGCCTGCGGTGTGCGGCTCGAGAGCGGCGAACTGATTGAGTCTGAGGTCGTTGTTTCGAACGCGGATGTGGCGACGACCTATGGGAAATTATTGGGATCCACGCCGCGCCGTCGTTGGACCGATGCAAAACTGGCTCGCGCAGACTATTCCATGAGTCTGTTCGTTTGGTACTTCGGCACTCGTCTACGTTATGACCATGTTTACCATCACACCATGGTCTTGGGTGGTCGCTATCGAGAATTATTGACAGATATCTTTGAGCGCAAGCATCTTGCGGATGATTTTAGTTTGTACCTGCATCGTCCGAGTGCCAGCGACCCCAGTCTGGCACCTCCGGGATGCGACTCATTCTACGTCTTGGCGCCGGTGCCGCATCTGGATAGCGGCACGGATTGGCGGAAGCACGCCGAGCCGTACCGGGCGGCCGTTCAGCGTCGTCTGGAGTCGACGGTGTTACCGGGTCTTGGCGACGCGTTGACCACCTCACTGATGCTGACGCCGCTCGACTTTCGAGATCGGCTTGCCTCCGAGAAAGGCGCCGCGTTCGCGATGGAACCGAAACTGTTTCAAAGTGCCTGGTTCCGGCCGCACAACCGCAGCGAAGAGGTGGAGGGGCTGTATCTTGTCGGTGCCGGGACGCATCCGGGTGCGGGTCTCCCGGGTGTGGTGTCGTCGGCGAAGATTCTCGACAAGATCGTGCCGCCGCCGTCGCGGCCTGGTTAGCCTAGATCGCGAAGCAGCGCGGCTGCGGCGAGTCGACCCGATAGCGTCGCCATCGGCACACCGGGACCCGGATGTGCGCTGCCGCCAGCCAGATAAAGTCCTCGAATGCGTGTGCGTGCGTTCGGCCTCGAGAAGCTGGCAAAGGCACCGTGGTTGGCCGAACCGTAGAGACTGCCGCCGGTCGCCGGGAATAAACGCTCGAAGTCCTGCGGCCGGGTGATGGCACAGTCGACGGGTGCTCTCGAGACGGTCAGGCCGTTCGCCGCGAGCTGATCGAAGACGCCTCGCTGCAGTCGCTGCAGTTCGATCTCTGTCACCCCCGTTTGGTCACCATCTGCCGGGGCGTTGACGAGGATCAACAGGCGCTCCGGGTCGCCGGTCTGCAGGGGTGTGCTCGCTTCACCGCGATCTTGAGCGCAGAGATAAATCGTCGGACGATCCGTGATGCGGCGACGTTCAAAGATATCGGAGAATTCACGGGGATAGTCCTCGCCGAAGAAGACGTTATGATGCGCAAGATCAAAGCCCCGTGTCGGAGCGTCGATGCACCACGTTACTGCCGAGAGTGCGCGATCTGTACGCGCGCGAGGATTGACGGCGCGATGGACGTCATCACCGAGCATGCCGTCTGCTAGCGCTTGTGTGTCGCCGTTGAAGATCACCGTATCAGCCGGAATGAAGTCGCCATCCTCGAGGTAAACGCCGACGATGTGACCGTCACGCACCTCGATGCGACGTACCCCATTGGCGAGACGTAGGTGCGCACCACAGTGCGTCGCGAGCATCGCGAGCGCCTCGGCGACTCGACGCATGCCACCTTCGACCAGCCACACCCCGGATTGCTCGACATGGGCAATCAGCATCAAGGTGGCGGGGGCCTGCAAGGGCGACGAGCCGACATAGGTCGAGTAGCGTGCGAACAATTGCCGAAGTCGTGGATCGCGAAAGTGCGTGGCGAGTGCGCGCCACAGCGTGAGCCACGGTGGTGTTCGCCACATTGCGAGCATGCCAGCAAAGTTCAGCTCGCGCATGAGGCCTGCGGCGCTAGGACGCGGCGCCATCATGAAGGGTTCGCGGAGACTCTCATGTAAAGCGCCTGCGCGATCAAGAAATTCGCCAAAACCTCTCGCTTCGCGCGATCCGGCGAACTCGCTGATGGCTTCCATCGAGCGTTGGACATCCGCATGCAAGTCGAGCACCTTGGAGCCGTGCCCCCACGCGTGTCTTGAGAGCAAAGAGGCCGGAAACAGGTTCAGGTGATCTTCCAGTCGACTGCCCGCATCGGCGAACAAAGACTCGAAGACGTGATGCATGGTGAAGACGGTCGGACCTGCATCGATCGGACGGCCGCGCGGCGCGAGACTGCGCAGCTTTCCGCCGACCGTTTCGGCGCGTTCGACCAGTGTCACCGCGACACCGCTACGAGCGAGGTCGATGCTGGCGGCAAGGCCGCCAACACCTGCACCAATGACCACCGTGCGTCGGGGCTCGCTCAAGCCTGCTCTGCGCCTTGCCGCGTGATGGTGTATCGGTGGTACATGATCAGCGTCAGCCCGACGATCAGAGGGATCGACCACAGGCCCGGATGCAGCGCGAGGGCTGGAATCGTACGCACGGCGCCGAATGCAAAAAACGCCGTATAGAGGGAAATTCCCGTACCTACCAGCGCCTTGATGTGTTCCTTCAACCAGTCGAGCCGCGCCGGTTGCGGTTTGAGGATGAACCAGAGATTGGTCGCGACCGTGGCGATACCGATGGCGGGCATGCCGAGCATCAAGGGTTCACCGATCCGCATTGATTCGATGAGGCAGACGAGGGCGGCGACGGTCAGCAGCGCCTGCAAACCGAGATTCCGCCATTCACGATGCCCGCGATGGTTCTCTCGGTGTTGGATGCAGGACCAGCCATACCACGCGAGATTGACCGTTAGGATGGCGAGACCGAGCATCATCCAGCCGAAAATCCCTCGTATCCAGGCAGGATTCTCCAAATGTGGATGGGTGCCCTGCGGATCGATCAGGGTGCAGATACTGATGCCAACCGCTACCGTTCCGGTCGCCAGCATGGTCCAGGTGAACACCTGTCCCCAGCGGCGGTGTAGCGTGCTGCCCTTGCGGCCGAGGACCGGAATCCAAAATGCGACGAGGCCGAGGCTGCCAAATAGGATGTGCAGCACTACGAAGGCGTGAAACAGGGTCATCACGGGGTCGGTCACCAGCGTCATGCTGCCAATGTCGTCGGCTAGTGTAAAGTACGGTTGACGTATGTACTGTCCACCGAGACCGCAGCCGCTCGCGGCGCTGGTGTCCTTGCTGCGCGTGATGGCGCGCGGTGATGGCGACCTGCTGAGTTTGTTGCCGGCCAAGGCCTACAAGGTCCAGACCGGTTGGCTCGGCTATTCGCGCCGCTCCATTCTCATCGTCAACGCACCGGAATTACTGCGAGACGTGCTCACCGACCCTTCCGGCATCTATCCAAAGAACGATCTGATGGTCGGTGCGCTCGAGCCTTTGGTGGGCAACTCGATTTTCGTTTCCAGTGGTACGATCTGGAAGCGTCAACGGAGGATGATCGACCCTGCCTTCTCGCACATGCGCCTCGGCAAAGCCTTCATGTCGATGTCGGCGGCAGTCGATGATTACGAGCAGCATATGGACGAGCAAGCCGCGCGTGGGGAGGCATTTTCGCTCGATCTGGCCATGAGTCACCTGACCGCTGACATCATCTGTCGCACGGTGTTCTCAACTTCGTTGCAGTCGAAAACGGCCGTAGATGTGTTCGAGGCGTTCACGGTATTTGAACGTACCTGCGCGCAGGTGGAGTTGAAGCGACTCATCTTCGACGAGCCTTTCGCCAATATCCCGCAACATCCGGTCGTACTCGAGGCTTGCGAGCGTATACGACATCATCTTGGCGACCTGGTCGATACCCACCTCGGCGAACGAGCGGGCAGCTATGACGATATCGCGAGCGCCGTGATCGAGGCTCGTGATGTCGATACGGGTCAGGGCTTTACCCGCAAGGAGTTGCTCGATCAACTCGGCGTGATGTTTCTAGCCGGTCACGAGACGACCGCGAGCGCCCTGATTTGGGCGTTCATGATCCTTTCGGTACAGCCCGCGGTGATGGCGCGTGTGCGTAGCGAGGTCGAGGCGGTCGCCGGCGACGGTCCCATCAGTCTCGAGCAGGTCAGGCGGATGAGCTACGTGCGCAACGTCTTCAAAGAAACTTTGCGACTGTATCCGCCGATTACATTCATTCCGCGGGTGGCAGCGGAATCGGTGCAAATCGGACGACACCGCGTCAAGAAAGGCGCGATGCTCATGATCGCGCCGTGGACCATTCATCGGCACCGCGATTATTGGCAAAACCCGCATGCTTTCGACCCCGATCGATTTTCGCCCGAACGCGAACACGAGCTCGTTCCCGGCGCATATCTGCCGTTCGGGCTCGGTCCGCGTGTGTGCGTGGGCGCTGGGTTTGCGCAACTTGAGGCGAGTCTGATCCTCGCGCGACTATGCCGCCGCTATGACTTCAAGGCGCATGATGTCGGACGCGTGCGACCGGTAGCTCGCCTGACGACGCGACCGGCCGAGCAATTGCGCATGACCGTCACGAGGCGTGCATGACAACGGTATTGCTGACGCTCGGTCGACTTCCCAAGGCGCTGGAGTTGGCGCGTGCACTGAGGGCGGTCGGCTGTCGTGTCCTCGTGGCAGAACCGTTCGCGCGACATCTGACCGGCGCATCGCGTGCCGTCGCCCGCAGTTTCGTCGTGCCGGCTCCTGCGTTCGATCGTGCGGGGTATCTTCGATCGCTTGCCGATATCGTCGCCAAAGAAAGCGTCGATCTGGTGTTACCGGTCTCCGAAGAGATCCTGCATGTGGCGTCACTGCAAGAGCGGCTGCCCGGATCTGTCCGAATAGCCGCGATGCCGCTGACCTCGTTGCTCTCTGTGTACGACAAGCAAGCTTTCATAACGCGTTGCCTTGAGGCAGGTCTTGCCGCTCCGCAGACGCGGCCGCTCGATCATCCATCGGCCGCTGAGCTCACGCAAATCGGACCGACCGTGATCAAGCCGCGCCACTCGTGTTCGGGTCGGGGTGTGCAGTTCCTCGCGCGTGGCGCCGCAGTACCGGTACGCGATGAGCCTGCCATCGTCCAGTCGTTCGTCCCGGGGCAATTGCTCAGCACTTTCGGATTTGCTCGGCACGGCTGTTTGTATTCCACGGTGGTGTACCGCGCCGCCGTACTGCAGGGTACCGTCGCAGTGTGCTTCGAGCGGATCGATGCGACACCAGCTGTACTAGAGTGGATCGCGCGATTCGTTGCGCATACTGGCTTCGATGGGTTCATCTCGTTCGACTTGATGCTCGATGCGCAGGGAGCGGTTTGGGGTATTGAATGCAATCCACGTACGACCAGTGGGATCCACTTCGTGCATCCGGAGGATCTCGCCCGCAGCGTACTGCGGCCCGATGATCCGCAGCCGTGGCGGTTCAAGCCCGGGCGGTTGAGGCAGCAGTTTTATCCGTGCCTCACCGAGACGCAGGCGTCGATGTTCACCGGGCGTTTCCGCGACAACCTGCGAAATCTGTGGCATGCCCGTGATGTCAGCTGGCAACTCTACGATCCTTGGCCGTTCGTCGGCATGCCTTGGCTATCCTGGCCCATCATCGAGCGCGCGATGAAAGATCGTTGTACGTTCGGCGAGGTAGCGATGCGTGATTTAGATTGGCGGGAGACAGCGGAGAACCGCACATGAATGCCAAGCTCGCGAGTGTCGAGGATTTAGAAATCTGTCGTGAGTTAATTCGCGTCGGCTCTAAAACATTCCATGCGGCTTCGTTCTTGCTGCCACAAAGAGTGCGGGAGCCGGCTTTGGCACTATATGCCTTCTGTCGAGAAGCTGATGACGCTATTGATCAGTCGGGTGATCCGCAGCGCGCATTGGTCGAGTTGAGTGACCGGCTCGACCGCATGTATCGCGGCGAACCGATTGATCGCGCTGCCGACCGAGCCATGGCTGATGTCGTAGCGGAGTTCCTCATTCCGCAGGCTATCCCTGCCGCCTTGCTCGAGGGTTTTGCTTGGGACGCGTCCGGCAGGCGTTATTCCGACTTTCGCGGGCTGCAGGACTACGCGGTTCGGGTGGCAGGTACGGTCGGCGTCATGATGTCGCTCTTGATGGGAGTACGTGCGCCGTGGGCGCTGGCACGAGCAGCTGAATTGGGTATCGCGATGCAGTTATCCAACATCGCGAGGGACGTCGGCGAGGACGCTCGCATGGGGCGCGTTTATCTTCCGGAAGACTGGTTGCGAGAGGCGAACTCATCACGTGAAGCGCTGTTAGCCGCGCCCGTTTTCAGCCAGTCCATTGGACGAGTCGTCGATCGACTGGTCCAGTCGGCGGAGACTTTGTACGTGCGAGCTGCGGCCGGCGTGACCGCGTTACCGCCGGAGTGTCGACCTGCGATTCACGCCGCGCGACTGATGTATGCCGAGATCGGTAGAGAGGTATTGCGCCGATCGGGTGATTCGATATCGCAACGGGCCGTGGTATCGGGTCGACGCAAGGCACTATTGCTGGCTAAAGCGATTTCCGTCACGGCGATCGGTACTCCTCCTCAACACGAGAGTTGGCCGGTTATGCCTGCTGCGGTTTTTTTGCTCGATGCGATAGCTGCACATGACGCGGTGCGAGGTATCGTCCCCGATCCGACGGTCGCCGAGTCGATTTTGACCCGTGATTTGGTGCGACTGCTCGGGGTCATCGAGCGGCTGGAGTCACAGGAGAGGGCGGCATTAGACCGGACGACGTGAGCGTACTCTCGGCAGTCTTACCGGCAGTAAAGCTTGTACCCAAGATTTCGAGAAGCGACTCAGCGAGACGCTTTCGTGAAAGCTCTCGACACGCTCCCCGTCGTGAGTGGTTTCAATGAGAGATCGCGAATAGAACGGTGCGCTCTCCAGAGTCTCGATCACTGTCGGTCGAGCGCCTAGATCACAGCGAGTGTGTCTCGCAATGCCCCACATCGTTTTTGTCATCGGATTGATTGGGGGCCTTGATCCCGCTCGTACGCTACCGTCTGAAGCGAAATCCAGTGACCAAGAGCGGTTCGGGCGGTCTTGTGCTCCGATCGTGTCGTACAGCACTCGCGTGCTGGCTGCGCCGTGACTGCGCGACCAGTTCCACGATTCGAAATCGGTTTCGAGCGGGGCAAGGCCTTGGTTGGCATCGAGATAGGCCGAGCCGAGCCCACCCAGTTCAAGGCGGGAGCATCGAATATCACGCTCACTCGGGCGAGCGGCGCGATTGGCCACCAGAGGTGTCGGGCGGCGGCATCGAGCGGATAGGCGGTGGCATGTCTGACGGAGGGCACGACTCTGATCTGGCCGCGCAGTGCTTGTGGCCAGGGTGAGGTTTTCTCATCCACGTCGATCCGTAGTGCCTCGCCGTCCCAGGTCACTCGACTCGGGCCGATAGTCAACTGATCCTCATGGCGGGTCACCGCTGTGGCGTCGCGTTCGGTCATGGCCCAACGGCGTCCTTGGCCGCGATAAAGCACGACATTGAGTGCCGAGTGCTGCACGGGATCAACTTGGCCGTGACGCCTTGCGCGTGCATACCACGGTGAGAAGACGCAACCGAGCATGGCGATCACGGTGAGGCCGTATTGGCCGCAGTCGCTCAAGGCGTCGAGATACCACCAGGCATAGCCGTTCGGTGCGAGTGACGCCGCAAAGTTCGGGCCGGTTTGACTCACCACCGGGTCGTGTCTATATTCCATGACACCATAGTGTGACAATCTGAACTGACATTCGCCAGCGATCAGGTTTCCCACGCAGTTCGCCGAGCAGGTGCAGGCATGAAAAATGCGTCCGGATCCAGAATTGAGCAAGCCCTCGAACTGGCGGTGGAGTCTTGTGAGTCGCTAGGTTGTCCACCGCGTTTGGCCGCTGCCATCCGCTACGCTGTTTTTCCCGGCGGAGCGCGGATCCGTCCGCGTCTGTGCCTCGCCATCGCAGCAGGTTGCGGCGAGCCGCAGTCGCCGCTTGCCGAAGCGACGGCAGCTTCCATCGAGTTGCTGCATTGTGCGTCGTTGGTCCACGACGATTTGCCTTGTTTCGACGACGCCGAGTTTCGCCGCAATCGCCCCTCGGTACATCGCGCATTCGATGAGCGCATTGCGCTGCTCGTCGGTGACGCGCTGATTGTGCTCGCGTTTCAGAATGTGGCGCGCGCGTATGCCCAGCATCCGACGCGATTGCCCGGTGTGGTCCTTGCGCTTGCGCGCGCGGCTGGCGCACCAGGTGGCATCGTGGCGGGACAGGCTTGGGAATGCGAGGACGTCACGCCGCTCGAGGAGTATCGCCGTCTCAAGACCGGCGCTTTGTTCGTGGCTGCGACCGTGGGCGGCGCGCTCTCTGCCGGCGTGGATCCGACCCCGTGGCGCGAGCTCGGTGAGCGACTCGGCGAGGCCTATCAAGTCGCCGACGATATTCGTGACGTGCTCGGTACCGATATCGAGTTAGGTAAACCTGCGCATCGGGATGCCGATCTGCTGCGTCCGAGCTGTGTCAATGAATTGGGCGTCGCTGGCGCCGTTACGCATTTCGGGTCCTTGATCCGTAAGGCCAATGAATCCATTCCCGATTGCCCGGGTGCGGAGTTCTTGCGCGACTTGCTCGATCTCGAAGCGGAGCGCTTATTGCCCGCTGCGCTCTTGGAGCGCGTGGCCGCTTGATAGGCGGTTCCACGCGCATTTCTACAGGTTCGGAAGGGTGCAACTACCGAGTTGGCTGCAGCATCGTTGGCGTCGATGGCGCAACGAGCAACTGCTTGATCCTCTGTCTCAAAGAAAACTCTCCGGATTCTGGCTGACACGCCGGCGCGCACAGCGCGAGGCGGCCGAGACCTTCGATCTGGTCGCGGGCTTCGTGTACTCACAGGTGCTGCTCGCCTGCCATCGTCTGGGCGTACTCGCGCAATTACGCGACGGGCCACTGCCGCATTCGCAGTTGTTGTCCACACTCGGTTTATCGTCGGCGGCAGGTCTTACATTGCTGCGGGCGGCCGCCGCGCTGGATCTGCTCGAGTGCGACGAGTCTGATACCAACGAGGCGATCTGGTGGCTGGGCGCCAAGGGTGCGGCTTTGCTCGGTAATGCCGGTGCGCTAGCGATGATCGAGCACCATGCCGTGCTCTACCGTGACCTCGTCGATCCGGTGGCGTTGTTACGTTCGCCGCGCGGGAGCACCGAACTCGCGCGTTACTGGCCCTATGCCACTGCCGACGCGCCAGCCGGCGCCGCGCCTGAGCAGATTCGGGCTTACACCAGGTTGATGGCGGCCTCTCAGGGGCTGGTCGCCGACGAAATCCTCGATGCGTACGATTTCCGTCAGCATCGCCGCATCCTCGATATCGGTGGTGGAGACGGTACTTTTCTGCGGCATGTGCGGCAGCGCGCCCCGCAGGCACAACTCGTGTTGTTCGACTTGCCTGCGGTAGCCGCCGAGGCCCGACGGCAATTCGATGGGGCGAGCGGTGTCGAGTGTATCGGCGGTGACTTCGCACACGAGGCCCTACCGACGGGTGCAGATCTCATCACTCTGGTGCGGATCCTTCACGATCACGATGACGAGCTTGCGCAATCGCTCTTACATCGTGCGGCAGAGGCGCTCACACCAGGCGGTCGCCTGATCGTGGCGGAACCGCTCGCGGGTACACCTCGAGCCGTGCGTATGGGAAATGCCTACTTTGGCCTGTATCTGTGGGCGATGGGCAGCGGTAGGGCGCGCAGTGCCGAGGAAATCGCCACTTGGATGCGCAAGGCGGGCCTAGTCGATATCGAGGAGCGGGCTACCCGAATTCCCTTGCAAACCCGTCTGATCGTGGCCCGTCGACCGGCCCTGCGACCGGGTTAAACCGCCGTCGACCATTCACGAGTGTCTTTATAAGTTGACACTGTAAAGCGTAAGCGTAAACTGACACTTGGATCGTCAGGCCTACCAAAGGAGCCTGCATGGCACAGGGATGGAACACACTCGCCGTGGTAATTGAGGGACCGGAGCGCTTGGCGCTCAACCGGCTCTCTCTGCCGGCGCCTGCGCCCGATGAGATCCTCGTCGATATCGAGTGGAGCGGCATCAGCACCGGCACCGAGCGACTGCTCTGGTCAGGACGAATGCCGCCGTTTCCCGGGATGGGTTATCCGCTGGTTCCGGGATATGAATCCGTCGGCCGTATTCGTGAGTTAGGTTCTGCCGTGAGCGGATTTGCCGTTGGCCAGCGGGTCTTCGTGCCCGGTGCCCGGTGCTTTGGCGAAGTGCGCGGATTGTTTGGTGGTGCCGCTTCCCAGCTGGTTGTTCCCGCCGTTCGCGTTACCGCGGTCGATGATGCCTTGGGTGAACGTGCGGTATTGCTCGCGCTCGCCGCGACGGCTTATCACGCGCTCGCGAATCCCGCCGCAGCGCCGGCTGACCTGATCGTGGGTCATGGGGTGCTCGGCCGACTTCTCGCGCGCATCACGATGGCACTCGGTGCCCCGGCGCCGATGGTGTGGGAGCGCGACGAGCGGCGTCGTCAAGGCGCGACGGATTACGCCGTCATCGATCCTGCGACCGACAGTCATCGTCGATATCGCTCGATTTACGACGTCAGCGGCGATTCACGAATTCTCGATTCCCTGCTCGGTGTCCTTGCGCCGGGTGGCGAAGTGGTGCTCGCCGGCTTTTACACCGAGGCCATGCAGTTCGACTTCACGGCTGCCTTCATGCGTGAAGCGCGCATCCGCGTCGCTGCCGAGTGGAAGGAGCCGGATCTTAAGGCTGTGATCGCGCTGATCGAGCGCGGAGCCTTGTCACTCGATGGACTCATCACGCATCGGCGCGACGCGCAGTCAGCCGATGCCGCCTATCGCCAAGCTTTCGGCGATCCGGATTGTCTCAAAATGGTTCTCGACTGGAGGCACGCAGCATGACCCCGCCCGGTGATACGGTCTCCATTCCTGTTGAAAAACTCAAGCGCAGTTTGCGGGCTGAGGCTGCCATGGCGCCTCCCTCGGTGACGCCCACGCCCGTGACCAAAGAAACGCAGATCATCGCAATCTACGGTAAAGGCGGTATCGGCAAGAGTTTCACGCTCGCTAACCTCAGCTACATGATGGCGCAGCAGGGCAAGAAGATTCTGCTGATTGGTTGCGATCCGAAGAGCGACACCACGTCATTGCTGTTCGGCGGTCGCGCTTGTCCCACGATCATTGAAACATCGTCAAAGAAAAAACTGGCGGGCGAGCCGCTTGAGATCGGTGACGTGTGTTTCAAACGCGATGGCGTCTATGCCATGGAGCTCGGCGGCCCCGAGGTCGGTCGTGGCTGCGGCGGTCGCGGCATCATTCACGGTTTCGAAACGCTCGAGAAGCTCGGCTTCCACGACTGGGGTTTCGACTACGTGCTGCTCGATTTCTTGGGCGATGTGGTTTGTGGCGGCTTCGGTCTGCCGATCGCTCGCGATATGTGCCAGAAGGTGATTGTGGTCGGCAGCAACGATTTGCAGTCGCTCTACGTTGCTAACAACGTCTGCTCGGCGGTCGAATACTTCCGCAAGCTCGGCGGCAACGTCGGTGTCGCGGGGCTCGTGATCAACAAGGACGATCACACGGGCGAGGCGCAAGCCTTCGCGGCTGCGGCGGGCATTCCGGTTCTCGCGGCGATCCCGGCGCACGAAGACATCCGACGCAAGAGCGCCAACTACGAAATCATCGGTACGCCGGAGTCGGAGTGGGGCGCTTTGTTCGCCGAGCTCGCCGGCAATGTGGCGTCCGCGCCGCCCGTGCGACCGAAACCCCTGACGCAGGACGAACTGCTAGGTCTCTTCAAGGGCGAAGCCGTCGGTAGAGGCGTCACGCTGCAACCGGCCACCTTTGAAGACATGTGCGGTCGTTCGCAGATCCAGAAACCCTCACTCGAAGTGATCTACGACGCAGTCTGATATGAGCGCACTCGACACCCACATCGATGCCAGCCCGGAGGTCCTCCCACAGGACACCGCCGGTGGCGCGTCATGTCATGGTGGCGAGACTCGCATGCATGCGGCGGCCGTTGCTGCGGGCAAAGCGGAAGTGCTCGAAAAGTACGCGCGCGATTATCCGGCAGGTCCGCACGATCAACCGCAGAGCATGTGCCCGGCTTTCGGCAGTCTGCGTGTCGGTCTGCGCATGCGTCGCACGGCGACGATCCTCTCGGGTTCGGCGTGCTGCGTGTATGGGCTAACGTTCACATCGCATTTCTATGGTGCTAGACGCACCGTCGGCTACGTGCCGTTCAACTCCGAGACGCTCGTCACGGGCAAGTTATTCGAAGACATTCGCGATGCGGTCCACGATTTGGCGGACCCAGCGCAATACGATGCGATCGTTGTCACTAATCTCTGCGTGCCGACTGCTTCTGGTGTTCCGCTGCAGCTGCTGCCCAAGGAAATCAACGGGGTTCGCATCATCGGTATCGATGTGCCGGGCTTCGGTATCCCGACGCACGCGGAAGCGAAAGATGTGCTCGCCGGAGCGATGCTGAAATACGCGCGCGGCGAAGCGGAATCGGGTCCGGTACAAGCACCGCGCAACGGGCGTGCTGCCAAACCGACGATCTCCTTGGTCGGTGAGATTTTCCCAGCGGATCCGGTCGGTATCGGCATGATGCTAGAGCCGATGGGTCTTGCGGCGGGTCAGCAGGTACCGACCCGCGAATGGCGCGAGCTCTATTCCGCACTCGATTGCGCGGCAGTCGCGGCTATCCACCCGTTTTACACCAGCGTTTATCGCGAGTTCGAAGCCGCTGGCCGAGTTCGAAGCCGCTGGCAGGCCCATCGTCGGGTCTGCGCCCGTTGGCTACGAAGGCACGGCGGGTTGGATCGAGAATATCGGCAAGCTCTGTAACGTAGGTCGTGACGGAATCGACGCGGCGAAGAACCGCGTCTTGCCCGCGATTCGCGCAGCGCTTGCGGCGGCGCCCATCCGTGGGCGCATCACGCTGTCGGGGTATGAAGGATCCGAGCTGTTGGTGGCGCGACTGCTCATCGAGAGTGGTGCGGATGTGCGTTATGTCGGTTCGGCATGCCCGCGTACACCGCACTCCGAAATCGATCGCGAGTGGCTCGTAGCGCGCGGCGTGCATGTGCAGTTCCGCGCGTCGCTCGAACAGGATCTGGCGGCGTTCGCGGAGTTCAAACCCGATCTTGTCGTCGGTACGACCCCGGTCGTACAGAAGGCCAAAGAAATGGCCATCCCGGCTCTGTATTTCACCAACCTCATTTCGTCCAGGCCGCTCATGGGCATCGCCGGCGCAGGTTCGCTCGCGCAG
>JBDLSG010000056.1:0-7632 GCA_039799645.1 Pseudomonadota bacterium | reverse complement strand
CTGTTCTGGATATCGACCAACCGGAATTCGAGGGTGGCCACCTTGCCGAGAATATCTTTGACCTCGGCCGAGTTCTGCACGCCCGGCAACTGCACGGCGATACGATCAATACCCTGACGCTGCACGACGGGCTCAGAGACACCGAGTTCGTTGACGCGGTTGCGAATCGTGGTGAGGTTCTGGGAGATCGCGTAGTCCTGGCGTTCTTTGATCTGAGCAGCGCTTAACACGACCTGCAGCGCGGGACCGTTGGGCGTTGCGACTTCGGTTGGCACCAGATCCGGCAACACCCGTCGCAGAACCTCACGAGCGGCCTCCGCGTCGGCGCCCGGCGCTAAGGACACCCGCATGCCATTGGGCTTGATGCTGTCTTCGGTGATCTGCTGTACGTCCGTGAAGGCGACGTTCGCCTGCGCGAGTGCGCGACGCAAATCCTGCTCATAAACCTCGAGCAGCTGGTTCACGGCACCATCGACATCCACCTGATAAAGCAGATACAAACCGCCGCGCAGGTCGAGCCCTAACGGCATGGGCCGCAAGCCCAAGTTACGCAACCAGTCGGGTGCGCGAGACGCAAACGACAGCGCGGTTACGTATTCCTTGGCGAACTGCTCGTTGACGAGATCGCGAGCCTTCAACTGCTCTGGAACCTCGGCGAAGTGCAGCATCAGTCGACCGTTGTCGACGTAGCTGCGCGATACCGTCACACCATTCCCGCGCAACAGAGTCTCGACCGATGCACGGCCCTCTTCCGAGACAACCTCACGATCCTTGCGTGCTACCTGCAACGCAGCGTCTTCGCCGAAGACGTTCGGCAAAGCAAAAACGGCAGCAAACACGAGAACGATCGCGACGATCGCGTACTTCCAGCGCGGGAATTCAAGCATGACTTAACCGCCCTTCAACGTGCCCTTCGGCACCAGTGAGCTCACTTGGAACTTCTGCACCTTGATGTGGACGTCTTTGGCAATTTCAAGCGTGACGAATCCGTCGCTGACCTCGACGATCTTGCCGACGATGCCACCAGCCGTCAGAACCTCATCACCCGAAGACAGCTTGCCGAGCATCGCCTGATGCTCCTTGGCCTTCTTCTGCTGAGGACGGATCAGCAGGAAGTAAAAAATGACGATGAAGAGCACCATCATCAACAAGGGGGCCAGTTGGCCTCCGGGAGCCGCACCACCCGCTTGGGCATAGGCTTCGGGAATCAATCCGTTCATGTTCGTCTCCTGTCCTGCAAAGGCGGCGAAAAAGGCCGCGGATTATGCCACAGGCGCCCCGGGGCGCCGTCGGTCGAGGAAATCCCTGACGAAGGTCGCAAACTGCCGAGCCTCGATGGCCACGCGAATCTGGCGCATGAGATCGAGGTAGAAATACAGGTTGTGGATGGTATTGAGCCGAGACCCCAAGATCTCGTTGCAACGATCGAGGTGGCGCAGATAGGCCCGCGAGTAGTGCCGGCAGGTGTAGCAGCCGCAGGTAGGGTCGATCGGATTTGGATCGCGTTGATGCGCCGCGTTACGAATATTGATCACCCCGGTCGAGGTGAACAAGTGACCGTTGCGGGCGTGCCGGGTCGGCATGACGCAGTCGAACATGTCGATGCCGCGGGCCACGGCGGCCACGATGTCCTCTGGTCGACCCACCCCCATGAGATAGCGCGGTCGATCGGTCGGCATATGCGGCACAAGCTCCTCGAGCACTCGCAGCCGCTCGGGCTCAGGCTCACCCACTGCAAGCCCTCCGACCGCAAGCCCAGGCAAATCAAGCTCCATCAAAGATCGTAGGGATTCCAGACGCAGATCGCCGTACATGCCGCCCTGCACGATGCCAAAGAGATCCCCCGGAACCGAGCCTTCAGCGCCAGCGCCGTAATAGTGGCGGTGACATCGCACCGCCCAGCGCATCGAGCGCTCCATCGACAAACGAGCCTGATCGTGGGTTGCGGGCCACGCCGTGCAGTCATCGAACATCATCACGATGTCCGAGCCCAAGGCGCGCTGCACGTCCATGGAGCTCTCGGGCGTTAAACGCACTTCGCTGCCATCGATCGGCGATCGGAAGCGCACGCCCTCTTCGTCGATCTTGCGAAGCTTGGCCAGGCTGAAGACCTGAAAGCCGCCGGAATCCGTCAGGATGGGCTTCGACCAATTCATAAAGCGATGCAGACCGCCGAGTTCGGCGACCGTGTCGGCGCCCGGCCGAAGCATTAGATGAAACGTATTACCTAGGATGATCTCGGCACCGAGGCCCGTTAGCTCCTCCGGCGTCATCGCCTTCACCGTGCCATAGGTGCCCACAGGCATGAAGGCTGGGGTTTCAATACTGCCGTGACGTGCGTGAACGCGACCGCGACGGGCTGCGCCGTCGGTGGCGATACATTCGAAACTCAATCGGTTCGGGCGATTCGGGCTCATCGATGCGCATCCGAGGCGGGGGTCAGCAACATGGCATCACCGTAACTAAAAAAGCGATAGCGTTGTTTGATCGCGTGCGCATAGGCGGCGAGCATCGTCTCGCGACCGACGAACGCGCTCACCAACATCAGCAATGTCGACTTTGGTAAGTGGAAGTTCGTGATCAGCGCGTCGATCGCCCGAAAGCGATGGCCCGGGCGGATGAAGATGCGGGTCTCACCCGACCACGCCTCGATGGTACCGTTCGCGCAAGCCATGGCAGCCGACTCGAGCGCGCGCACGACCGTGGTTCCGACCGCGATCACTCGCCCCCCGGCGGCACGAACGCGCGCGATGGTCGTTGCGGTTTCGAGCGGGATTTCTGCGTATTCCGCGTGCATGACATGGTCTTCGATATTGTCGCTGCGCAGCGGCTGGAAAGTACCCGCCCCGACGTGCAACGTAATCGTCGCTCGTTCGATACCCGCCGCGGCCAATTGCTCGAGCAGCGCATGATCGAAGTGCAAACTCGCCGTCGGCGCCGCCACGGCACCAGGCACCCGGGCGAGAACACTCTGGTAGCGCTCGGTATCGTCGGCCACCGTCTCGCGCGCAATGTAGGGCGGCAGCGGAATCTCACCATGTCGACCGAAAAACGCGAGCGCGGGCTCTGGTAGCTCGACTCGGAACAGATCGTCCTGCCGCCCGAGTACCCGTACCGGGCCACCCGCGGTCTCGACGATCGAACCGTCGCGTAACGGCTTGCTCGCCCGCATGTGCAACAACGCCTCGCGCCCCTCGAGTGCACGCTCGAGCAGCATCTCGACACTGCCACCGGTCGGCTTGCGACCGTGCAGCCGCGCTGGGATCACACGGGTATCGTTGAAAACGAGCAGATCGCCCGGACGAAGCCATTGACCGAGCTCACGGAACTCCGCGTCTCGCCATTCGGCCGTCTGGCCGTCGACGACCAACAGGCGTGATGCCGTCCGATCGGGCAACGGAAACTGGGCGATGAGGTCCGCCGGGAGGTCGAAATCGAAGTCTGAGGCACGCACCGCGCGCATGTTAGGCAAGCGCGGGCTCGCTTTCACGTATACTTGCGGTACATCCTCAGCCGGGATGGCGGAACTGGTAGACGCGCCGGACTCAAAATCCGGTTCTGGTGACAGAGTGTGGGTTCGATTCCCTCTCCCGGCACCACCTGATCATTCATGAACTACTGCAGCAATTGTGGCACCGCCGTGGTGGTGCGTATCCCTGAGGGAGAGCACCTGCCACGTCATGTGTGCCCTTCCTGCCACACGGTCCACTATCAAAACCCGAAGCTCGTCGTGGGTTGCATCCCCGAGGACGAGCAAGGCCGCATCGTCATGTGTCGGCGAGCCATCGAGCCCCGACATGGCTACTGGACTTTCCCTGCCGGGTTCATGGAAAACAACGAAACCCTGCAGCAAGCGGCTGCGCGCGAGTCGTACGAAGAAGCACTCGCCGATGTGGAAATCGGTTCGTTGCTGGCGGTCGTACACATTCTGCATGCCCATCAGGTACACGTATTTTTTCGCGCCAAGCTTCGCTCACCCGAGATCGGTGCAGGTACTGAGAGCCTCGAAGCACGCATGATTGCCGAGGCCGACATGCCTTGGGAGGACATCGCGTTTGCGAGTACGGAGTTCGCCCTGCGACGATTTTTCGAGGACCGGGCAGCGGGCGTCGAACGCCACCACTTCACGGATATAGACCGGCGGGTTTAGAGTCTCGCCTTCAGATTAGATCGGGGTCGCCCATGACGTTCGTCGTTACCGAGAACTGCATCAAGTGCAAGTACATGGATTGTGTGGAAGTGTGTCCGGTGGATTGTTTCCACGAGGGACCGAACTTCCTCGTCATCGATCCTGATGAGTGCATCGACTGCACACTCTGCGAGCCGGAGTGCCCGGCCGAGGCAATCTATTCCGAAGACGAGTTGCCGTCGGGGCAGGAATCTTTCACGACGCTCAATGCTGAGCTGTCGCGCAAGTGGCCGGTGATTACGGAAAAGAAAGACGCGCCGACCGACGCCAAAGACTGGGACGGTAAGCCGGGCAAACTGAACCTGCTCGAACGCTGAGGGGCGAGCCGCTTCAACGCTGAGCGGCGGGCGGCTCCAGACGACGGATCAGCATGGCCGGCGGTACATAGCCGGCCAGCAGTTCTCCATCTTCGAGAATGATGGCGGGCGTTCCGCGCAGACCGATTTCCTGACCTAACTCGTAATCGCGCTGCACGATCGAAGACGCGTTGCACTTGCCGCTTTTGACCGACTCGCCACGTTTCGCGCGCGTCATCGCATCGGTCTTGTTGGCCGCACAGGCCACGGCTTGGGCTTTATCCCAACCTTCCGAATCAGGGCCCATACGCGGGTAGTAGAGATAGCGAACACGGATACCGAGCTTGTTGTACTCGGGCATCTCCGAATGCAGTTTGCGGCAGTAGCCGCAATCGATGTCGGTGAACACCGTGATGGTGTGCTTAGCATCTTTTGCGCCGAACACCACCATCTGCGCTTCGGGCACCTGACCAATCAGCGCCAAACGCGCTTCGCGACGCCGAGTCTCACTGAGGTTGTTTTCCGTCGCCAAATCGTAGAGATCACCATCGAACGCATATTTTCCGTCGGCGCTCAAATAAATGACATCGGCACCACGGGCATATTCAAAGATTCCGGGCAAGGGCGAGGGTCGGAAATCGCTAAGCTTGCTGCCCGGCATCTTCTTGACGAGCTCCGCGCGCGGATCCGGTTTCTTCGCAGCCGCTTGAGACGCGTTTTGAGACAACGCCGGCATGGCACTCATCGCAGCCAGCAACAGCAACAGCCCGCTTCGACGCAGGGCCTGGGTTATCTGCATTTTCATGCGTGGAAGTCTAACACTCAGCCTCGCGGGTGATGTGTCTCGTGCAGCGCTTTCATGCGCTCGCGCGCCACGTGGGTATAGATCTGCGTGGTCGACAAATCGCTGTGCCCAAGCAGCATCTGCACCACTCGCAAGTCCGCGCCGTGATTCAACAAATGGGTCGCGAAAGCGTGCCGCAGAGTGTGCGGCGAGAGGGGCTTGTCGATTCCGGCAGTGCGCGCATGACGCTTGATGAGGTGCCAGAACGCCTGACGGGTCATTGCCTCCCCCTCGCGGGTCGGAAACAGATGCTCACTGGATCGACCCTCGAGCAAAGCGGCACGCCCGCGCTGCTCGAACTGCTGCAGCGCCTCGGCAGCGGCAGCACCAATCGGCACCAAGCGCTCACGATTCCCTTTGCCCGTCACACGCACCACGCCTTGATTCAAATTCACCTGCGTGTAGCGCAGGGCAATCAACTCGGAGACCCGCAAGCCCGTGGCGTAAAGCATCTCGAGCATGGCCCGATCACGCAGTGCCCGTGGCTCATCGCCCGCGGGCGCCGCAAGCAATGCCTCGACCTCCGCCTCACTGAGCGACTTGGGTAGCCGCCGCCCGAGTCGCGGCGCCGAGATATCGAGCGTGGGATCGTCGGGGCGATGTCGCTCACGCACGAGGTGACGATAAAAACGACGAAAGGTCGACAACTGCCGCGCCGTCGATCGCGACTTCGCTCCCTGCTCCGCACGCAACGCTAAATACGCCAGCAGCTCGGCGCGCGAGGCCGCCGTGATATCGATCGCACGAGGTACGAGCCAGCGCTGCAGCGCGAGCAGATCGGCGCGATACGCTGCCAACGTGTTCTGCGAGAGACCGCGCTCCATCCATAAGACATCTAGAAATCGCAGCACGACAGGATGGATTTCGATGCCCACCGCCTCCGGTGCGTCGTCTGAATGGTGTGGTGTGTCGTTCATTGACTTTGCAGTGCTCGCACCCAAGGATACCGCGCCATGTCGGAAGGTCGAGACAACCTGCAGCGCGAGTCCGCCGTCGCCTTGATCGGTCGGGTGCTCTACGGCTCCTACGCTTGGGGCGTATTCGTGCTGATCGCACTCGGTCTTTTATTGTGGCTGCTGTTTGTGCCGAACGTTCAGCGCCGTCGGCACTATGCCGGTGTCGCCGCGAGACTCGTCATGCGCGCAAGCTTCCACCCGCTGCGCGTCACCGGGGTTGAGTATCTACCGCAAGGCCAGTGCGTCGTTGCAGCGAACCACGCAAGCTACATCGACGCCATCGTGATCAAGGCCGTCCTACCCGAGCGCTTCGCCTATGTCGTCAAACGTGAGATGGCTGCGGTACCACTGGCGGGTCTGTTGCTTGAGCTGCTCGGTACCGAGTTCGTCGAGCGCTTCAACCGCCACCGCGGCGGACTCGATGCGCGCCGAGTGCTACGCACCGCTTCGGGAGGCCAAGCGCTGCTGTTCTTTCCCGAGGGCACATTCGTTGGCGAGCCCGGTCTGTTGAAGTTCAACAATGGCGCTTTCAAGAGCGCTGTGGCCGCCAAATGCCCGGTTGTCCCCTGCGTGCTGCGCGGAACGCGTCAGATCCTACCGAGTCCGCGATTCTTCCCAAGACCCGGCCGCGTCGAGGTCGAGTTTCTCGATCCGATTCTGCCCGACGCCGACTTGCCCCCAGAACAGCAAGTCGCCGTTCTACGAGAACACACTCGAGCAGCCATCCTACGTCGTCTCGACGAGCCCGATCGAGGCTGACTCGAGCGCCCTTTCGCAGGGTGCGCGGGCGGTGTCGCTTGGCTACACTTGGCGGCTCTCTCAGCCTCACTCCAGTACAGGTTCAGTCATGTCCGATTCCGTCGTGATCCTCTCCGCGCGTCGCACTCCGATCGGTGCTTTCCAAGGAGTGCTGGCGCCTGTGACCGCCCCGCAACTGGGCGCTGCCGCGATCCGCGGCGCCATCGAGTCGGCGGGAATCACACCAGAGCAGGTGGACGAAGTGATCATGGGCTGTGTGCTACCCGCCGGGCTTGGTCAGGCGCCAGCTCGCCAAGCCGCCCTTGCCGCCGGCATCCCGAATTCGATTCCTGCCACGACGATGAACAAGATGTGCGGCTCAGCGCTCAAGGCCATCATGATGGCAGCCGACCAGATCCGTGCGGGCGAGGCTGGCGTGATGGTTGCTGGCGGACTCGAATCCATGACCAACGCACCCTACCTGTTGCCCAAAGCGCGCAGCGGCTATCGCATGGGTCACGGTGAAGTGCTCGACCACATGTTCTACGACGGCCTGCAAAGTGCATGGGACGGACAGATGATGGGCTGCTTCGCCGAAAACACGGCTGG
>JBDLSG010000055.1:0-8480 GCA_039799645.1 Pseudomonadota bacterium | reverse complement strand
TTGACCGCGGGCGTCCGTGGCGACATCGGCGCTTCGGATTGGACCTACGACGTCTCGTCGCAATTCGGTCGCGTCTCGCGTCTCGATGGTCTGCAGAACGACGTCAGCATCGATCGTGCTCGCAAGGCCATCGTCGCTATCCAGACTCCAGATGGCATCAAGTGCGTCTCAGGTGGCACCTGTGCTCCGGTGAATCTCTTCTCGGGCAATGGCGACATCTACCGCGACAGCGGCATCCCGATGACGGGTGCGATTTCGCAGGCAGGTCTCGACTACATCCGTGCAAGCTACTACTCGACGCAGGTCACCGAAGCCAAGACGGCCTCGGCGATCGTCTCGGGTCCGGTTGCGGGCATTCAGTTGCCGGCAGCCGATTCGCCGGTCGGTCTCGCCTTCGGTGCCGAGTGGACCGAATTCAACTCGAACTTCCGCCCGGACGATCTCACCCAGTTCGGTGGTGCGATGGGTCAGGGTGGTACGGCACCGCCGCTCGCCGGTCGCGTCGATACGCTCGAATTCTTTGGCGAAGCCTACGTTCCGTTGATCACGGGCAAGGCGGGCGTCGAGAACCTGGCTCTCGACCTTGGTTTGCGCGCCTCGGAGACGAACCTCGCCGGTTCCTTCGAGACCTGGAAAGCGGGTCTCGAGTACACGCCGGTTGCGGGCTATCGCTTCCGTGCGATGTTGCAGAAGGCCGTTCGCGCACCGAACATCGGTGAGCAGTTCGCGCCGCTCGCCTTCGGTCTGACCGAAGTGCGTAGCGATCCTTGCGCGGGTTCCGGCCCGGTCACCAACGCGACGCTGCGTGCGAAGTGTATCGCCCAGGGCGCTCCGGCTTCGCAGATCGGTTCGATCGCCCCGCCGGCCGCTCAGCAGGCTGCCAGCATCGGTGGTGGTGCCGTGGCTCTCGGTATCTCGCTCGAGGCCGAAGAGGCGGACACCTTCACGATCGGCTTCCAGATGACGCCGGAAGCGCTGCCGGGCTTCACCGCCTCGGTCGACTACTACAAGATCGAAATCAACGGTGGTATCGGCTCGTACGGCGCCCAAGAGGTGCTCGACAACTGCTTCAACAACAACATCACGAGCTTCTGCAGCCTCGTGAAGCGTAACTCGTTGGGTGAGCTCGAAGGTGATGGCTTCGGTATCGTTCAAGAGACTCGTAACCTTTCGACCTTGACGGCCGAGGGTGTCGACTACGCCTTCTCGTACGCGTTCGAGCTGGGTGAAGTGGGTCTCACGGCCGGTGTCTCCGGTTCGCACACGCTCGATAGCTCGTTCAAGTCGAGCCCGGCCTCGCCGTTGATCGAGTGCCAAGGCGTGTATGGCGATACCTGCGGCAACCCGACCCCGAAGGACCGTGCAAACCTCTCGCTGTCAGCTGACTGGCGTGCGTTCTCGGCCTCGGTCTTCGTGCGTCACCTGTCGTCGGTCGACGTTCAGGCTCGCAAGGACGATCCGGATCAGGCTGGTCGCAGCATCTACCTCGTGGAGAACATCCCCTCCTTCCAGTACGTCGACCTCTCGGTCACCTGGAAGTGGAACGATGCGCTGCGCGTGACCTTCGCCGCTCAGAACGTGACGGACGAAGATCCGACCGTCGTGGGTAACATCCCGGGTGGCAACACCTCGGCGAACGCCTACGTCGATATGTACGATCCGCTCGGACCTCGTTACAGCGTCGGTGTCTCGTACAAGTTCTGATCTCGACGTTAACGTTGATAACGAAGGGGTGTCGCTTAGGCGACACCCCTTTTTTTTAGAGAGCGATTCATGAGCAACGTGCAGCAATCGTGGCGTGAGGCCAAAGAAGCCGAGGCAGCGGGCGACAAAGCCGCCGCGCGTCGAGTCTACGAAGCCATTTTGGCGGCCCAGCCCTCGTCGGCGCGGGCGGTGATCGCAATCTGCCGGCTCGATTTGGAAGCCGGGCGTGCAACCGCGGCGCTCGAGTTGCTCGAGCGCGTGAAGCCACAGGAGATCGAGCCGGAAGTGCTGGTCGACTTTGGTCTGACTCGCGCCGCGACGCTGCGTTTGCTCGGGCGCTATGAAGACGAGTTCGAGGCGTTGCAGACGACGCTCGCCATCGATCCTTATTGCTGGCCTGCGCTGCTGCAAAAAGCGGATTTGCTCGAACGGCAGGGCAAGCCCAAGGCCGCAGCGCTCGTGTATCGCGACGTGCTGAAAATTTCGCCCCCGGCAGAGTATCGTCCTGAGTCTTTCCGTAAGCCGCTCGCCCACGCCGAACAAGTGGTTGCGATGTACAGCGAGGCGCTCGAGGCGAGCTTGCTGCAAGCCGTCGATGGCTTGCCGGGTTTGAGCGCGCGTTGGCGCGAGGCCATTTCGATTTTAGCGGGGCGATCCAAACCATTTCTTTCGCAGAGCAACCAGCTCGGTGTGCCGCGTTTACCCGCGCAACCGTTCTTCCGGCGCGAGATGTTCGATTGGGTTCCCGAACTCGAGAAGCGCACCGCGGATATTCGCGATGAAATGATTGCGGCTTTGAGTGAGGCCTCCGCCGAGTTCATGCCGTATGTGCAGTACGGCGCCGGCGATCCGGTGAATCAATGGGCGGAGCTGAATCACTCGCGCGCGTGGACGAGTTTCCATTTGTATAAAGGCGGTGAGCCGGTCGAGGCTAATCTCGCGCGCTGCCCGAAGACGGCCGAGGCGCTGAAGCTGATCGACTCGGTGCATCTGGCCGGTACCTGTCCGAATGCCATGTTCTCGGTACTGGCGCCGAAGACCAAAATTCCGCCGCATCATGGTGAGTCGAATGCTCGCTTAGTCGCGCATCTGCCCTTGGTCGTACCCGAGCAGTGTCTGTTCCGAGTGGGTTACGACAATCGCCGCTGGGTTGAGGGCGAGGTCATCGTGTTCGATGACACCATCGAGCACGAAGCGTGGAACGACAGCGATGAGATTCGGGTCGTCATGATCTTCGATGTCTGGAATCCGTTGCTGTCGCTCGAAGAGCGGCAGATCGTGCAGCGCATGGCGGCAGCAGAGCGCCAGTTTCGGTTGAGCTAACGTCCGCTCTTTCGCGGCACGATGTCGAAGGCGATCGTGATGCGCTCGCTTTTGCCCGCAAACGGCTCCACGCCGTGCCATTGATACGACGGGAACAGCGCCAGCGTGCCGCTTTTGGGTTGAACCCAGCCGCTCGGCGCTAAATCTTTGATCGGATAGGGCGGATCGCCGAATCTTAACCAACCGCCTCGGTTCGGATCCGGTGCGATCGTCTCTGGTACCTCCACGTAGTACGCCGAGCTGAGCCAACCGCGCGGATGGATATGGCTCACGTGTTTTCCCGAACCACCGCGTAGGCGCACGGTCCAGCAACCCGAGAATTGAAAATCCTCCGCCTTTCTCGAATGAAGCGGATGAGTGGAATCCTCGGGCATCGAGGCGATCACGCTCGCGATGGGTGCACGAATCATCTCGAAGAACTCGCGAATGATTGGATCCGTCTCGGCCTCCGGGAGAATTTCGACCTGCGTCCCCTGACGCACGGAATTCACGAGCGGATGTGCGGCGAGGTTGTGTCGCGCGCGCAGTCGATCGGCGAGCTTGGCGTTAAACGTCTCGATTGATGCATGGCCAGCCGGTGGTGTGAGGATGCGGGTGTGGCAGACCGCGTCGGGGTCGGCGACGCGTCGCCACTCGTCGCGCGCGGCGGTGCGCAGCGCGGTCGTGTGCAAAGCCCACGCAAATTGACCGAGGGGTCGTCGACTCGTCAGCCACTCCGTATGCGTCAAGGCGACATCGGGTTGTTGTTGGCACAGTGCCACGATGGCCGCATGCTCGCGTACCAACTCGAATTCGGGTGCGATCGAGAAAGCCGTTTCGATCCACTGTGCTGCCTCATCGAGACGATCCGTTTCTGCACATCGCAGACTGAGCAGCGAAAGAAAATGCGGATCGTTGGGGCGCAGCAATTGCCCAGCGCGAAGAATCTGCTCGGCTTCGTCATGAAAGCCTGCATTGCCGAGAGCGGTTACCAAAGCGAGTCGCAGTCCGCTGTTGGTGGGCCGCTCGGCCAGTGCTTTTCGCATGGGGTCGGCGAAGTGACGATGATCGCCCATCATCCAGGCAAGACCTGCGTAGCGACTGTGCAGCTCGATGCTGTGCGGAAACTGCTGGATTCCCTTTCTCAAGATCTCGAGCGCATTGACCCAATCGCGAGACATGACGCGCAGCTCGCCAAGCGCGAGTATCGCGGCAGCGGCATCTGGGGTCGACAGCAGCGGCATGAGTGCCGTTTCTGCCTCCTCGAATCGTCCAAGAGCGGCAAGACGTGACCCGAGTGCAACCCAGAAACTGCTGCGAGTTTTTTCGACTTCACTCACCGCGCCGAGCGCATTGAGTGCCGCTTGTCGTTCGCCGAGTTGCGCGAGCGCCTCGGAACGGATGAGCACTGCGAGCAAGGGTGTTGATACGCCCGTGTGAGTCGCGATGATCTGCAAGGCTTCTTCGGGTCGTTCGAGTTCGAGCAGTGCGCGCGCAAGACCGACCGCGGCCTGCGGCAAGGCGGCAAGTTCGATGGCAAGTTCATAGGCTGCCGCCGCAGAGGCGGGGTAGCCGGCGCTGCGCAGCAGATTGCCGAGGTTGTTCGCGTATTCCGCGCGTGCGCGCGGGGCGGTGCCTGGCAACTCCAGCGAGCGACGCATCAGATCTTCGGCTCGCGAGAGATCACCCACGGCTTTAGCGATGAGACCTGCCAGATGCACGGCAGGCGCCCATGTCGGAAGCCGCTGCAAGAGCGTCTCGACCAAGGTCAGCGCCGTATCGAGCTTGCCTTGCGTCAGCGCAGCGTGCGCCGCCGCGAGTTGCTGTTGATCGTTCGTACTGGGTGCGGATGAGCTCGTCACGGAGCGTATTGTTCTCCCTCTGGCGCACGATGGCCATAGGCCGACGAGCCGGTTAGCATCGACGTATGCGTTGCGATGAACGAATGCGCCACCTCGGTGAGGTGGATATCACGGGCTTCAAGGCTTGCCTCCTGCAGCAGCCAGAGGAATTGTGGAACGCGGATCAGGAGTTTCAGAAGCGTCTGGCTCCGTATCGTAAGAGCCGGACGATCTATTTGCTGATGACGGTGGGTGGCCCCAGCATGCCGACTCGTCGCCTCACCGGTTGGGATCCGCTGCACGCGGTATTCGAACCGGTGGCTCGGCAGATCGCGTCGTTCTATCCCCGGCGGGGTCGCGTCTTGAATGCGCAGGTTGCCTGTCTAGGGCCCGGTGACGATATCCCCGAGCACGAAGACTATGGTCCAACGCTCGAGGCGGCACATCGTGTTCATGTGCCGCTCGAGACGCATCCCGAGGTGCATTTTTGGGTAGAAGGCGAGGACATCAAACTCGCGGTGGGGCAGGCCTACGAGCTCGACAACCTGCGTCGGCACAGCGTTCTCAATGCATCGCCGGTGCGACGCATCCACTTGATCGTCGATTATTTCGAAGAGCCAGTCTGAGTCCGGTCATCCCGCGTGACGATCATTTCGCATCAACATCGGTTCGTGTTCGTGGCGGTGCCCAAAGTGGCGAGCCACAGCATCCGCTTTGCTTTGCGCCCGTTTCTGGATGACGACGACGAAGAGCAGGTGTCGTTATTCGTCCGCAAGCGCATCGATCGACCTGAGTTTTCGAGTGTGGAACATGGCCATCAGCTCGCTCGTGAGATCCGTGACGCCGTGGGCGCGGATGTCTGGTCACGTTACGTGTCTTTCGCAGTCGTTCGCAATCCGTGGGCGCGCTTCGTCTCGTATGTCGCTTTTATGATGCGCCACAACGGACTGTTTACGAGCGACCCGCAAGCGGCCATGCGACGTGTTCTGGCTAATCCGCAGAATCAGAGTCCCGTGCATTTTCGCGCGCAGGCGGACTTCGTCACGGACGAGCGCGGTGAAGTGATGGTGTCGCATCTATTGCGAGCCGAGTCACTGCAATCGGATTTCGATGCGCTGTGTGAGGCGCTTTCCTTGCCGAGAGTCGCTCTCGAGATGCGAAATGCATCCGAACATCGCGATTATCGTGAGTACTATGACCAAGACTTGGTGCAGCGCGTCGCCGAGCGCTATCGTGCCGACATCGACCTGTTCGGTTATCGATTCGATGGCGAGTCGAATACCGGTACGGCCGGATAGCTCGTCAAGACGGTACCGAGCGCGTCTTTGAGTGGCGCAAGCCAAGGCTCGTAGTGGCGCCAGTGATCAACGCCTTCGCGATAGATAGGTTTTCGTACCTGCTCGGAGCTCGCGGTGCGCACGATGCGTTCGGTTTCGTGAAAGCGCAGGCACTGCTCCTCGAACGGTACGCCGCAATAATCGAGTAAGCGCCTGATCTCGTTTTCGGTGTCGGCGACCATGTTCTCGTAATACACGCGGTGGACCCGACCTGGCAGCACCGCGTCGAAGTGCGCCATCAACTCGACGTAATCACGATAAAAGCGACCGATGTTCTCGAGCCCGTAGGAGAATAACTGCCCGAGCGCAAAATGTTGCTTGAAGTTCGAGAAGCAGGACGCCATCGGATGACGCCGAGCATCGATGATCCTCGCGTTCGGCAAGATCAGATGGATGAGACCGAGATGGGTGAAGTTGTTCGGCATCTTGTCGATGAAGAAGGGTCGTGAGCTCTTGCGATAAATCCGCGTGCCGCTGATGTAGCGCTCGCCGAGCGCGCGCCATTCGTCGGGCTCAAGTGAGGGGACGAGCGGAAGGTAGTCGTAATCGGAATCGTTGCGCTGCCGATCAGCGATGCTGCGGGCGATGTCCGTGATGTTCGGCAGCTCCATCGTGCCTTCGATCAACGAGTGGCTCGCGAGAATTTGTTCGATCAGCGTTGATCCTGCTCGCGGCAAGCCGACAATGAAAATGGGGTCGAGTGCCTTGGCACCGCAGTCTCGGCGCTCGTCAAAGAAATCACGGGTGTAGGTGCTTTGGCTGCGACGCAGATTGACCGTCGAGCTTTCTGCATCATAGGGCGCCATGCGCAGACGAAGGCGATTGCCGGCGTCGTAATGTCGGAACGAGGTGTCGAACTGCGCGAGATCTTCGTGCGCTTTGCCTAAGGAAAATTCGAAGTGCAGCCGATCATCGTCGGTCAGATCGCTTCGATCTAACTGCGCGGTCATCGCGCGGATATCATCCGCCGAGAGTTTGACTGTCTTCAGGTTGGCGAGACTCCACCAAGCCTCACCGATCTTCGGTTCGAGCTGCGTCGCTTTTCGATAAGCCTCGATGCTCTCGGGCTGTCGACCAGCCGCTTTCAGCACGTGACCGAAACTCATCCAGAGTGTCGCTTGGCTTGGGAACTCGTTTGTCAGTCGCGAATACAGTTCGAGCGCACGCTCCACACCGGTGGTTTTGGTGAGTGCGGCGGCGAGTAAGGCGCGACAGGCGGGATTATCGGGCTGTCGCTGCAGTTCGGACTCCAGATCTGCCTCGGCTTCGACCGGCTTACCCGAGCGGTAGTAGGCGAGGGCGCGCGAGAAGCGCGCACCGGGCTGATCCGGTGCGAGCTGCAGACACTCGTTCAAAAGCGCGATCGAATCGGCATCCTTTTGACGACGAAACGCCGTCTCTGCAGCCAGTTGCAACACGAGCGGGTTCGGCGGATTTCGCCGCCGATGATCCTTCAGCAAAAAATCCGCTTCGGGTAGGCGCCCCTCGCAGAGTTGTTCTGCGGCTCGTCGCACGGGCCCAGCGGGGGAGCGACTACGCAGGAACTGGCCATACGCGTGGCGCGCCTCATCGAGTCGACCCGAGGTGGTCAGATCGTAGTGCAAGGCCAGCCAGGCTTCGCTGTGCTCGGGGTCGCCATCGGTCAGCGACTTGAGCGCGGGAATGGCTGCCTCGGTCCACCAGATTTCAGGTAAGTTTTCTGGCAAGGGCTTGCGCTCGGTGCTCATGGCTCGTTAGCGTACTCAGGGTCGGGGTATTGCTCAAACGAATGCGGAGGCGCGTGGCCATGAAGTTCGCTCAGAAGTTCTCGAAATCGATGGCGTTCATTGCGAGTGGGTTGATGACTCTGCCGGTCTTCGCCGCAGATCCGCCCGTTGAGACGAGCGCAGCGCCCGCGAGCACCTCGGCGTCAGCCAGTGCAACGCCGTCAGGCGCAACACCCTCAAGTGCCGCGCCGGCAGCCGCCACGACGCCGGCTAGCACCACGCCGGTTGCCGCCAAAGCCGAAGACAAGACACCGAAGGTGAAGTGTCGCGAGGAGAAAGTCACGGGCTCGAGCTTTCGAACCCGCAAGGTTTGCACGACCACCGATTCGCAAAACGGCTCGGGCGACTGGGTGCGCGAGCAGCAGCAGCGTGGCTCGATCGGCGCTTCGGCGATATTGAACGGCGGCGGCGGCTGAGCCGCCGCGTTCCTTAACGCGTCAGCGGTTTGTACCGGATACGGTGCGGTCGCTCGGCGTCCTCGCCGCGGCGCTTCTTGTAGTCCTCGACGTATTCCTGATAGTTGCCTTCGA
>JBDLSG010000054.1:0-8702 GCA_039799645.1 Pseudomonadota bacterium | reverse complement strand
CAAGAAGCTCGAAGGCCAGGGCGTCCAGCGCGGAGTCCGCGCCCTGGGAGCGCGGGAGAAACCATGTTTTCATTGTCATTGCGAACGGTTCGGCAGTTCCTGCTGAACGCGTGCGACCGTGAAGTCATTTTCGGCCGCATTGCCGGACTGCTCTGTGCTCATGCGGAGCAGACCCACGTTGGTGTTGTCGCCGACACGTCCGGATACCCGGGCACCACCCGCAATCGGCTGGGCGGTGCCATCGGCCGCAATGCCTATACGTCGACTGAAGAAGAGTTCCACCTCGCGCGGCGTACCCACCGAGAAGACGCCGGCATTTTCCAGGAAGAAGGGACGTTTCTCCGGGAAGAACAGATTGAAGCGATCAAGATTGACCTGCAGATCGTCGACCGACTCAGCCGCTAGTACGTTTTTCGGGTTGACACATAACGTTGCGGTGGCCGAGGCAAGACACATAGCGACACGGATGTCGAGACGGATACGCGACATGAGGAACTCCCTTTCCAAGTGGAGTGGAGATTGTGGTCAGTCGCCATGACAAATTTTTTGAAGACCAATGACGATGCGATGACAGAATCGGCCGCCTCGTGGCACTCGGGGCACGCTAGAATTCGTCATCCGAGTCGAGGTGACTGTGGCCAGCCCTGAAGTTTTTGTTCTAACGCTGAACGCCGTGTTGTTGTGGTTTGCGTACTTCTTCGTCTATCCGCGGTTTGCAGGCGGTGACATGAACCGACTCGCGATGAACGATCTGGCGGCGAATCTCGCTGCAGTCGTGATCTCGGGTTATTTTTTCTACGGAACCGGAACGCGATTCGACTTCCTCGTGCTGGAAGTGGGCTGGTTCGGCTTTACGGTGGCGAGCTTCCTGTTGATGGAGTTGCCACTCTTCGTTTGGTACGCGCGTCGCTATGGTTTGTTTCGCTCGCCCGATTGACTCAGTAGGCCACGGATATCAGTCGTCTCCGGTCTGACGCCGCGCCATAGCCAGAATGCTTCGGCCGCCTGTTCCACCAACATCCCGATGCCGTCAAATGCACGCGCGGCGCCGTGCTGCTGCGCCCAGCGAGTGAAAGGCGTTCCTTCAGTTCCGTAACCCAAATCATAGGCATCGGTATGCGTCCCGATGATGACCGGCTCGACAGCGGGCGTTGCGTCCTGCAAGCCGAGCGAGGTGGCGTGAATGACAACATCGAACGACTCGCGCAGCTCGTCGAGGGGGCATGCAGATAGCACGGTGCTTTTAGAAATATTGGCATTGCCCAACGCTTCGACCAGCTCTTTGGCTCGCGCCACGCTTCGATTGGCGATGACGAGCTTGCCCGGATGCTGCGCGAGCAAAGGTCCGACGATACCGCGCGTTGCGCCGCCTGCACCCAGTATCAGAACCGATCGACCGAGGACATTGATATTGAGATAGCGCAGATCGGCGATGAGGCCTGCGCCATCGGTATTGTCGCCGCGCAGCCTGCCGTCAGGCAGAGCGATCAAAGTATTCACGGCGCCAGCGAGCTTAGCGCGTTCGGTCAGCTCTTGGGTCAGAGCGACGATCGATTCCTTGTGGGGCACAGTGACGTTCAGACCGCGCACGCCTTCTTGAAAGAGAGCCTGTACACGAGTCACGAGTTCGTCCGGCGCGATGTCGAATCGCTCGTAAACCAGATGTTGCCGCGTAGCTTTGGCGAACTCGCCTTGAATGAAGGGTGAACGACTGTGCGAGATCGGATGACCGATCACCCCGTATCGATCGGGCAATGTCACTATGCAGCTCTCTTTCATGGCAACTTCATGGCAAGGATCTTACGACGGCTCCGCCGGTGCCTTCAGTGTCGAGCACCTCGCGCAGGATCGGAAGCCAGATGTTCATCTGAGTATCGAGTTGCCACGGTGGATTGAGTATCAACATACCTGAGCCGTTGAGGCCAACCCGGGAGTCTGGTGGATGAACACACAACTCACTGCTGATCGCAGGGGTGCGGGGTTCATCGGGCGGCTTTGGTAGGCGTGAGATCAGTCGACTGCGCCACTCATGGGTGTCGCGCTCGTGCTTGATCGGATACCAGATCGCCACGACCGCATTCGGCAAACGACGGATCGCTTCGCAGGCCGTGGCCTCGACAGCACGAAAATCGGCAGTCGTGTCTTCATAGGGAGGATCGATCAAGACCAGAGCGCGCCTCTCCGAATTCGGAAGCCAATGCCGAATTCTTTGATAACCGTCTGCGCATTCGGCAACAACTCGTCCCATATCCCGCGGCAAAAGTCGATGTAATGCCGCGTGTTCTTCTGCCTGCGTTTCGATGAATACGGCTCGATCCTGTGGGCGAATCGCGGCCAACGCAATCAGCGGCGAACCGGGGTACGCGCGTCGCGAGGATTGCTCACGTCGGATAGCTTTGATGGTATCAAGATAGTCCTGGATCTCTGTCGGCCAGTTACTGCGCGTGGCCGCTTCGAGTAGTGCGATGCCACCATTCGATTCCGCCGTCTTGCGCGCGTTTTCGCTCTGTAGGTCGTAAAGCCCACGACCGGCATGAGTGTCGAGCAGCAGAAAGCCTTTGTCCTTGCGAGATAGCGCGCGGATCAATGCGAGCAGCGTGACGTGCTTGTGCACGTCTGCAAAGTTACCCGCATGGAATACGTGTCGGTATTTCACGCCTCAGTAGAAGCTGGCTTTTTGGATTTTGCTTTGGCCTTGGCTTTTTTGGGCGCCTTAGCCTTAGCCTTAGCCTTAGCTTTGGCTTTGGGCTTCGCCTCAGCTTTCGGCTTAGCTTCGGCTTTCGGCTTGGCGGCAGGAGTCTTCTTCTTCGCAAAGCGTCCGCGGCCAGGTCGCTGCGGAGCGGCGGCTAGAAGTTCGCGGCACTCGTCGAGCGTCAGTGTCTTCGGGTCGCGCTCTTTTGGAATGCGCGCGTTGCGCAGTTTGTCGGTGATGTAAGGGCCGTAGCGGCCGTTCAAGACCTGAATATCGTCGATGCCGAAATCCTGGATGATGCGATTGGCATCAGCGAGTTTCTTGGCTTCGACCACTTCGATCGCGCGCTCGAGAGTGATGGTGTAGGGATCGTCTTCCTTTAGCGAGGCGTACTTGGTGCCGTATTTGATGTACGGACCGAAGCGACCGATATTCGCCTCAAGCGTTTCGCCTTCCGAATTGGCACCGAGTTTGCGCGGTAATTGGAACAGCTGCAGACCATCGGCGAGCGTGATGGTATCCATCTTCTGGCCTGGACGCAGTCCTGCAAAGCGCGGCTTTTCTTCGTCATCTCGAGTGCCGATCTGTACGAACGGTCCGAAACGCCCCATGCGAACAGAGACGGGCTTGCCGCTCACCGGATCCGTGCCGAGTTCGCGCGCCTGTGCGGCTTCGTCACGAGAGACGTTCTTTTCCGTGTGATCGATTAGGTCAACGAAGGGCTGCCAGAATTTCTGCAGTGGCTCGGTCCACGGCTCTTCACCGCGCGAAACGGCATCGAGCTCATCTTCCATCGCCGCAGTGAAACCATAGTCGACGTACTTGCTGAAGTGCGTGCTCAGGAAGTTGTTGACGATCTTGCCGATATCGGTGGCGATGAAGCGCCTGCCGTCCATGTCGACGTACTCGCGATCTTTGAGAGTCGAAATGATCGAAGCGTAGGTCGACGGGCGACCGATACCATGTTCTTCGAGCGCTTTGACGAGCGAGGCTTCGGAGTAACGCGGCGGCGGCTCGGTGAAATGCTGAGCACCACGCAAGCTCACGAGATCAACGATGTCACCCTCTTGCATGACAGGCAGGATCCGATCGTCATCATCGTCGGCTGCATCGTCCTGACCTTCGAGATAGACGGCGATGAAGCCAGGCTTGACCAACGTCGAGCCATTGGCGCGAAACAGATTTCGATCGGCGCCTTCTTTGCTAGCGAGCAGATCGATAGCGACCGTATCGAAGACCGCATGGGTCATTTGACAGGCAACCGCGCGTTTCCAGATAAGTGCGTAGAGTTTCTGTAGGTCAGTATCGATGCGACCTTCGAGCATCTGCGGCAACACGGCCGCAGAGGTCGGACGAATAGCTTCGTGCGCCTCTTGGGCGTTGCGCGATTTGTTTTTGAAGAAGCGCGCCGCTTCGGGCAGTGCTTCGGCGCCGTAGACCTTGCCGATGACTTGGCGAATTTCGCCGATCGCCTCGTTGGCGAGGTTGACTGCGTCGGTACGCATGTAGGTGATGAGACCTACAGCGCCCTCGCCGTAGTCGACACCTTCATAAAGCTGTTGTGCAAGTCGCATGGTGCGCTGCGCGGAGTAACCGAGTTTGCGCGCTGCTTCTTGTTGCAGCGTTGAGGTGGTGAAAGGCGGCGCGGGATGACGATTGCGTTGCTTACGGTCGATGCTGATGACGCGCAGTTTGCCGGGCGGTGCGAGACGCGGTGTTTCGCCTTCGGCTGCGGCCTTCGCCTGGCCGGCGCCGGTTGCCAGGAGCAGCGCGGCTTCGACTTCGTTCGCGGCTGTCGCATCGCTGAAAGAAAACTGTTCGACTTTGCGTCCGCTGAACTCGACGAGTTTGAGCGGAAAGCTTTGTTCGCCGCGCTGACCAAACGCATCGAGCGTCCAATATTCCCGAGGGATGAACGCCTGAATCTCAGCCTCACGTTCGCAGATCATGCGCAGCGCAGGGCTTTGCACACGACCAGCTGACAGACCGCGACGAACTTTCTTCCAAAGCAGCGGCGACAGATTAAAACCGACGAGATAGTCGAGGGCGCGCCGCGCCTGTTGTGCATTGACGAGATCGAGCGACAGGTCGCGAGGCTCTTCGATGGCTTGGCGCACCGCGTTTTTCGTAATCTCGTAGAACGCGACACGGTGCACGGTCTTGCCTTCGAGGGCGCCGCGATCGTTCAGCAGTTCACGCAAGTGCCAGGAAATAGCTTCGCCCTCGCGGTCCGGGTCGGTTGCGAGATAAAGCGACTTGGCTTTCTTCAGTGCTTTGGAGATCGCTTCGACGTGCCGCTCATTACGTTCGATCACGTCGTACTTCATCGCGAATTGCCGCGAGGGATCGACCGCTCCTTCTTTGGGCACGAGATCGCGTACGTGACCGTACGACGCAAGTACCTCGAAATCATTACCGAGGTATTTTTTGATGGTCTTGGCTTTCGCCGGCGATTCGACGATGACGAGATTTTGGGCCATGTCTTCCGTGAGCTATTTTGAGACGGTGTCGCCGTCGGTCAGTGGGGCCGTTCCGGCGGCAGATCGAACACGAGATCTTCCATGCGCGAGCAGGCGAGTTCCTGTCCGGGTTGGCTTGAGAGCACCATCAGCACGACCCATTTGAGTTGGTCGACATCCAGTTCCGAGCCATCGAGAGCCAGCAAACGCTCGATGACGATTTCACGTTGTTGAGCTGACAGGATGCCGGTGCGCTCCAGTTCGAAGAGGTACCCTCGGCACTCTGCCGGCAGGTGCGTGCTCTCCGCATCGGTATAGATACGCAAGGCTCGTGGACCCGTGTCGTGCAGCTCCGGTCGATCCCGCTCGCAAGCGAGGTCGGCCAGCCAATCGAGTGCTCGCTCGACACTCGCGCCATCGAAGCCTGCCTGCTCGAGGTCCTGCGCGAGCGCCTCGCGCTCGGGTACTTCCGGGTCGTCGGCCAGCATGTAGCGATCGAACACATAAATAAGGATGTCCAGAACGCTGCCGGTGTCGGGGGTTTGGGTCATGAATCCGGGGTCAGGGCAGTTGGGGTTAAAGACGAAAATACCGGCCGCGGGCGTCGGATGCGGCACGCCCCTGAAGTTCCAGGGTGAGGAGCAGGGACGCTACAGATGTGCTGGAGAGGCCGGTGCTCGCGATGAGCGCATCGAGGCTCGTAGGCTCGAAGCCGAGCGCATCTAACAGGATTTCCGAGGGGTTGTCCAACCGCGGAGCCGTCTCTCGGGGGGGTCCGGAGGGTGCAAGAGCATGTCTATCAAATTGATTTAATTGAATATTTTTAAGTTCGGACAGAACATCATCGGCGCATTCGACCAGGGTTGCGCCTTGGCGGAGCAGTTGATGGCACCCGCGGGATAGAGGACTGTGGATGGATCCCGGGATGGCGAATACCTCCCGGCCTTGTTCCGCGGCGTATCGGGCCGTCACCAGAGATCCGCTGCGAGCGGCTGCTTCGACCACGAGAACACCAACGGACAAGCCGCTGATCAGGCGGTTACGGCGGGGAAAGTGCGAGGCCAGCGGCGGTGTTCCCGGCGGGAACTCGCTGACGAGGGCGCCGGATGTAGCGATGTCGTCGGCGAGGTCGGCGTGACGTTCTGGATAGATACGATCGAGCCCGCAAGCACAGACGGCAACGGTCTTTCCGCCCGCTAGCAGCGCAGCGCGATGTCCGGCGGCATCGATACCGAGTGCAAGTCCGCTTGTCACCACGAGTCCTAGGGAGGCGAAGTGGAACGCGAAGTCGCGCGCCGTGCGCTCGCCGAGTGCCGTCGGATGGCGGCTACCGATCACGGCCAGTTGGGGTGCCGCGAGGACGGCCGGATCGCCCCGAACGAAGAGGACGGTCGGGGCCTGGTCGATAGTCATTAATAAAGGAGGATAGAGGGGGCTGTCCGGTGCGATCAGTTTCAGGCCGTGCTTGTCGATGGCCGCTAGGTCGTCATCGACCATGGTGATTTGTGGGTTGGATAGCGCTTTTTGTGTGGAGGCGGGCCAGCCGAGATGTCGCCAAACGGACGGCGATGCCCGGCGAGCGTCGTCGAGGGAACGGATGCCAGCCTCACGGGCCGCTAGCCAACGGTGTGCGTGGATGCCAGGCAGCCGCGCCCAACGACAGAGATCCGTGATGTCGGGGGAATGCATGCGGCCGACCTTACGGTTACTCGCAGAGGGAGACCTCGCCGGATTTGATGGCAATGTGCACTGATATACTGGGCCGATCACGAATAACCTTGAGCGGAGTGACTTCGCATGGCCTTGCTACCGATACTGGAATTTCCCGATCCGCGGCTGCGCACTCGTGCAGAGCCCGTGACCGCTTTCGACGCAGCGCTCGCGAAGTTGGTCGATGACATGTTCGAGACTATGTACGCCGCGCCCGGTATCGGTCTTGCGGCCTCGCAGGTGAACGTACACCGCCGCTTGCTGGTGATGGATGTGACCGAAGATCACAGCGAGCCTTTGGTGTTCATCAATCCGGAGATTCTCGCGCGCGAGGAAGTGGGCGTGATGCAGGAGGGGTGCCTATCGGTGCCCGGTTTCTTCGATGATGTCGAGCGTGCTCAAAGAATCAAAGTGCGCGCCCAGGATCGCCACGGCATCACCTTCGAGCGTGAGCTGTCGGGTCTTGCGGCAGTCTGCTTGCAGCACGAGATGGATCATCTCGAGGGTAAACTGTTTGTTGATTATCTCTCAGTTCTGAAGCGCGATCGTATACGACGCAAGCTGGAGAAAACTCAGCGCGATCGTTCGGATCGCGCGGGAGCCGATAAAGTACCGGCTGGAGTCGGTGCGCGCTGACGCGCGCCGAGGCCTTCCATGCGTATCGCTTTCGCCGGGACACCGGCTTTCGCGTTGCCGCCATTGGCCGCGCTCGCCAGTTCTCCCCATCAAGTCGTCGGAGTGTTGACCCAGCCGGATCGGCCAGCTGGACGCGGCCGCAAGTTGACGCCGAGCATCATCAAAGAATTTGCGGCTGGTCACGGTTACGAAGTCAGTCAGCCGTTGACGCTGCGTACGGAAGAGGGGCGCGAGTCGTTACGACGTTGGCAGCCCGATGTGCTGGTGGTGGTGGCTTACGGCCTCATTTTGCCGGTTGAAGCGTTGTCGATTCCGCAGCATGGCTGCATCAATGTTCACGCCTCCTTGCTGCCGCGTTGGCGTGGGGCAGCGCCGATTCAGCGAGCGATCCTCGAGGGAGATGCCGAAACCGGCGTCACTCTCATGCAGATGGATGTTGGCCTCGATACAGGACCGATGTGGCTGCAGCGACGGGTGATTATCGACGATCAAGATGACGCCATTTCGCTGCAGAACAAGCTCGGTGCGCTCGGCGCCGAGGCTTTACTGGAAACGCTTGATCTCGTTGCAGCAGGTCAGGTGCAGCCGATTGCACAGCCCTCTGTGGGCGCAACTTACGCGCGCAAGATCGACAAAAGCGAGGCACGTATCGATTGGCAGCAGAGCGCAGTCGAGATCGATCGGCGTATTCGTGCCTTCAAGGCGTGGCCTGTCGCGGAGACGGTGTGGCGAGATGAGATCGTGCGTATCCATCGTGCGTATCCACTCGTAGCCGATACGAACGCCGAGTCTTCGGTCACGCCTGGAACGTGGATCGCGGCAGCTGATGGTGCCCTGCAGATCGTCTGCGGCAAGGGCAGGCTTGCTGTCACCGAGCTTCAAAGATCCGGTAAACGCAGCGTGACTGCTGCTGAATTTCTCAATGGCATTCCAGGCGGATTCACCGCGGGGACGGAGCAGTTTTCATGAAGTCTGAGTTGGCCCCCGGAGCAGCGACGCTTGCTGCAGCCGTGCGCGCCGTCAGTACCGTGGCCCATGAGGGTCGTTCGGCTGATGTGGCGCTGCTTGAGGCAGAGTCTCGCCAAGATCGTGCTGCCGTGCGCGCGATTGCCCTTGGCACGTTGCGCTGGTACCTGCGTCTCGCGCCCGCCATGGCGACTCTCGTCGCGCGCCCCGCTGCCGATGTCGACCCTCAGTTACGCGCA
>JBDLSG010000053.1:0-9229 GCA_039799645.1 Pseudomonadota bacterium | reverse complement strand
CTTCACCAAGGTGGCGCAGGTTGAGTTGCCCAATCCGTTCCCGCGCATGACCTATGCCGAAGCCATGCGTCGCTATGCGAGCGACAAGCCGGATCTGCGGATCCCGCTCGAACTCGTCGACGTAGCGGATCTTGTCGCCGACTGTGACTTCAAAGTATTTGCATCGCCCGCTAAAGATCCGAACGGTCGGGTGGCAGCGCTCTGCGTGCCGCAGGGCGGCAAGCTCACGCGCAAAGAAATCGACGACTACACCGCCTTCGTCGCGCGCTACGGCGCCAAGGGTTTGGCCTACATCAAGGTCAACGAGCGAGCGAAGGGCCGCGATGGCTTGCAGTCGCCCATCATCAAGTTCCTCTCGGATGCGGCCGTCGCCGGCATTCTCGAGCGCACGGGTGCCAGCGACAACGATCTGATTTTCTTCGGCGCCGATTCAGCCAAAGTCGTGAACGATGCGATGGGCGCGCTGCGCTTGAAGGTCGGTCACGATCTGAAGCTCGTGCAGGGCGAGTGGGCGCCGCTGTGGGTCGTCGACTTCCCGATGTTCGAGTTCGATGCGGATGAGAATCGCTGGAGCGCGATGCACCATCCGTTCACCTCGCCGAAAAATCTCGATCCGGAAGCGCTCAAAGCCAATCCGGGCGAGGCGCTCGCCAAGGCGTACGACATGGTGTTGAACGGTTCGGAGATCGGCGGCGGTTCGGTGCGTATCTATCGCCAGGATCTGCAGTCGACCGTGTTCGATCTGCTCGGAATCGAAACCGAGGAGGCCCGCCGCAAGTTCGGCTTCCTGCTCGATGCGCTGAAGTTCGGAGCGCCACCGCACGGCGGTATCGCCTTCGGTCTCGATCGACTCGCGATGCTGATCTCGGGTGCCGACAGCATCCGCGATGTCATCGCATTCCCGAAGACGCAAACAGCGGCCTGTCCGCTGACCGACGCGCCGACCGAGGTGTCCGAGAAGCAGCTGCGCGAGTTGCACATCCGCGTGCGTCAGCCGGCTGCGGCGACGCCGAGCTGATCAGTCGAGTTTCTTGCGTAGCTCGTAGAGCTGCTCGAGCGCTTCGCGCGGGCTCAAAGAATCCGGGTTGAGTGCACGCAGTGCCTCAACGATCACTCGGGCCTGAGCCTGCGCCAAATCAGCGTCCGATAGCGCGCTCTGCGCTCCATTGTGCCCCTCGTGGGTCGTCCCTGCTGGCGCTAAAGCGAGCTCCCCTTGTGGGCCGCCGTCACCGCGACGCAGCGCTTCACTCTCCAGTGCAGTGAGATAGCGTTTGGCATCCGCCAAGACCTCGCGCGGAATGCCCGCGAGCTTCGCCACCGCCAACCCATAGCTGCGACTTGCCGGTCCCGGTTTCACCGCGTGCATGAAGGCGATGCCATGTCGGTGTTCGGTGGCATCGAGGTGAACATTGGCGACACCCGGTAATTCTGCTGCCAGTGCCGTGAGCTCAAAGTAATGCGTCGCGAAGAGCGTGAACGCGCCGACTTTCGAGGCGAGATGCCGAGCGGTCGCCCACGCGAGCGAGAGTCCATCAAAGGTGCTCGTGCCGCGGCCGATCTCATCCATCAACACGAGACTGCGCGGTGTCGCGTTGTGCAAAATATTAGCGGCTTCGGTCATCTCGACCATGAAGGTCGATCGGCCACCCGCAAGATCATCGCCGGCGCCGATGCGCGTGAAGATGCGATCGATGGGCCCAAGTAATGCCGAATCGGCAGGTACGAAGCTACCGACGTGCGCGAGCAGCGTGATCAACGCCACCTGCCGCATGTAGGTGCTCTTACCGCCCATGTTAGGGCCGGTGATCACGAGCATCCGCGTGAGCGCATTGAGATCGATATCGTTCGGTACGAACGGCTCACTCGAGAAGCGCTCGACGACGGGGTGCCTGCCACCGCGAATTTTCAGTACCGGCTGCGATGTGAATTCGGGTGCGACCCAGCGCAGCGCTTCGGCGCGCTCGGCAAGGCTCGCGAGCGCATCGAGATCGGCGACCGCCGAGGCCGTTTCTTGCAGCTCGGCGAGCGTCACGCCGAGCTCGGTCAATACGGCTTCATAAAGCTCTCGCTCGCGCGCCAGCGATTTGTCGCGCGCACCGAGCACCTTGTCTTCGAAGCTCTTGAGCTCCGGCGTAATGAAGCGCTCGGCATTTTTCACGGTTTGCCGTCGGATGTAATCGGCTGGCACCTGCTCGGCCTGACTGCGCGAGATCTCGATGAAAAATCCCTGCACGCGGTTGTAACCGAGCTTCAGTTGCGAGAGTCCGGTGCGCTCGCGTTCGCGTGCTTCGAGCTCAAGCAAATAGGCATCGGTGTCTTGCGAGATGCGTCGCAGTTCGTCGAGCTCGGCGTCGTAGCCTTTGGCGATCACGCCGCCCTCGCGAATGAGCGTCGAGGGTTCGAGATCAATCGCACGTTCGAGTAGCGCGAGTTCGTCCCGATGTTCACCGATGTGACGGCATCGATCCTTGATGAGCGCAGTGCTCATCGAGGCGAGCGTGGCTCGCAATGCAGGTAAGGCAGCCAGTGCAGCGCGCAGCGCGGTGAGATCGCGGGGGCGGGCGGACTTCAGCGCGACGCGCGCAAGCACGCGTTCGATATCGCCGATCGGTGCCAAAGCCTCACGCAAGGTCAGATGCGTGCGCGAGGCGAGAAGCTCAGTGATCGCTTGGTGACGCTCGCGTAGTAAACCTTGATCCGTGATGGGTCTGTTGAGCAAACGGCGCAGTGCGCGAGCACCCATGGTCGTCACGGTGGTATCGAGCAGCGCGAGCAGCGTGGCGTCGTCGCGCCCCTGTCCACTCGTATCGATTTCGAGATGGCGCCGTGTGATGGCATCGAGATGCAGACTCGTGTGTCGATCTTCGACACGCAGCGCGCGCAGATGTGGCAATGCCGTGCGTTGCGTGTCGCGCACGTACTGCAACAACGCTCCCGCTGCCGCAACCGCCAGTGGCATCGAACGCTCGCCGCTTGCGTCGATGCCAAAGCCTTGCAAATCGAGCGTGCCGAGCTGTTCGGTGAGCAGGCGTCGCGCCGTCTCGAGCTCGAAATGCCAGGGGGCGCGTCCACGCCAAGCAAGACTGCCGGTGCGCTCGCGTAATTCCGCACCGATCTCGCCGAGCCATTCTTCGGGAATGAGTAGCTCCGCCGGTTGCAGACGCTCGAGCTCGGCCACGAGCGCCGAGTCGCCGTGACCTTCAAGCACGGAGAAACGTCCGGCACCAAGATCGAGCCAGGCAAGACCAAACCCGCTACCCGTCGGCAGCACGGCAGCGACCAAGGTCTCGCGCCGCTCATCGAGCAGTGCAGCATCGGTGACCGTGCCCGGTGTGATGATGCGAACCACTGCGCGCTCGACCGGACCCTTGCTCTTGGCAGGGTCGCCAATCTGTTCGCAGATCGCGACCGATTCGCCTTTGCGCACGAGCCGCGCGAGATAGTTCTCGGCGCTGTGGTAGGGCACGCCCGCCATCGGGATCGGCGCGCCTGCCGATTGGCCGCGTGCGGTAAGAGTGATGTCGAGCAACTGCGCCGCGCGCTTGGCGTCGTCGAAAAAGAGCTCGTAGAAATCGCCCATTCGATAGAACAGCAACACGTCGGGGTGCTGCGCTTTCAGGCGCAGGTATTGCTGCATCACAGGCGTGTGTTCGGCGGTCATCGCGCCATTATCGTCCATGCGATACTGGCCCTGCATGGAACCCGCACTGGATAATCGACGGCTTGACCAACTCATCCGACGGCTGCGCGCCGATGCGCTCACCGTGGCGACGGCCGAATCCTGCACAGGCGGGTGGCTCGCCAAGGTGCTCACCGATCGTGCCGGCTCCTCGGCTTGGCTGCTCGCGGGTTGGGTGGTGTACAGCAACGAGTCGAAGCAGCGCGAGCTCGCAGTCCCTGCCAAGTTGCTCAAACAGCATGGAGCGGTCAGTGTCGAGGTCGTGGCGTCGCTCGTAAGAGCCGCGCGTCAGCGCAGCGGCGCGGATTTGGCAGTCGCGATCAGCGGCATCGCCGGGCCAGGTGGCGCCGTACCCGGCAAGCCGGTCGGCACGGTCTGCTTCGGATTTGCCCGCAAGCACGGTCGCGGCTCAGTGGTTGAGACGGTGACAAAACGCTTCCGCGGCGATCGTGACGCCGTGCGTCGCGCCGCAGTGCGCTACGCGATCACGGGTTTATACAGTATGGCCTCCAAAGGCTCCCTGTATAGCCAGTGAACGCCTCGTGAAATAACGCGCTTCACCGACTTTTTCGGCTCATTCCACGCAGTTCGCTGTGGGATAATTTGTGCACTTTCTCACTCTTTCCCGCCAACCTTTTTTCGGGGATCTCATGGACGACAATCGTAAAAAAGCCCTCACCGCGGCACTCGGTCAAATCGAAAAACAATTCGGCAAGGGCTCGGTCATGCGCCTTGGTGACGCAGCCGCTTCCTACGACATCGAAGCCGTCTCGACCGGCTCGCTCGGCCTCGACATCGCCCTAGGCATTGGTGGCTTGCCGCGCGGTCGCGTCGTCGAGATCTACGGTCCTGAGTCCTCGGGTAAAACCACGCTCACGCTCGAAGTCATTGCCGAGATCCAGCGTAATGGTGGCACGGCGGCCTTCGTCGACGCCGAACACGCGCTCGACCCCGTCTATGCCGAAAAGCTCGGCGTCAACGTCAACGACCTCTTGGTCTCGCAGCCGGATACCGGCGAGCAGGCTCTCGAAATCACAGACATGCTCGTTCGTTCGGGTGCCGTCGATGTCGTTGTCGTCGACTCGGTCGCGGCGCTGACCCCGAAAGCGGAAATCGAAGGTGAGATGGGCGAGCTGCAGGTCGGCTTGCATGCCCGTCTCATGTCGCAGGCGCTGCGCAAGCTCACGGGTAACATCAAGCGCTCGAACACCATCGTCATCTTCATCAACCAGATCCGTCTCAAGATCGGCGTGATGTTCGGCAACCCCGAAACCACCACCGGCGGCAATGCCCTGAAGTTCTATTCCTCGGTTCGTCTCGACATCCGTCGCATCGGCGCGATCAAGAACGGCGAAGAAGTCATCGGCAACCAGACCCGCGTCAAGGTGGTCAAGAACAAGGTGGCCCCGCCGTTCCGCGAGGCCGAATTCGAAATCATGTACGGCCAGGGCATCTCGCGCGAAGGCGAAATCATCGAGCTCGGTGTTGCGCACAACTTCATCGAGAAGTCCGGTTCTTGGTACGCCTACAAGGGCGAGCGCATCGGTCAGGGCAAGGAAAACGCCCGCGAGTTCCTCAAGACCCACCCGGATATCGCTCGCGATGTCGAATCGCAGATTCGCGCCAAGTTGCTGGTGAAGCCCAGCAAGGCCGGTGCTGCGGCTGAGGCGCCAGAGAAAGACTGAGCCGCCTTGGCCCTTCGCCTCACGTGATCTCACGCGCTGGCTTTCGTAACGCCGCGCCGGAACAGCCGGAGAATCCGGAGTCCGCGCGGCGTTATGCGTTGGGGTTGCTCGCCCGTCGCGATTTCGGCTCCGCCGAGCTCATCAACAAGCTCACCGTGAAGGGCTATACGCCCGAGGCTGCAGCCGAGGCGGTCGCCGCTTTGCAGGAAGAGCGGCTCCTCGATGACGCTCGCAGCCTCGAGGCCTTCGTGCGTGCCCATGCGGCGCGGGGGCAGGGCCCGATGCGGATCCGCCAGGAACTTGCGACGCGCGGTTTCCCCGCGGCCGACATCGAGGCAGCCCTCCATTCAGGCCCCGATTTCGTCACGATCTGCCGCGAAGTCCGGCAGCGTAAGTTTGGTGCCAAGCCGCCCGGCAGTTGGGCGGAAAAGGGCAAGCAGATGAGATTTTTGCAGTATCGGGGCTTTTCATCGGATCATATCCGGCTGGCGCTGGGCCAGGACCCCGAAGACCCCTAAAAACCTCGCATGACTCCGCCGACCCCGAAGGGCAAGCCGCCCCATATGAGCGCCGCCGATGTGCGCCGCGCCTTCCTCGAATTCTTCCAGAGCCGTGGCCACGCCATTGTGGCCTCGAGCTCGCTGGTGCCGGGCAACGATCCGACGCTGCTCTTCACCAACGCCGGCATGGTGCAGTTCAAGGATGTCTTCCTTGGCAAGGATAAGCGCGACTACGTTCGCGCGACTTCCTCGCAGCGCTGTGTGCGCGCGGGTGGCAAGCACAACGATCTCGAGAACGTGGGTTACACCGCGCGGCACCACACCTTTTTCGAGATGCTCGGCAACTTTTCCTTCGGCGATTACTTCAAGCGCGATGCTATTCGCCACGCCTGGGATTTCATCACCGGTACTTTGCAGCTCGATCCAAATCGACTGTGGGTGACCGTTTTCAAAGACGACGATGAAGCTGCCGACATTTGGCTCAAAGAAATTGGCGTTTCGCCGCAGCGCTTCTCGCGGATGGGTGAGAAGTCGAACTTCTGGGCGATGGGTGACACAGGCCCCTGTGGTCCTTGCACCGAGATTTTTTACGATCACGGCGAACACATTGCAGGTGGCCCGCCGGGCTCGCCCGATGAAGATGGCGATCGTTACGTCGAAGTATGGAACCTTGTTTTCATGCAGTACGATCGCGCGCCCGATGGCACGCTGACGCCGCTGCCGAAGCCTTCGGTTGACACCGGTGCTGGTCTCGAGCGCCTCTCGGCGGTGATGCAGGGCGTCACCAACAACTACGACATCGATCTTTTTCGCAAGATCGTACAGGCCGCCGCGACGCTCGCGGGCACGGACGATCTCGCCAATCCTTCTTTGCGCGTGATCGCAGACCATATTCGCGCTTGCACCTTCCTCATCGTCGATGGCGTGCTGCCCTCGAATGAAGGGCGTGGTTATGTGTTGCGCCGCATCATTCGTCGCGCGATTCGTCACGGCCACAAGCTTGGCATCAATGGCGCGTTCTTCCACAAACTCGTCTCGGTGCTCGAAGAGCAGATGGGCGATGCCTATCCGGAACTGCGCAAGGGTGCCGCGCAAGCCACGCGCGTGCTGTTGCAGGAAGAAGAGCGTTTCGCCGAAACCCTCACTACGGGCATGAGTCTGCTCACTGCAGCGCTCGATGGCCTCAAGGGTGAGGGCGCCAAGGGCAAGATGCTCGATGGCGAGACGGTATTCCGTCTCTACGACACCTACGGATTCCCTGCCGATCTCACGGCCGATGTGGCGCGCGAGCGCGGCTACAGCATCGACAGCGCAGGTTTTGAAGCCGCGATGGAAGCGCAGCGTGAGCGCGCCCGTGCGGCCAGTCGTTTCGGCGTCGATTTGCGTGCGGGCACTCAGCTCGACATCCAAACGAGCTTCTGCGGATACAACGCGCTAGAGGGCGAGGCGAAGGTTGTTGCTCTGCTGCGCGGCGGCGAGCGAGTCGAAGAACTACGCGCCGGCGAGATGGGCGAAGTGATTCTCGAGAGCACACCGTTCTACGCCGAGTCTGGCGGTCAGGTGGGCGATGCCGGTGAGCTGCGTTCGGCGTCGGGTGCGGCGGTGTGTTTTTTGGTCGAAGACACGCAGAAGCGCGGTTCAGCGGGCGCGCACTCTCATGTCGGCAAGCTAGCCGCAGAATCGGCAGCACTGCGCGAGGGCATGACCTTGCGCGCGAGTGTCGATGCGCGACTGCGCGCTGCCACAGCGCTCAACCACTCGGCGACGCATCTTCTGCATGCGGCGCTGCGCGAAGAGCTCGGCGATCATGTGCAGCAGAAGGGTTCGCTCGTTGCGCCCGATAGACTGCGTTTCGATTTCGCCCACTTCGAGGCGGTGAGCAGCGAGCAATTGCAGCGTATCGAACGTCGGGTGAACGAGCAGATCCGTGGCAATGCAACGGCCGAGACGCGCGAGATGTCGTACGACGAAGCGGTTGCTGAAGGTGCGATGGCGCTCTTCGGTGAGAAATACGGCTCGAGTGTGCGCGTACTGCGTATCGGTGATTTTTCGATGGAGCTCTGTGGCGGCACGCACGTCGGCCGTGCGGGCGATATCGGTCTCTTCAAGGTGATTGCCGAGAGCGGCGTCGCTGCCGGTGTACGTCGTATCGAGGCGGTCACGGGCGAGGGCGCGCTGCGTCTCGTCGAGGCGCAGGAGTCGGCCGTACGTGAAGTTGCCGGTTTGTTGCGCGGTACGCGCGATGAGATCGCACAGAAGGTTCGCGACGCCCTCGATCGTATCCGTCAACTCGAGAAAGAAAATCGCCAGCTGCGTGACAAGCTCGCTTCGGGCCAGGGCACTGACCTCGCCGCCTCGGCCGTCGAGGTTGCAGGCCTGCAGGTCGTGGCGACTCAAGTCGATGGGGCGGATGCCAACGCGCTGCGAACCGCCGTCGATCAGCTCAAAGACCGGCTGAAGCAGGCGGTGATTGTGCTCGCGTCGGTGACGGCCGAGGGCAAAGTGGTGCTGGTCGCCGGTGTGACCGCAGGGGAGACAAGCCGCATCAAGGCCGGCGAAATCGTGGGCCATGTCGCCTCCCAAGTGGGTGGTCGCGGCGGTGGCCGGCCGGATTTCGCCCAAGCAGGTGGCACGGATGCGGCCAAGTTACCCGAGGCTTTGGGCGGAGTGGTCATCTTCGTGCGTCAAAAATTGGGCGGCTGACACTTTGGCGTAAAGCGGTACGGACGTTCTGGACGCCCCGGCCAGATTTATCTATTGTTGGCATCAAAGCGCCCACTCTCACGGAAGAGTTGCGCGCCGGTCGGGGCTCTCACAGGGGGTGGGGTCTCGGTACCGGCGGTCTGCGGCAGAGGCGCTTGCGGGGTACAACTATGCTGATACTCACCAGACGTGTCGGGGAAACCGTCATGATCGGCGAAGAGGTGTCGGTCACTGTGCTGGGCGTCAAGGGCAATCAGGTGCGCGTGGGCATTAACGCGCCGAAGAATGTCGCCGTGCACCGTGAAGAGATCTTCGACCGAATCAAGTCGGAAGACGGAAGCTCGGATCAAGGCGAAGCGCAGCAGGGCATGCGAGCCTGACGGCTGCGGCCAAGCCTGCTTTGACCTGCCAAGGCTCGGGGCCGTATCATCGCGGCCCCGCGAGCGGAGAGATGGCCGAGTGGTCGAAGGCGCGCCCCTGCTAAGGGCGTAAGGGCCAAAAGCCCTTCGAGGGTTCGAATCCCTCTCTCTCCGCCAGTTCCCGAAGTTGATTACGAGCTCCAACGGGTCCGTCACGCTCCTTTCTTCTGGCAGGGTTTCTGCGAGTCTGGTGCGACAGCGCGCTGAGGAAGCGCCGGTTAACTGACGATACTGCAACCGTCG
>JBDLSG010000052.1:0-9699 GCA_039799645.1 Pseudomonadota bacterium | reverse complement strand
AATCAGGAAGCCAAGTTCATACGTCAGCTTCTTGCGGATGCCGCGAATGCGCGTCACGAGCGCTCCGCCCTGCTGCGAATCGATCAGCGCCACCAGGGCGTAGCCGACTTCCAGACCGATTGCATCGGCTTGCTGAACATCGGACCAAGTCAGTTCACGCGGCGGCGCCGTCACGGCCGACAGGGCCAAGAAAGCCAAGTGCGGCATGCCGGGGATGATGCCGAGCAACGCCAGGATGCCCGCCGTCAACCACCACGCTTCGACGTTGTTGAACTGCGTAGTCGTCTGATCGTGCAGTGTCTCCTCACCGGACACGCGCGTGACGATGATAGCCGTTGCGATCGACAGCAAGAGCGCAGGCACTTGAGCGACGAGACCGTCACCGACGGCGAGCGTCGAATAACGCTCCATGGCTTCGCCCACCGCCAAACCATGCTGCATCGTGCCGACCAGAACGCCGCCGATGATGTTGATGAGCAGAATCAAGATACCGGCAATAGCGTCGCCACGAACAAACTTACTCGCACCATCCATCGAGCCGTAGAAGTCCGCCTCTGAGGTGATCTCCTTACGACGTGCGCGAGCTTGATCTTGCGTGATGAGTCCCGAGGCAAGATCGGCATCAACGGCCATCTGCTTACCGGGCATCGCATCAAGGGTGAACCGCGCGGTCACTTCCGACACGCGACCGGCACCCTTGGTCACGACGACAAAGTTGATGATCACGAGGATCGCGAAGACGACGAGACCGACGATATAGTCACCGCCGACCAACACGGAGCCGAAGGCTTCGATCACGGCACCGGCCGCGTCCGGCCCCTCGTGCCCTGAACTCAGCACGACCCGAGTTGAGGCCACGTTGAGCGCAAGGCGCAGCAGGGTCGCAAACAGCAACACGGTCGGAAAGACCGAGAACGACAGCGGCCGAGCGGCCGAGATCGACAGAAAGATGATGACGAGCGAGAGCGCGATGTTGAACGTGAAAAATAGATCGAGCAGTAGCGTCGGCACCGGCAAGATGAGCATGCCGAGCAGCAACAGAAAGCCTAGGGGGATAGCAACCGCCTGTAGCGGCACACTATCGACCCATTGTCGAAGGTTCGACGGCAGTGCAAACGGCATCGACGCCATAGTAAAATTCAATCTACTCAATAAGTTACGTCGTCGACCGGCAAGGCCTTGGTGACTTTGCCGATCCCCGTGTTGTGGTATGCAACCCACATGCCAATACGGAATCTAGGCAGCCCTCAAGCGCGGCGCGGCGGAGTCGACTAAGGAAGGGAACCCTTCTTAAAGAGCGTATCCATGGCACCACATCGATTCGTCCTGGCGTTGGGGTTGGCCGTATTGGCGCTCTCGGGTTGTACCCGAGTGAGCTCCACGACCCAACTCGCCCCGAAACAGGTTGTCCCCGAGACGACGATCTCAACACCGACTGCCGCGACTGCCGAACCTCGTCGACTAGAGCGTGCACAGGCACTGCTCTCGCGGCTAAACGTGCGGCCACGCAAGTCCCCGGCTCCGCCGTCCACGCCTCCCGTGTACCCGGAGGATTTGATTGCCGTTGGCTATGCCTCCATCACTGCTCAACCGAGTACGGATGTGGCGCAACGTCGCTTGATGGCGGCTCGGGCCTCTCGGATCGATGCCTATCGCAACATGGCCGAACTCGTCTACGGCGTCACCTTCGGCAGCGAAAGCAGGACTGACGACAATCGCCTTCAGAACGATGTCACCCGCACGCGCGTCACCGGTCGTCTGCAAGGCGTCGAAGTCATCAGCATCGAACCGCTTGGCAACGACACGTATCAGACGACGCTGCGATTGCCCGGTGTTGAGGTCGCTCGGCTACGCAACGCGACAGCCTCTCGATGAACATCCGTATCGCTGTCGTTGCGGCACTATCAGGTCTGAGCGCAAACCCATCACTCGCTGCGGAAACCCAGGACGAGTTGCTGGATCGTGCAGCGCAGTGGCAAGCCTGTTTACAGGACGATACGACGGGCGAGGCATTGGCAAAATGCACGCAGCCGACACTCTGCGCATCGCCGTCACCGACCGTCAAAGCGGGCTGGAGTCGCCCTGTCCGTCTGAACTGGCTCGCAGCTGAGGCACATCCAGCTTGGTCACCCAGCGAGCGGGCACGCCTCGTTGATCTTGGAGCGCAGCGTCTTCGTCGACTGATCGAGGCGCATCCGGGCACACACTTATCCGAATCCGCTAGCGACGAAGGTATCGCGACGATAGAAGTGGAGACCGAATTTGCGGGCGTCACTCAAGGACATCGCGAGCTGACGGATTGGATCCGCACACCGCGAAAACTCACACTCAACGCACGCTTAGCTGGTAACACACATGAAATCACGGCCAGCATCCCGATGCAGGTACGCCCGTACCAAGGCGAGGCCAGCGACGCTCCGTGGTTGCGATCCACACTAGTAGATCTCGAGCGTGGCACACGCAAACTGCTCGACGAATTTGCCTGCACCCCCTTGAGCTTTCCGCTGATCAAGAGCTCAGGCGCAAAACTCGCTCTGGATCTTCAAGGTGTGCGTGGCGCAAAAACGAATCAGACGCTGCTGCTGGTGCCGGTGGTTCCAAGTAACAAGCGCGAGGGCTGGCCAGTAGCTCGTATTACGGGCAGCGATCCTGCACGCAACGGTGAGCTAGAAGTCATCTCCGGCAGTCCAGATCTCTGTGCTACCGAGGATTGCATCGCGATTCCGCTATAACTAACCGCCCTGCCTAGTTGCCGGTCTGCTTGCGAAACGAGGGTACACCGCCCTGCAGCTCCGGCGACTTCTTCTCGAGCATCGAACGCAGCTCAGACATCTCCTTGCGGAGCGTCGCGACATCTTCGGACGTTTTCTTCAGTTCGCGAGCCTGCGCATCGGTTAACCCAGCAGCACGATTTGATCCTGTCGCTGCGGCGGGTGGTTTGATCCCCTTCACCGTTACCATGAGCTCGTTGATGCGCGCATCGAGACGCGCAATGGCTTTGTCGAGATTGGCAGTCTGCGCTTCGTTGGCTTTAGCGATCGATCTCTCGATCACGGCCGCTCGAGCAGCCTCTTCAGCCTTGGCCGCTGCGGGTCGCGCTGCTGCATCCTCACGAGCGGTGCCTAGAATTTCTTTCAGACGGCGACTCTCCAGATCGATCATCGCAGCACGATCGGCCTTGGTCTGCTCACGAAGAACGACCATGGCACGCTGAGTCGTATCGTCAGCGACTTTCTCGTACTTCTTGAGTACTTCTTCGAACTGCGCGACTCGCTTGAGGCTACCTTCAAGTGCCTCAATCTGCTCCGCCTGATTGTTCATGACGGCAACCAACGCATCACTCTTGGCCGAGATGTCACGAAACACGACGGCGATCACGATAGCCAACACGATACCGATGCCCAGGATCACTGCACCCAGAATCGCTGGCGCATTACGTACCGCCTTAGTGGTTTCCTCGTTGGCTGCAACCACACGCGATAATCGCGCCAGCGCTTCGCTAGTGACTTGCGCGCTGTCATTGGCTGCGTCCGCCGCATCGAGGACCAGCGAGGTCAAAGTCTCGAGTGGGCTGGCGTCGGTCTTTTCCGCGGCCGAGTGTTCCGGAGTTTTCTTTTCTTCAGTCATGATGACGCTTCCTATTCGAATCAGCGCTGAACGCCGCGACGCAGGTTCTTGGTACGCGCAATCGTGGCTTCGATCCGCTCACGCAACTTATTGTCGAAGGTCAATGCCTCTTTGATTCGAGAGACTTCTTCGAGCATTTTTTCGGCCTGATCGTACACTTCGGTCAGCTTTGCCTGACGCTGCTCAAAACTCTCAACCAGAGCATCGGCCTTAGCGAGCGTCTCTTGCAGCGCCTCGACTTTTTGCTCCGGCAGCACCACCGTATCCGCCGTCTGACCGATAAAAACCTCATCTGGTGTGGCCTCAGGCACTGCACCGACGTAGACCTCGTTCTTTTGGATCTCGACCTCAGCGCGACTTACTGCGCTATCGGATACAGCCGAGTTCACGAACTCACTCATGCGCTGCGGTCCGCTACTGGCAGATTTCACAATCCCAGTTTCATCGGGACGGAAATGCTCATCAGTATTTTTCTTATCGCTCATCGAACTCACCCTTTTTTGGTGTTCTGCACAATCGACGGATTCACTCGGCAGGGGCCGATGTCCCAGATTTGACTCAAGTGACGATCTGCATCCGCAGTGCCCTCGAAAGGTCCCACCTGCAAACGCCACTTATCCTGCTCACGCAGCACGCGCGTCGGGACATTGCGCCCCAAGCGCTCACGGACGACATCCAAGGTCGCTTCGTCCGGATACACTCCGCAATCGTAGACTCGAAGTCGGTTGTCTTCAGTCAGTTGAGTTTGGACAAACCACCCACCCGACACCAACAAGATCGCCGCAACGAGCATCGCCGCAGCCTTTCCATAGAGGGCCCACCAGGGGCGATGTGTCGCGTCGAAACCGCGTTCGCGCGCGCGTTCGGCCGCGAGAGCCGTCAATACATCGTCGCGCTCGGCCACGTCTGGCTCGATCGAGAGCTTCGCTTCCTGCTTCTCTGGTTGCCTCTCTGGTTGTCTCTCCGGCTGCTCCCGCGTGTCTGCCTGTATGACTCGAGGGGCGATCGGCGCAGTGCCTTCGATCCACCAAGTTGAACTGCCTTGCACCAAGCGCTGCAATGGTTCGGCAAGACCCTGCTCGCTTTCCGCCTTGAGAAAATAAACGATACGGAATGTAGATCCGCGCAGAGCCCGACTCAGACGCTGCAAGGCCAGCAATTCCGACTCATCGAGCTGCTCGGCGCCGTCGATCAGCAATAGCCGTGGCGCCTCATCTGCGCGTGCCGCCGTCAACTGATCGACGGGCACGTCCGCCAGCAATTTGTTCGCCGCATGAATTGCGGCGTCCACGTCGCCCTTCTGGTAAAACTCGACTCGCGCACCAAGCTCACGCAGTCGTCGCACCAGCTCGCGCGACACTTGCGATAACGAAGCGGTCGCGCCAGCTGCCATCACGACGCTGTTGATATCGCCCGAGCGCAATGCCGATTCCACGTCGGTTGCCGCGCTCTTGCCGTACCAACTTGGGATTTTGTTTTTGCTCATGTTTTCTTGACCGTTAAACGCTGACCGTTTTCGTCATAGCGGAAATCATCCGGTACTTCGGGTGCCGTGAAGTCGGGTCGCTGTAAGTCCCCCGACAGCGCACTCAAGCGAAAGACATAGGCAAGCACTGCGGCCACCGCGCGATAAAGCCCTTCCGGTATTGGGTCATTGATCTCGGTGGTGTAGTAGAGCGCACGAGCGAGCGGTGGTGCAGACACTTCGGGCACACCCGCCGCAGCGGCGCGCTCCTTGATGGCTCGCGCGACCTCGCCTTTCCCCTTAGCCAGAACGATCGGCACACTGCTGCGCTCTTCGTCATATTCAAGTGCGACTGCGAATTCGCTCGGGTTCACGATCACGACATCGGCCTGTTTGACCTTGTCGAGCATTCGGCCGCGACTAAGTTCACGCTGCTTGCGACGAATTTGCTGTTTGACCTCCGGGCGGCCCTCGATGTCTTTCATCTCATCGCGAATTTCCTGTTTCGTCATGCGCAGACGTCGCAGGTAATTCCATCGCTGATAAGGCACATCGAGAATCGCAATCGCCGCAACGACAGCGGACACCAGCGTGAAGATCGTCAGAGCAAGCGATGCTCCGTGAACCATCATCGGCTCAAGCGCATCTCGCGACATCGACACGATCTCCTCGCGCCGTTGCCACAGCAGCAAAACCAGCACGCCCGCAATCCCGACGAACTTGAGCAGATTACGCAGAACGCCCATCAGCGCCTGCGGTCCGAACATTCGCTTCAGCCCGCTCAAGGGATTGAGCTTGGAGCCCTTCGGCGCAGCGGCCTTACCGGAAAATTGGAACCCCCCGTTAACCGACGCAGCGAATAGGGCGACAACGACAGCAACCAGAAACAACCATCGGACCGACCATAGACCATCGAAGATGGACATGCCGAGCGTCATCGGCAAGTCTTGTACATCGTCGAGCTGGCCACGAGTGAAACTGAAACTCTGCTTCATCTGACCCGCGATGTCGTTAACGATGTCACCGCCTATGAACATCAGCATGGCGCACAGCGCCATGACGACCATCGCACCACCGAAATCAGGTGATCGCGGTAACTCGCCTCGTTCGCGCGCCTGCTGCAGACGTTTCGCAGTCGGCTCTTCTGTTTTTTCCTGACCTTGATCTTCTGCCATGACGCTAGCCCTGCCCCAGCAGTCGAGCGCGGATATAGCTTTCGGCCAAACCCCAAAGCTCAGTCATTCGCTCGCCGATGACCGGCATCAGCACGAATAACAAGGCAAAGCCGACGATCAAACTCACCGCAAATCCCACGGCAAAGACGTTCAAAGACGGGGTCGCGCGCGACAAGGCGCCCACACCGATATTGACGGCCAAAAGAGCCAAGAGCAGCGGAGCGGCCAGCAACGCAGCGCCGCGGAAGATGATGCTTGAGAAGTCGAGCCACGCTTGGACATCGAGCAAACTGAAGCTGCCGGGCGGCAGAACTCGAATGCTTTCGGTCATCATGCTGATGATGACGGTATGACCATCTGCCGTGATGAAAATCAGCAGCGCGATCAAGTTCAGGAACTGCGACAGCACCGGGGTCGACCCAATGGACGGATCGAACGATTGAGCGAAGCCGATACCGACAGACATCGAGATTTGCTCACCAGCTAGAACCACCGCGGCCGACACGAACTGCAACACCAATCCGATCGAGACACCGATCAAGGCCTCGCTGAGCAGCGTCAGCAAATTCGGCTCGCCAAACGGCAGCTGCGGTGCACTGGTGGACGTAGGCATGGCAGGCAGCATCAAGACGCACAGCGCCGCGGCATAGATCAACCGAATACGCGTGCTACCGGCAATCTGCGTGAACAACGGAGCAGTGAGAAAAAACGCCGTCACCCGTGTGAAGGGCAACAGGAGCGACTCCATCCAGCTGAGCACGAATTGACCGAGCTCGAGCACGGCATCACCCCCCGATATCCGGTATTCGCTCGAAGATACGGCGGGTGAAATCCACCAGAAGCTGTAGCTGCCAACCGCCGAGTGCCGCGATCAGCAAGGTGACGGCGATCAGTTTCGGCAAAAAACTCAACGTCATCTCGTTGATGGAGGTGGCAGCCTGGAAAATACCGATGGCGACACCAACGATCAACACCAGCAACAAAATTGGCCCAGCAACGATTGCGCCGAGCCAAATGGCCTCACGAGCCAGGTCGATCACCTGAGTGTCATTCATGATCCGGGCGCTCCAAAGCTCGCGGCTAGTGAGCCGACTATCAGAGCCCAGCCGTCGACCAAGACGAACAACAATAGTTTGAAGGGCAAACTGATCATGATCGGTGAGACCATCATCATGCCCATCGCCATCAAAACGCTCGCCACGATGAGGTCGATGACCAGGAACGGAATGAAGATCAAGAAGCCGATGGTGAATGCCGTGCGTAGTTCACTAGTGATGAACGCCGGCAACAACACGTGCAGCGGCGTTGCCAGGGGCTCCTGAACCGCGTCGATTTTGCCAAGATCCATGAATAGCTTGAGATCGGATTCCCGCGTCTGTGCCAACATGAATCGCTTCATCGGGACGATGCCGCGATCAAGCGCCTCCTCGAAGGGAATCTTGTCCTCGACATAGGGCGTTAAAGCCACCCGCTGCACCTCATCGAACGTGGGAGCCATGACGAAAAAAGTGATGAAGAGGGCAAGGCCAACGATCACTTGGTTAGGTGGTGTCGAGGCCGTACCCATCGCCTGACGAAGCAAACCGAGCACGATGACGACCCGAGTGAAGGCGGTCATCGATAAGATGATTGCAGGCAACAGCGTCAGCAGCGTAACGAGACCCAAGGCCTGCAAAGTCAAACTGTACGCCTGACCCCCACCGGCAACGGGTGCAGCCCGCAACACTTCGATCGATGCCGCATCCTGGGCTAACCCTAGCGGCATCATAGAAAGGACCATCAACACACCGACCAGCGCCGAGACATAACGCTTCACGATCGCGACTCCAATTCAGTGCGGAATTTTTCCGCTTCGTTGTCGGCAGAACCTGCTGGTGTAGCCCCTAAACGAGTAATCGAGTGTGGCGTGATGCCGAGCAGAACGTCTTCGTTGCCGAAGCGCACGACAAGTAGCTTCTCCCGAGTGCCGACGCTCAAATGCGAAACGACCTTCAAGCGCGATGGAACACCGACCCCAGCCACATTGAAGCGGCGCAGCACCCAAATCGCCAATGCCAAAAGTGCGGCCACCAGAATGATGGCCGAGATATAGCGCACCGGATCCATATCAGATCAAAGATGCTTGACGCGATCTTCGGGATCGACAACCTGCGTCAACCGAATGCCGTAGCGCTCGTTGACGAGCACCACTTCACCGCGTGCAATCACAGTGTTGTTGACACAGACATCGAGCGGCTCGCCAGCGACACGATCCAACTCGACGACGCTACCCTGCCCCAAACGCAGGAGATCACGAATCCGCAGTGACGATCGACCAACCTCGACCGAGATGCTGACAGCCACATTCTGGATAAGATCCAGCTGCATGGCGGTCTCGCCCTCGCCGTTCGCTTTCGCGATAGTTCCCATGGATATGTCGCTCATGCTGCTGATGCTCCTGCTGACTTGGCCGACCGGCCTGCCGACCGTCTACGAGATGAGGAAGAATTGTCCGAATCGTGCGACTGATCACCGACCGGCTCAATGGCGAACATCGATGACGATTCGGTTGGTTGAACGACCTGTGTAATCCGTACGGCGACGGAGTTATTGGCCGTGCCGTACTCCGCATCGAACAGGTGCGCCGATTGCACCAAGACCTTGACCGACTCAGGCGGCTTGAACCAGATCGTATCGCCCGGCTGAATGGATGCGAGATCGGCTGCCGAGACTCGCAGCGTCGCGAGCTGAGCAGTCAACTCAAGTTCCGTGTCACTCACGGCATCTTGAAGCTGATTCGCCCAACGCACCGCCAGTTTTTCGTCGCGCTCGCCGGATTGTAGTCGTCCACGCAACAGAAGACGGATCGGCTTCAGTGCGGAGAACGGATACATGATCGAGACGACACCGTGCACGCCGGCACCGAGCTCGATGTTGAAACGGGAGACGACGACCGTCTCTTTCTCTTCGCCTACTTGCGCAAAGGCCGGATTGATTTCGCGGCTGACGTATTCGGTGCCAAGACCGTAGACCGGCGCCCACGCTTCACGCAAGTTTTCGAATACCGTATCGAGCAACAATTGAATGATGCGCTCTTCGGTCGGAGTGAACCCACGCTGGGCGGATGGTTCGACCGAGCCAGAACCGCGACCGCCAAAGAAACTATCGACCGCACCATAAACGACCGCGGGATCAATCGTGACGAGCCCATACCCGCGCAGCGGCGGATAGCGCACGATGTTTACACTGCAAGGTGACGGAACGCTCTGAATATAAGAGCCGAAAGTCGTCACCTCGAAGGGGTTGATCGAGACTTTGACGGCTTGACGCAATAGATTCAGCAGACCACCGCGAAGTTGCCTGGCGAAACGATCATTGATCATCTCGATAGCAGCCAACTGAGAGCGCGAGGTGGTATCTGTCGAGACGAGGCTATAAACCTGCACAGCGGGC
>JBDLSG010000051.1:0-10385 GCA_039799645.1 Pseudomonadota bacterium | reverse complement strand
CGAGCGGCTCGGTGTCAAGGTTGATGGCGAGTACCGACAGCTCAACGCCAACTTGCTGCAAATCGAGAACGAGTACTACTCATTCATCAGGCCGAAGCGCGTGGCGCGTTCGGGCGAGCGGCCGACTCGCGCGTTGACCCGCGCCGGAGTCGAATACGTCGAGGTGCGAGCGCTCGATGTCAGTGCCTTCGATCCGGTGGGCGTCAATCAGAACAAGATGCGCTTCCTCGAGGCATTCTTGGCATTTTGCTTGATGCGCGAGAGTCCGTTGATCGATCGTGACGAGCAAGCAACGCTTGATGCCAATCACGTGAAGGTGGCAAGGTCAGGTCGCGAGCCTGGGCTCAAGCTCAAGCGCGATGGTCGCGATGTCGACATGCTCGCGTGGGCTTCGGAGAGATGTCGACATGCTCGCGTGGGCTTCGGAGATCCTCGATCAGATGCAGGGTATCTGCGAGTTACTCGACGAAGGAGATGCCACCAAGCCTTATAGCTCGGCGCTCGCGGTGCAAGCAGCCAAAATCAAGGAAGTGGAGCTCACGCCATCCGCGCGACTCATCCGTGAGTTACGCGATACAGGCGAGTCTTTCTTTGATCTGGCGCTGCGCACTTCGGCAACGCACAAAGCCTACTTTCTCGACCTCTATCAGCCGAATGAAGCCGTGCTTCGTCGGTTTGCCGAAGAAGCCGACGAGTCGCTGCGCAAAGCCGAGGCTATGGCGGCAGCGCCTCGCGGCGACTTCGATCAATATTTGGCTGACTATTTCTCGTAGATCGCGACTTCGCGTCGTCCGGCTGAGTCGCGCATGCCACGGAACATTCCGGGGCTGTTGAACTCGAGCGCCACATTGCCGGCACGATCAACGGCGATGATGCCGCCCTCGCCACCACGTTCGACGAGTTTACCTTTGACCACTTCCGTGGCCGCTCGATCGAGGGTGTAGCCTTTGTATTCCATCAGTGCGCACACGTCGTAGGCGACGACTGAGCGAATGAAGTATTCACCATGACCCGTCGCGGAGACCGCGCAGCTCGCGTTGTTGGCATAAGTGCCCGCACCAATGATCGGCGCATCGCCGATACGACCCCAGCGCTTGTTGGTCATGCCACCGGTCGAGGTGGCTGCAGCCAGATTTCCCGCAGAATCGATGGCGACTGCGCCCACGGTACCAAGGCCCGATAACTCGTTGCGCGGTTGCGTACGACCTTGCAGCACACGCTCGAGTTGCTGCTTACGCAGTGGCGTGATGAAAAACTCATTAGGCACGAATTCGAAACCGCGGCTGTTCGCAAACTCTTCTGCACCCGCTCCATAGAGCATCACGTGCGGCGAGTCTTCCATGACCTTGCGCGCCAGATCGATCGGATGACGGATGCGCTTCACGCCAGCTACGGCGCCCGCTTTTAGATCGTGCCCAGTCATGATCGACGCATCGAGTTCCGCTTGTCCTTCATGCGTCAACACCGCACCGCGTCCCGCATTGAAGAGCGGATTGTCTTCGAGGATGCGCACGGCCGTCGTGACGGCATCGAGACTGCTACCGCCTCGCTCGAGTACCGCATAGCCGGCATCAAGCGCCTCGGCGAGCCCGGCGCGATAACTCGCTCCGTCATCTGGGCCGAGTTGCTCGCGTGCGATCACCCCGGCGCCGCCGTGGATGGCGATCGCGAGAGGGCGCTTGGTTTCGGCAGCGGCCAAGTTCAATGCGCCGATTGAGGCCAATAGCAGCGTGGCGGTGACATTCATGATGAGTGTGGGTCGCATAGTTCGACGGCTCCTGCCGGAAGTGGCTATGATCAGGTCGATTCGCGTGATTGTAGCGGCAAGCAACGAGGGGGAACGATGCAGCCGGAGCGAGTGACTTTCGATCGGCGTTTCATTGCGATCGCCTTGGTGTTGCTGGTGTCGACCCTGCTGGTGGCACCACTCTTTCGAGGCGCCATGATCGCCTTGGCGATCGTCGCCGCCGTGCTCGCCGCGCTGCCGCGAGGAACTCGCGGTGTGGTGTTCGCCACGATGGTGGGTCTTGCGACAGGCGTCGCCTCGATCAACCTCTTTGCCATAGGCATTTTCCAAGGCCCCATCACGGCCGAGTTTGGCTGGAGCCAAACCGAATACGCCGTCGTCACGCTGATCGGCACCATCGTAACGGTCGTGTCATCGCTCTATATTGGCAAGCTCTTCGATCGTCAGGGTGTTCGTCGCTGGGCCATCATCGGCATCATCCTCTTTGCACTCGCCTTGATATCACTGTACTGGCTCACGCCGAGCTTGCTGCATTTCTATGCCGTCTTCGCGCTGATTCCTATCATCGGCGCGGGCACCTCCTCGATCGCCTACTCGCGTGTTGTTGCAGCATGGTTCGACCGTCGCCGCGGACAGGCCTTCGGCGCGGCTTTGGCGGGTATCGGCATCGGTGGCGCCGTGTTGTCATCGGTGTCGCAATTTTTGATCGATGCTGTCGGCTGGCGCGGCGCCTATGCCGGGCTTGGCATCCTCACGCTGCTCGTCACGTTGCCGATCGTGTTGTGGAAGTTGCGCGATACGCCGAGTGAAGTGGGTCTTGGGCTCGACGGGCGCGTGCCGAGCGATTCCCAAGATATTTCATCCGAGACGAGCGTTGCACGGTTCGGCGAACCCGTTCGCCTCGGCTATACCGCTACGGAGTCGCGTCGATTGCCGCGCTTCTGGTGGATGTTCGCTGCGTTCTTGCTGCTCGCCTTTGCGATCGGTGGCGTATTGATCCCGCTTGTGCCGATCTTGCGTGCTCGCGGCATCGACCCTGCACAGGCTGCGGCCGTGCAAGGCGCCCTGGGTCTCGCGTTGATCGTGGGGCGTGCTTTTGCCGGCTTCCTGATGGATCGGTATTTCGCACCGTATGTAGCCGCTTCGATCCTCATTTTTCCGATCATCGGCGTGGTGCTGCTGGCGCTCGATGCCAGCAGTACCACTGCCTTGGTGGCGGCGGTTTGTATTGGTCTCGCTGCCGGCGCTGAGCTCGATGTGATCGCGGTGCTGATCACGCGCTATTTCGGCAATGTGGCTTACGCCGAAAACTATGGATGGCAATACGCTGCCTGGACCTTTGGGTCGGGCACCGCCGTCATCGCGACCAACCGCGCCTTCGATGTGCTCGGTACCCACACGCCCGTGCTGTGGGTCTATGTCGTGCTGTTTGCGATCTCCGGTTTCATGATCGCGCGTCTCGGGAGATATCCCGAGTTACCGCCGGCTACCCGCAATCTTTGAGTGCGATCGAAATATCAGCAAGCTTGCTTGGGTCTGGTCGCATGCGTGACGCGATGAGCTTGCGCGCCGCCATTTGGTCCTTGGCCATGTTGACGGTGTCGATGGCGATGAGTTCACCACCGCGCAGATAGCACACCGAGAAGCTGTGGTTAGCCGGATCGCCGCGGAGTATGGCTCGATCATGGCCATCGGCGAGCCCGACGATCAACAACTTGTGATGATATTGATCCGACCAGAACCAAGGTACGCGATCATGTTTCGTTGGCGTGCCGGTGATATTGGCAGCGACGGTGTTCGCCTGCTCGAATGCGTTGTCGACGGATTCGAGTCGAATACGGCGTCCGTAATGCGCTGAGGGATGATTGCTGCAATCGCCGATGGCGAAAATCGCCGGATCAGACGTTCGACAATAGTCATCGACGACGATGCCATTGTCGCAAGACAGGCCGGCTTGCTGTGCCAGCTCATCGGTCGGTAACACGCCGATCCCAACGACCACCAGGTTCGCCGTGATGCTGCCGCGATCTGTTTCGACCGAGCAGACGCGCCCACCGGTGTCGCCCTGCAGCGCCAACACGCGTGCGCCCAACTCGATCTTCACGCCGTGGCTCGCATGCTCGCGCTCGTAATAGCGCGAGACAGGCTCGGCGACGACGCGATTCATCACGCGATCGGCCATCTCAAGCACGGTGACTTCCATACCGAGTTGGCGCAGCGTCGCAGCGACCTCAAGACCGATGTAACCGCCGCCGACGATCACGGCGCGCTGGCCCACGTGTACCTCGGTGCGCAGTTGATCCGCATCACTCAACGAGCGCAAGTAATGAACACCGGCTAAGTCGGCACCCGCCATCTGTAGGCGGCGCGGATGGCTGCCGGTTGCCAGAATGAGATGCTCGTAATTGAGTAACGCGCCGTCATCGAGCCGCACACACTTTGCGTGTCGATCGATTGCGGTCGCTCGGCATCCGAGTCGCAGTTCGACCCGGTGCTCATCGAAATAGGCTCGTTGCCGCAGCTGCAGCCGATCGAGGCTGAGTTCTCCGGCAAGGTACTTCTTCGAGAGCGGCGGGCGTTGATAGGGAAGACCCTCTTCACCCACCAGGGTGATCGCGTTGGCATAGCCGCGGCGGCGCAAGGAATCGATCAGTTGGGCAGCGGCCTGTCCTGCCCCGATAATCACCACACTCATGGCGGTCGAGAATAGGTCATTCACTGGATTGCGCACCACCACCGGGCGCTTTTTGGATCACGCTGCGCCATAATGGTGCGGCTGCGGATGTGGGACTCGCGCGGGTAGCGGAAAAATCGCGCTCGCAGGTTCTCGCCGTCGTGGCACGGAAGGTGCAATATTCCTTTTAAGCCGTGTCCGGCGCCAGCATCGGGAGCAACACAACATGAAACTCGTCACAGCCATCATCAAGCCGTTCAAGCTCGACGACGTGCGCGCTGCGCTCTCGGAGATCGGGGTCTCCGGCATGACGGTCACCGAAGTCAAAGGTTTTGGTCGCCAGCGCGGGCACACTGAGTTGTACCGTGGTGCCGAATACGTCGTCGATTTCGTACCGAAGACTCGCATCGAGGTGGCCGTGCGCGCCGATCTCGTCGATCAGGTAACCGAAGCCATCGTCAAAGCCGCCAAGACCGGCAAGGTTGGCGACGGCAAGATTTTCATCACGGATATCGATCGCGTCGTACGCATTCGTACGGGCGAGACGGATGAGTCGGCTCTCTGATGCCTAAGGCGATCCGGATCCACGAGGTCGGCAGCGCCGACGTGCTGCGCTACGAAGACTTCGACCCGGGTCCGCCAGCAGAAGGGGAGTTGCAGCTGCGCCATACGGCGATCGGTCTCAACTACATCGACGTTTACGATCGCACCGGGCTCTACCCGATGCCGCTGCCCGCAGGTTTGGGCCGCGAAGCGGCAGGCGTCGTCACGGCGGTCGGTCGCAAGGTCAAAGGTTTCAAGAAAGGCGATCGCGTCGCCTATGTGCACACGCAGCCGGGCAGTTATTGTGAATTGCGCAATTTGCCAGCGGCGCGCGTCGTGAAGTTGCCGAAAGCGATTAGCGATGAACAAGCCGCAGCGATGATGCTCAAGGGCCTAACGGCGCAGTATTTGTTGCGACGCACTTATCGCGTCAAGAAAGGCGATTGGATTCTGGTGACGGCCGCCGTGGGTGGTGTTGGCAGCATTCTGTGCCAATGGGCAAAAGCACTCGGTGCCAAAGTCATCGGCGTGGTGGGTAGCGATGCCAAAGTCGCCTTGGCGCGACGCGAGGGTTGCAAGCACGTTCTCGTGATGGGTAAGGACGATCTCGTCGCACGAGTCAAAGAAATCACCAAGGGCGCCGGTGTGCCTGTGGTTTACGATTCGGTTGGTAAAGAGACTTTCTTCGCTTCGCTCGATTGTCTTGCGCCGCTAGGGATAATGGTCACTTACGGCAATGCATCCGGTCCGCCGCCGCTGATGTCGCCGATGGAACTGGCTAAGCGCGGCTCGCTGTTCCTCACGCGTCCGTCGTTGTTTGCCTACATCGCCAAGCGCGAAGATCTCGATGCGGCCGCCAAAGAATTATTCCGTGCCGTGACCACTCGCAAGGTCAAGTTGCACGTGGGCCAGCGCTACCCCCTGTCGGAAGCAGCGCAGGCCCATCGAGATCTCGAAGCGCGCAAGACGGTCGGTTCGACCGTGCTCGTTCCCTAAGTCGAACGATGAGCGCAGCTCGGGCTTACTGCCCGGGCTTCAGTATGCCGATGAGGGCCGAGATCGCCACGCCCGCCCAGATCGCGAGCACGTAGGGGCGGCAGGCGCCCATGCCGTCCGTCATCTTTTGATCGCTCTCCGGTGTTGGCCCAGTCGAGGCCAATACTTTGAAGCCTTCGATGAAGGGCGGAATCTTCAAGCGGATCATGAAGCCACAGAAGATCAAGAAAGCGAAAATCAGTAGTTTTGCTGCGAGCCACGGATAAGGCTGCAGCGGACCTGTCACCCAGTGATAGCCGACCGAGGCGATGATCGCGATGATCATGAATACGCGGAATCGACGATCCCAGTCGGCGAGGGTGCGGGCGAAAGGGGTTCCTTCCCGCGCGTGGATGGTGTGCACCACCCAAACCCAGATCGGACCCAATGCGACGATCGCGATCGTTTGCCATAGGGGATGCTCGTAGCCGATGAACTCTGCCAAAACACCGCCGACGGTGAGCATCAGCGCAAGGCAGTAGCGGGGCAGCATATCGAGATTGATGAAGATCTTGAATGCCGCGAGTCGAGCATCGCGCGACAGGTTCGTGTTCGTGACGAACTTGCTCGAGTAGAACACGCCGGCATCACCGCCGAGCCAATAAACGAACAACAGGATGTGAAGGTACTTCAGCAACCCGTGCGCAAGACTGATCTCTTCCATGCAAACCCCCGGTCAAAACAACTGCACAAGACTAGCAAAGAAGATCGAACGCTCCGGTCTCTGCCCCGTCATGCACCACGCTCCGGACGGGTTCGAGGTCAGCGTCCGACATCCTTGAGGAACTGTCGGTACTGCTCGTCGTTCTCGTGACCGAGGCGGTCATCGAGCTCTTCGCGGTACAAGTAGAAGATTCGTGCGAGAAACTTCTGTCGCCAAGCTTCGCGTTCGGCTTGTACGTTCTCGTCGGGCTCGAAGCCCTGCATGTCATCGGCCAGCACGATGCCCTTTCGAGCGGCTACCCGTTCGAGCGTATCGACTCGCTCGTACAGCACTGCCATCTCGGTGGCCATCGCCATCAGCATGCCTTGTAGTCGATCGGTTTCAACATCCGCGAAGAACTGGGGTCGTCGTCCCTTGATACTGCGTTTGATGGAGATGCTCATTTTCGGGTCACCAAAACTTGCCATGCATTACCCGGCGCGAATTCACCGGCCTCGAAGCTGCGATCGTGTCCGGCCGCCGCTCGATATGCGGAGGGCGCCATGCAGAACTCGACATTCTCCGCAGCAAAGCCCGCTTTGATGCTGAGGGCGACCTGATCGACTTCGCGCATCGCGCCCCAATAGGGTTCATTGTTGTACCAAGTCTCGCAGTCGAGCATGAATTGGTTGAATTCATCCATCGCCCAGAAGGGTGGTAGATCGCCGTGCACGGCGATTCCGCCCGGAGCAAGTAGTCGCCAGGTCTCGCGCAAGATCGCAGGTAGCGCTTTTGCCGATGTCTCGTGAAAGAGGATCGATGAGGTGATGAGATCAAAGTGCCCATCGGGAAAGTTCGTCGCTGCCGCGTCTTGCTGCGAGAAGTGCACGCGTTTGCCGAGCGATTCGGCTCGAGCATGTGCATAGCGCAGCAATGAGGGGCCGATGTCGATGGCATGCACTTCGGCTTGTGGGAATGCATCGACAAAGGGCAGCGTGCTATGCCCAACAGTGCAACCGAGATCGAGTATCCGTCGCGGCTTGAAGTCCGGGAAACGATCACGCACGAACTTCGCAGCCGAGCCACCGATGTCGTCGTTCATCGGTCCCATCATGCCGAGCGCATAGAGATAGACGCCGCGGTCGTAGAGTGCGCCGGCGGTGACGTCATCGGGGCCACCTTCACCGCCGTAGCCACCCGGCATGCAGTGGATGTCGACGCCAACGGCATATTTGGGCAGAGACAGTTTCGGATTCAGTGTCAGCGAGCCTTGCACGCGTTTGCCTTGCGAGCGAGCTCGAGCGACGAGATCCGGTAACGTCCGCTCGATCGAATCGAGCACGACATCCCACAAGAGTTCCTGGCTCACGCGCTGCAGCGAAGCGTAGTTTCGAAAGAGCGGATGCTGCGTCATCAACTGACGGATCTCATGACGATCTCGCGGGGGATGTCCGGCACGCTGCTCATGCAGCGGTTTGACTTCGTGATGATAGGTGGCGTGAATACCCGGAACGATGTCGCTCTGGATGAACGCCTTGAAGCTTCTGACAAAATCTTGCCGCGCTCGTTCATCGCGATCGGCCTCGACCAGCATGCCGTGCGGACCTTGCGGTACCGCAAAAAACGCATTCGATTGAGATCCCATGATTAGTCCCCCCGTTTAAGGGGTTTTAGTGTGCTTAGCCCGTGGGCGCGCTATCGACCGATGTCGCTGACCTCAGGTTGGACATTACAATGGCGATGTGGATCTCGATGCCATCACCACCCAATTCGCTCCTGAACTGATCGCTTGGCACGCGAGGGCCGGTCGTCACGATTTGCCTTGGCAGCGCGAACGCACGGCCTACCGCGTCTGGATCAGCGAGATCATGTTGCAGCAGACGCAAGTGTCGACCGTGGTTCCCTACTACCAGCGTTTTATGCAGCGCTTTCCGAGTGTCCGCTCGCTTGCAGATGCACCTATCGATGAGGTGCTACACCTCTGGACAGGACTTGGTTACTACGCGCGCGCACGCAATCTGCATCGCGCGGCGATTGTCGTTCGCGATGAGCACGGCGGTGAATTCCCGCTCACCTTCGAGGCCGTGGCGGCATTGCCCGGCATCGGTCGTTCGACGGCTGGCGCCATTCTCGCGTTATCGACTGGTGCTCGACATCCGATACTCGATGGCAACGTGAAGCGCGTGCTGTCGCGAGTGTTTTTGATCGATGGCGATCCAGCAGCGAAAAAAACCGTCGATGACCTTTGGACTTTAGCGGAGGCCTGCACACCGCAGCACGATCTAGCTACCTACACGCAAGCCGTCATGGATTTGGGTGCCACACTCTGCACCCGCAGCAAACCCGCTTGTGTGCTTTGCCCCATGACGGATTTCTGCGGCGCGCGCACGATGCACAGGCAAAGCGAACTACCTGCTAAGAAGCGCCGAAAGAATCGCGCGGAGCGCCGATCGAGGCGCATTTGGATGCCGATCATTCGCGATTCGTGCGGAGCGGTCTATCTCGAGCGCCGCCCGACGCGCGGCATTTGGGGTGGATTGTGGTGTCTGCCGGAATTTGAGACAGCCAGTGCGGCAAGCGCTTTTGTGCGAAATCATTTCACGGCTAATGAGAGTGTGCTCGAACTGGGTGTGATCGAGCATTCTTTCACGCATTTTGATCTGCAGATCCAGCCGCTCGAGTTCACGTTGCTCACCAGTGCTGCCGCGCGTGTGATGGAGCCCGAGAGAGAGCTTTGGTATAAGTTGTCGCATGAGTCGGCAAGTCCTCGTATTGGGTTGCCGGCGCCCATCAAACTGCTGCTCGAAGCCCTCGACTCAGGAATAGATCGATGACCCAAACCGTTCGTATGGTTCAGTGTGTGTTACTCAAAAAAGAAGCGCCGGGCCTCGAGCGCCCCGTTTATCCGGGCGACCTCGGTGCGCGCATTTGGCGTAACGTCTCGAAAGAGGCCTGGCAGCGCTGGATCGCACATCAGACGATGCTCATCAACGAATATCGACTCGTCACTGTCGAGCCGAAAGCACGTAAATTTCTCGAGGCCGAAATGGAGAAATTTCTTTTTGGCGAAGGCGCTGCGAAGCCCGACGGCTACGTCGCGCCGACCTGATCACGACTCGCGCTTTTTCAGATATTCCGAGTCTTCGAACAGGAACTCGTTCCAGCTCGCGGTTTCGAAAATCTTGGGCACGAGTTGTTTAGCGCCGTCGTAAACCGTCTTCGGTAGCGCTTCGAGACTCGGAATTTTTCCACCGAAGCCGCGAGCGACGGTTCCGCCGGCGCGTTCACCCATGCCCATCCAGGGCGCCCAACGCGTTTTGTTCTGCAATTGCAGATGAGATGGCGCTGATGTGATGGCTGGGTTCAACACATCTTGTACCGGCGCCGACATCGTCATGAAAGAGTTCACATACGTGGTCTTGCCTGGGTGAACCATGTCCGGTCGACTCTCGATGGATTCAGTCGCCAAAAACACACGATCACCTATCACTTCGATCGGCAGCGCCTTGGGCGTAAAGCCCATCGCGATCACGCCGTCGGGCGTATAAACACGCGGCACTGGTCCGAGCAGAAATTGGTGGATCGCTTCCCGTTTACCCGTGATCGGGTTGTCGAAGTGTTCGAGGATGTCGTGGCTGCCATAACGCGAGTAGAAACCGACCTCGTACTTGCGCATCTCGTACTGGTCATCACCCTTCGGCGTCCAGTGATCGACAAGGATGTTGTTGAGCGTGAAGAGGGGA
>JBDLSG010000050.1:0-10109 GCA_039799645.1 Pseudomonadota bacterium | reverse complement strand
CTGTAGGTCTTGCTGCGATCATCGTTGTAGATGATCAACGAGCCACCGGGTTCGACGACCGCAGCGCCCACGACAATCTCGGCGCGCTCCTTCGCAAGCTGCGTTGGGATATTAAAGAGCTTGTTACCCTTCCCCTTCGGCATCTCCGGCACTTCGCTCACCGGGAAGGCAAGCAATCGGCCGTTCTCGCCATCCGCATCTACGATGGCAATACACACCAACGCCTTTTCGGACGGTACGAGCGCGGGCGCTATCGCATACGAATTCTCAGGCACATTGAGCACGGCCTTGCCCGCCTTACGATCCGTGATGAGATCTTTGAAGCGCACCGTGAAGCCGTAACCCGCATCCGACATCAGCAGCCACAGACTCTCCTCGGCACCCATCATGACGCCCGTGAAGCGCGCGCCGTCGGGCGGATTGAGACGTCCTGATAACGGCTCGCCAAGACCCCGCGCCGAAGGCAGAGAGTGCGCCGGCACGCAGTAGGTGCGACCCGTCGTATCGAGAAACACGGCCTGCTGCAGCGACATGCCACGCGCAGCGCCTTGATATTGATCGCCCGTCTTGTACTGCAGCGAGCGTGGATCGATCTCGTGCCCCTTGGGAGCACGCACCCAACCACCCGCCGAGAGTACGACCGTAACTGGTTCGTTCGCGATGAGTGCCGTCTCGTCGATCGCTTGCGCGGCTTCGCGCTCAACGATCTTCGAGCGACGCGCGTCACCGTATTTTTCAGCATCGGCCGTGAGTTCGTCGCCGACCAGTTTGCGCAGCTTTTTCTCGCTACCCAAAATTGACTGTAAGTCGTCGCGCTCGGCGGCAAGCTCGGCCTGCTCGCCGCGGATTTTCATCTCCTCGAGCTTGGCGAGGTGGCGCAACTTGGTTTCGAGGATCGCTTCGGCCTGCTCTTCGCTTAAAGAAAAGCGCTTCATCAAAACCGGCTTCGGCTCATCCTCTCGCCGAATGATACGGATCACCTCATCGAGATTGAGGTAGGCAGCGAGCAAACCATCGAGGATGTGCAGTCGGCGAGTGACCTTGTCGAGTCGCCACTCAAGACGGCGACGCACGGTCCCGATGCGGAACTTGAGCCACTCGCTCAAAATCTCACGCAGACCCATCACCTTCGGCCGACCGTCGAGGCCGATCACGTTCAGGTTGACGCGATAGTTGCGCTCGAGATCGGTGGTCGCGAACAAGTGCGCCATCAACTGCTCGACATCGACCTTACGGCCCTTCGGCACGATGACGAGGCGCGTCGGATTCTCATGGTCCGACTCGTCGCGAAGATCGTCGACCATCGGCAGCTTTTTGGCGCGCATCTGCTCGGCGATCTGCTCGAGCACCTTCGAACCCGAGGTCTGCCACGGCAGCGCCTCGATCACGATGCATTCGTCTTCCATCGTGTAGGTCGCACGTGCTTTGAAGCTTCCGGTGCCTTTTTCATAGAAATCCACGAGATCCGATCGTGGCGAGATGATCTCGGCACCCGTCGGCAGATCAGGGCCCTTCACAAACTTCATCAGAGCACGGGTAGTTGCCTCGGGCTCTTCGAGCAGGTGAATGCAGGCGTTAGCCACTTCGCGCAAGTTGTGCGGCGGAATGTCGGTCGCCATACCCACCGCGATGCCGGTCGTGCCATTCAGTAGCAAATTCGGCATGCGCGCAGGTAATACGGTCGGCTCGTCCATCGTGCCGTCGAAATTCGGCACCCAGTCGGTCGTGCCCTCACCGAGTTCCTTGAGCAGAACTTCGGCGTAACGCGTGAGCTTCGCCTCGGTATAACGCATCGCCGCGAAGGACTTCGGGTCGTCCTGCGAACCCCAGTTACCCTGCCCATCGACGATGGTGTAGCGATACGCAAAAGGTTGCGCCATCAGCACCATCGCCTCGTAACAAGCCGAATCGCCGTGCGGATGGAACTTGCCGATCACGTCACCGACGGTGCGAGCGGATTTCTTGTGCTTGGACACAGCCGACAGCCCAAGCTCGCTCATCGCGTAGATGATGCGGCGTTGCACGGGCTTCAAACCATCACCGATCGCCGGCAAGGCGCGATCGAGGATGACGTACATCGAGTACTCGAGATAGGCCTTTTCGGTGAAGGCACGCAGCGGCTGCCGCTCGACGCCTTCGAGGCTCATTTGGGTCGTGGCCATCAGATACTCACCTGCACGAGATTCCCCTTCTGCTCGAGCCATTCACGGCGATCGGCCGCGCGTTTCTTGGCGAGCAACATGTCCATCAAAGAATCGGTCTGATCAGCGGCGTCGAGCGTCAACTGCACGAGCCGACGAGTCCGCGGATCCATGGTCGTTTCGCGCAGCTGCGAGGGGTTCATTTCACCCAAGCCTTTAAAGCGCGTGACCTGCGGCTTGGCGCGAACCTTCTCTTGTTCGAGCCGATGCAGATAGGCATCTCGCTCGGCGTCATCAAGGGCGTAGAACACCTGCTTGCCCGCATCGATTCGATAGAGCGGCGGCATTGCGACATGTACATGTCCGTTCGCCACCAGCGGCCGGAAGTGCCGCAAAAACAAGGCGCAAAGCAAGGTTGCGATGTGCTGACCGTCGGAATCGGCATCGGCGAGGATGCAGATCTTGTTGTAGCGCAGCCCCGACAGATCGCTGGTACCGGGATCGATGCCGATCGCCACGCTGATGTCGTGCACTTCCTGCGATGAGCCAATCTCGCCAGGCTCGAGCTCCCAGGTGTTCAGGATCTTGCCGCGTAGCGGCATGATGGCCTGAAAATCCTTATCGCGCGCCTGCTTGGCAGAGCCACCGGCCGAGTCACCTTCGACCAAAAACAGTTCGGAGCGAGTGGGATCATCGCCTGCACAGTCAGCTAATTTTCCAGGCAGCGCCGGGCCGCCTGAAACGCGCTTGCGCTGCACCTTCTGCGCCGCTTTCATGCGGGCTTGAGCGTTCTCGATCGCATATTGCGCGATGCGCTCACCAGCATCAGGGTGTTGGGCAAGCCAGAGCGAAATCGCGTCCTTGGCGAAACTATCGACCAATTGCGCCGCGTCGCGCGAAGCGAGGCGCTCCTTCGTTTGACCCGCGAACTGCGGCTCTCGAATCTTGATCGAGAGTACGTAGCGCACGCCGTCCCAGACGTCCTCAGGGGTGAGCTTCACGCCGCGCGGCAGCAGATTGCGAAACTCACAGAACTCACGCACCGCAGCGGCAACACCGGAGCGCAAACCGTTCACGTGCGTACCGCCATCAGCGGTCGGAATCAGATTAACGTAGCTCTCGGCGATGGGATTTTCGGCCGCGGGTGCCCAGCAGATCGCATATTCGACCGTGTCCTGATCTTGTTCGCGCTTACCGGTGATCGGCTCGTTGGGCAGACGCTCTGATTTGCCGAGCTCATCAACGAGATACGCACCGAGATCACCTGCAAAGAACCACTCGTCTTTCTCGCCCGTGAATTCATTGGTGAAGGTGATACGCAGACCCGGGCACAACACCGCCTTGGCTTTGAGCGTATGACGCAACTGCGGGATCGAGAACTTATCGGAATCGAAGAACTTGCCATCCGGCCAGAAACGCACCGTCGTGCCGGTGTTGCGCTGACCAACCGTACCCACGACCTCGAGCTTGGAGCTCACGGCACCGTTGCGAAAACCGATGTTGTATTCCTTGCCGCCGCGACGTACCCAGCACTCGAGCTGCTTCGAGAGCGCGTTCACGACCGATACGCCAACACCGTGCAAGCCGCCCGAAAAGCCGTAGCTGCCACTGTCGAATTTGCCGCCCGCGTGTAGGCGCGTCAGGATCAGTTCGACGCCACTAACCTTTTCCTTCGGGTGGATATCGACGGGCATGCCGCGACCGTCGTCGCGCACCTCGAGTGAGCCATCCTTGAAAACCGTGACATCGATCTGCTTCGCGTGACCGCCCAAGGCCTCGTCGACGCTGTTATCGATGACTTCATGGGCCAGGTGGTTGGGCCGGGACGTGTCGGTGTACATGCCGGGACGTCGCCGAACGGGCTCCAACCCGGAGAGAACCTCAATCGCTGAGGCATCGTAATCTTTCGCCATCCGGACATTGTATCAACCGTATTACCCCGAAGCGCCGCGGCTGCGGTATAACGACGCCTCAAGGAGTTCCGCATGACCCGCAAACGCCCGCCTGATTTCGAAAAATCGCTCACCGAGCTCGAAGAGCTCGTGGAAAAACTCGAAGCCGGCGATTTGCCGTTGGAAGATGCGCTGAAAGCCTTCGAGCGCGGCGTTGGACTCACCCGAGAGTGCCAAACGGCACTCGAGGCTGCACAAGCCCGTGTGGACATCCTCATGAAGCGCAATGGCGAAGCCACACTGCAACCCTTCGACGCCGAGAGCGACGAAGAGGACCAAGACGCTTAAGTGACGATGGATTATCGCGCCCGCATCGAAGCGGTCCTCGATCGCGCCCTGCCCATCCCGCAGGCTGGCTCGCAACGCCTCACCGAGGCGATGCGTTACAGCGCCTTGGGCGGTGGCAAGCGACTGCGACCGACGCTCGTCTACACCGCGGGCGTCGCGCTCGGCGCCAGCCTTGAGGCGCTCGATGATCCAGCGGCCGCGGTCGAGCTCATTCACGTTTACAGCCTCGTGCACGACGATCTGCCCGCCATGGACGACGATGACTTGCGACGCGGCCGTCCGTCCTGCCATCGGGCCTTCGACGAAGCGACCGCCATCTTGGCGGGCGATGCTCTGCAGGCACTGGCGTTTGAGATTCTGGCGGGCCCCGAGCACCTCGCGGATCAAGAGGCTGTCAGACGTCGAATCATGTGTCGCCTGCTCGCACATCGTATCGGTACCGTCGGGATGGCCGGTGGCCAGGCGATCGACCTCGAGTCGGTCGGCAAGCGGATCGATCTCGCGGCTCTGCAGGATATGCACCGACGCAAGACCGGAGCGCTGATCGAAGCGAGCGTGCTGCTGGGTGCTGTGGCCGCTGGGGTCACCTCGGGTCCTTCTTATCAGGCGCTACAGGATTACAGCGCCGCGATCGGTCTTGCCTTTCAGATCCAAGACGACATCCTCGACGTGACCGGCACTACCGACTCGATAGGCAAGGTCGCCGGTGCCGATGCCGCCCTCGACAAGCCGACCTATACGAGCCTACTCGGGCTTGATGGGGCTCGCCGCGCAGCAGCCGAGCAGCACCAGCGCGCCCTGACCGCCGTCGCTCCCTTGGGCGCGGCAGGTCAAGAGCTCGCAAAGCTCGCCGACTTCGTCGTCGGTCGAGCGTCTTGATTCTGTAATATCTCGCCATCATGGTTGAGGCCACCCACTGCGATCCGCGCACCTATCCGTTGCTGTCCCAAATCGGGACACCGGCGGACTTGCGCGCATTGCCGCCGAAGCAGCTCGGTGAGGTGTGCCGCGAGCTGCGCGAATATTTGATCAACACCGTGGCGACTCGCGGCGGCCACTTTGCCGCCGGGCTTGGTACGGTGGAACTCACGGTCGCGCTGCATTACGTCTACGACACGCCGAACGATCGGCTGGTGTGGGATGTCGGGCATCAGGCCTATCCGCACAAGGTGCTCACCGGTCGACGTGATCGCCTCGCTTCAGTGAAGCAGAAGGATGGCCTCGCGCCCTTTCCGACTCGCAGCGAAAGCCCGTACGACACCTTCGGTGTCGGGCACTCCAGCACATCGATCAGCGCCGCACTTGGCATGGCGGTAGCGGCCGAGCGCGAAGCGCAGGCGCAAGGCCTCGAGCGAGCCACACGTCGCACCGTCGCCGTCATTGGCGATGGCGCGATGACAGCGGGTATGGCCTTCGAAGCGCTGAACAACGCGGGCTCCCTGGGCACCGACATGCTGGTCGTGCTCAACGATAACGACATGTCGATCTCAGAGAACGTGGGTGCGCTGTCGAATTACTTCGCGCGCATCCTCTCGAGCCGAAAATATTCGGCGCTGCGCGAAACCGGCAAGAAGGTGCTGCGCAAGATGCCGACCGCTTGGGAACTCGCGCGTCGTTCGGAAGCCTATTTCAAAGGCATGGTGCTGCCCGGTGGGCTTTTCGAAGAGCTCGGTTTCAATTACATCGGACCCATCGACGGTCACGATATCGATGCTCTCGTACGCACGCTGCGCAATCAACGCCAATTACCCGGGCCGCAGTTTCTGCACGTCGTCACCCGCAAGGGCAAAGGCTATGCGCCGGCTGAAGGCGACCCGATCAAGTGGCATGGCCCCGGTCCGTTTGATCCGGCGAGCGGCACGATCTTCAAAGAAAAGGCGGCAGGTCCAGCGTTCTCACAGGTCTTCGGCGACTGGCTCTGCGATATGGCCGAGCGAGACCCTGCCATCATCGGTATCACCCCTGCGATGCGCGAAGGCTCGGGTCTCGTCGAATATTCCAAGCGCTTTCCAGATCGCTACTTCGACGTGGCGATCGCCGAGCAGCATGCAGTGACCTTCGCAGCAGGTCTTGCCTGCGAGGGGCTTAAGCCCATCGTCGCGATTTATTCGACCTTCCTGCAGCGCGGCTATGATCAACTCGTGCACGATGTCGCCCTGCAGAATCTACCCGTCGTCTTCGCACTCGATCGCGCCGGTCTCGTCGGCGGTGATGGTGCAACCCATCAGGGTGCCTACGATATCTCGTTCCTGCGCTGCATCCCGAATCTCGTCTTGATGGCACCGGCCGATGAGAATGAGTGTCGGCAGATGCTCTATACCGCAACAACGCTGCCCGGCCCCTCGGCCGTACGCTATCCGCGCGGTCAAGGTTCGGGAGCAAAGATCGAAGCTGCGATGAGTGTGGTGCCGGTCGGCAAAGCCGAGCTGCGTCGTGAAGGGCGTAGTGGGCTTGCAATCCTCGTGTTCGGAACCTTGCTCGCGAAGGCCGCGCCTGTCGCTGAGCAACTCGATGCCACGCTCGTCAACATGCGCTACATCAAGCCGCTCGATATCGACCTGTTGCGCGAGCTCGCGCAACGTCACACAGCTTTCATCACCGTCGAAGAAAATGCCACTGCGGGCGGCGCAGGTTCTGCGGTGGCCGAGGCGCTCGCTGAACTCGGTGTCAGCTTGCCGATCCATCACATCGGGATCCCGGATCGCTTCATCGAACACGGTAGCCGCGACGATTGTCTCGCGGCTGCGGGTCTGCATGCGGCGGGGGTTGCCGAGCAGATCGAGCGCTTCTGGTCGACTCACGCCTCCGGCTTGCGACGCTCCGCCGCCAATTGATCACTAAGGAATCTGATGTCCTCCGCAACGACCGCCCCTGTCGAAGATGTTCAATCGCGCGCTGACCATCGGCGCATCGCGATCGACAAAGTCGGCATCAAAGACATTCGACATCCCGTCAAGCTGCGCGATCGCGCCGATGGCGAGCAACACACCGTTGCCACGTTCAACATGTATGTGAACCTGCCGCACGATTTCAAAGGCACGCACATGTCGCGCTTCGTCGAAATACTGCACAGCGAACGCGAAATCTCGGTCGAGCACTTTCCGAAGCTCTTGGAAGAGATGACCCAGCGTCTCGAAGCCGAGGCTGGGCATATCGAGATGCGCTTCCCGTTCTTCGTGATGAAGAAAGCGCCCGTATCGGGTGTCGAAAGCCTGATGGATTACGAGGTCACCCTCATCGGCGACCGACGCGCAGGCGATACCGAGATCCGCGTGAAGGTGGTGGTGCCGGTGACGAGTCTTTGCCCCTGCAGCAAGAAGATCTCCGATCGCGGCGCACACAATCAGCGATCGCACGTGACGATCACCGCCACGCTGCGCGAGCACGTCTGGATCGAAGAGTTGATCGATATCGCCGAAGACGAGGCCTCATGTGAGGTGTTCGGCATCCTCAAGCGCCCGGATGAAAAGTACGTCACCGAGCGCGCTTACGACAATCCGAAGTTCGTCGAGGACCTCGTTCGCGATCTTGCGTTGCGCTTGCGCCAAGAGTCTCGCATTGCGGCCTTCGTGGTCGAAGCCGAGAACTTCGAGTCGATCCACAACCACTCGGCCTACGCGCTGATCGAGAAGTGATCCCAGCCGCTGCGCTCGATGCCAAGTGCAGCGCGATCGACCGGCTTGCCAGCGAGGGTCATGCGCAGCCCGTCATGCGCTTCGATGTGCCCGATCGGAGTGATGGCCACCGGCTGATATGCAGCGGATTGATCGGCCAAACCTTTCTGCCACTCTGCCCAACGCGCTTGCGGCATCGTGAAGAGCAACTCGTAATCGTCCCCGCCGGTGAGAGCGAGTCGCCGCGCGCCATCCAGACCCTTCACGGCGACCAGCTCATTCGAGAGTGGCAGACTGTCGATCGAAAGTGTCGCGCCCACACCGCTCGCTGCGGTCAACTTGGCAAGATCCGCCAGAAGCCCATCGGATACATCCATCGCCGCAGAAGCGACATCCAGCAAAGACTCGCCTAGCGCAATGCGCGGAGTCGGATAATCGAAACGCTGGCGTAGATAGTCGTTCGAGTCGTGTAGACCTGCCGCCGCATCGCCGAGCGTGCCCGACACCAACACCACATCGCCCACTTGCGCACCGCTGCGGCGCAGGCCACGACCCTGAGGAACGTAACCGACGAGCTGCACGGTCACACTCAATGGACCTCGGGTCGTATCGCCACCCACGAGCGCCAGATCATGCTGGCGAGCAAGCTCTAGAAATCCGGCGGCGAATTCTTTGATCCACGGCTCATCCGTGGCGGGCAGCGTCAGCGCGAGCAGCCCCCAAGCGGGCGTGGCACCCATCGCCGCGAGATCCGAAAGATTCACGGCGAGTGCACGATGACCAATCGAGCGCGGCGAGGCGCTCGATTTGAAGTGCGTCCCTTCGACGAGCGTGTCGGTGACCATCACGAGATCGAAGCCGGCTTTCGGACGCAACAGTGCGCCGTCATCCCCCACACCCAGCAAAACATCGTCGCGGCGAGCCGCCGCATCGCGGAAGTATCGATCGATGAGATCGAATTCGCCGAGCATCAGCTCTCGTGCGGGCGCAGTGTTCGCGCTGCCTTGTCGAGCACGGCGTTGACGTATTTGTGCGCATCGGTGGCGCCGTACTTTCGCGTCAACGAAACGGCCTCGTTGACGACCACACGCCAAGGCACATCCGGTCGCTCTTCGAGCTCGAAGAGGCCAATCCACAAAATGCCATGCTCGACGGGATCGAGCTCACCCGCCTTACGATCCGCGTAGTTCTCGAGCGCATCGTCGAGGGCCACGCGTCGCGTGCCGATACCCTGCACAAGCTCTCGGAAATAGTCGGCATCGGCGCGAGTCATGTCTTCATCACTCTGGAATTCGCTGACGAGGTCTTGCCACGGACTCTCGTTGAGCTGCCAGCGATAAAGCGCCTGCATCGCAAGCTTGCGGGCCACGCTGCGCGCACCCGAGCGCGGATCGCGTTTAGTGGCCATCAGCCTTCCGACCCGGCGTCGAGACCACGCAGCAAAGTCGCCATCTCGATGGCGGCCTCGACCGCTTCGCCGCCTTTGTTCATGCGAGCGGGGTCCGCGCGCTCCTCGGCCTGCGCACGATTCTCCACCGTCAGCACACCGAAGATCACCGGCACACCCGTGGCGAGGCCTGCGTTCATGATGCCGCGCGCAGCCTCACCAGCCACGTAATCGAAGTGCGCCGTATCGCCGCGGATGACGCAGCCGAGTGCGACGATCGCGCTGTAGCTACCGGTTGCCGCAAGCGCTTCGCAAGCCAGTGGCAACTCAAAGGCGCCGGGCACATGGTGCAGCTCGAGCGACTCGGGCAGACCACCCAAGCGCTGCCAAGTCGTCACCGCACCTTCGATCAATTGTTCGACGATCGGCTCGTTGAAACGCGCCGCGACGATCGCAATGGCGAGACCTTCGGGATGCAGTTCACGCGGGCGGGATTCGAGTTTCATGGCTCACGGTCCACATAGCTCTCCACCTCGAGATCGAAGGCAGAGAGCCCATGCAATTGTTTCGGCGCGGATAGTACACGCATTCGGGAAATGCCGAGGTCTTGCAGAATCTGTGCGCCGATCCCGTAGGTGCGCAGTACCGGCGCCGCTGGCGTCGCAGCGGGCGTTGCGGCTTTGATACCCATGATCGCATCAGCCAGCTCACGCGGCGTCTCGGTCTC
>JBDLSG010000049.1:0-10472 GCA_039799645.1 Pseudomonadota bacterium | reverse complement strand
GCATCCGCACCGACACCCGCTGCCAAAAAATCCTCACATGGACACGGTGGTGGTGGCGAGCCGATGTCGGGTAAGGCGCTTGCCGGCGTGTTCGGTGTCAGCGCCGTGCTCTTCTGGTTGGTCGGCGCCTACGCGCCGCCTTCGTTCGTCGCGCACTTTACGGTGTTCGTACTCGCCTGCTTCATCGGCTACATGGTCATTTGGAACGTCGCACCTTCACTGCACACACCGCTGATGAGTGTGACTAATGCGATCTCGAGCATCATCGCCGTCGGTGCACTCGTTCAGGTTGCACCTCCGCTCACCGATGCCGGTGGCGACAGACCCAATGAATTGATATTGGGCTTGGCCATCACGGCGCTCACGCTCACTGCCATCAACATGTTCGGCGGCTTCGCGGTCACGCGGCGCATGCTGGCGATGTTCCGCAAATAAGAGGCTACGGACATGTCGGAAAATCTCGCAACCGTCGCCTACATCGGCGCGACCATCCTCTTCATCATGAGCCTTGGCGGCTTGTCGAATGCCGAAACGTCTCGGCGCGGCAATTTTTACGGCATGCTCGGCATGACCATCGCCGTCGTTGCCACCGTGCTCGGACCGCGTGTGACTGCCGCGGGTCTGCCCTGGATCATCGGCTCGCTGGCTGTGGGTGGTGCCATCGGCGTTTATGCTGCGCGCAAGGTACAAATGACGCAGATGCCGGAGCTCGTGGCGTTGATGCACAGCCTCGTGGGTCTTGCCGCCTGTCTCGTCGGCTTCGCAAGTTACGTCGACACCTCGATCGTCTACACGGGCGCCGAAAAAGCGATCCATGAAGTCGAGATCTACATCGGCATCCTGATCGGCGCGGTGACTTTTTCGGGTTCGATCATCGCCTTCGGCAAGCTCTCCGGGAAAATCGGTGGCAAGCCGCTACTGCTGCCCGCGAGGCACTGGCTCAACCTGATCGCGCTACTCGCGGTGATTTGGTTTGGCGCGGAATTCCTCGCGGCACACGATGTCGATGCCGGCATGTTGCCGCTCGCCATCATGACGATCATCGCGCTGCTCTTTGGCATCCACATGGTGATGGCGATCGGCGGTGCCGATATGCCGGTGGTCGTCTCGATGCTCAACAGCTATTCGGGCTGGGCAGCGGCGGCGACCGGCTTCATGCTCGCCAACGATCTTTTGATCGTAACCGGCGCCCTCGTCGGCTCCTCCGGCGCGATCCTCTCCTACATCATGTGCCGCGCGATGAATCGCAACTTCATCAGCGTGATCGCCGGTGGCTTCGGCACGGGTGGAGGTTCGACGCCCACAGCAACCACTGGCGAACAACCCGCTGGTGAAGTGGTCGCAGTCAGCGCGGTCGAAACCGCCGAGCTGCTGCGCTCAGCTAAGAATGTGATCATCGTGCCGGGCTACGGCATGGCGGTCGCTCAAGCGCAGCACACGGTCTATGAAATCACCAAGCTGCTGCGCGAGAGGGGGGTGAACGTGCGCTTTGGCATTCACCCGGTCGCTGGTCGCATGCCGGGGCATATGAATGTGCTGCTCGCCGAAGCCAAAGTGCCCTATGACATCGTGCTCGAGATGGACGAAATCAACGATGACTTCCCGGATACCGATGTCTCGATGGTCATCGGCGCGAACGATATCGTGAACCCGGCGGCCGAAGATGATCCGAACAGCCCCATCGCGGGCATGCCAGTGCTGCAAGTGTGGAAATCAAAGACCTCGATCGTCATGAAGCGTTCAATGGCCTCGGGCTACGCGGGTGTCGACAATCCGCTGTTCTTCCGTGAGAACAACCGTATGCTGTTCGGCGACGCCAAAAAAATGCTCGATGAGGTCTTGGTCGCCCTGAAGACTTGAGCTCATCACTTCGAGGAGTGCCACCCACCATGAATGGGTTTGCGAAAGGATTCGCTCTCCTGCTGCTTGCGGTAGCCACGCCGCTGTTGGCGCAAGAAGAGGCGCCACCGCTCGAGGTCGTTATCGAGGAGGTCACCGTCGTCGGTGAAGCGGCAGGCCCTGGTCTGTGGAAGATCCGCAATGGCGACAACACGCTCTATATCCTTGGCACACTGAGCCCACTGCCCAAGAAATTGGAATGGCGCTCGCGCGAAGTCGAGCGGGTGCTCGCGCGCGCAGATCGGCTCATCCCGGCAAGCAGCAAGGTCGATGCGGATATCGGCCCGATCTCCGCTGTTCAACTCTATCTCCAATACCGAAAACTGCGCGGTAACGACGACAAGCAGTCACTGCAACAAGTTCTTTCTCCCGAGCTTTTCGAGCGCTTCGAGAAGCTACGGCAAAAATACGCCCCTCGAGACAAGGACATACTCAAGCGTCGACCGGTACTCGCCGCCGGTGAGTTGTGGCGCGAAGCCATTTCGCGCAGTGGCCTGACCTCACGTAACGACGTGAACAAAGCCGTCGAAAAACTGGCGCGCAAGAATAAGGTCAAGATCGTACAACCCGAGCTGCGTATCGAAGACCCGAAAGGTACGTTGGCCGAAGTCGCCCAGATCCCTCGCGAGGCGGAACTCGCCTGCATGAAGTCGACGCTCAATCGACTTGAGAATGATCTTGCACTCGCGCGTCAACGCGCCGAGGACTGGTCGCTCGGCGACATCGACGCCTTACGATCCACGAACGCACTCGCCCAGCAGGAAACTTGCTGGTCGGCACTCATGCAAAGCCCCAAAGTGGCTACGATCAGGCGCCAGTTCGACGAACAGTGGTTACAACTCGTCTACGACTCTCTCGAAAACCACTCGATTTCTTTGGCGGTGGTACCGATCACCGAGCTCTTCAAAAAGAACGGCGTACTCGATCTGCTGCGGTCACGAGGCTATCTCGTCGAAGAGCCTTGAATCAGACGGGCGGTGAGCGCCCCAAGACGCGATCGAGCAGACCGTTGAGCTCACCCAACATCTTCATAGCGCGTTGCGTCGGCGCGACAGCCTTTTCGCGGCGATCGCCACGCACACCAGGCGCGATCTCAATCAACTCGAGACGCTCGAGCCGATGAATCAGTTTGCGACAACTGCGCGCACCCCCGAAGCCCATCTGTTGATAGAGATGGACCAACTCGGAGATCGAAATCGCCTTGTGCTGGGCAATCAACAAGACAGCAGGTGCGAGACCGACGAGTTTCATATTGGAACAATAACTGTAGCAAACTAAATTGCAAAGAACAGACCATCGTCGGCACCGTGTCTCGACTATCTCGCGGACACGACCCCGGTGAGCCGAACGTCGGTCAAATCGGCAGCTTTTGCAGTTGTGATTGAAGTTCGCGCAACAGCTGTCGCGAATCGTCGGTGAGGCAGACGGACTTCTCGCGTCGATCGTTACGAGAGCCCGCGACGATCTTCAATAAATTCAATTTTTCGAGGCGGTGGATCAGCTTGCGACAGGCACGATCACCACCCAAGCCGTGCATGCGATACGTCATGACGAGACTCGAGATCGAACTGGTGTCGTGTTGCGCGGCGATCAACAACGCCGGCGTCAAGCTGAGATGTTTCATCGCACCTGTTGACGTTTTTCTCTTTGGAGGTCCGAGTCTGCGCATAGGTCGGATCAATTTCCGAACCACCGCGCGGTCAGATGGCATGGGTGCGAAATGTAGTGCCCCTGTTGTCGCTTTCCCACAAAAAACTGCGATCATTTTTGCCCGCTTTCGATACATGCTGTTTCGGCCTAGTATCTGAATGTGATCTCGCGCACATTCCTGCCGGCCGCAGCCGCTTCCCGTATAGTCCGGCCCGCATGAATTTGACCAACCACACCGGCAACCTCCGCGGCCTTGCCGCCATGTTGATCGCGGTGGCGGCGTTCTCGTTCATGGATGCCTTGTTGAAGTTATTCGCCGCGCACTACCCGCCGATGCAAGTCACCGTCCTACGTGCCGCAGCATCGCTGCCCTTCGTATTGTTGCCCTTGATTTGGCAAGGCCGCCTCGCCGAACTGCGGATCCATCGCTACGGCTTGCATCTACTACGCGGGGTGCTCGGCGTCGTGATGCTAGTGACGTTCATCTATGCGCTCGGGACGGCGTCGCTGGCATCCGTGTACGCGATCTACATGACCGCACCGCTGTTGATTGCAGCGATGGCGGCAGTGTGGCTCGGCGAAAAAGTCGATCGCGGTCGTTGGCTGGCAATTCTGATCGGGCTGGTCGGCGTGTGGATCATCCTGCAGCCACGTCCGGGCGGACTACCACTGCTGGCGGGCGTCGCTGCGACGGTGTCAGCTCTAAGTTATGCCCTAGCCGTCATCACGGCGCGCGTGCTGACCCGCAGCGAAACGTCGTCGTCGATGGTGTTTACCTTTTTGATACTCGTGACGCTGATCGCGGGCGTCCTCGCGCTGCCCCAGTGGATCGAGATCCGTCCTCAGGACTGGTGGCTCATCGCCGCAACGGGCGGACTTGGAGCGGTCGGGCAGTACTACATCACCGAAGCGTTTCGGTATGCGCCGGCAGCGGTCGTCGCGCCGGTGGAATACACGGCGCTGCTCTGGGGTATTGGTATCGACTGGGTCTTCTGGCAAGTCTTTCCGCAGAGCGGAATGCTAATGGGCGCTGCGATCATTATTGGCGCTGGCCTCTACGTGGCGCTGCGCGAGCATCGCGACGCGCGCGCCGCAGGCGCGAACGCATGACCTCGACCTACCTACGCCTAGTCGGCGTCGCCGCCTTGTGGGGCGGGACCTTCATCGCGGGTCGCCTCGCTGCCCCACAAATGCCGCACTTCACGCTCGCCGCGTTGCGATTTTGGGCGGCAGCGGCGGTGCTGGTGCCGATCATGCTGTGGATCGAACGTGGCTGGCCGCAGCTGCGTCGCCGCGATTGGTTCTACAGCGCCGCGCTCGCCATTGCGGGGCTCGTGATCTACAACCTGCTTTTCTTAGGAGCGCTCGAGCTGATTCCGGCCAGTCGCACCGCGCTCGTCGTCGCGCTCAACCCGATCATGACGGCCGTTGCGATGGCAGTGGTATTTCGCGAGCGCCTCGCTTGGCATCGCTGGCTCGGCATCCTGCTCGCGCTGACCGGAGTCTGCACCGTACTCGCCAAGGGCGATCTCACCGTCTTGTTTCAGCGAGTCGGCCGCGGAGAAGCGCTGATGCTCGGCGGAGCGCTCTGTTGGGCGGTTTATACGATCATCAGCCGCTACGCCCTCGCCGGCGATCGCGCGCCGTCGGCACTCGCACTCACGACCGTCACGACGCTCTGGGGTGCCGTGCTGCTCTCAGCAGGAATCCCACTCGAGTGGTCCGAATGGAGCCTTGGCGCCGTGACCCTCGAAGCCTGGGCATCGATCCTGTACCTCGGGGCTGGTGGAACCGCTCTCGCCTTCGTCTGGTACGCACAGGGTCTCGCACGGCTGGGACCAGCCCGTGCCTCGGTATTCAACAACCTCGTACCCGTGTTCGGCGTGTTGTTTGGCACCTGGCTACTCGATGAGCCTCTGCTCGCCTCGATGGTCGTGGGCGGCCTGATTGCGCTACTTGGCGTCAGCCTCACCAATTGGAGCCCTCGCCAAAAGTGATGGGCGTCGGAAAATCAGTCACTTACGCACAGTCGCGAAGAAACCATGTCACAAGATTGTCGTAAAAATCATTGAGGCCGACGGGCAGAGAGCCTAAGTTGCTGATTTTTAAAAGATTTAAATAAATTGATCATTTTTTGACCACCCCCGCGCATTACGGCCGATTTTCCCGAGTTTTTTCGCTGGAATTTCGTGTCATCCACAACGTTATCCACACTCTCTGTGGAAAAATGCGGCGATGACCGACGAGATCATCAGGGTCGCCCTCGACACCCCTTTGAGGCGTACCTTCGACTATCTGCGCGATGCCGATTCGCCAGCCGGTATGGCCGGGCAGCGCGTGCGCGTGCCCTTCGGGCGGCGCGAGAAAATCGGGTTTATTGTCTCTATAGAAAATCAATCCGAGATAGATAACGCAAAATTAAAGCGGATTTCGTCCTATATTGATCATCAGCCGACCTTCGATCCAGCGCTCTTGACGTTGCTGCGCTGGGCCGCCGACTACTATCACCACCCTTTGGGTGAGGTCATCGCGACCGCCCTGCCCAAGCTCCTGCGCGAGGGTGCGCCGCTGCAAGAGCGCTCGTTCGTGTGGGCGATCACGACGGCCGGGCGCCGAGCGCTCGAGGCGGGGGAAGCCAAGCGAGCGCCCCAACAGCGCGCTCTGCTGGAGCGCCTAGCACGTGACGAAGCGGGGGTGCCTGAGGATGAGCTCGCCGACTGGCCACGCTGGCGAGATCACGCCCGATCATTGCGCGAGCGAGAGTGGGCGGAGCGACGAGAGCGCGAGCACGCGAGCGCGCTGCCGCCTGTGCAACCCGATGGCTTGGCGACCGGCGTCCCGGAACCAACGCCGGACCAACAAGCCGCTCTCGATACCATCATCGCGAGTGGCGACACGGGCTATCGGGCCTGGCTGCTGCAGGGGATCACCGGCAGCGGCAAAACCGAGGTGTACCTGCGACTCGCCGAGAGGCAGCTTCGGGCCGGACGTCGCGTCCTGATCCTCGTCCCGGAAATTGGTCTCACGCCACAACTCGTCGGCCGGTTCGCGAAACGCTTTGCCGGCATCCCGCTCGCCGTCCTGCACTCCGGCCTCACCGATACCCAACGTCTGGAGGCTTGGCGGCGCTCGCACGACGGCTCGGCGCGTCTCGTGCTCGGGACGCGCTCGGCAGTATTCGCACCGATCCCGGATCTCGGGATGATCGTCGTCGACGAAGAGCACGATGCCTCGTTCAAACAACAAGAAGGCGGATTTCGGTATTCGGCGCGAGATCTCGCGTTGGTTCGCGCCCAGCAACTCGACATCCCGATCGTGCTCGGCTCGGCCACACCATCGCTCGAATCGCTGCACAACGTCACTCTCGGCCGGTTCCATCATCTCAGCCTGCCGCGCCGAGCTGGCAACGCGCAGCCGCCCACCCTGAAATTGATCGACCTGCGAGCCGAACATGTGCACGCGGGGCTCTCGACGACAGCGGCGACGACCATCGAGAAACATCTGGCCGATCAAGGTCAGGTGCTCGTTTACATCAACCGGCGTGGCTACGCGCCCACGCTCGCCTGCACGGCCTGCGGCTGGGTTGCGCCTTGTCTCTCTTGCGACGCGAGGCTGACGGTCTACCGACACGCGGCTCGTCTGCGTTGCCATCACTGCGGCGCCGATCGCGAGCTGCCGCGCCAATGCCCCCAATGTGGCTATGCCGTCAAAACAGTGGGCCAAGGAACCGAGCGCATCGAGGAAAGTCTGGCCGAAACATTCCAAGGTATCGGTATCGCAAGGCTCGATCGTGATGTAGTGCGTCGGCAGGATGAACTCGAAGCGGTCGTCTCGCGCATCACCAGCGGTGATGCGCGCATCCTCGTCGGCACGCAGATGATCGCCAAAGGCCACGACTTTCCCGATGTCACGCTGGTCGTCGTGCTCAATGCCGATCAAGGCCTCTTCAGTACCGACTTTCGCGCTGCCGAGCGCCTCGCCCAGACGATCGTCCAAGTCGCCGGTCGTGCGGGTCGCGGCGATCGTCGCGGCGAAGTGCTCATCCAGACCGAATATCCCGAACACCCCCTGCTGCGCGGACTGCTCGAGGGCGGCTACGAGGCCTTCGCAAGCGCTGCGCTCGCCGAGCGAGAATCCGCTGCTTGGCCACCCTTCGCGCGCTTGGCCGCGCTGCGCGCCTCCGCATTACAAGCCGACTGGGCTACCGATTTTCTCGCTGCGGCGCGGCGTGCCGCTCCCAAAGCTAACGTGCGACTGCTTGGCCCTGCGCCCGCGGCCATGGCCAAGCGAGCCGGTCGCTTCCACGCCCAACTGCTAATCGAAAGCGGCGAACGCGCCGCCTTGCACCGCTTTCTCGACCGCTGGGTACCGGCGGTCGAAGCGCTGCCGGAAGTCAGACGCGTGCGCTGGGCACTCGATGTGGATCCGCTCGAATTGTTTTAGGCGGACTCGCAACGTGGCTGTAGAATCGCGGCCGTGAAAACCGACCTCCAGCACCTGCTGCAGGGTGCACTGAAATCCCTCGAAGGCTCCTTGCTGCCGCAACCGGTCGATCCGAACTGGATCACGGTCGATCGCACCCGCGATGCGCAGCATGGCGACTTCGCCTCGAACATTGCGATGCGTCTGGCCAAGAGCGTCGGACGCAATCCGCGTGATCTCGCGCTCGCGATCATCGCAGCGCTGCCGGCGAACGCGCTCGTGGTCAAGGCAGAGGTAGCCGGCGCAGGCTTCATCAACTTCTTCCTCGCCAAAGATCTGTTCGCCAAGGAATTACTGCGCGTCCATCACGAAGGCGATCACTATGGTCGCTTCGACCCGCCGGTTCGGCGCAAGGTGCTGCTGGAGTTTGTCTCGGCGAACCCAACCGGTCCGATGCACGTGGGCCATGGCAGACAAGCCGCCTTCGGCGATGCGCTAGGTCGACTGCTTGTGGCCGCCGGAGACGATGTCACCCGCGAGTACTACATCAACGATGCGGGGAGGCAGACCGAGATCCTCGCCGTATCGGTGTGGCTGCGCTATCTCGAAGTTTGTGGCGAAACGCTCGTATTTCCACAAAACGGCTATCGCGGCGACTACTTGCTGCCCGTTGCCAAAGAATTTTACGCGCAGTTCGGCACGAGCTGGCGTCACCCGGCCGCAGCGGTATTTGCCAATCTGCCACCTGATGCGCCGCTTGGCGACAAAGACCAATACATCGATGCCCTGATCGCTCGTGGCCGAGACCTGCTCGGCGCTGATCAATGGCAGATCGTCTTGCAGAAGAGCATCGAAGCGATGCTCAGTGAAATCCGGGACGATCTCGAAGGCTACGGCGTGCACTTTGATCGCTGGACCTCGGAACGCGAATTCAACGCGAGCGGCGCCATCGATCGTGCGCTTGAACGACTGCGCAAAGACGATCTGCTCTACACCAAAGATGGCGCACAGTGGTTCCGCGCTACTCGTTTCGGTGATGACGAAGATCGTGTCGTCGTGCGTGATAACGGCGTCACCACCTACTTCGCCTCCGATATCGCGTATCACCTGGAAAAACGCGAGCGGGGTTTCGATACGCTGATCAATATTTTCGGCGCCGATCATCACGGCTACATCACACGCCTGCGCGGCGGGCTACAGGCCTTCGGACATCCGGGTGAATGTCTTGAGGTATTGCTCATCCAACTCGTTGCGCTGTTCCGTAACGGTGAAAAACTCTCGATGGGCAAGCGCGAAGCCAACTTCGTCACGCTGCGTCAACTACGCGCCGAAGTTGGCAACGATGCGTGTCGGATTTTCTATCTGATGCGCAGCAATGATCAGTCGCTCGATTTCGATCTGGAACTCGCCAAGTCGAAGTCCAATGAAAATCCGGTGTTTTATATCCAGTATGCGCACGCCCGAGTGGCGAGCGTCATGAAGGAATTGGCGGCTCGCTCGCTGGCTTACGATGCGAGAGCAGCTGCGGATATCGTTGCAACACAAGGCGCTCAATTGCTGGCAGGCGCGCACGCCGAAGCGATGCTGTCCTGTCTCTCGCGCTATCCGGAAGTGATTCGACAGGCGGCCGCTCAGCGAGCGCCGCATGCGCTCGTCCACTATCTCAAAGAATTAGCCACCACCTTACATGCGTTCTATAACGCCGAGCGTGTGCTGGTACCGGAAAACGACCTGCGGCAAGCGCGCGTTTATGCTTTGCTCGCCGTGCAGCAAGCCTTGCGTAATGGGCTTGGTATCCTGGGCGCCTCGGCGCCCGAGACGATGTAAAGACGCAGATGAACACGCCCATCGGTCGAGACTTCAAACGAACATCCCGCCGCAGCGGCGTCCAACTTGGACTGTCCCGCGAGTTTTTCGCGGGACTTGGCGTCGGTCTTGCCGTGGCGGTCGCGGTGTTTCTCTGGCAGTCACGAGCCTTGAAGGCGGCCGAAGCCGCAGCTGAGAGCCTCGCTCGACCAGAGCCACGGGTCGCCGCCAAATCCTCGGCAGCTGACGAAACGGAAGAGTCTCGAAATTACGACTTCTACAACATGCTGCCCTCGCAGGAAGTCGTCGTTCCGGAAGCGGGCAAGGAAACCCCCGCCGAGCCGTTGCCGAACTCACCGATCGTGCGACCAGGTAATTACGTGCTGCAATTAGGCGCCTATCGCGAAGTGTCAGAGGCGGAGAGGCTGCAGACCAAGCTGTCTCGTCTTGGTATTTCGGCCTCGTTACAGCGCATCGCTATCGATGCCGATGTATTCCATCGCGTGCGAATCGGTCCGGTCAGCGACCTCGAAGCACTGAACAGAACGCGGGCGCGCCTGCGTGCAGCCGATATCGATGTGGTCGTGATCCGCGTCAGCGACTGACGATTACGATTCGGCGTCGTCACCAACGGATCGAAAATCGACACCCAAAGATCGCAATTTGCGATAAAGGTGAGTTCGTTCCATGCCAAC
>JBDLSG010000048.1:0-11067 GCA_039799645.1 Pseudomonadota bacterium | reverse complement strand
CCCTTGGCGCAGGCTTCGTTGTACTTGCGTACGGTTGCCGCCAACTCGAGCGGGTTTCGCCCGATTTTCGTGGCCAGCTCTTCGATGGAATCTGCGCGCACGATCCAGCCCTTGGCGACCTCGGCGCTGTTGTCGTCACTCCACGGGTAATTCTCGACGACAGCATTCCAAGTCATGACCTTAGTGATGAGTGGGTTATGCGCTCGAGTGGTTTCATCGAAAATCATATGAATCGGTAATACGCGGTGATGCGGCGTATCGATCCACTCGCCATGGCTCTTCATTTTGTAGTGCGTGAGCTGCCACTCCCAAGTTTCATCGAAGAATCGCTGATCATCGCGACCTACATCGATCCAGCTGAAGGTCTGCCAAAAGAGCTGCCGAAGAAATACGGTATCTTTTCCGGGAAACCGGAATCCCGGCCAAATGCCACCCGACTGCCCCTGATTGCGCAAGTGCCACATGTCGGCACCCGCTTTCTGCAAGATACGCAACCCGTCACCCGTGTTACCAGGCGTGCCGAGCGGGTGCGCCTGCGAGAGACCAAAATAATTACGGTGCATGTCGAGATTGTTCTCGAAGCCACCCGTGCACATCACGACACCTCGTCGCGCACGGATATAGCAACGCTCGCCAGCGACTTCCGCAACAACACCGAATACTTCGAGGGTGTCCGGATCTTGGATGAGATCGAGCACGCGCGTCTCGAAACGCTTGCGGATCCTTGAGCGTTTATCGACGTTCGCCTTGAATGCGAGCCACACCCCGCTGGGCACTGGAAGAATCGTCGCCGTGTGCGCGACCGCCTCCGCAGCGCCGAGTTCCGGAAACTCCAGTACCACGCCGCGCTCGGACCAACCGGTGCCATGCAGATAAGTCGCCCCGACTTCGACGGCGCGCGCTTCGATGTAGGGCTCGAGCGTGACCATTCGATCCGCCCACGCATCCAACATGTCTTCGGGAATCGGGTTCGGCTGGCTCATTGCGCGCTGATACGACTTCAACGCCTCCTTGTTTTTCGAGATCAGCAAGGATTGACCCGATACACGCGAGTTACCGCCAGCCGAAGCTTCCGGCATCTTCTCGAGAATCAGAATATCGGCACCAGAATCGAGATCGTGCGCCTCAATGGCGGCAGTCGCGCCGGCCAACCCGTATCCACAGATCAAAACGTCCGTCTCGTCCGCCCAGTGGGTCACGCTCTGTAGGCTTGCCATGCTGTCGACTCCCGTTTGCTGATCCTGCAAGCCTGCCGCATCGCTGCTCTCGCGCAAAACAACTTCCATTCCCCCATCCCCAACCGGGAGTTACCATGACGAGGCCATGCAGATTCAGCAGCTACGCTACTTTCTCGCTGTGATCGATCACGGAGGGTTCACGCGAGCCGCAACCCACCTGGGTCGAACCCAGCAGGCCATCAGCAAGTCGCTACGACAGCTTGAGTCCGAACTCGGCGTGCGGCTACTCGATCGCGAATCCTCCGTGCCTCGGCCAACCGCCTTTGGCCATGAACTCGCCCGCTTCGCCCGCCAGGTCATCAGCGACGAGACGCTATTGCGCCAAACGCTGCTATCAGACGCGATCCAACGCAGCGGTCACATTCGCATCGGAGCGAGCCCCACTGCCGCAGCCAGCCGAGTAGCCACCGCTGTCGAAACCCTCGAGCGACGACATCCCGGCATCACCGTCACGATTACGAGCGGCCTACAAACGGAACTCTTGGCGGCCTTGATCGACAACGCCCTCGATGTGGCCGTGTATATCCGTACTCATCCAAACGCCGACGATACCTCCAGCATCATCCGGGAGACGCTTGGTCACGAGTCGTATCGAATCATTGCGGGACGAAGACACCCGCTATGTGCAGCAACCAAAGAAATCACTCCCGATGATTTGACTATCTATCCGTGGATACGCGGCAGCAATTCGGGCGATGTCGAGGCCGCATGGCGCGAGCCGTTCGAGTCTGCCGGCCTCGCGCCGCCACACTTCAGCATCGAAACCAGTTCGATCGAGTTCTGTCGAACCTTGCTCGAACATGGGCGACATTTGACGGTGCTGCCAACGGCGCTGCTCGGGCCGGACCTTGCCAGCGGCAACCTGGTCGCTCTGCCCTCGTCTCACTTCGAGTGGCAACGACCCTTGGTACTCGCCTACCGCGATGGCCCGCCGAATGAAGCGCTTCTACCGTTGATCCAAGCTTTTCACGACACCGCGAGGTGATGCCTATGCAAAGGCTGACTATTTCGATCGACGATACCCTAGCCGACGCCTTTGATCGTTACGTCAAGGAACGCGGCTATGAAAATCGTAGCGAGGCGGTACGCGATCTCATTCGCGATCGACTCGAAGATCTGAAACAAGTGGCAGGCCACGGTAGCCAGTGCGTCGCCAGCCTGTCGTACGTCTTTGATCATCACCAGCGCACCTTGGCCGAACGATTGGCGACCAAGCAGCATGCGCATCACGACCTGACGGTGGCATCGATGCATGTGCATCTCGATCATGAGAACTGTCTCGAAACGGTGGTGCTGCAGGGAAACACCAGCGACGTGCAGGCGTTCGCTGCCACTATCACGGCGGAGCCCGGCGTCCGTCACGGCAACCTCAATCTCGTCACCGTTGAATCCGCCGATAAGCACTCGCACGGCGGCCGTGGGCATAGTCACAAGCACCTAAAGCCAACCTACTGAACGCCCGCGAGGTGGCGCAACCAATCGGCTGATTTTCCGAGGCAGGCTCGGTATTCTTGGCGCATCCGCAACTTTTGGGAGATCTCGCATGAACCCGCGAATTCGCCATGGATGGGTGCTGCTCGCCGCTCTTTGCGCGCCGGCCTTCGCAGAGTCGTTCAGTCTTGCTCCGCTGCCCTATCCGCATGATGCGCTGCAGCCGGTGATAGACACCCAAACGATGCAGATCCACCATGGTCGGCATCACAAGGCTTACGTAGACAACCTCAACAAAGCCGTCTCGGACAATGCGGCGCTGCAAGGGCGCTCGCTCGAGCAACTGCTCGCGAAAATATCGGAAGCCCCGATGGCGGTCCGCAACAATGGTGGCGGACACTGGAACCACGAGTTTTTCTGGCGATCCATGACTCGACCGAACCAAGGTGGTGAGCCATCGGCCGAGCTGCGTGCCGCCATCGATCGCGACTTCGGATCGCTCGATCAGTTCAAGGCGACTTTCAAGGCAGCGGGTCTTGCGCGCTTCGGTTCGGGCTGGGCTTGGTTGATCGTGACGCCCGAGGGCAAATTGAAGGTCGTCTCGACCGCCAATCAGGATAATCCGTTGATGGATGTCGTCGCCGATCGCGGGACACCTCTGCTCGGCAACGATGTGTGGGAACACGCTTACTACCTGCAATATCAAAATCGTCGCGCCGACTATCTCGACGCTTGGTGGCAAGTGCTCGACTGGAAGGTCATCTCGGCTCGCTACGCCAGCACCATCAAATAATCGAAGGTCAAAGAAATCGCTCATGGATCGTCGTTCATTCATCGCAGCTTCGGTTGCGACCTCGCTCGCACTACCCGTAAGACTGCAGGCTCAATCGGGAAACACTCTGCGCCGCGTGGTCGCCAGCGAAATGACTTCGCTCGATCCGCAACGACCCACCGGACAAGTCACCGCGGAAATGGCCGCCGAATTGTTTGCCGGCCTCACGGTGACCGATACGAACGGCCGTGTGGTGCCCGGCTGCGCTGCCAGCTGGCAAGTCTCGCCAGACGGGTTGACTTGGACTTTCAAACTTCGACCCAAGCTGCAATGGTCGGACGGCACCGCACTGACAGCGCGTGATTTCGTTTTCACGTTACGTCGCTACTTGGATCCGGAAACCGGCGCACCGAATGCGGTACGTCTCGATTCCATCGTCGGCGCGCGTGACGTACGCTTCGCGCGCAAGGCGCCCAACACGCTGGGCGTGACAGCACCTGACACTTCGACGCTCGTGATCCGACTCGAGCATCCAGATGTCGAACTGCCCTTGAACCTCTGCACCGCCTATTGCGTGCCGGAGCACATCGTCAAAGCTCGGGGCCGCGAATGGTCAAAGCCCGAATACATCGTGAGCAACGGCCCTTATCGAATCGAAGCTTGGGCGGCGGGCGCCAAGGATGTGAAGCTCATCAAGAATAGTCGCTTTTTCGATGCGGCTTCAGTCGCGATCGAGCGTGTCGAATGGCTGACAGGCTACGACGACGGTACGCGACTGCGTTTGTTCAAGCTCGGTCAAGCTGACATCGCGTCGATCGAAGATATGGGCAATCTCGCGATGGCCAAGCGTGAGCTACCCGCCTTTTTGCGTAGCTCGCCGGAGTGTGCCTTGGGCGCCATCGGCATCAACGTTGCGCGCAAACCGCTCGACAATCCTGACATTCGTCGCGCTTTGACACTCGCCGTTGATCGCAGCGTCATCGCCGGTAAAGTACGTGGCCTCGGCGAACGACCGCTCGAGAGCGTGCTACCGCCTGGCATCATGCAATATCCGAAGTTGCAAACACCGGACGCCGCAAACTGGCCGATGCCGAAACGCCTCGAAGCCGCGCGCGCCTTGATACAGAAAGCTCGCGGTGGTGCGCGACTGAAACTCGGCATCGGTTTCCCGACGAACCCGACCACTCGCAAGGTCTATCTCGCCATCGCGGCGATGTGGAAACCCATCGGCATCGATCTCGAGTTGCTGCCGATCGACGGGCGTGCGTACTCCGCGGCGATTCAACGCGGCGACTACGATCTCTTTAGCTACGCGATGTTTGCGGTGATCCCGTCGGCATCCGTCTTCCTCGATCGCTTCGTCTCAGACTCCACCATCAACGTCTCACGCTATAAAAACACCGCTTACGATCGTGCGTTCTTGTCCGCCGAGCGACAAGCCACGATCGAGGCACGCTTCGCCGCTTATGCAGAGGCCGAGAGATTGCTGTTGCAGGATGTGCCACTCCTGCCGTTGTGGGCGGGCGTCTCGAATAGGCTAGTCGCGAAACGCGTAGGTGGCTGGATCGATCACCCGGCGCACTCCCATCCCTCGCGCTATCTGAAAATTTGATCCGGACGAGTTAAGCCGGTCGAATTAAGAGAGCGTCGACGAGAGGATTCGCCGCGCGCCGTCATACCGGCGCGCATAGGCCGGATCGTCCAGGCTATCGATACGCACCAAGGTGCGTGTTCTCGGTGCATGGACGAATTTGGAATCACCCAAATAAATGCCGACGTGCGAGTTCGGTGAGCCTCGGGTGTTGAAGAACACGAGATCACCCGGCTGCAATTCCTCGCGCGCAATGCCGACGCCCACGGTTGCCAACTGACGCGCCGTACGTGGCAGTACCAACCCCAAAGTGTTGCGGTAAACGTAGGTGACGAAACCACTGCAGTCGAAACCCACCTTGGGATCGTTGCCACCCAATCGGTAAGGCACGCCGATGTAGGTCATCGCGCGATCAACGACACCGCGAGACATGATCTCCGTCACCGTTTGATCGAGCGTCGACGGCGCATCTTGGGCGCGCGCCGGCACGGCCAACATCGCGCACAGCGAGGCCGCAATGACGAGACCGAATTTGGCGTGCCGTCGTACCAAGAGAAGCTTTCCGGGGAATCGTTTCGAAACGAGGGTGGGCAGTGTATCGTCGTGGCTCGAGGGATCAAGCCCCAGTCCGCCAACAGACCTGAGCAATATGAATAAGTTTCGTAAACTCAATGGGTTAGCCCTTATGACGCTGCTGGGGCTGCTGTGCTTATCGCCTCGGGCGCTCGCTGCGCCGGTGCCCGAGGGCGAGCGGATACCCGTCGATTTACGCCGAACCACCCTAGTCGTGCGCGACATCGACCGTTCGCTGCCACTCTACCGAGATGCGCTTGGTCTGAAGGTGATTTACGACCAGATCATCAGCGGCACGACTCGCCTCGTCCTGTTGCGCGCGAATGATGACTTCATCGGCGTGCTCGGCTTGATGCAGCGACTCAACCTGACCGAGCCGACACCGGAGCCCGTTTTCCGCAAAGCACAACCGGGCGGCTTGATCCTAGTGTTCAACCTGCAGGATCTGGAGACCCGCTTCGACCGGATTCGTACGACGGCGCACGTCACCGTCGCCGAGGCACCAAAACGCATCGACTACCCGGGTGCAGGTGGCAACACGATTCCGGTTCTCTTCAGCGCCGTGTGGGATGCCGACGGCAACTTCATCGAGCTCAACAAGATCTTGGGCAAGCCGGCCGGCACAGAGCGCTGATCGGGCGAGCCCTGATCGATCAACATGAGCGCGTCCGACCACCGACGGGCCTTATGGCAATTGCACGCCTGTGTGCTGCTGTGGGGCTTCACCGCCATCCTCGGCAAAATCATCACGCTGCCTGCGATGGCGCTCGTCATCTGGCGAATGCTGATCGTCGTTGGCTGTCTGGCACTCTGGCCGCGCGTATGGCGCGGTCTGAAAACCATGTCCGCACAACTGCAACGCACCTACGCCGCGCTCGGCTGCGTCATCGCCTTGCATTGGCTGAGCTTCTACGGCGCCATCAAACTCGCTAACGCGTCTGTTGCCGTCGCTTGCCTCGCTCTCGGCTCAGTGAGTGCCGCCATCATCGAACCGCTGGTGTTTCGACGCAAACACAAATTCAGCGAGCTCGCTCTCGGCGTGCTGGCGATCCCAGGCGTCGTTCTCCTGATTGGCGGCGTGCCGCTCGACATGCAACTCGGTGTATTCGTAGGCGTGATCTCTGCGGTCTTGACCGCCATATTCGCCGTACTGAGTAAAAAATTTGTTAGCGATGCTGATACCGCCTCGATCACGTTCATCGAAATGATTGCCGGGACCGTACTGCTGATCCTAGTAGCGTCGACTTTTTCGAGCGAGCCTTGGTTCGCCGAACTCCCATCGACGAGTGATCTCGGGTGGTTATGGGTGCTCGCCTTGTTCTGCACCCTGCTGCCGTTTTTGTTATGGCTATCCGCGCTGCATCACATCAGCGCATTTACTACTCAGCTCACCCTGAATCTCGAGCCCGTTTACGCCATCGCGCTTGCTGCGTTGCTATTCGGCGAGCATCGCGAATTGACACTCTCTTTCTACGCAGGCGTCGCCGTCATATTGGCGACTCTGCTACTACAGCCCTTGATTCAGCGGCGCCTAGACTAATCGCTAGTTCGAATGCATCGGCGGCAATCCCTTGGCCACATCGCAGCGAACTTTCACACCAGCGTGATTCATCTGGGTAGAGGGCGCGATCGGTGCAGCACTGACTTCAAAAATCGGTTGCTCAGAGTCGGGCGGTAGCAACGCAAGCCGTAACGCATCGTGCATGCCCGCCCCTGCAGAATCTGGCAAAGGCGCGCGCAACAACATCAAGCGATAGGGTTTTTTATCAGTCGACATCACCGTGGTGTTTGCACCTCGATCGTGTGCATGCCAATCACGTACACCTCCTGAATCCTCGACCCGACACTGATAGCCACGGGCACGATATTGCTTGATGTGCGTCCTATCTTTCCGACCTACGAACTGATGGCCACCCATCGTATTAATGTCGTAATCCCAAAAAATATCGGGGCCCAATACCCACTCCGCGTCTGCGAAGAACTCGACGTCGGTTCCCTTGACTGTATAGGTGCAGGTGCCTAAGCCGTTTTTTCGACGCTCAGGGGTCTTCCCCTCCAGTAAACCAACTATCTGCTCGCCATCACGTCGCCATAAGAAATCACATTGCAAGGATTTCTCGTCCCGCATTTTTACCTCGCTCCATAACTCGGGACGCTCGTGAAGATTGACGAAGCGGTCAGGGTTCTCAGGACCTTGACCATTGACGACGACGGCGCCTCGCGCCTCGTCGATCCAAACCTTGTACAAAATTTGGCTTCGATGCATCAGGGGTTGATCGCGACCACCGGGATTGATCTGTCCGTAGAAGACGACTTCGCCGATCTGCGGCGCATCGATGCGTGCAAAAACATGGTGCCAATGGGGATGCTCGCCCTCCACGGGTGTGACGTACCGCCGCTGATAATGCACCTGCGGATAGGAGTCCCAAGCCCCGGGCAACCAAGCGATCAAGTCTGCCATAACCGCCTCGAGCTCGTGACGAGTCGGCTGATATTGCGGACCCGCCCATGCACTAGGCAGCGCGCACATCAAAACCCAAGCCCATGTTTTACCCTTCGGACAAAGCATATGAACCCCCGTTGGCTGCGCCACGTTTAGCGGCTACAGTGACATCAATGTCAAACTATCTTCCGTCACCTGCTATCGCGCCGTCTGCCGCGGCACTCGAGGCTTTCCGCGTGGCGGCCAAGGCTGCCAAGCCCTCACTGGATCTCGACGGCGCGCGACTAGAACCCCGTTGGATCGGCCTCGATCAAGACAGCACACACTCGATTTTTCAGTTGATTCGAATCGGCGATAAGCGCGGCACTTTCACGCTGCCGTGGATCGTCGAGCGAACTGCAACCCCCGCGCCGGCGGTCGGCAATCATCTCGTCTTGGTCGATATGGATGGAACGCCGACGTTGCTCGTTCGCGTGACGCGAGTCGATAGCGCCGTTTTCGGAGCCGTCCGCGCTGAACACACGGTGATCGATGGCTCCCCAGTGCGAGACCCTGCAGTCTGGGTTCCCTTGCACACGCAGTACTGGAACGGCCATCTGGCGCCGTTTGGTTTGGCGGTTTCAACCGACATGCCTTTTTGGATCGAAGAATTCGAACTGCTCTACGACTCGGGCCATGCTCAGGAGATGCCGTGATGTCGCAACAACCTCGCAAAACTCTCAAAAGTCGCCTCATCGGCTGGCTGATGAAAAAAATGATGGCCAGCGCAGGGGCAAGCGGTACGCCAGGTTCAGGCGGAGGTCCGCCGCCTTGGGTCAAAGCGATGCTAGCGGGTGGCGGCGCCCCCCAGAGCATGGCAGCCATGCTCGCCACGTCGAGTGGCTTCGAGGGTCGCGAAAAACTCTTAGGCGATGCCGTTTCGATGGCCATTCGTACGCTCAAAGATACGGCACCATATCAACACGACATGAACGATGCCTTAGTCAAAATGCATTTGACCTCGGTTCAATTCGCGAAAAATGCCGGTGTGATGTCGGACTACGTGGCGCACGACATCCAAACCATGCAGCCGATGTTGCAACGTCTCAAAGGCATGATCGAGAAAACCGGCGAGAAAGAGATTGCTCTGGCTGGCATCTTTGATCGCACGACCTGCTTGTATCAACTTTGTCTGGATCTCAAAAGCGAGCCTGGTAAGCGCAGCTTCACCTTTCCCTTCAGCAAGGTGCTCGCCATCTCGCGGCGTATCGGTCAGTTCGACCTAACCGACGACGAAGTTCATCGTCAGTGGTTGAAGCCGCGCATCGAGGGCTATGCAGCCGTACTCGGGGTAAAACTGGATATATCGGACATCGGCCCAGACAATCGGGTCGTCGTCAGTCTCGCTGCGTAAACGCAACGACCGCTTCGACCCAAGCCTCCGGCGCTTGATCGACGATATCAACGTTACCGCCTGACAGCTCCACATAGGCCATATCAGGGCGCAGTTGATGTGCCCGCTGCGCCATCGGGTAGGCCATATCGCCCGTGTTGGTCAGGATCAACGTGGGGTGTGTCATACGAGGCAAAGTCCTCGCATGATCGTATCGGTATGCTGCGTTATGTCCGTACCAAAAAGGCCCAAAGCCCTGAAACTTCTCGACCTGAATGCGCGTGATGTGCCGAGGGTCCGCGCCTGGCCCAAAGAATTTGCTGCGCTTGACGAAACTCTCCTGCAGGTGACTGCCGTCAGCTCGATATTCGAAGTCGACTTCGCTTTTCTGCAAATCGTCTAGGAATAACTTGCGCTCGGTCTCGGTAATCGGAAACGGTCCGTTCAGGACCACCTTGCGTACCCGCTTCGGAAACTGCAGCGACACTTCGGTCGCAATCAAAGAGCCCGTGTGGTGCCCAACCATGTCGGCACGCGCGATCTTCAAGTGATCGAGCACGGCGATGATCGAGCTTGCCCAATCGGCTACCTGAGGCACGAATGGCGTCGGATCAGACATGCCAAATCCCGGGGTATCGATCCCGATCGCACGAACTCCGCGTTGACTCAGCAAGCCATAGACCGCATCGAACTGTCGATGCGACATGGGCGCCTGATGCAATAAGACCATCGGCACACCCGTACCCGTCTGGGTATCGTTGAAGTGCACCAAGCCGTAGGGCCCCTTGGCATAACCGCGTTGACCAACAGCAGCCGGCACATTGGCAAAGGCAGGTGCAAACGGTAGCGACGCAAATCCGACGCCAGCCCCCAGGAGTTTCAACAACGAGCGACGCGATGTTTCACTCATGACGCATTCTCTCTCTTGATTTCTTTGACCGTTCTGAATCCGATATGTGAGGTCCCAAGCCCCGCATCAGCAGGTTGCCTCGATCCCGATCGGTAACGCGCGCAAAAGTCGCTCGAGCACAAATGCGAACCGCCTTTGATCGTACGCTTACCCAAGCGCTCCGGATCCGCCGCAATCGACTGCTCTTGAGTCGCCGGCGCGAGAACCGGCGAGTACCAGTCTGAGGTCCATTCCCAGGCGTTACCCACCATGTCGTATGCACCGGCACGATTGGGGGCAAAGCAACCGACGGGCGCAAGTCCAACGTAACCATCCGCTCCGTTATCGAGAGCCGGGAAAGCCCCTTGCCAGCTATTGGCCAACCAGCGACCGCTCGCATCGCGTCGCTCGGCTTCCATGTCGGCAGACACCGGCTGATCGCCGCGAGCCGCACGTTCCCACTCAAGCTCGGTCGGCAGGCGTCGCCCGCGCCAGCGCGCATACGCCTCCGCATCCTCGTAAGCCACGGCAACCACCGGCTCGTCATCTCTCGCAGTCGACCCCTCGCCCATGGGGGATCGCCAATTCGCCTTCGGATCAATACGCCACTGCCCCGTGCTTCGATCAAAGACCGCCGCGCCGAGGTACTGTCCGTCGGCCCCCAGTCGCTCTGCAACGGTCACGTATCCGCTTGCCCGTACGAACTCGGCAAACTGACCGTGGGTCACTTCAGTGACATCGATCTCGAAGGCAGCAAC
>JBDLSG010000047.1:0-11297 GCA_039799645.1 Pseudomonadota bacterium | reverse complement strand
TCGACCGCCTCGGTGTGACAGTGGCGCCAAAGCAGGAACTTTTCCAACACGAAAAAGAGCGCGATACCCGCGAGCAGCGCCACGCCAACGCCGTGAACTTTGAAAGGTCCGGCGCCGCTCATGGCATGCGGCACGAGCGCGAGCAACGCGGTGGCGAGCAGCGTGCCGGTCGCAAAACTCACGGCATGCGGCAACACGCGATCGCGGGTCGCACCGGGTAGCCAAAACAACGCTGCCGCGATCGTCGCGCTCAGTAGTCCGCCTAAGGCGGTAAACGCCACGATCAGGAGCAGGGTTTCCATAGTGTTATATTCTAACAGCGCCAGAGCAGCGCGGCCATCCGCCCCGTCCGCTGATCCCGGCGGTGCGAGAAAAATCGCACCGGATCCGCTGCCGTACACGAGTTGGCACCGGCGATCCGGGTCACGCCCAAGCGCTCCAACCGAGCCCGGGCCAACGCTGGGAGGTCGCATTGCCAGCGGCCACGGGGATTTGGTGCGAAGGCGCTCGCCGAATCACCCGCAGCCAGGAAGGCTTCGCGAACCTCCTCGCCGACTTCGAAGTGCGCCGGGCCGATACTCGGCCCAAGCCACGCGCGCAAGCGGGTGCCCGGGAGGGCCATCGCCTCGACCGTGCGTTCGAGCACCCCGGCGACGAGTCCACGCCAGCCGGCATGGGCGGCACCGAGCACCAAACCCTGATCGTCCGTCAGTAGCACCGGCAGACAGTCGGCAACCTGAATCGCGAGGACGACACCGACCGCGCGGGTGACTGCGGCATCAGCGATGGGACGCGTCGCTGTCGCAGCGGCCTCGGCCGACGACGGCGGCCGTTCAAAAGTGGCCACCTCGGTGCCGTGTACCTGCTCGAGCCACCATGGCGGCGAGGGCAAGGCGAGCGCCTCGGCTAAGCGGCGCCGATTGCGTGCGACGGCATCGAGCTCGTCACCCACATGGACACCGAGATTGAGTGAATCCCATGGCGGCAAGCTCGTACCGCCGCTGCGCAGTGAAAAGGCCGACTGCACGCTTGCGGGCGCGGACCACTCGGGTTTGATCAATCCGATCATCGGCGACGAATCAGGTTGCGCTCATGACTGCGCCTCGGCAGCGAGCGTCGCGAGCAGGTCGCGAAAATCCGTCGGAATCGGCGCTTCGAAACTCAGCTCGCGCCCATTGCTCGGATGCTCGAACGATAATCGCGCGGCATGCAGCGCTTGCCGACGAAACTGCGCGAGTGCATTGATCACCGTGGGGCTTGCACCCGCCGGCAATCGACGGCGGCCACCATAGAGCGGATCGCCGACGATGGGATATCCGATGTGGGCGAGATGCACGCGAATTTGATGCGTGCGGCCCGTTTCGAGTTGTACTCGCAATAGCGTATGTGCCCGGTAGCGCTGCTCGATTCGATAGTGCGTGATCGCCTCACGACCATCACCACGTACCGTCATCTTGGTGCGCTGCGTGCGATGTCGGCCGATCGGTTCATCGATGGTTCCGCCGCCCGTGAGTACACCCAAACACAAAGCAAGATACTCACGCCCCACTTCGCGCTCGGCGAGTGCGCGTACCAGCACCGCCTGCGCCGCGGGCGTACGCGCCACGACCAGCAATCCCGAGGTGTCCTTATCGAGGCGATGCACGATACCGGCGCGCGGTACGCGCGCAAGTTCGGGGTCAATCTGCAAAAGCGCATTCTGCAGCGTGCCGCTGCGATTACCGGCGCCCGGGTGCACCACGAGCCCTGCTGGCTTGTTGATTACGTACACGGCTGAATCGCGGTGCAAGATCTCGAACGGCACCGAGGCGGACCCGGCGGTCACGCGATCATCCGCCTCGAACAGGGCCTGGATTTGTACGCGCTGACCGGCGCTGACGGCCTCGCGGCGGCTCGGCGTGCGAGCATCGAGGGTGACTCGACCCTCGTCGATCCAGCGCTGCAACCGAGAGCGGGAGTATTGCGGCAGCAACTGGGCCAGTGCCACATCGAGTCGCTCACCAGCCAATGGCGCCGGAATTTCTACATCGTGAGTTTCGAGGTTCATCCGTCGCTATAATGCCACGATGCTAAGACCGGCCCTCTCGATCTCCGTGCGTCGCCTCGCCCTACCCTTGATGCTGGGCTTGTTGTTGCTGACGGGTTGCCAAACCAATCGCGAAGATCGCGACGAGGCCAAAGGCGGACCGACTCTGGTTTACGAGCGGGCGCGCGATGCGCTCGACCGGCAAGATTTCGATAACGCGATCCGCATCTACGAAGCCTTGGTGGCTCGCTACCCGTTCGCGCCCGAAGCGCGTCAGGCGCGACTCGACCTGATCTACGCCTACTACAAAGGCCGCGAGACCGAATCGGCGATCGACCAAGCCGACACCTTCATCCGCGAGAACCCGACTCATCCGCGCATCGACTACGCCTACTACGTCAAGGGTCTGGTCGAGTTCGAGCGCTCGGCCAATTTCATCGAACGTTGGTTCAACGTCGACCTCGATGCGAGACCGCCGCAAAGCGCGCGCGGCGCCTTCAACTCGTTCCGTCGCGTCGTTGAGGAATATCCGAAGAGCGAGTACGCGCATGACGCCCGTCGACGCATGATCCATCTGCGCAATCGTCTCGCCGATTATGAAATCTACGTTGCACGCTACTACCTCGACCGCGGTGCCTATATCGGTGCAGCGCAACGCGCCAAGCAGACGATCGAACAATTTGACGGCGCTCCCGCGATCCGCGATGCGCTCGAAGTGATGATCACCGCATACGACGCCCTCGGCATGCAAGAACTCGCAGCCCAGACGCGCGAAGTGTACGCCGCCAACTACAGCGAGCCACCACGTCCCGGTGATGCAGAGGGTCCGATGCGCTCGCCGTGGAAGCGTTGGTTTAGTTTCGGTAGCCGTTCGTAATCGGATAACGCCAGTCGCGACCGAAAGCGCGTCGACTGATGCGCACCCCCGGCGGGGCTTGGCGCCGCTTGTATTCATTACGACGCACCATTCCGAGCACGCGCAGCACCGTCTCTCGCGCGAAGCCGCGCCCCACGATCTCCTCGACGGAGCAGTCCTCCTCGATGAAGGCTTCGAGGATCGCATCGAGAATTTCGTACGGCGGTAGGGAATCGACGTCTTTCTGATCTGGCCGCAATTCTGCTGACGGTTCGCGTTCGATGACTCGTAGTGGAATCACTGGCGCTTCACCCCTCGCGACGAGCGAGTTGCGATAAGCGGCGAGTTTGTACACGCGCATTTTGCTGCAATCTTTGATCGGCGCGTAACCACCGGCCATGTCACCGTATAAGGTCGCATAGCCGACCGCCATCTCGCTCTTGTTACCGGTGGTGAGCAACATTCGTCCAGTCTTGTTCGAAATGCCCATCAACAACAACATTCGACAGCGCGACTGCAGATTCTCTTCGGTTGTATCCGGCGCGCGCCCAACAAACTCATCGCGCAAGGAATTCAATACGGTCTCGAAGAGCGGCTCGATGGGAATGACGCTGTGCTTCACCCCGAGTCGACTCGCCTGCAACGCAGCATCTTCGACGCTCATATCCGAGGTGTAACGCGAGGGCATCATCACCACTTGCACGCGCTCCGCTCCGAGCGCATCAACGGCGATCACCAGCGTCAACGCCGAGTCGATGCCGCCCGAGAGACCCAGCGCAACACCAGGGAAGCCGTGCTTGTCGACATAGTCACGCACTCCCAGCACCAGCGCTTGATAGATCGTGGCGTCTTCATCTGCAATCGGCGCAACACTAGCCGGCAAGGGCGAGAGCTTGCCTGCCGTATCGCGCTCGAACTCGACATATTCGATTACCGACTCAAAGGCCGCCGCACGCAGGACGATATCACCTTGCGCATTGAGCACCACGCTACCGCCATCGAAAACCAGTTCGTCCTGACCGCCGATGAGATTGAGATAGACGAATGGCAGCTGCGTTTCTTTGACCCGCTTTTGAAGCTCATCCTCGCGTTGAGCTTGCTTGCCGACCTCGAAAGGCGAGGCGTTGATGGCGAGCAACAACTCGGCTCCCGCAGCGCGCGCGGCTTCAGCCGGAGCGGCGTGCCAGATGTCCTCGCAAATGAGTAACCCGACGCGCACTCCGGCGATCTCAACGACGACGGTCTCATCACCGGCGCGAAAGTAGCGCTTCTCATCAAAAACTTGATAGTTCGGTAGTTGCTGCTTGCGGTATCGCGCGAGCTCACGACGATCCGCGAACACCGCGGCGGTATTGTGGATGTGATCGTCGTGGTATTCGGGATAGCCCGTGATCAGCGCAATACCCTCAGCCGCCTGCGCGAGCTCCTGCAACGCAGCGTCGACCCGCGCACGCAAGCCACGATGAAAAAGCAGATCCTCAGGCGGATAACCCACGAGGGCGAGCTCGGGGAACACGATCAGATCCGCCTGGGCGGCGCGCGCCACTTGCGTGCATTCCTGCATGCAACGCAAGTTGGCGGCGACGTCGCCGACGCGGAAGTTTTGCTGCGCGAGAGCGAGCTTGAAGCGCGAGGCACTCACACTCGGTCGCGCATCCCTTCAGCGACGCTTGCGCAGCTGCTCTTCGATCGCCGAGCCGAGTTCCGCCGGCGACTTCACCGTGCGCACACCAGCAGCCTCGAGGGCAGCGAACTTATCGGCCGCTGTGCCCTTGCCACCGGCAATGACGGCACCCGCATGACCCATGCGCTTGCCCGGAGGCGCCGTGACACCCGCGATATAAGCGACGACCGGCTTGGTGACGTGCTTGGCGATGTACTCAGCGCCGGCCTCTTCGTCGCTACCACCGATCTCACCGACCATCACGATGCCTTCGGTCTTCGGATCGTTCTGGAACAACTCGAGCACGTCGATGAAGTTCATGCCGCGCACCGGATCACCACCGATACCAACGCAGGTGCTCTGACCCAAGCCGTTGTTCGTGGTCTGGAACACGGTTTCGTAGGTGAGCGTTCCCGAGCGCGAGACGATACCGACACAACCGGGCTTGTGAATGAAGCCCGGCATGATGCCGATCTTGCACTCGCCCGGCGTGATGATGCCGGGGCAGTTCGGGCCGATCAGGCGCGAACGCGTACCAGCGAGTGCGGTTTTGACGCGCACCATGTCGTTCACCGGAATGCCTTCGGTGATGCACACGATCAGCTCGATGCCGGCATCGGCCGCCTCGAGGATCGCGTCGGCCGCAAAACCGGCGGGCACATAAATCATCGTCGCGTTGGCGCCGGTGGCCGCCACGGCATCATGCACCGTATCGAAGACCGGACGATCGAGATGGGTATCGCCGCCGCGACCCGGCGTCACGCCGCCCACAACCTGTGTGCCGTAAGCGATGCATTGTTCGGAGTGGAAGGTGCCCTGCTTGCCCGTAAAGCCCTGGCAGATCACCTTAGTGTTCTTATCGACAAGTATGCTCATGATCGAATCCTGATTGAGTGTGCGAAGGTGTCAGCGGGCAGCCGCGACGACCTTCTGTGCAGCGTCGGTGAGATCGGCAGCGGCAATGACCTTAAGGCCACTCGTCGCCAACATCTCGCGGGCCTTCTCGGCATTGGTGCCTTCGAGACGCACCACCACCGGCACCTTCACGCCGACGTTCTTCACGGCCGTGATAACACCCTCAGCGATGAGATCACAGCGCACGATGCCACCAAAGATATTGACGAGAATCGCCTTCACCTTGGGGTTCGACAGGATGAGCTTGAACGCAACGGTGACGCGCTCCGCCGTAGCACCACCACCCACATCGAGGAAGTTGGCCGGCGATCCACCGTGCAACTTGATGAGATCCATGGTGGCCATCGCCAGACCCGCACCGTTGACCATGCAGGCGATATCGCCATCGAGTGAGACGTAGTTCAGATCGTGCTGGCTGGCTTGCAGCTCCATCGGATCTTCCTGCGACTCATCGCGCATGGCCGCAATCGCCTTTTGGCGATACACCGCATTGGCATCGATATTGATCTTGGCGTCGAGCGCGAGCAGATCGCCGCTTTTCGTGACGATCAAAGGATTCACCTCGACGAGCGCTGCATCTTTCTCGAGATAGAGTTGATAGAGCGCCATCGCGATTTTCTGGAACTGGCCGATCTGCTCACCTTTGAAGCCGAGAGCGAACGCCATACGGCGGCACTGATTCGGCTGCAAGCCCGCAGCCGGGTGAATGTTGACCGTCGTGATCTTCTCGGGCGAGTGCGCCGCAACCTCTTCGATATCCATGCCGCCGGCGGCCGAGCCCACCATCGCGATCTGGCCCTTCTCACGATTGAGCGTCAGCGAGAGATAGATCTCGCGCTCGATCGCCGAGCCGGTTTCGACATAGACCTTGCCGACCGGCAAGCCTTCGGGACCGGTCTGCTTGGTCGCAAGGCGCGTTCCGAGCATCGCTGCCGCCGCTGCACGAACGGAGGCCGTGTCCTTGGCGAGTTTCACGCCACCGGCTTTGCCGCGTCCGCCCGCGTGAACCTGGGCTTTCACCACCCAGATCGAACCGCCGAGCGCCTCGGCTGCTGCCACCGCCTCATCGGGCGTGGAGGCAATGCGACCCGCTGGAACGGGTATGCCGTAAGCAGAAAAAACTTCCTTGGCCTGATATTCGTGCAGATTCACCGGGACCCCCCTCTGGCACTGGACTAAACTCGCATTTTCACGGAAACGGGGGCCCGAGGGAACCTTCCGAGGGAGAAATGTCGCGATGATCGAAATGCTGATCGACTGGAGCCGCTACGGCCTGACGGAGACCATCGTGGTCGCCGCCCTCGGCGGCCTGCTGATCGGCAGTTTCCTCAATACCGTGATTCACCGTCTGCCGAAGATGCTCGAGCGCGACTGGCATTCGCAGTGCGACGAACTCGCTGGCCGAGCGCCCGTAGAGCAGCCGCGCTTCGATTTAGCGAGCCCTGCTTCACATTGCCCAGCCTGCAAAGCGCCGATTCGCATCCACCACTTGGTTCCCGTGCTCTCGTGGCTCTGGCTACGCGGACGATGTGCCGATTGCGGTAGCCCCATTTCCTGGCGCTATCCCGCAACCGAATTGCTAACGGCAATAGCATTTGTTGTCGTCGCCTGGCGTTTCGGACCCGGCTGGCCGCTGATCGCCGCGCTCGTGATCACGGCCTGCCTACTTGCGCTCGCACTGATCGATTTCGATACCCACTACTTGCCCGACCAATTGACCCTGCCCTTGATGTGGCTCGGCTTGCTCTCGAGTCTCTTGCCGCTCGGCAACCTCGATGCGCGTTTTGCCGCCGACCCAGCTGATGCGATCGTGGGCGCGGCGCTCGGTTACCTCGCGCTATGGAGCGTGTACTGGCTCTTCAAGTTGCTCACCCGCAAGGAGGGCATGGGATACGGCGATTTCAAATTGCTGGCGGCGCTCGGCGCTTGGCTCGGCACGTCGATGCTGCTGCCCATCGTGCTCGCGGCCTCCGTCGCAGGCTCGGTGGTCGGTATCGTGTTGATCCTTGTCTTCAGGCACTCGCGTCATCAGCCGATTGCGTTTGGCCCGTATCTGGCCCTCGCCGGCTGGCTCGCCCTGCTGTTTGGCGACCATTTGCAGTGATCGACTGACATGATCCGAATTGCACTGACCGGTGGCATCGCGAGCGGCAAATCCGCCGTCGCCGCTTTGTTCGAAGCACGCGGCGTCCCGGTGGTGGATAGCGATGTCATCGCGCGCGAGATCGTGCAGCCCGGCAGTCCTGCCCTCGAGGCCATCCGTCGGCGTTTCGGTGATCGTGTGCTGCAGAGCGACGGCAGCCTTGATCGGCGAGCCCTACGCGAACAGGTCTTCGCGGACCCAGCGGCGCGGCGCGACCTCGAGGCCATCACGCATCCGGCGATCCGCGCCCGGATGCAGGCTTGGTCGCAGACTGCGGCCGGCCCTTATCAAATTCATATGATTCCGTTGCTCGTCGAGAGCGGTGGTCGCCGAGATTTCGATCGAGTACTCGTGGTGGATTCCCCCGAGGAGCTGCAAATCCAGCGCGTCATGCAACGCGATGGGGTCGATGCGAGTTCCGCCCGACAGGTTCTCGCCGCACAAGCCTCGCGTACCGAGCGACTCGCCATTGCCGATGACGTGATCGTGAACGATGGCGACCGCGACAAGCTGTCGGGCGACGTCGACGCCTTGCACGAGCGATATCTGCAACTTTCGGTTTACGCGGCCAAAGCGGCTCGGTCAGAATAGGCTGATGACCGAGCAGGCCGCGGAGGGAGCGGCGCCTTTGCCACCCTTGGGTGCATCGGAGCCGTTGATGTTCGAACAACCGCTCAGCGAGCGGATGCGCGCCTATTTGCGTATCGACTTCCTCTACAACCAGGCCGTCTATCACGCGAACTCCAAGAGCCAGTGGGGCAGTCGGGCTGCCATCGGCAGCATGCTGGATATTCTCGCGATCATCACGCGCGCCGATACACGCGCAGATGTGCTCAAAGAGCTCGAGCGACAGATCGGTTTGTTGACCGAGTTTCAGCGCCGGCCGGGCGTCGATGTCGAGCGACTGCAAACGCTCGTCGCCAATCTGCAGCGACTGCGCACCGAGCTGCTCGGCGCGGGCTCCGCTTATTTGCAGCCGCTTCGCGATTCACCCTTCCTCGCCGCCGTTCGACATCGCAGCACGATACCGGGTGGTACCTGCGATTTCGATTTGCCCGATTTCTTTTATTGGCTCAGTCAGTCGAGCGAGGTGCGCGAACGCACCCTCTCGGAGTGGCTCGCGCTACTGCGACCGTTGTGCGACGCCATCGCCGAATTGCTTTGGCTGACGCGTCAGGGTGGTCGCGCACGTGCTGAGACGGCAGTCAACGGCGTGTTTCACGTCACGTTCGAGCGTAACAACCCGGTGCAGCTGCTGCGTGTGGCGATCGATCCGTCGCTCGGCATCTACCCCGAGATCAGCGGCAGTCACTATCGCGCCAGCGTGCGCTTCGTGTCGTGGCAGGGCCAGAACGAGCGCGCCCGCCAAGTCGAGGGTGAAGTTTCGTTCGAACTCGTCTGCTGCGGCTGAGCCATGCTCAAACTCTACGACAACGCCTTTGCGCCGAGCCCGCGCCGCGTGCGCATGTTTCTCGCCGAGAAGGGTCTGCCCTTCGAGACGATCCCCGTCGATATTGCGGCCGGTGACACTGCCTCAGCGGACTTTCTCGCAGTGAACCCACTCGGCGAACTGCCCGTGCTGGAGCTGGACGATGGCACGCGGCTGCGCGAGTCGCTCGCCATCTGTCGCTACCTCGAGACGATGCAACCCGAACCCGCCCTGCTCGGTCGCGACCCTCGCGAACGCGCCGAGATCGAGTCGATCGTGCTGCAACTGATGTTTCGCGTTTACGTGCCGACGACGCATGCATTCCGCCACACCCACAAATTCTGGGCCGGGCGAATACCTCAAGTTCCCGAATACGGCGTTCTCGCACAACAGACCGTGCTGGCCGAATGGCAGCGTCTCGATCGCGAATTGGCGAGCCGAGAATTTCTCGCAGGCGATCGTTTCAGCTTCGCCGACATCGTCGGCTACACCACACTCGAATTCGGCAAGCCCTCGGGCATTCGCCTTCAGGAAGGTCAGGATCACTTACGGCGTTGGCACGCGGCCATCGCGGCCAGACCGAGCGCCAAGGCCTGAACTGACGATCGCCGATGGAAGCACCCTTCTGGCACGAACGCTGGGCGAAGCATGAAATTGGCTTCCACATGCCAACACCCCATGCCGCGCTCGAGCGCTATTGGCGTTCGCTGCAGCTCGCCGCGGGAAGTCGCGTCTTCGTGCCCTTGGCAGGCAAGAGCCTCGACCTCGTTTGGCTCGCGCGAGCTGGATATCAAGTGGTCGGCGTCGAACTGTCGCCGGTGGCCGTCGCTGAATTTCGGGCCGAGCACCCGAGCGAAATCGCCATCGACCTGCGCTGTGGCGATTTCTTTGATCTAACGCCTGACACACTTGGGCCAGTCGACGCCATATTCGATCGCGCCTCTCTCGTTGCGCTGCCGCCGGCAATGCGTAGCGACTACGTTGCGCACATCACGGCGCTGTCGAAACCCGCAACACAGACCCTACTCGTGACCATGGAATACGATCAAAGTCAGATGAGGGGCCCGCCGCACGCCGTGCTCGAGAGCGAAGTGCAGGCGCTTTACGGGGCGCGGCACGACATCGAGACTTTGGAGCGCATCGAAGTGCTCGCGGACTATCCGCGCATGATCGAGCGCGGTGTCACGGCGCTCGCCGAACGCGTCTACCGCCTCACGCGGCACTGACCGTTCGACGAGGCACGCAACACCTCGAAGCTGGCGTGATCGCTCAGGGCTTCGGCACCTGCATACCCATGGCTCCCGCGATGAACGCCCACTGATCGGCAAAGTCGTCGATCTGCATCCACACCGGCTTGCCAGCGCCGTGACCGGCGCGGGTCTCGACGCGCAGTAACACGGGCTTGCTGCAGGCCTGTGCACGCTGCAACTCGGCAGCAAACTTGTAGCTGTGCCACGGCACAACACGATCGTCGCGATCAGCCGTCGTAACGAGGGTGGCCGGATAACAGACCCCCGACTTCACGTTGTGCACCGGCGAATAGGCACGCAGCGCAGCAAACTCCTCGGCGTTCTCCGAAAGACCATAATCGGAGGACCACTGCCGCGCGTTCGCGCTCGCCGTGTGATAGCGCAGCATGTCGAGTACACCGACAGCCGGGAGCGCAGCGGCAAACAAATCCGGTCGTTGCAGCAGCGTCGCGCCGACCAGCAAGCCACCATTGCTGCGACCTGAGATCGCCAGCTGCGCGGGCGACGTGATCTTCTCCGCAACGAGATATTCCGCCGCCGCGATGAAATCGTCGAACACAGTCTGTTTGCGAGTCTTCGTACCCGCCTCGTGCCACGCGTCGCCATATTCGCCGCCGCCGCGCAAATTGGCCTCGACGTACGTACCACCCATCTCGAGCCAAGCGATCACGGATGGCCTGAAGGCTGGGGTGATCGACACGTTGAAACCACCGTACCCATACAGCAAGGTCGGCGCCTTGCCGTCGCGCGGAGCGCCCTTACGTTGCGTGATGTACATCGGGACTCGGGTGCCGTCCTTGCTGCGGTAGAACACCTGCCGAGTTTCATAAGGCGTGGTATCCGCGGCTATCTTAGGCTCACGGAACACCGAGGTTTTGAGGGTCTGCAGATCGAGGCGCATCACCTGCCCCGCGCTCAGGTAATCGGCGTAAGCAAAGAAGGTTTCGTTATCCTTCGCGCCACCCCCGAAGCCCGCGATCGTGCCCATACCGGGCACGTCGACTTCACCCTTGGC
>JBDLSG010000046.1:0-12105 GCA_039799645.1 Pseudomonadota bacterium | reverse complement strand
CGATTCCAATCGCCCGCTCCATCCAACCCTTCGTGTAATTTCCACGCGGTTCTATGGAAGGGTTAGCAAATCATCGCGTCGGCATAGAACCAGTCATCAACCTGATGACGACTGGCCGAGAATGATTTCCTTGGTGATTTTCATAAAAGCGTTGTTCCATGCGGTCTGAGATATTCTCTCTTCAGACACATCATCGATTACACGCCCTAGAGTCAATGCTTGAACGAGAACTGCCGCTGTTTCGGGCGAGACATTGTTTCCCATCCAGCCCTTGCGCTGCAGTTCAACAAAAAAAAAAAACGCGGTGTAACTTTCGTTAATGCGTGACTGCTCTGCCTTCAGCAGCGATGAAAAACGAGGGTTTTTATCACTATGAGCTATGAGTCGGCAGCGCGCGATTCGAAAGTCCCGCCGTTGGCGATCTTGAGAAATCGAAATAACTTCACTCACTCTTTTCAAGAAATCCGGTTTAGTTCTTGATTTTCTAAAGCTATCGGTGAGTAACTTGAGGTGATCCTTAACTCCTCCAACAAAGACTTCAAGAAGAGCGACTTCAAGTAATGCCGTGTGATCTTCAAAGTGAAGATAGAGGGTATTGCGAGCCACCCCCGCTTCTTCAAGCATCATTGTTGTCGTGATTTCACCGGGGGCGTGCGTTTCCAGCAATGACTTCGTTGCATCAATCAATCGCCTAGCGGCAGCGCTGGGCTTGCTCTGCCGACGCGCTTTTGCAAATCCGAGCTGTGTTTTTCCCATGGCGAGATTGTACTCGCCTGAGCGCCGAAGGCTTTGTTTGCCAATCTATATGATCGGTCTATTCCTAGTAGATATACTTGCTCGAATATTAGGACGTTCTTGATTATTCGTTATCGTTTAGAAGTCGCGCGAGTATAGACCGCTCGAGATGTGGGCTATGATTGCGCCATGACTTCAACCGACACCCCATCTTTTCCCGACCGTCTCAGCGTCGATCCGACGAGCCGCCATTACGACGAGGCGATTCTTTCGCGTAGCGTGGGCATTCGCCTAAACGGTGTCGAATACACCAACGTTGAGGAATACTGCATCTCCGAGGGTTGGATCCGCACAGCTATCGGTAAGACCTTGGATCGTCGCGGCAGACCATTGACGATCACTCGCAAGGGTGTAGTGGAAGCGTTCTATAAAGACTGATCACCGAGGATCAAGATTTGCGACGTCGACCACCGTATTGGTTTCCTGCCAAAACCTATGGTTGGGGATGGGGTTTGCCGATCACTTGGCAGGGGTGGATCGTTTTCGCAGCCTACCTGCTGAGCTTGCCGCTCGGATATCTTTGGTTCCCACCCCATCAAAAGCTAATCGGCTTTATGGTGTACACGCACGCCGTCACCGTCGTTCTGGTGGTTATTTGTTGGCTCACGGGTGAACCACCGCGCTGGCGATGGGGAAAGTGATCGCGCGAGGCACTATATCTGAGTGCATCGCAAGACGTCGCATCAATATGCGTCTGATGAAAAGCTATTTCTTTGATACGGTCAGACGCGCAATCTGTTCGTCGAGCGTTTCTAATATGCGTTGACGAGTCGCGTCGGGCAAGTTGACATCCATCGCGAGCTTTGACCGCGCGAGGACGAGCGCTTGTAACAACTCGGCATCGGACTTTTCACCGACAGTGATGATCTGGGTCGTCGGAGCCTTGTCTTTTTTTCTTTCGTCATCGCGGTCGGTGTCGATCGCAATGACGCAGCCAGAGAGGGTTAAAAGTACAGTGAGTAACAGCGATTGCCGCAAGAAAGTCATACTTTAAGCTCCAAGGAAACAGGACGTGCAGATATTTCAGCGGGTTTCTCGGCGATATGCCATAGCACGCCACTCGGATCAGACAGATAGAGAATCTTCAGACCCCAAGGTTGCATGGTCGGTGCACGCAGCATGATCCCGGGATATCGCTGTGGTAAATCGAGATTCATGAGCCGCGACCACCAGGCTGATGTGTCGGTGACGAGCAACTGCATCATGAAACTTGCGGCGAATTCCTGAACGTAATAGTTCTGCAGCAAGAAGCGAAATGACCCGCATTGGAACTCGGCTACTTCCGTCGTGGCGGAATTCTCGTGAAACCCGATCTCACGGTAGAACGCGCGTGATAGTGCGAAGTCTCGTGCAGGTATGAAAGTTTTCAGATCGAGAACAGAGGAGAACCGTCTATCCGGATGGAGAAAAATCGTGTCGATCGGTACGTCGAATGTATGCGCAAGCTTAAATGCGAGTTCCAAGGTTGGAAGATATTTCTCCAGTTCAATCGCGTTGATCGTCTGCCGGGTGGCGCCGACTCGCTCGGCGAGTTGCTGCTGCGATAGTGCAGCCCGTGTTCGCAATTCACGAATTCGATTACCAACCCGCGTTACTTTGTCGGACATCACGATCGTTTGTAGAGATAGAGCAGAGCGACGTTTCGAGCAACTTCTTGTAGCAGCAAGATCGTGATGAGCGTCAGCACAATGCCAGTTGCGCTCGTCAGGTCCAGCGACGCGACGGCGCTTCGTTTGAACGCTTCGTTGGCAAGCACATGGATGATGACCAATTGCGCGGTGAATACGCCCACCCAATAGGCCGCCTGGTTCGCTTGTTTTTCGATTGCGACATCACGCTCGTCTCGAAAGTCGATCGGTTCGCCCTTGGATTTGAAGTAGGCGCGAACGGCGAGCTGGGCGATGGCCGCCAGAGTTCCAACGGTGAGATAAGCGCTGAATACGCGCGCGGCTGACTGTTCGACGACCGTAAACCCGATGGATTGACCCACGAGGTCGATACCCGCGGTCAGGCGCATCCAGATGAAAAGGAGGGCAATAGTCCAAACAATCAGTTCGGCCCAAGCCCTTTTTTCCGCGGTAGAGAGATCAGAGTTATGCATGGATAAGAGTGAGAAGTTTTAAATGTCAATTGAGATAGCCATATTCTATTTATTCCGCTGTAAAAGTAAAATTCGTTTTACATATCAGGGGACGATAACCGCTTTATGGCTTTGTTAACGCGAATCATTGTTATTTGCATTTGTGGTTGCTAACGTTCACCCATGCCGCAGATACAAAGCGGTCGAAGTGGAGCGAAGCAGATGCGTCGTAATGGGGTAGTTCAGGGTCTGGTCGTGGCGGGAGTCCTGCTATCAGGTATCACTCTGCCGGCTGCCAGCGACGAGCTCGAGGAGATTGAGGCTTCAGAGACTCGCGTCGCCCTGCCAACCATTCTCGTTATTGGCTCCAAGGCAGAGGATCGACAGCGTCAGCCGGCGGCGAACACCTTCGTCACTGCGGAAGAATTACGCCTGCAGCAGCCGAGATCGACCGAAGAGGCGCTGCGAGGCGTGCCCGGCGTCTCGATCAAGCCGGAAGAAGAGACGGCAATCGTTGGCAATATTGGCATTCGAGGCCTGAGTTCCTCCGACTACAAAACGCTGATTCTCGAAGACGGTGTGCCCGTGGCGCCCGGTCTCTTTGTCGGTAACGGTCGTTACTACAATCCGCGCGTCCAAAGAATGGATGGTATTGAAGTACTGCGAGGTGCGGGTTCGCTGCGCTATGGTCCGAGCACGATTGGTGGCGTGATCAACTACGTCACGAAGACTCCCGAGCCGGGTATCAAGATCAACATGCACGCTGGGTCGTTCAATACCCGCGAGTGGGGTATCGAGGCTGGTGGAGAAGCCGCTTCCGGCGACGCTACTTTCGGCGCTGTGATCAGTCGCGTCGAAAGTGACGGATTCATGGACAAAGAATTCAGTATGCGCGACGTCATGCTGAAAGCGGGTTTAGAGTTTGGAGACAATCAGCGAGTTGGTGTGAAATACACCGACTATCAGAACGACGCTAACATTTCCTATCGCGGCGTCTTCCTCGCGGAGTACGAGGCGGGCAGTGATCTCAATCCAGCGCCGGATGATTGGTTTTTGACTGGCCGCCGCTCGATCGATCTAAACCACGAATGGACCATCAACGACAATCTGCGATTGAATACTATCGCGTTCAGTAGTGAGCTCTATCGCGATTACTGGCGTTTCGCGACGAATAACACGGCGAGCGCAGCGGCGCGCCGCTGGGTCTATACCGACAGCCTGAACGGCAACAACCGTACCTTCGAGCGACTCGGCATCGATAGCCGACTGTTTTTGAAACACGACACTTTCGGTTTGGAGAATGAGGCTGAAGTCGGGCTACGATTCATGTCCGAAGAGATGCGCGATGTGACCGTGGCAGCAGTGCGCGCCACTCCGCGTAGCGGCACCATCAATCGTGAGGTCCTAGATGCTGCCGACAGTTGGTCGATGCATCTGCAAAATCGTTTCGTTCTGACTGATCAATTGGCCGTTACCGCCGGCTTGCGCGCCGAGGTTTACGAGCAAACTCGTCACGATCTGCGGCGCACCGGTGCGCAAGGCAGCCGTGCGAATACTAACAATACGGAACTGCTGCCAGGAATTGGTCTTACGTGGAGCTTCTCGGAGCAGCTGCAAGGTTTCGCTAACGCCTACAAAGCTTTCTCTCCAGCCCTCAATGGCGACGCACTCAACGGCTTGGATGACCAGGAGCTGAGTGCCGAGCGATCCATCAATATGGAGGCAGGCATTCGGGGTTCAGCGGGGGATCTCGAGTATGAGGCGACGCTCTTCCGTATGGATTTTGATAACCAGATCATTCCTGCCAACAGTAACAGTCAGTTCCAGGTCACCAACGGTGGCAAGACTCTGCACCAAGGTCTTGAGGTAAGTGTCGGTACCCGTCTCGGTGGCGGATTTTCCGTCGATGCGAATTTGACCTACATCGCCGATGCGCAATTCGTGGGTGATCGATTTTCGCGCGCCGGTACCTTGACCACGCCGGATGATAATCGCGTGCCCTATACGCCGGAGTGGATTGCAAACTTAGTGGTGTCCTATGAGCGTGGCCCGTTGCGTAGCTCCGTCCGTGTGCACCATACGGGCTCGCAGTTCACCGATGTGCTTAACACTCGTGCGATCAACGAAAGTCTGACTGGTTTTTTTACGGGCGCGATTGACGGATACACGATTGCCGATGTGAGCATGCTATACCGGCTCAACGATCGTCTCGAGTTTGGGGCCACTGTGAAGAATGTGGCAGACGAGCGCTACATCGCGAGCCTCCGTCAGGGCATCTATGTCGGACCTGAGCGCAGCTACGATTTAGGTTTCAGTTATCGGTTCTGATGCAAGTCTAAGAAAGTTTTCGTCAGGTCTTCGCAGGTTCGAAGAACGAACGTATGTACGCGGTCGCTTCACGAAGTTTGGCCGGAACTTTGCCGAGTGGCTGTGAGGCCGTTCGTATCGGTGCAATCGGCAGCAGAAACATCAGCAGCGCGTAAATGAGCACGGCCGTGAAGCCGGAGAGAACCGTCATGATGACCATGACGATGCGTACCCAGATGACATCAATTTCGAGATAACGGGCGATGCCCGCACAGATACCCGAGAGAATAGCGCCTTCGTTGAGTTGCTCGAGTCGCTTCCTAGGTGACTGGGTATCACGCGGAATGTACTCGGCCTTCGGTCCGTCTGGCTCCGAGGCAGTATCGCGCACTTCGCCAACCTCGGTCAGCACGGTCTCAAGCTCCATCAATGAAATCACCGTTTGTCCTGCGGGTAATCGTTGCAGACAGCGGTCCGCGATCGCCTGCTCGAGATCCGCGAGAATTTCTTGTCGATCTGGATTCAGAGCAAGCGTACGCGACGCCTCGCCTAGATAACTCTCGAGTCGGACGAAGCTGGCTTCGTCCATCTGAACGGTGCTGCGGTTGAGGGACACCGTGATCGAAATGCGTTTCATGAGTGGGAGCTTCCGGATTGAACGGGCCCGAGTCGGGCCAACGTGTGATTGATGCGCCGCCAGTAATCATCGAGTTGTGCGAGCTGCTGTAGCCCCGATTCGGTCAGTCGGTAGTATTTACGAGGCGGGCCGAGCTCAGATTCGCGCCACTCGTAATCGACGAGTTGCTCGCGGCGCAGTTTGCTAAGCAGCGGATACAGAGTGCCTTCTTGGGTAGCGAACTCGGTACCGGAAAGCCGCTTGAGGATGTCGGGCACATAGACCTGATCGCCCCCCACGATGCGAAGGACGACAAATTCCAAAAGGCCTTTTCGCAGCGGAGCCAGTTTCGTGTCGATCAGCATGCGTGGTACTATACAGTACCTTTTTTCGACAAGGTACTAGTTCATGAAAACCCTCGTAGTACTCGCGGCCGTGTCTTGCCTGACGGTGGCCGGCCCGATCGCTTTGGCGGCCGACAACGTTGGCGCGGTCAAACATGTCTATCCCGCCAGCGGCATCAGCCGTCTCGTTGTCGACAACCGGGTTGGCGAGGTGCGTATTCGGCCAGGAACCGGGGATTCGTACGAGGTCACCGTGAATCTTGAGGGGAATCGTCATGGATTGATGCGAAAACTCAAGAGCGTGGACGGTCTCGATATCACCGCAAAAGCCAGTAATGGTCGTTTGCACCTGAAGTTCAACGAGGATGATGTCGAGGCGGACTGGACCATCTTGCTGCCCAAGGCGTTGCCGGAGGAGGTGGGCGTCAATCTCGGTGTCGGTGCAGTTGATCTCTCTGCGCCGAACTCTGCGATCAGCATCGATCTTGGTGTCGGCGATGTCGATGTCACGACGAACAAAGCGAGTGCTGGCGATATCACCCTGACTGTCGGAGTCGGTGAGGCTTCGGTGCGCGGCACCCCGAGCGCCGTAAAGGCATCCGGGGTGGCATCGAATGTCAGCTCCAAGGGTGATGGTTCGCGCGATGTGACCGTGACGGTGGGTGTCGGCGATGCCTCCGTCGTGTTGAATTGAGCGGTCGGGGCGGTGATCATCACACGGTGACTCGCCGCCTCTCACCACACGCCTTACTGCCCGATGAGCGCCACGACGAGCGCGAACGCCAAGCTTTCGTGGGGGCTTTGCGTGGACACCTCGCCGGACGTGTGATGCCGGGCAATTACGCGATCTACCGCGGCCGCGTCGAACCCGAGTTCGAACGTCAGCATGGCCGTAAGCCGGTACACCACAATGAAGTGCGGGCTGTCATGGAGCGGCATCCCTACTACCAGTTCTGGAGTGCCTTGCAACGCTGCAGTCAGCAACGCATGTGGGATGCAGTCATCGACTCGGTCGAGCGCGAATGGCCGCGATTGAACGCCAACGTGAAGCGATCGCACCGGCGCGGGTCTTTGACGCTTGATCCTCTTCTGCCGATACCTCGCTATCACACGGCTGTCGATATTCACTTGCAGCCTGGTGGTTACCATACTGATTTCGCGACGGATGATGTTGCCGCCGGCGCGATCTACGATCTCGGACTCAATATCTACTCGCACGGGATGATGGGGCCGCGCAATGAGTACCTTGGTGAATTGCTACTCCAGTACTTTTTGAGCGCTCATCCCCGTTTCAAGCCGACACGAATCCTCGATATGGGTTGTGCGATTGGCAATAGCACGTTGCCCTGGGCGCGACAGTTCAAAAAGGCGCGTATCGATGCAATCGATGTTGCGGCGCCACAATTACGTTACGCCCATGCGCGCGCCGAGTCACTTGGTGTGCCTGTGCACTTTAGTCAGCAAAATGCCGAGCACACCACATTCGAAGATCAGAGCTTCGATCTCGTGATTTCTCATATCATGCTGCACGAAACCTCGCGCAGCGCGCTGAAGAACATCTTTGCCGAGTGCCATCGTCTATTGAAGCCCGGCGGTTTGATGCTGCATCTGGAAATCCCGCGCGGCAAGAATGTCATCGAAAACTTTCTCTACAACTGGGAAAGTTGGAACAACAACGAAACTTTCGGTCAGTACATGACTCATATCGATCTAGCGGATATTGCGCGAAAGGCTGGGTTCGCGTCGGACAAGGTCAGTTGCGCTGATCACGCCGTGCCGCGCGAGAAAGAGCAACAGCTCTACTCCGAAGAGACACTCTGGAAAATCGTCGAGGCACGTAAATGAAGACGGTCGGAAGGTTGCTCGCCAAGGGATTGTTCACCATTCTGCCGATCGTGCTGACGGTCTACTTTATCTACTGGCTCGGCGTGACGACGGAGTCGCTGCTATCTGGCCTATTGAAAGTATGGCTGCCTGCCGAAATCTATGTGCCGGGTATGGGCTTGGTGGGTGGCTTCGTGGTGTTGATCGTGGTCGGCTTGCTGGTCAATGCCTACGTTGTACGCCGTGTGATTACCTTCAGTGAGTCACTGATTTTGCGTATTCCAGTCGTGAAGACCGTGTACTCAGCGGTCCGCGATCTGACCGGCCTCATGAAGGTGGGCGAGAAGGGTGGCGAACTGCAGCGCGTCGTGATGGTGCAGTTCGGGCCTGGCAAGGTGATCGGCTTCGTGACGCAGGAAAACGCCACTCTGCCAGGGCTCGGTACCGATGAGGAACTCGTCGCTGTGTATATGCCGATGAGCTATCAAATTGGCGGCTACACTCTCTACCTGCCCCGCGATCGTATCGAGCCCACTGACCTCACGGTCGAGGCTGCCATGCGTATCGTCCTGACCGGCGGTATACAGACTCAATAGATTCATTCGAGGTATGACGAGATGACGAAAGTCGACTACAACGTAAGGAATCGCACGGCGGTCATCGCCTTCGAGGCGCCCCCGGTCAACAGCCTGAGTTACGCACTCCGTGCGCCCTTGCTCGAGGCACTCGAGCGCGCTGCACGCGACGCGTCCGTCGATGCTGTAGTACTCATCGGTTCAAATGGGACATTCTGCGCGGGAGCCGATATCCGTGAATTCGGCAGCCCGGATGTTTTGCGTGGCCCCACGCTCTGGACTATCAACACGGTGCTCGATGAGATGAAAAAACCCGTCGTAGCAGCCATCGAAGGTGTGGCGCTCGGCGGTGGCCTCGAGCTGGCGATGAGCTGTCATCAGCGCGTGGCATTATCGTCCGCGAAGATCGGCCTGCCGGAAGTAAAGCTAGGTTTGTTGCCGGGCGCCGGCGGTACGCAGCGCTTGCCACGCCTGATCGGCGTCGAGGGCGCATTAAACGTCATGATGTCGGGTGAGCCCCTGCCGGTCGCGCTCTTCAAAGGTTCGCCGTTGTTACAACGCGTCGTTGATGCGGATCTCGTGAGTGCCGCCATCAGCGTAGCCGAAGAGGTAGCCGCTGCTGTCAAAGAGGGTAAGCCCTTGTTGCGAGCGCGCGATCTGCCGGTGCGGGAGCCTGATCTCGAGGCTCTGTGCCAGTTTGCCCGGAATACCGCCAAGACGGCATTCAAGGAATATCCAGCACCGCTGGCGATCATTGAAGCACTGCAAGTGGGTGCGGCCAAGGGCTTCGATGCGGGGCAGCAAGAGGAGTTCGCTCAGTTCAAGAAGCTGGTCGATAGCCCTGTATCCGCCGCGCTTCGACATATTTTCTTTGCAGAGCGTGCCGCACAGCGCATCGACGATCTGCCAGCTGATACGAAGCCGCGCGCAGTCACTAAGGTTGCCATCATTGGTGCTGGCACCATGGGCACCGGGATCGCTATCAATTTTCTCAATGCTGGAATCGAAGCTCGCCTGCTAGAGCTCAATCAAGAAGCGCTCGATCGCGGCGTTCAGCGCATTCGCGAGGTTTACGAGGGCCAGGTCAAGAAGGGCAAGTTGGACGCGGCGAAGCTTCAAGCGCGAATGGATTTGCTGAAGCCAGTGCTTTCCTACGATGCGATCGCCGATGTCGATCTCGCGATCGAGGCCGTGTTCGAGGACATGGGTGTCAAGCAGAAAGTATTCGCGCAACTCGATGCAGTACTTCGACCGGGCGCTATCTTGGCGACCAACACTTCGACGCTTGATGTGGATCAGATTGCGGCAGGCACGAAGCGTCCCGCCGATGTCATCGGGCTGCATTTCTTCAGTCCGGCCAATGTCATGCGCTTGCTCGAGGTCGTACGCGGTGCGAAAACGGCGCCGGATGTGCTGCTGACATCGATGACCTTAGCCAAGAAAATCAAGAAAACAGCGGTTGTTTCTGGCGTGTGCGATGGCTTCATTGGTAATCGCATGATCAACCAGTATTTTGCGCAGGCGATGGCAATGCTTGATGAGGGGGCAAGTCCTGAGCAGATCGATAAGGCCATTGAGCGATTCGGTTTTGCGATGGGCCCGTTCCGTATGGGTGATCTTGCCGGCAACGATATTGGCTGGCATATCCGTAAGCGGCAGTACGCCGAGGGCACACTGAAGCGACCGCAGGTTGTCGCAGATCGTCTATGTGAAATGGGTCGCTTTGGTCAGAAGACCGGCGCTGGCTGGTACGACTATAAAAAGGGTGATCGCCAAGCTTACCCCTCGGCGATCGTCGCTGGCGTGATCGAGGAGGTACGCAAGGCGGCAGGTCAGCCGGTGCGTAAGTTGGCCGACGCCGAAATCGTCGATCGACTGGTCTATGCCTTGGTCAACGAGGGCGCACGCATACTCGATGAGAAAATCGCACAGCGTGCTTCAGATATCGATCTGGTCTATTTGATGGGCTACGGATTCCCCATCTGGCGCGGCGGTCCGATGCACTATGCAGAGTCACAAAAACTGTATGCGGTCGCACGACGCATGCGACAGTTCGGTGAGCAGGAGGGCGGCGATGCCAACTTCTGGAAGCCCGCCGCGCTGATCGCGCGACTTGCCACCGATAATCGTTCATTCAATGGAGGTGCCGCATGAGCCGCGCCACAACAGGCCGCGAGGCCGTCATCGTTTCGACTGCCCGTACGCCACTTGCCAAGAGTTGGAAGGGTTCCTTCAACATGACCCACGGCGCAACGCTCGGCGCTCACGCCGTCAAGGCGGCTGTGGAGAGAGCGGGTATTGATCCGGCATCGATCGAAGATGTGGTCATGGGCTGTGCGCTGCCAGAGGGCGCGACTGGCAACAACATCGCACGGCAGATTGCGTTGCGCGCCGGACTGCCGGTTTCGGTGTCGGGCGTCACAGTGAATCGCTTTTGCTCATCCGGTTTGCAAAGCATTGCGATGGCTGCTCAGCGAGTCATCGCAGGAGAGGGGGATGTTTACGTTGCCGGCGGACTCGAGTCGATCTCTTGTGTGCAGGCTGAAGTGAATATGCACATGGCTTTCGATGGTTGGCTCAAGAAAAACAAGCCGTCCATATATCACTCCATGTTACAGACGGCCGAGACCGTTGCGGCTCGTTACGGTATTTCCCGCGAGCGCCAAGATGAGTACGGTGCGCGTAGTCAGCAGCGTGCGTGCGCGGCTTTGGCGGCAGGGCATTTCAGCGCAGAGATTGCACCGATCACCGTGCGCATGGCGGGTATCGACCAAGCCGCCGGCGGGAAGTTGTATACGCGCGAAGTGACCGTATCGCAGGACGAGGGCTTACGTGAAGGAACGACCGTCGAGGCGATAGCGAAGATCAAATCAGCGACATCAGGTGGTTCGGTCGCCGCAGGCAACGCGAGCCAATTTTCCGATGGAGCGGGCGCGTGCGTGGTCATGAGCGCCGCTGAGGCGGAGCGTGTCGGTGCCAAGCCACTCGGCATATTCCGAGGGTTCGCGGTGGCTGGCTGTGAGCCCGATGAGATGGGTATCGGCCCGGTCTTCGCGGTGCCTAAATTGTTGGCACGTGCGGGTTTGAAGATCGAGGATGTCGGTTTGTGGGAACTCAACGAAGCATTTGCGGTACAGGTTCTCTACTGTCGCGACAAACTCGGTATTCCCGATGATCGGCTTAACGTCGATGGCGGTGCCATTGCCGTAGGTCATCCGTATGGCATGAGCGGCCAACGTCTGGTCGGTCATGCATTGCTCGCTGGCAAGCGCCTTGGCGTGCGTCATGTCGTCGTTACCATGTGCATCGGCGGTGGAATGGGTGCTGCTGGCCTCTTCGAGGTCGCGTGAGACTTCGGCATGCTCTCGCTGGTTTATTGCTCGCACTGGCAAGTTGGCCGGCGATGGCCATAGAAATCCCCGAATATCGAGTGCTCGAGCAAGAAGGATCGTTCGAACTACGAGCGTACTCTTCTTACTTGATCGCCGAGACGGAGGTAGAAGCGGGATTCATGAATGCCGGCAATATCGCCTTCGGACGACTCTTTCGCTACATCAGTGGTGC
>JBDLSG010000045.1:0-19380 GCA_039799645.1 Pseudomonadota bacterium | reverse complement strand
TTCAAAGAATTGTGGCAATTGCCGCCGGGCCGTGTTGAGCCCGGTCTGATTCAGCACAGCATCGGCTGGCCGCTCGATAACCGCACCTATGGCGGCAGCTTCTTGTATCACCTCGACAACGATCGGGTGTACATCGGTTACGTCGTCGGTCTCGACTATGAAGATCCGCGCCTGCAGCCGTTCGAAGCATTCCAGCAATTCAAACATCATCCGAGCATCAAGGCGCTGCTCGAGGGTGGCGAAATTGTCGCAGCCGGCGCGCGCACCATCTCTGCGGGTGGTTGGCAATCGATGCCGAAGCTCGAGATGCCGGGTGCGCTCCTCATTGGCGATGCCGGCGGCACGCTCAACGTGCCGAAGATCAAGGGCATCCATCAGGCCATACGCAGTGGCATGCTCGCGGCGACTCACATCGCCGAGCACGACAGCGTGGCCGGTTTCGATGCCCGCTGGCGCGCCTCGCCCGGCGGCCAGGAACTGAAGAAGATTCGCAACATCAAGCCGGGCTTTAAGCGTGGTTTGTGGTTCGCGCTGATCAACGGCGCACTCGAAACCGTTCTGGGTGGCCGCACGCCGTGGACGCTCCGCAATACCGCGGCCTACGCCGCGACGAAGAAGCTCGATGAGTACGAGTCGCCCGATCGGGGTTGGATCGATCGCAGCTTGCCGCCGCGGGATCGCTTGGCCTCGGTTTTCTTCGCCAACAATTCGCACGAAGAAAACCAACCGGTGCATCTAAAGGTCCGCGACACCTCCATCTGTGCGACCACCTGCGCGACCGAGTACGGTAACCCTTGCCAGAACTTCTGCCCCGCCAATGTCTACGAAATGGTCGACGATGGTGCCGGTAGCAAGCGTCTGCAGATCAACGCGGCAAACTGCGTGCACTGCAAGGCTTGTGATATCAAAGATCCATACCAGATCATCAACTGGACCACGCCCGAAGGCGGGTCGGGGCCGATCTACCAGTCGCTGTGACGCGCGGTTGAGCCGAACGCTCGGGGGACGCAAGGTGCAAGACATACTCTGGAGCCCCTCCCCCGCGCGCATGGCCGATAGCAATCTGCGCCGTTTCATCGATTGCATCGCAGCACGACGCGATCTACCAACGAGTGATTATGCGGCCCTGCACCGCTGGTCTCTCGAACGACCCGATGCGTTCTGGTTCGAGGTGGCTCACTTCGCCGACGTGAAGGCCGACTGGGCTGCAGCACCGGTGTTGGAAAATGGCCATCAAATGCCGGGAGCACGTTGGTTCCCAGGTGCCAGACTCAACTACGCCGAGAATCTGCTGCACTATCGCGACGATCATCCGGCGTTGATTGCCTACAACGAGCGCGCTCAGCGCCGTGTGCTGTCTTATCGACAGCTCTGTGCGGAAGTCGCTCGCGTTGCTTCCGGACTCAAAGAAATCGGAGTCCAGCCAGGCGATCGCGTGGCGGGATTCTTGCCCAATATCCCCGAAGCGGTCATCGCGATGTTGGCCACCACGAGCCTAGGAGCCATCTGGAGCTCCTGCTCGCCTGATTTCGGTATCGCGGGCGTACTTGATCGATTCGGACAGATCGAACCCAAAGCCATCTTCACCGCCGATGGCTATCACTATGCCGGCAAGACACTCGATTCGATCGCACCGATGGCAGGTGTGCTGAAGTCGCTGCGCAGCGTGACAACCGTCATCGTCGTCGAGCAGATCAGCAGAAATTCAGATCTTGCCACTCTCGAAGACAACGGCAGACGAGCGCTGCGGTTCGAGCAAATGGGCTCATCGCATGCGAAGCTGCAGTTTCAACGCCTACCCTTCGATCATCCGCTCTTCGTGATGTACTCCTCGGGCACCACGGGCAAACCCAAGTGCATCGTGCATGGCGCCGGTGGAACACTCTTACAACACCTCAAAGAGCATCAGCTGCATGTCGATCTGAAGCGAGACGACCGCTTGTTCTACTACACCACATGCGGTTGGATGATGTGGAACTGGCTGGTCAGCGGCTTGGCCTCGGGTGCAGCACTCGTGCTCTACGATGGTTCGCCCACCCACCCTGATAGCGGCACGCTCTGGCGAATCGCCGAGACCGAGCACGTCAGCATTTTCGGCACGAGCCCGAAGTACCTCGCCGCTTTGGAGAAGTCGAGTTATCGCCCGCGCGAACGCCATTCGCTACCCGCGCTGCGCACCGTGCTCTCGACCGGCTCACCGCTCTCGCCCGAAGGTTTTGATTTCGTCTACAAAGATATCAAGACCGATGTGCAACTGGCTTCGATCTCCGGCGGCACCGACATCATCAGTTGCTTTGCCTTGGGGCAGCCCTTTGCCGCCGTGCATCGCGGCGAGATGCAATGCGCAGGACTTGGTATGGCAGTCGATGTCGTCAATGAACAGGGCGACTCATTGCCACCGGGCGAGAAAGGTGAACTGGTTTGTCGCCAACCTTTCCCCTCTATGCCGCTCGGCTTCTGGGGCGATACAGACCAAGCGCGCTATCGCGCCAGTTACTTCGAACGTTTCCCCGGGCTTTGGCACCATGGCGATTACGCCGCACGCACCGAAACGGGCGGATTCTTGATCTTTGGGCGATCCGACGCAGTTCTGAACCCTGGCGGCGTCCGCATCGGCACAGCCGAGATCTATCGACAGGTCGAACAGCTGCCGGAAATTCTCGAGTCGCTCTGCATAGGCCAGCAGTGGCAGGACGATGTGCGCATCGTGCTATTCGTGAAGCTGCGCGCGGGTGTCGATCTCGATGATTCCCTTCGGCAACGGATCCGCGATCAAATTCGAAACCACACGACGCCGAGGCATGTACCCGCCAAGATCCTCTCGGTCCCGGTCACTAACACCGAAGCGCTCGCCAATCCAGCCGCACTCGATCTGTTTCGGGACCTCGCCGAGCTGCGCAGTTGACGATGTCTCACGACGCTTTGCTACAGCTCTATCGATCGGCACTGCAGGAGCACGGTCACACGGAAGATCCAAAGCAGCGACGCGTGCTGCAATCCTTCGCGCGCTTGCGCGACGAACTGGTAGATCATGAGACGAGCGCCTGGAAGCGACTCGGCACTCGCCTCGGCCTCGCCAAACCACCAAACCGCACTCGCGGTCTTTATCTTTGGGGTAGTGTCGGTCGAGGCAAGACTTGGCTCATGGACCTTTTCTACGAGAGCCTGCCGTTTCGGGACAAGCGCCGCGCTCACTTTCACCGCTTCATGCAATCGGTACACGCCGGGTTACAACGACACCGCGAGATGGAAGATCCGCTTGGCGCGGTGGCCGCCGATCTGTCAGCTGAAGCGCGAGTCATCTGCCTCGATGAGCTGTTCGTCACGGACATCGCCGATGCCATGCTGCTAGCAGGACTTTTCTCGCATTTGATTGAACGTGGCGTTGCGCTGGTCTTCACGTCGAACGTGCCGCCATCAGGGCTTTATCGTGATGGTCTGCAACGGCAGCGGTTTTTGCCTGCCATCGACTTGCTCGAGCGGCATTGCGAGATCGTTACGCTCGATGGCGATACGGACTATCGGCTACGGCAACTGACCCAGCGATCTATCTATCTCGACAGCACTGACGACGAAACTCCGAAAGTACTGGAGAAGCTCTTCGCTGAGCTTAGCGACGGATCCCGCATCGAGGCTCGCTCCATCGAAATTGAGGGGCGCGATATTCCAGTAGTGAGGCTCGCCGAGAACGTCGTTTGGTTCGAGTTCACGGCTCTGTGCGACGGGCCACGCAGTCAGAACGATTATGTGAGCCTCGCGCGCGAGTTCCAGACGGTGCTGATCGCGAACGTGCCTATATTCGACGCTACCACGGACAACGCGGCCAGACGTTTCATCGCCATGGTCGATGAGTTCTACGATCGTCGCGTGAATCTTGTCGTATCTGCAGCCGCTGTACCGACTGAACTTTATCGCGGCGAGAAACTCGGCTTCGAGTTCGAGCGCACGGCAAGCCGACTCATCGAGATGCAAAGCGAGGAATACCTCGCGAGCGAACACCGCCCCGGCTAGTTGACCGAGTTACTGCCCGGGATTTGCTCACCGGGAGAGCCAAAGAGGCGAGCGACATCCACCGAGTCGAAGCGCCATGGCTTGTGGCAGAACTCGCAAGTCACGGTCACGGCGCCCTGCTCGGCGATGATGGAATCGACCTCGGCAGCGCCGAGTGAGCGCAACATCCCGCTCACGCGATCGACACTACAGCGACAACGAAACCGAACCGGTTGGGCATCAAACAAGCGCAGATCGAGACCCGTGAAAATACGCTGCATCAGATCGGTCGCCGAGCGCGCGAGCAATTCATCTGTCGCGATACCCTGCAAAGCCTCGCAGGCCTGTTCATAGCTCGCCCAAGACTCCGCCTCACGCACGGCGCTCGCCGCACTCGAGTCTGACCCTACGATGCCACCCTGCTGGGGTAAACGTTGGATCAGCACACCAGCGGTACCGGCATCGTCTGCAGCCAGCACCACTCGTGTCGGTAATTGCTCCGAGCTTTCGAAATAATGTTCGAGCGAAGCAGCCAAAGAGCGTGAGTCGATCGGCACGATGCCTTGATAACGCGAGGAGAAGCGCTCCGCTTCGATCGTGACGACGATCTGCCCTGTTCCTGCAAGTGCTGCAAAATCCGTCGCCGCTTCGATACGATCTCGATCGAAGCGCGCCACGGCTCGAACCTGAAAATCGTGCGTGCATTGAGCGACGAGCAGGCGAACTGCACCATCACCCTGCATCTGCACCGTTAGCTCGCCTTCAAACTTCAGGGTCGAGGCAAGCAGAACCGCAGCTGAGACAGCCTCACCCAACAACTGGCGAACAGCCGGCGGATAGTCGGCATGCTCGCGCAGCTCTAGCCAAGCGGGTCCGAGACGAACCCATTGGCCGCGGACCGCCTGATGCTCGACGGTAAAGCGTCGAACGAGATCAAAATGTTTTTGAAGTACGCTCAACCGGCCAGTTTCTTCTTCAAAAGATCGTTCAACTGCGCCGGATTGGCTTTGCCACCTGTGGCTTTCATGACCTGGCCGACAAAGAAGCCGAACAGCTTGTCCTTGCCCGATCGATAATCCGCGAGCTGCCCAGGGTTCTTAGCCATAACGTCATCGATCGCTTTTTCGATCGCACCGGTGTCCGTGATCTGACGCAAGCCCTTCTGCTCGATGATGGCATCGGCCGACTCACCCGAGGCCCACATTGCCTCGAACACGTCTTTGGCAATCTTGCCCGAGATGGTGTTATCGACGATGCGTGTGACGAGCCCCGCCAGCGCCGTGGCGTCGACCTTGGATTCACCGATCTCGAGGCCGTCTTTGTTGAGGAAGGCGGCCAAGTCACCCATGACCCAGTTGGCACAGAGCTTCGGCTCACTGCCGACTCGGGCGACCACATCTTCGTAGTAGGCACCGAACTCGCGACTGGCCGTGAGCACTCCGGCATCATATTCCGGCAAGCCGTAATCGCGGACGAAGCGCGCCGCTTTCTCATCCGGAAGTTCCGGCAACGAAGCACGCACCTTCTCGATGAGCTCATCTTCGAGCACCACAGGCAACAGATCCGGATCGGGAAAGTAACGGTAGTCGTTGGCTTCCTCTTTCGAACGCATCGAACGCGTTTCTCCCTTGTCGGGATCATAGAGACGCGTTTCCTGTACGACTTTGCCGCCGCTCTCGATCAGCTCAATCTGGCGTTCGATTTCGTAATTGATCGCCTTTTCGACGAAACGGAACGAGTTCAAATTCTTGATCTCGGCGCGCGTGCCGAACTTCTCCTGACCCTTCGGGCGCACCGAAACGTTGGCATCACAGCGGAACGAACCTTCCTGCATGTTGCCGTCGCAAATTTCGAGGTAGCGCACGAGCGTGTGGATCTTTTTCATGTACGCCACCGCCTCTTTGGCGGAGCGCAGATCTGGCTCACTCACGATTTCAATCAAGGGTGTTCCTGCTCGATTCAAATCGATGCCGCTGTGACCAGGTAGGCCCTCGTGCAGCGACTTACCCGCATCCTCTTCGAGATGGGCCCGGGTAATACCGACGCGCTTACGCGTGCCGTCATCGAGCACGATGTCGATAGACCCTTCGGCGACGATCGGCAGTTCGTACTGACTGATCTGATAGCCCTTAGGAAGATCCGGATAGAAATAGTTCTTGCGCGCAAACACCGAACGCGGCGCAATCCGCGCGCCGATCGAGAGACCAAAACGGACAGCCATGCGCACCGCCTCGGCGTTGAGCACGGGCAGGACGCCCGGGTAGCCCAAGTCGACGAGATTCGCTTGAGTATTGGGCGCGGCGCCGTAGGCCGTCGCTGACCCGGAGAAGATCTTCGAGCGCGTGGCCAATTGCGCGTGGATTTCGAGACCGATAACGGTTTCCCATTCCATGGCGGATCCTCAGGCAAAAGCCGCCGGCACCTGCAAGTGCCAGTCGGTCTCGAGTTGGTAGCGATGCGCCGCATTCAACATGCGCGCTTCGGAGAAATGCGGCCCGATCAACTGCAGACCCACGGGCAAACCACCCACGAAACCGCAGGGCAGCGACATGCCGGGCAAACCCGCGAGATTGGCGCCGATCGTATAGATGTCGTTGAGATACATCGTGATCGGATCGTCGCACTTCGCACCGATCGCGAACGCCGGCGTCGGAGATGTGGGGCCGAGCAGCAGATCGACCTCGCCGAAAGCGCGCGCGAAATCGGCACTGATCAACTGCCGAACCCGCTGCGCCTTGAGGTAATAAGCGTCGTAGTAGCCTGCCGAGAGGACATAAGTGCCCGTCATGATGCGTCGCTTGACCTCGGCACCGAAGCCCTCGCCGCGCGAACGCATGTAGAGATCGGTGAGATTCTTGGGCGACTCGCAGCGATAACCGAAACGCACGCCATCGAAACGTGCCAGATTCGACGAGCACTCAGCCGGGGCGACCACGTAGTAAGTCGGCACGGATAGCGGCAGGTTCGGGCAGCTGACCTCGCGGAACTTCGCGCCGAGCTTCTCATACACCCGCATGGCATCTCGGATGCGCGATTCGCACTCGGCATCGAGCCCTTTGTCGAAGAATTCTTTGACGATACCGATCGTCATGCCCTCGAGCGAATCGCCGAGCGTGCGCGTGTAGTCTGGCACCGGCGACTCGACGCTGGTCGAGTCCTTCGGGTCGAACCCCGACATGGGTCCGAGCAGCAGCGCCGCATCTTCGGCACTGACGGTGATCAGACCCGCCTGATCGAGACTCGACGCGAAAGCGATCATGCCGTAGCGGCTGACCCGCCCGTAGGTCGGCTTGATGCCGGTGACGCCGCAGAGCGCTGCAGGTTGGCGGATCGACCCGCCCGTGTCGGTAGCGGTTGCCGCCGGCACGATGCGCGCGGCCACCGCGGCGGCCGAGCCGCCGGAGGAACCCCCGGGGACCATCGCCGGGTTCCACGGATTGCGCACCGGGCCGAAGTAGCTCGTTTCATTCGACGAGCCCATGGCGAACTCGTCCATATTGAGCTTACCGAGCATCACCGTGCCCGAACGACGCAAGCCGCTGACGACCGTGGCGTCATAAGGCGAGACGAAATTCGAGAGCATCTTCGAACCACAGGTGGTCAACACACCCTCGGTGCAGAAGATGTCCTTGTGTGCGAGCGGCACGCCGGTCAACGCACCGGCCTTGCCAGCGGCCCGTGCCGCATCGGCCGCAGCGGCCTCGGCGAGCGCGGCCTCAGCCGTCACCGTAATGAAGGCATTGAGGCCCGGTTGAGCCGCCTGGATGCGGTCGAGGTAACTGCGCGTCAGCTCGACACTCGAAAAATCTCCTGCCGCCAAGCCCTTGGCCAGGGCGGCGACGGTGGCAGCCGGCGCGCTCATTCGATCACCTTCGGGACCACATAAAGCCCCGCCTCGACCTTCGGTGCATTCTGCTGGTAGCGATCGCGGTGGTCCGTCTCGCTGACCGCATCCGCCCGCAGACGTTGAGCCAGACCCGGCAGCGGATGCGCCATCGGGCTGATTCCGGCGGTCGGCGCCCGGTCGAGCTCGCCCACGAAGGCGAAGATCCGGGAGAGCGAGTCGACGTAGACGGGTATTTCCGCCTCGGTCAGTTGCAAACGCGCGAGCCGCGCGATGTTTTCGATGTCGGCACGGGTGAGGCTCATGAAGCGACCCTGAGGTTGTCTGTGGGAGTTGGTTGCCGCGGTGAAAACCCGTCGTAAACCAAGCCGGACATGATAACACCGTCGCCTTGTGGAAGAGGCCGCAGGTTGTTAAATTTGCCGACGTTTTCCGGCTCGGCGCTATACCCATGTTCAAACGCTTGCGCGGCTATTTCTCCAGCGATCTGTCGATCGACCTCGGAACAGCCAACACTCTCATTTATGTCCGTGATCGCGGGATCGTCCTGAACGAACCCTCGGTGGTCGCGGTCCAGGACGATTACAGCCGCGGCGGCAAGGTCATCGTGGCCGTGGGTGCCGATGCGAAGATGATGCTCGGCCGTACGCCAGGGAACATCACCGCGGTGCGCCCGATGAAGGACGGCGTGATCGCCGACTTCACCTACACCGAGAAGATGCTGCAGCACTTCATCGGCAAGGTGCATGACAACCGCCTGCTCAAGCCCTCGCCGCGCGTACTGGTCTGCGTGCCCGTGGGCTCGACCCAGGTGGAGCGTCGTGCGATTCGCGAATCCGCTGAAGGGGCGGGTGCGCGCACGGTGGCGATCGTGAGCGAGCCGATGGCTGCCGCCGTCGGTGCCGGCTTGCCGGTGCAAGAAGCGCGCGGCTCGATGGTGCTCGACATCGGTGGCGGCACCTCCGAAGTGGCCGTGATTTCTTTGAACGGCATCGTCTATGCGCAGTCCGCTCGTATCGGTGGTGATCGCTTCGACGAAGCGATCATGAACTACGTGCGCCGTAACTACGGCATCCTCATCGGTGAAACCACCGCCGAGCGCATCAAGATCGAAATCGGTTCGGCCTACCCCGGACAGACCGTGCGCGAAATCTCGGTCAAAGGCCGCAACCTCTCCGAAGGCGTTCCGCGCAGCTTCACCCTCAATAGCAACGAGATCCTCGAGGCACTGCAGGAGCCGCTGCAGGGCATCGTGGGCGCGGTCAAACAAGCGCTCGAACAGACTCCGCCGGAACTCGGTTCGGACGTCGCCGATCGCGGCATCGTCGTCACGGGTGGCGGCGCGTTGCTGCGTGATATCGACAAGTTGATCACCGAAGAGACTGGCGTGCCCGTTGTCATCGCAGAGGATCCGCTCACCTGCGTGGCTCGCGGTGGCGGACGCATCCTCGAACTGATGGACGAACTCGGCCCCGGCCATTTCGGGCTTGAATAGCAGCGACGCCAGCCGCTATCTGTCCACGCGTGGCGCACCAGCTGGTCTGCGCTTCGTCATTTACGCGGTTATTGCGCTGGCCTTGATGTACCTCGACCAGCGCGGTCGCTGGCTCGAGTCCATCCGCTACGGGCTGCAGGCCGTCGCCTACCCGATCGAAATCGCGCTGAACTCACCGGCTGCTGCCTGGCAATGGTCGCAAGAGGTCTTCGAGGATCGCGCGGCGCTGCAAGCAGAGAATCGCGAGTTGCGTCAACGCATTCGCGAACTCGAGCAGCTCGCCCTACGGCGACAAAGTCTCGAGCGAGAAAACGCGGCGCTGCGCGCGATCGCCACACCCGCCGTCGATGTCGTCGAGAAATATCTGCCCGCGCAAATTATCGGTAGCGAATTCAACTCGCAGCAGCAACGGTTGACCGTTGATCGCGGTGCCGTCAACGGCGTCTTCGATCGGCAAGCTGTCGTCGCCGCTGGCGGCGTACTCGGTCAGACGATGCGGGTAGGTCCTTGGAGCAGCGAAGTCATTTTGCTAACCGACCCTGAACATGCACTGCCCGTGCAGATCCTACGCACCGGCGTGCGCACGCTCGCTGTCGGCACCGGTCGGCGCGATCAGCTCAGTTTGCCGTTTTTGCCGCTGCAAACCGACATCCGCCAAGGCGATCGACTCATCACCTCGGGTCTCGGTGGTGTTTTTCCTGCGGGTTACCCGGTCGCGATTGTGACGGATGTCAAACGCGATGGTGGCTTGCCGCTGGCGCAAGTGCAGGCACGCACTCTCGCTCGCGTCGATCGCGATCGAATCGTGTCGCTACTGTGGTTCACACCGACGCATCCGGCAGCTCCGATTAGCCCCGCTCAAAATATGGGTGGCGATCCGGCAGCCAAAGCGATTGATGTGGCACCGCCAAGCGCAACACCCCGAGGCGCGGCACCCCGAGGCGCAACACCATGAAGCGCTGGAGTTTGCGACGTCGCGCGATAGTGGGGCTGCTCGCCTCGTTCGTCCTGCAGGTGATACCACTGCCTGCCGTACTTGACTGGTTCCGACCGTCGTTCGCGGTCATCGCCGTGCTGTACTGGTCGATCGCTGCACCCGGTTGGGGCGGTGTCGGCCTCGGCTTTCTGATGGGGCTCGCGCTCGATGCCTATCTGGGCGTCGTACTCGGCCAACACGCCCTCGCCACGGCGCTCGTTGCCTACATTGCGATTCGTCAACATCTCATCATTCGCAACAAGTCGATGTTTGAGCAGACGTTCTACATCGCGGGCTTATTATTGCTTTGGCAAATCGTCGTCTGGATCATCGACGGCTGGACCGGCCATGCCTTGGGCTCGTGGACCCGTCTGCTACCGATCGTGACGGGCACGCTTCTTTGGCCCTTCGCGTGGGAGTGGCTGGGCGGTGACCTCTCGCGCAGTAGGCGCTGAAACGCGATGAGCCTCGGTGGCCGAATCAAAGATTTCTGGCGCGAACAGCATCTGTTCGAACAGCGCCTCGTGCTTGCGATGGTCATCATTGCAGCGCTGTCGGTGGTGCTGCTGTTGCGTCTAGGCTGGCTGCAACTCGTCAAACACGGCTACTACACCGAGCTCGCAGAAGGTAATCAGGTACGCATCGAGGCACTGCCTGCCCCGCGCGGCGTCATCTACGATCGCAACGGTGTCATCCTCGCGGAAAATCAACCCGCCTATCAATTGGAGCTGGTACCCGAACAAGTCCCCGATCTCGATTCGACCTTGCGTCGACTCGCCGCGATCGGACTGCTCGAAGAGGAAGACCTCGATGATGTGCGTCGGACGATCCGCTCGCGTCGTGGTTTCGACAGCGTGCCGATCCGGCTGCGACTCACGGACGAAGACATGGCGAAGTTCGGCGTGCATCGATTCGAATTTCCGGGTGTCGACATCCGCACACGACTCGCGCGTCATTACCCGCTCGGTGAAATCGCCGTCCATGCCATCGGCTATGTCGGCACGATCTCCGACTCGGATCTGAAGCGCATCGATCGCGAGGAATACGCTGGATCGTCCACCATCGGAAAAGTCGGCGTCGAAGCCGCCTTCGAGAATGTGCTTCGTGGTCGTAACGGACGCCGCGAGATTATGGTCAACGCGCGCGGACGATCGGTCGACAAGCTCGGGCCCTTGCAGCCGGAGTTGAAACGCTCGCCCGGAGAACCCGGTCAGGATTTGTTTTTGACTCTCGATCTGGAAGTGCAGCAGGTCGCCGAAGCTTGGGTGAAGTATCGTCGCGCTGCCGTGATCGCACTCGATCCCAAGAATGGTGAGGTGCTCGCGCTAGTCAGTCGCCCTGGCTTTGACCCCAATGGGTTTGCCCGCGGCCTGACCCGCAGTGAGTTCAAACTGCTCAATGAAGACCCGGATCGACCACTCTTCAATCGGACCGTGCGCGGTCTTTATCCACCAGGCTCCACCATCAAGCCCGTCGTCGCCATGGCGGGTCTCGAATACGGCGTGATCGACCCGCTCGAGGCGCGCTTTTGCCCGGGCTACTTCTCGCTGCCGGGAAGTCGACATCGCTTCCGTGATTGGCAACCGCGTGGTCATGGCAACGTAGACATGGTCACAGCCATCGCCCAGTCTTGCGACCCCTACTTCTACGCGCTTGCGGATCGCCTTGGCGTAAAGCGTCTACATGATTTCCTGGGTCGCTTCGGACTCGCCACCGAGACAGGTATCGATATCGGTGGTGAAAAAAGCGGCGTGTTGCCTTCGGCCGAATGGAAGCGCAAGGCCTTCAAGCGTCGTAGTGAGCAAGTTTGGTTCCCGGGCGAGACGGTGATTTTCGGCATCGGCCAGGGCTACATGACGAGCACGCCGATGCAGATTGCGCAGATGACCGCCATCGTTGCGACACGCGGACAACATCCGGTGCCGCGCGTCGTCCGTGCGACTCGCGATCCGGTAACGCAGCGTGTCACGACGATCAAACCGAAATTCCTCCCACCCGTGAAATTACGGAACGAGGCTTATTGGGATAACGCCATCGATGGCATGCGTGCGGTGATGCAAGGCGGCACGGCCTCGCGAGCCGCGTTTGGCGCGCCTTACAGCATTGCCGGAAAAACCGGCACTGCGCAGGTTTTTACCGTCGCCCAAAACGCGCGTTACAACGAGAACGCCATCGCCGAACGTCTGCGCGATCACGCGTGGTTCGTCGCCTTTGCGCCGATCGAAGATCCGAAGATCGCAGTCGTTGTTTTAGTGGAAAATGGGCGCAGTGGCAGCGGCACGGCAGCGCCGATCGCTCGCGCCGTGATGGATGCCTATCTTCTGCGTAAGTTCGTCGTACCGACGGTGACTCCCGTCACTGACACGAACAATCAGGGCGAGTGAGACGACATGCTGCGTGAAGAAGTCGATGGGCCGACCAGACGAACCCTCAGTTACACCACTCGACTGCTCGGTACGCTGCGACTCGATGGCCCCTTGCTAATCGGTATCGCAGCGATTGCGCTTTATAGTCAACTGATTCTCTTCAGCTCCTCGGGTGGCGATTGGGAGTCGGTGCTACGCGGCAGCATCCGACTCGCCATTGGCGCAACGATCATGTTGACCCTCGCGCAACTGCGCCCTGCCACGCTGCGCCGCATCACGCCTTGGCTCTATGGGGTAGGCCTCGCCTTGCTGATCGTGGTCGACGCGATCGGCTATGTGGGCAAAGGTGCGCAGCGCTGGCTTGATCTTGGCTTCATCCGCTTCCAACCCTCGGAACTGATGAAACTCGCGGTGCCGATGGCTTGTGCACTGTTGTTGCGCGAGCGTGCACTTCCGCCCGATCTACGTACCCTCGGTCTGCTCGCTGCGATCATCCTGGTTCCGACCGCGCTCACGATCGTACAGCCGGACCTCGGCACCGGTTTGTTGATCTTGTTCGCAGGCACGCTCGTCGTCGTGCTTGGCGGTTTGTCGTGGCGAATCATTGGCGTACTGGCTGCCATTGGTGTTGCGAGCGCCGTGATCGGCTGGAACTTCCTGCACGATTACCAACGCCAGCGCGTGCTCACGCTGCTCGATCCGCAGGCGGATCCACTGGGCTCGGGTTATCACATCATCCAGTCGACCATTGCGATCGGCTCCGGCGGGCTTTTCGGCAAGGGCTATCTGCAAGGCACACAAGGCCAACTCGAGTTTCTACCTGAGCGCACCACCGATTTCGTACTCGCCGTCATCGGCGAAGAATTCGGTTTCGTCGGTATCGTCGTGCTGATGGGCCTCTATCTATTTGTCGTGTTTCGAGCGTTGTTCCTTACTTCACAGATGCGCGACACCTTCTCGCGATTGCTCTCGGGCAGTCTTGCGGCGATTTTCTTTGTCTACGTCTTCATCAACGCCGGCATGGTGAGCGGCTTGTTGCCGGTCGTTGGCGTGCCGTTGCCGTTGGTGAGTTATGGTGGCACCTCGATGGTGACCCTGTTGGCAGGCTTCGGTATGCTCATGTCGTTGTATGCCAATCGGAAGCTCGCAGGTTGATGTCGCTACGTTACTCCTCAGTCCTTGCAATCACCCTGTTGTTGACCGCGTGTGCGGATCAGCCTCGCTCGGTCAAGCCCGTAGTGGCAACCCCGCATGCCGAGGTGCCGAAAACCGCTAGCGTGGTCGCGAGTGATGAGGCAGCGAAGACTCCAGCCAGTATCGCCGATGAATCACCCAAACCCTTCGACTTGACGCGACCGGACATCGTCGCGTTCATCGACTCGCTGTCGAGCAAACATGCGATCCCGGCCGAGGAGCTGCGCGCCCTGCTTAGCCAAGGCATGTTCCAACCCAAGATCATCGTGGCGATGACCCGGCCGGCCGAGCGGGTGCTCGCGTGGTGGGAATACAAAGATCGCCTCGTCAGCAACGAGAGAGTCGCTCGCGGGCGCGAGTTCTGGAACACCCACCGCGATCGCTTGAGCACGATCGAACAAAAGACGGGTGTCGACGCAGCCATCATCGTGGCGATTATCGGGGTCGAGACCAACTACGGCCGTAACATGGGTTCGTGGCGTGTGCTCGATGCGCTGATGACCTTGGGGTTTGATTACCCACGCCGCGCTGAATTCTTCCGCTCGGAACTCGAGCATTTCATTCTGCTCGCGCGTGAAGAATCGTGGGATCCGCTCACCGTCCGCGGCTCCTACGCCGGCGCCATGGGCGCGCCCCAGTTCATGCCCTCGAGCTATCGTCGTTTCGCGGTCGATGGCAGCGCCACAGCCAGTGCGCCGGGGCGTCGCGATCTGTTCACCGACTGGGACGATATCGCAGCGAGCGTTGCCAACTACTTCACCGCTCACGGCTGGCAGAGCGGTCAACCGGTGTTGTTCGATGCCTCCGTACCCACTGAACTGCTCGGTGTACTCGATCGGCGCAACCTTGAACTCGATCGAACCTTGGCGGCGCTACGTGCATGCATAACTTTCGGGTTATCACCCGATACAACCGCAGTGTGCTCTATGCCATGGCGGTGAACGATTTGGCTAATTCCCTGCGATGAAGCGCCATACGCTGCTGATCGTCACCTGCCTCGTATTACCAGGCTGCGCGCTCTGGCCCGATCACGTTGCCGACCCCGCCGCGCGATCTCGACTCGATCCCGGATGCCGTGCCGCGCGCCGAACCGCGCAGCCGCTACGGCAACCCCGAGAGCTATGTCGTTTTTGGTCAAACCTATCGCGTGCAAAAAAGCGCGCGCGGTCATGTCGAGCGTGGGCTCGCCTCCTGGTACGGGCCGGGTTTTCACGCCGAGCGCACTTCGAGCGGCGAGCCGTATGACATGTACGCCATGACCGCGGCACACAAAACGCTGCCGATTCCGGCGTATGTACGAGTCACCCACCTCGAGAACGGACGATCGGTCGTCGTCAAAGTGAACGACCGCGGCCCCTTCGTCGGCGATCGCATCATCGATCTTTCCTACACGGCGGCCCACAAGCTCGGCATGATCCGCAGCGGCACCGCACCGGTGGAAATCCGCGTGCTTGATCCGGGTGAGGAGACTGCCTCACCCTCGCCCTCTCCCACGGCATCCTCAATGCCCCCATCGATCGGCGTCACCCGCTACGTACAAGCCGGTGCATTCGGCGCACGCGTCAATGCTGAGGCCATGTTGGCGAGATTGCGCGGTGCGGGCATCGACAACGCGCTGATTCGTGAGGTCAATATCGCAGGTCGACAGTGGTATCGCGTTCAGGCTGGGCCCGTTGATCAAGCGGCTGCCGTCGATGCATTAATCGAACGTTTGCAGCGTGCCGGCGTGCCTGACGCGAGACCTGCACACGAGTGAGTTCGGATAAATAAGTTCCGATAAACTATCTGTCTTATCGACACGGGGTAGTTATTGATGCATCGATCCGCTCGCCTTCTTCTCGCGCTCGTCATGGGCTCTCTCTGCTCACTCGCGACGGTGGCGATCGCTGCCGACGTGCCGCCGCCCCCGAAAGTCGACGCTCCGGCATACATCCTCATCGATCAAGCCTCGGGTCGTACGCTCGCCAGCGAGCGAGCCGATGAGCGTGCGGAACCTGCAAGCATCACCAAGCTGATGACGGCCTATGTCACCTTTCGCGCACTCAAAGAAGGACGTCTGAAGCTCGATGAACTCGTCTCGATCAGTGAGCGTGCCTGGCGCGCCGAAGGCTCGCGCACGTTCTTGAACGTCGGTGATCGCGTCCCAGTCGAGGTTTTGCTGCAAGGCATGATCGTGCAGTCGGGAAATGATGCTGCCACCGCACTCGCCGAGCGCCTTGGCGGCTCCGAGGAAGTGTTCGGCCAGCTCATGACCCGCGAAGCTAAACGCCTTGGCATGAAGAACTCGAATTTCACCAATGCGACGGGTTTGCCGGACCCGGCGCTCTACACGACACCTCACGATATCGCGATCCTCTCGCGCGCACTGATCGGCGAGTTCCCGCAGTACTACCGCTGGTACTCACAGCGCGAATTCGTCTGGAACAACATCAAGCAGGGCAACCGAAACGGTCTGCTCTATTCAGACCCCACAGCGGATGGCATCAAGACGGGCTTCACGGACAGCGCCGGCTACTGCCTTGCGAGTTCGGCCAAGCGTAATGGCACCCGCATGATTGCGGTTGTGTTCGGCACCAAGTCACCGCGCATTCGCGAGCAAGCGAGCACCGCTTTGCTGAACTACGGGTTTGCTTTCTATGAGACCGTCAGCTTGCGCAAGGCGGGTGATGCCGTATTCAAGCCGCGTGTTTACAAAGGCTCGGATCAATTCGTATCCGTCGGTCCTGCTTCGAACGTGGAAGTCACCGTCGCGCGCGGCGCGCGCTCACGTCTGAAGACATCGACGACGCTGAACGAGCCACTCATCGCTCCGCTCAAAGCTGGTCAAACGGTCGGTGAAATGCGCGTTCTCGATGGCAAAACCGTGATCAAGCGCGTTCCGCTCGTTGTCAACAACGCGGTCGCGGAAGGCGGTCTGTGGGCGGGTACGCGCGACACCTTCGCGCTCTGGTTCCGCTGACGCCATGGCTGAACCCCTTCCCATCTGCCATCTGAACGGCGAATGGCCGCTGCTGCGTGAGGCTCGGATCTCACCACTTGATCGCAGTTTTCTCTTCGGTGATGGCGCCTACGAGGTGGTTCCCGTTTTTCGGGGCAGACCGTTCCGCTTCAAGGAGCACTTCGATCGCTTGTCGCGTAGTTTGCGCGAGATTCGATGTCGCGATCCGCACAGCCGTGACGAGTGGCGGGCGCTGATGACCGAGTTGATGCAGCGTAACGGTGGCGGCGACATGTATGTCTACGTGCAAGTCTCGCGTGGCGCCGAGTACGGTCGCAGTCATGCGCCGCTGCCGGATGTGCAACCAACGGTATTCGCCTTCGCCGCTCCCTTGCCGCCGATCACCGAGCAACAGCTCGCCAACGGCATCGCTTGCACGACCGCCGAAGACACCCGTTGGGGGCGCTGCGACATCAAGTCCGTGGCACTGCTCGCCAACTGTCTGCTTCGACAGCAAAGCGTCGATGCAGGTGCGCAGGAGACGATTCTGCTACGCAACGGCTACATGATGGAGGCGAGCGCCTCCACGGTGCACGTGATCATCGACGGAGTCATCGTGACACCGCCTGATTCAAACGCGATCCTGCCGGGTACAACCCGTTCGGTCGTCGAAGAATTGGCCGATCGTCACCAGATGCCGCGCGTGACCCGCGCCGTGACGGAAGCGGAACTGCGCTCGGCGGATGAGATCTGGTTGGCCTCCGCCACGCGTTGTGTCTCGTCAGTCACACGGCTCGACGGACAGCCAGTTGGCTCCGGTAAACCCGGGCCGGTTTGGACTCGCATGTGGGCCGCCTTCCAACAGTTGCAGCAGGAACTCGTACGTGAGCCCTGGTGACGCATCCGCGGATGAAAGTCCGCTGCAGTTTCCGACGGATTATCCGATCAAGGTGGTAGGAAGAACCGAGCGCAGCTTTCGAGCGCGCGTCGATGCGATCGTTTTCTCACACACACCAGATCTGACTGAAGATCGCGTCAGTGAACGCGCCAGCGGTGCGGGCAACTTCACCTCGATCACCTACACCATCGTGGCGCGTGATCGCGACCACGTCACCACGCTCGTGACAGCCCTCGTTGCCACCGAGGGCGTGCTGATGGTGATTTAGTCGCCTTCGCGACAGATCAACGACAGATCTAACGACCGATTAGGGACAAAAACTCGCGCCGGGTATCGGCATTCGCCTTGATCGACCCGCGCAAAGCCGAGGTCACTGTCGAAGTGCCGGTGTGACGAACACCGCGCGACTCCATGCACATGTGGCGGCACTCGATCACCACCGCCACACCGAGCGGCTGCAGATTTTCATCGAGTGCATCGGCGATTTGATTAGTCAAACGCTCCTGCACTTGTAGGCGCCGACCGAATATCTCCACCAGTCGCGAAATTTTCGATAATCCGAGAATGCGCTTATCCGGCACGTAACCCACGTGCGCCCGCCCGAAAAAGGGTGCTAGATGATGTTCACACAAAGAGTACACCGGGATATCGCGCACGATGACCATCTCGTCGACGCGTTCAGCACCATCTTCGAAAGATTTTAGAATCTCTTCAGGCTTTTCACGATAACCGCGCGTGTATTCAGACCACGCCTTGAGAAAACGCGCGGGCGTCTCGAGCAGACCCTCACGATCGGGATCCTCACCGATATAGGCGAGCAGATCACGGACCATCTGCAGTTCTTTGGTAGTGGGCTTGTTCATACTCGATCCCTCGACAGCATTGACGTCAAGTCGGTCAAAAGATCTGCGGCCACACACGACAAATCCGTTGGTCCGCCCAAAGCAGACAACTGGGTCATCGTGAGCCCCTCGTAACCGCAGGGGTTGATGCGCTGAAAAGGTTCTAGATCCATGGAGATGTTCAGCGCGAGACCATGATAACTCGCGCCGCGCCGCACCCGTATACCTACGCTCGCGATTTTCGCCCCATTTACGTAGACCCCAGGAGCCTTTGGCCGTGTGGTGGCTGAGATTCCGTAGCGCGCCACACAAAGAATCACCGCCTGCTCGAGTGCAGTGACGATATCGCGAACCCCAAGCGCAGCACGCCGCAAGTCGATCAAAGGATAAACAACCAGTTGCCCGGGCCCGTGATAAGTCACCTGACCACCACGATCCACTTTGACGACCGGAATATCGCCGGCCGCTAGCACGTGCGCCGGATCCGCATTCATGCCGAGTGTGAATACAGGGTCGTGCTCCAACAGCCAGATTTCATCGGAGGTGTCGCTCGTGCGCTCATCCGTGAAGCGCTGCATCGCTTGCCAGGTCGACAAATAGGGAACGCGCCCGAGATGCCGGACGATGGGCTTACGGTCGATGATTGACGAGTCCCGCATTGTTGCCTTGCAAAGCAAGCTCGGCGCGATAACTCGAGCGCACCAACGGTCCCGACACGCATTCGCGGAAGCCCTCGACGAGCGCCCACTCGCGATATCGATCAAACTGCTCCGGAGTGACGAAACGATCGATCGGCAAGTGATGCGCCGTCGGCTGCAGGTATTGACCCAAGGTCAA
>JBDLSG010000044.1:0-15914 GCA_039799645.1 Pseudomonadota bacterium | reverse complement strand
AGAGCAATTTTGTTTCTTATAACTTAATTTTTATGTAAATTCGTCTCATGGATAAACTCGATAAGCGAATTTTAGACTTACTGCAGAAAGATGCGGATCTCACCGCAGCCGATATCGCCGAACGAGTCGGCCTCTCAAAGGCCCCCTGCTGGCGTCGCATCCAGCGTCTGCGCGAACGCGGCATCATCAAGCGCACCGTGGCACTGCTCGATGCTCGGGCGCTCAATGTCGGGACGACCGTCTTCGTGACCATCAAGGCGCCCAGCCACAGCGCAGGTTGGTTCGACAAGTTCGCCAAGGTGATCCGCGATCTACCCGAGGTCACCGAGTTGCACCGCATGAGTGGCGATGTGGATTACCTGCTGCGGGTCGTCGTGCCGGATATCGACGGCTACGATGTCGTCTACAAAAAACTGATCAGCGCACTCGAGATGCTCGATGTCAGCGCAAGCTTCTCGCTCGAGACCATCAAGTCGACGACAGCCCTGCCCCTGCACTACGCAAAAGTGGACTGAGCCGGCGGCGCAGCGCCGCTCTGAGCGTCTCGAACGTCACGGGATCGAATGCAGGTGCGTCCGCCCAATCGTAAGCCCACGGATGAGCCACATCGAGCGGCGCCTTTTCATCGGCGTATCGCGGCACGAGATGCGCATGCAATGCGGGCTCCATATTGCCGAACATCGCGTAGTTGATCCGCAGCGCACCCGTCTCGGCAAGCAAGGCATCGCCCAGCGCCGCCATATCCGCGAGGAACTGCGCTCTGGCGAGCGAATCGAAATCGTTCAGATGGGGCACCACGGGGTCAGGTAAGAGAAGGCAATAACCACGCAGGAATTGACGCTCCCCGAAAACGGCCCAACCGGAAGATAGGCGCCCGATCAGGGTTGGGTCGCGCCCCTCACGCAGAGCCTCGACACGGCGATGGATTGCCGTCATCACGAGCTCACTGCCGGTTCGCGAAAGATGAAATACACCGCCCCGAGTATGCACAACGCCGCCCAAAGATAATCGAGTCGCAGAGGTTGTTTCATGTAGAGCCACGCGAAGGGCACGAATACCGACAGCGTGATGACCTCCTGCAGGATCTTCAACTGGGCCAACGACAGCTCGGTATAGCCGATGCGATTGGCAGGTACCTGCAAAAGATACTCGAAGAGAGCGATACCCCAGCTGAGCAGGGCCGCGATCCACCACGGTTTGTCGTTCAGGTTCTTAAGGTGCGCGTACCAAGCAAAAGTCATGAAGATATTCGATAGCACGAGCAGTCCGATGGTGGTGACGATGACAGGCATACTCACTCCGGATCGAGCCCCAAGGCTCGCAGTGTAGCGGTGGTCACCGCGGAATCGTGATGTACGAACGCCTGCCAACCGCGAGCACAGGCGGCGTCCACGTTCTCGGGTCGATCGTCGATGAAGACCGTCTGCGCAGGCGACAAGCCAAAACGACGCTCAGCCTCGAGGTAAATCTGCGGATCAGGCTTCATCACACCGGCCAAATCCGAACGCAGCACATCCAATGCGTAGTGATGCAAACCCACAACTTGCTCGAGATGCGCCCAGTGCAGATCGCCGACATTGGTCAACAGAAAAATTCGATGGCGCCTGCGCAAACGATCAGCGAGTTCTAGCATCGCGGGATCAGGTCGCAGCATGTCGACCCAAGCTTCTGCTAGCGCACCTGCGGCTATCGGCTGTGGTGCCAACGCCGCAATCTGCTGCAGAAGTTGCGATCCCGGCAATCGACCGGTTTCATGAGCGGTTAGGTCGATGCGACCGGTGACCTCTTCCAAGGTTCGAACCGATGCACCGTGCTCACGCAGCACACCGAGCAGACGTTCGGGCTGCAGTGCAACGAGAACTCGGCCGATGTCGAAAACTACATCGACCATACGCGCAGCTCGCCATGTCCGTACTGACTAGGCACCATCGCCACGGCGAACGGCACCGCATCAAGCGCGGTGCAGTAGGCAAAGTCCTCAAGCGGCGCCCAGTCAGCAGCCGGATCAAAGAATTTAGCAGCAGCCGGTGCAGCGCGTAGCCGCGTCACCCAATCGCGGGTCTCGAGCTGCTCGCCGCGCAAGCCGGCGAGCAAGGCTTCGCGACACAGATCATCTTCGACGCATCGCTCGCGCGCTTCGTGACCCATTGCGACGATGGTCACCTCCTTCGGCTGCAAAGCACGCACCGCCGCGATCGTCGCGGATAGATTGACGAGCGCGCCCGTGAATACCCGATCAGCAACGGCAAACGCGGCCGTCAGACCTTGGGTTCCGGCATGGGTCGTGTGAATTAGCGTTCGACCGCCCAAGGGCTCGCGTAACACCTCGGTTGGCGAATTACCGCAATCGAAACCAGGCAGTTTGCGCGCGTGGCGTTCGCCGACGAGCAAAGCCGTCGGGTCTGCCGCCTTCATCGTACGAGCGACCTCAACCTCTGCCACCGGCACGACGCGCTCGGCACCGGCCGCCAGCGCATGGGCAATCAACGAACAAGCACGAAAGACATCGATGACGATGGCCACGCCGCGCGCAGAGGCGGCGCCCGCCACGAAGTCGCTCGAGTGCAGCCGCATCTAGCGCTCGATGGTGAGTACGCTGCCGCGATCGTTGCGGTTCGAGTTCACCGACACCACCGTGGCCTTCGGGAAGAAGTTGAACTCCGACGCGCTCGCCCAAGTGTAGGCACCCATCGCACGCCCAACGATCAGATCGCCCGGCTCGAGTTCGGGCAGCAAGATGTTCTCGGAGATCACATCGATACTGTCGCAGGTCGGACCCGCCAAGACCGACGGGTAGCGCTTGCCGCGCTTGAGCGTTTCGATTGGATAGCGCGCATGGTCGAACAGCTGACCGCTGTAGGAACCATACAAACCGTCATCGAGGTAATACCACCAAAGACCCTCGCGCTCGGCACGACCCATCACCGAGGCGACGCCGATCGCGGCAGGCCCTGCGATATAGCGACCAGGCTCGGCAATCACGCGCACGCGCTTCGGCAACTTAGCGAGGGCCGTTCGAATCGGCGCGCAGAACTCGTGGATGATCGGTGCGCGCTGCGAATAGTCGATTGGAAAGCCACCACCGATATCGAGGGTATCGCAAGGGCCGAGTTTCTCTCGCCGCGCCACAGCGAGCAGCTTTGCGCAGGCATCGATCGCTTCGACGTGCTTCGAGGGATCGGCCGCCTGCGAGCCCACGTGGAACGACAAACCCCGCACGATGAGACCCAAATCGTGCGCCTTGCGAGCGAGCGCCAACAAATTCTCGGGATCGCACCCAAACTTACGAGAGAGATCGCAGACAGCCCCCGGACTGCGGAACGACACCCGCAGCAACACTTCGGCCTCATCGGCATAGGGAACGAACTTGCGCAACTCATCCGGATTATCGGCGACAAATACTTTGACGCCACGCGCCAATGCCGAGCGGATATCGATATCACGCTTGATGGGATGCGTGTGGATGCAAAGATTCGGGTCGGCTCCGAGCTTGGCGACGAGCTCCACTTCGCCAGTCGTGGCCAAATCGAGAAACCCGCCCTCGGCAAGCACCGTTTGTACGACCGCCGGATGCGGCAACGGCTTCAGAGCGTAGTGCAGATCGACCCCGGGCAGCGCGCGTCCCACTCGGGACTTGCGGGAACCTGCTCGATGAGGATACGCGCTGCGTTTTCTTTGTCGAGTGAGCGCAAATTGGCATACAGATCGTGGGCGTAAGCGGCCGATGCCGCTGGCGCTTGCAGCCATCGACGCACGTGCAGCGGAGTCGCACCGCACGCCAGTGCCAAGCGGGTTTCCGGCGAGCGACGCGCGAGTACCGCGACGGCCTCACCCGATGCGTTGCAGGTTTCGATCCGAGCATCGAGCTCATGGGTAGAGACCAGCTCGACCGGGGTCTGCGGTGCGTAGTGTTGAGGCGTGGAACCCGGAACGCGCGGCGCTGTCTGACTCGAACCGTCTGCGAGGGGCCCTATCAGCGCTTCGAGCTGCTCCCTGCCAATGATGCCGGGTCGCAAGATGCGCGGCGGCGTCTCCAGCAACGAGAGGATCGTCGACTCAACACCCACTTCGCAGTCACCGCCCTCGAGAATCGCGACGCCCGCGGGAAACTCCTCGCGCACGTGCTCGGCCCGCGTCGGTGAGACGCGTCCGTAGCGATTGGCCGAGGGCGCAGCGATGCCACTGCCGAAAGCGCGCAGCAAGCGTTGCGCAACGGGATGACTCGGCACACGCACGGCGATGCTCGTCTGACCACCGGTCAACACCGGCGAAACCTCGGCTGCGCGTGGTAACACCAACGTCAGTGGTCCCGGCCAAAACTGTTGCGTCAGTCGCTCGACCAGCATCGCCGTAGGCGCTGATAACGGTGCTACCCAGCGTGAGAGCTCCGCGACATCGGCTAAATGCAAAATCAAGGGATGATCGGTGGGACGCCCTTTGACCGCATAAACACGCAACAGCGCAGCGGGGTTGCCGGCATCGGCGCCGAGCCCGTAAACCGTCTCGGTGGGAAACGCCACAAGCTCACCTGCCCGCAGCGCCTTGACGGCAGCCGCGATGTCGGCATCGCTTGTCTCGATGGGGGCGTTCATCGCGAGATTTTACCCGAGGGATGTCTCAGGCGCGGCAAACTCGCGCGCGAGTTCAACGATGCTCTGAGGCGCTGATCCTTCGGCTTTGTTGTTGACGATGATCGTCACGTCTCGCCCCGCCGCAAGCGCGCGCCGTGCCAGCCCAACGATGTTTTGTCGTGCAACCGGATCCGGATCAACCAACTGATCGAAGGGTGCGTAGGCGGCTTTGGCTGCTTCGTAACTTCGACCCGGCGCCAGCAGCCAGCGGATCACAAGTGGCCCGCTGGTGCTCGAAGCGAGTGCGGCGCTGATGTCGCCCTGAGCGTCGACCGGTGGCATACGCGGATGCTGCGCATAGCCATGTACGGCACCACAGGCATGCAACATCTGCTGATAATCCGGACCCAGCATCTCGGGATCACGCCATTCGATCGCGTAGTTCACACCGGCAGGCAGTACACGCAAAAACTCGTAGAGCCGCTGCAACAATTCGCGCCGATAACCGAGCACGCGCGACCCGAGCGGGGAGAATTGGAACAACACGACACCGAGCGTTTCACCGAGTACGCGTCGTGCCGGATCGATCACGTGCCGGATGGCGTGATCCGCATCGAGGAAAACATCCGGCACTCCTTCGAGATAGACCGGTCGACGCGCCGACTTTGGCAGCATCAACGCAGCATGCGCTTTCAACAAGAAACGAAAATCGGCACTGACCGCTTTGCGCAGTCGCGACAACGTGTCGGTATCGAGCGGTCGATAGTAACTACGATCGACCCCGACCGACCGCAACAAAGGATGAGCGGCGTAGGCCGAGAGCCCCTGCCGAGCCAGAGTCGACTCGTCATATTCGTCGGCGTAGACGAGCCCTTGCCAGCCAGAAAAGGACCACGTTGAGGTTCCCATGCGCAATCGCGCAGGCAATCGTTCGGCGAGTGCTCGATATTGCTCGGCCGTGGTGGCAGCAGCGACTCTCGAGGACTTGCCCGAGCGGCGCGCCTCTGCTCGACCTGCTTCAGGCGCTATCGGTTCGCCGAAAAGATCGAGCTCGGTCAAAGCGTCAGCGAGACACCAAAGGCCGCGCGGTAGCGCGTCGCGAACTCCTCGCGAGAGAAACGATGGTTCTGCGTGCCGTGCTGAGCAATCTTGATCGAGCCCATCAGCGAGGCGATTCGTCCGGTCGTCTCCCAATCGAGCCCACGCTGCAGGCCGAACAGCAAGCCACCACGATACGCATCACCACAACCGGTGGGATCGGCAATCTTCTCTGGCGCTACCGCGGGGATCTCGATCATCTTGCCGTCGACATGGATGTGCGAACCGACCGCACCACGCGTGACGATCAGCGCAGCCACCTTCGTCGCGATCTCCTCGAGCGACCAACCGGTACGCTCGACGAGCAAACTCGCCTCGTAATCATTGACCGCAACCCATCGCGACTGCCCGATCAGCGTGCGCAGATCGTCGGGACCGAGCAATGTCATGGCCTGACCGGGATCGAAGATGAAGGGAATGCCGGCGGCCGCAAATTGCGCGGCGTGTTCGAGCATACCGATATGACTCTCAGGCGCCACGATACCGAGGTCAATCCCGGCATTCTTAGGCACGTGATTGACGTGCGCATGATTCATGGCGCCCGGATGAAAGGCCGTGATCTGGTTATTGTCGGCATCCGTCGTGATGTAGGCCTGCGCCGTGTATTCATCCTCGAGCTGCCGGATGTGGTCCAGCGACAACCCACAGTTCTGCATCCAGGCGCGATACGGACCGAAATCCATACCCACGGTTGCCATCACCTTGCCCTGGCCGCCCAGAAGCTTGAGGTTGTACGCGATATTACCGGCGCAGCCACCAAAGTTACGGCGCAGACCGGGCACGAGGAACGCCACGTTCAACATATGGATGCGATCGGCGAGGATGTGATCTTTGAAGTGCCCTTCGAAGACCATGACGGTGTCGTAGGCTACCGAACCGCAGATGAGTGCCGCCATGTCGAGTCTCCGTCCCGCGCCGCGGGGATCAATAATCGAATAACACCAGCGCCCAGACGACGCCGAGTAGGGCAAACGAGGTGAACACCGCCGCCGAGCCAATATCTTTGGCGAGTCCCGAAAGGGCATGACGCTCGAGACCAATGCGATCCACCGTTGCCTCCACTGCGCTGTTGAGCAGTTCGACAATCAGCACGATGAAGATCGGTCCGACGAGTAGAGCCCGCTCTACGCCGTTTTGCCCGAGCCACAGCCCAAGTGGGAACAGCACGACGCAGAGAGCGAGCTCCTGTCGAAAGGCCGCTTCCTCGCGATATGCGCCGACGAAACCCTTCCAGCTGTTGCCGAATGCGCGCAACAGCCGGATGAATCCGGTCGGTTTCGGTCGATCTGTCGGGCGCGGTCCACTCACGCCGCGGAGTTTACCGGCTTCCAGGTCAGGTCGAGCTGTTTTGCAGCACGAACGTCATCAAGCCGACGGACCGGCATGGTGTGAGGTGCTGTCTTCAGCGTGTTCGCATCTGCCTCAGCCTCACCCAAGATGGTCGCCATGGCCACAACGAACGCATCGAGCGTCTCACGGCTCTCGGTCTCGGTCGGCTCGATGAGCAAACACTCAGGGACCAGCAAGGGGAAGTAGGTGGTTGGCGCGTGGAAGCCGTAATCGAGTAGACGTTTGGCGATATCCATCGCCGTAACGTTCAAGTCCTTCGCCTGGCGCTTCATGGTGACGATGAACTCGTGACTCGCACGTCGCTCGGGGTAAGCGAGATCGAAACCCGCCTGCCGCAAACGCGCCATGACGTAGTTGGCATTGAGCGTAGCGTACTCGCCGACACGGCTCATGCCCTCGCGGCCAAGCATGCGCATGTAGATGTAGGCACGCAGCAAAACGCCCGCGTTGCCCATGAAAGCCGACAAGCGACCGATCGACTGCGGACGATCGACCTCCGATAGCCAGCGATATTGGTCGCCCTCGCGTCCCACAATGGGCACCGGCAGAAAAGGTTCGAGTCGCGCACTCACACCCACGGCACCAGCACCCGGCCCACCGCCGCCGTGCGGCGTCGAGAAAGTCTTGTGCAGATTCATGTGGATGACATCGAAACCCATGTCGCCCGGACGAACCTTGCCGAGAATCGCGTTGAGGTTCGCACCATCGTAATAGAGCAAACCACCCGCACCGTGCACGAGCTTGGCAACCTGTTCGATCTTGCGCTCGAACACACCGAGGGTCGACGGATTGGTGAGCATGATGCCCGCCGTGTTGGGCCCCACCGCCTTGGCCAGCGCATCGAGATCGACGTCACCTTGAGCATCGACTGGAATTTCTTTGACGATACAACCACACATGGTCGCCGTCGCAGGATTCGTACCATGCGCTGCTTCGGGCACGATGATTTCATTACGCGCCAAATCACCGCGCGCGCGATGATAAGCGCGGATCATCGCAACGCCCGCGAATTCCCCGTGCGCTCCCGCCATCGGGTTGAGCGATACCGCCTTCATGCCCGTGACTTCCTTGAGCATTTCCTGCAACTCGAACATGCAGGAGAGGAAGCCTTGGCCTTGCGAATCCGGCGCTAGCGGATGGCGCGCCAGGAACTCGGGGAGCATGGCGTATTGGTTACAGGCCTTCGGGTTGTACTTCATCGTGCACGAACCGAGCGGGTAGAAATTCGTGTCGATGGAGAAGTTCAGCTGCGAGAGGCGCGTGAAGTGACGCACGGCATCGAGCTCACTGACCTCCGGCAGCATCGGCGCCTTACTGCGGCGCAACGCGACCGGAATCTTCTCGACGGCCGAGGGCACATCCGCACCCGGCGGCTGCTGAACGCTGGCGCTGCGACCCGAGCGTGAATATTCGAAAATCGATTTTTCAAGAATCTGATTCATGGACTCGTTCTCCTTAGGCCGCACGCACCTTTTGAACGGCAGCGCCGAGCGCCGCGGCGTAACGGGCGATATCACCCGCCGTCTTGGTTTCCGTGGCACACACGAGCAGCGCCGAACCCAACTCCGGATAATCGCCGGAGAGATCGAAGCCTCCCAAGATGCCCTGCGTCTCGAGCTCACGCAGCACGGCCGAAGCCGGCCGATCGAGCAACAAGACCGCTTCGTGGAAACGCGAACCATTGAAGGCAGCACGCACACCCTTCACTTGAGTCAGCGCCTCGACGAGTTCGCCGCTGCGCTGCATCGACACTGCGGCCACTTTCGACAGACCCTGCGGTCCGATCAAAGTCATGTAGATCGTCGCCGCCGTCATCAGCAGACCCTGATTGGTGCAGATGTTGGACGTCGCCTTGCCACGGCGGATATGTTGCTCGCGCGCCTGCAAGGTGAGCGTGTAGCCCAGCTTGCCATCGAGATCGACGGTGCGACCCACGATACGCCCCGGCATCGAGCGTACGTACTCCATCCGCGTCGTCATAAAACCGAAATACGGACCGCCCGAGGAGAGCGGAACACCGAGAGGCTGACCTTCACCGACGCAAATATCGGCCCCGGTCTTACCCCAATCGCCCGGCGGCTTCAGCAACGCGAGCGAAGTCGGATTGACGACGGCGATGACGAGCATGCCCTGCTCGTGTGCCCAATCCGTCAGCGCATCGACATCTTCGAGCTGACCAAAGAAATTAGGCTGCTGAATCACCAGCGCGGCGATGTCTTGACCAGCGTAAGCAGCAAGCGCCTCGCGGTCGATGCAGCCGTCCTCGCGACGATAAGCCACCGTCTCGAAACGTAGGCCTTGGTTGCCCGCCGTGCTGATCGCTACCCGACGATAGTTGGGATTTACCGTCGAAGGTACGATCACGCGCAAACTCTTAGACTTGCGATGGGCGCGCACAGCCATGAGCGCCGCCTCTGCCACGGCTGAACCACCGTCGTATAGCGAGGCGTTCGAGACTTCCATGCCCGTGAGACTCGAAATCATCGTCTGGTATTCGTAGATCAGCTGCAGCGTGCCCTGGCTCGCTTCAGCCTGATACGGCGTGTAGGCGCTGTAGAACTCACCGCGCGTGGTGATCGCCCAAACGGCCGACGGAATATGATGTTCGTAGGCTCCAGCACCGATGAACGACAACGGCCGACCGTCGAGTCGCGCGCGCTCGCTCATCAAGCGACCGATCTCCATCTCCGAGAGACCCTCGGGAATACCATCGAGACCTTGAATGCGCAGGCTCGCCGGAATTTCATCGAACAGCGCATCGATCGAAGGCGCGCCGATGGTCGCGAGCATCTCGCGAACATCCTGCTCCGTGTGCGGGATGAACGGCATGATCAGCCCCCCTCGGCCGCAAGCACGGCCGAATACGCGCTAGCATCGAGCAGCGCATCGAGGCCTGAGGCTGACGCCGGTTGCACGCGATAGAGCCAACCTTTGCCGTAGCAGTCTTCGTTGATGAGCTCCGGGCTACCCGACAAAGACTCGTTGATCTCGACCACCGTACCAGCCACGGGCGAGTAGACATCGCTAGCCGCCTTGACCGACTCGACGACGGCGCATGCGCCACCGATGTCGAGCGCCGTGCCGACTTGCGGCACATCGACGAAAACGAGATCGCCGAGGGCATGCTGAGCGTGATCGGTGATACCGACTTCAATGCGGCCATCCGGCAGCGAGCGGGCCCATTCGTGGGATTTGGCGTAGCGCAGATCGGCGAGAACTTGGCTCATGGGGGTACTCCTCAAAGGCTAATGAGAGCGCGTCCGTGACGGACGAAAGGCAACTTCACGACCCGGGCTGCGAGCAACTTGCCGCGGATGTCGACTTGTACGGTCTCGCCCGTGGCACGCGGCACGCGGGCGAATGCGATAGAACGCTCGAGCGTCGGCGAGAAGGTGCCACTCGTCACCTCCCCTTCGCCCACACCCGGGACCACCACTTTTTGGTGGGAGCGCAATACGCCACGATCCTGTAGCAACAAGCCGACGAGTTTCATCGGCGAGCCACCGGACTGACGGATGGCCTCGAGCGCTGCACGCCCAACGAAATCACGCTCTGTGGGCTCGAATGCGACGGTCCAGGCCAGACCCGATTCCAACGGATGACGAGTCTCGTCCATATCGTTGCCATAGAGATTCATGCCCGCCTCGAGACGCAGCGTATCGCGCGCACCTAAACCGCAGCTTGCAACACCCGCGGCGCTGAGCGCCTTCCAAACCGATTCGGCTTCGACGGCCGGGATCACCACCTCGAAACCATCTTCACCGGTGTAGCCCGTGCGCGCGACGAACCACGCACCACATTCGATACCAAAGAAAGGCTCGAGCAACAGCGCGCGCTCGCCATCGGCAGGCGTCAACAAGCTAGCGACCGCTGCACGCGCCTTCGGGCCTTGCACAGCAATCATGGCGAGGTCAGCGCGCTCGATGATCTCGACATCGAAACCCCAATCAGTCGCGCAACGACGCATCCAGGCAAGATCGTTGTCCCGCGTACCCGCATTGACCACGATGCGAAAATGACTCTCGGTTAAAAAATAGATGATCAGATCATCGATCACGCCGCCCGTGGCATTGAGCATGCAGCTGTACAGCGCCTTGCCCGCAGTGCGCAACTTGCCGACATCGTTTGCCACGAGACGCGACAGAAAGGCGCGAGTGGCAGCTCCACGCAGATCGACCACACACATGTGCGAGACATCGAACATGCCGGCATCACGTCGCACATGATGATGCTCCTCGATCTGCGAGCCGTAATTGACCGGCATATCCCAGCCGCCAAAATCGACCATGCGAGCGCCTTGTGCGACATGCAGGTCATGTAGAGGTGTCTTGCGTCCCATGCTCTGTGCCCTCCCCGAGCCGACAGGCCCGGGCCAAAAAAAAGAGCGGCGGAGGCCTCTCGACCTCCGCCGCCCCTCTGTCCTTGAACCTGAGAGATCGGGTACTTGCCGTACCGCTCCCCTTCGGTGGGCTCCCGGTGGGAGCCACTCTCCAGAATTCGCCTGCGACCTGCCGTTCTTTTGCCTGAGCGTTTCCGGGCGGAAACTTGCGCCTTCGGCGTCCGAAGCTGCCCGGGTTAGGGCGCTCGAATCTCTCCGGCAAGGTCTGATGACGCGAACAGCTTGGATCATAGCAGCCCGCACGGCTGCGCGGCGTCTGACTTACACTGTTGCGCGTCCAGACAGGAGCCTCCCTATGCGGTTCAACCTCTCTTTCCTGAAGTCTCTCGTCGCCATCTTGTTGAGCCTGCTGGCGATCCCGGTCGGCACGGCCGCCTCGCCCTCCTTATATGCGCTGTTTGAACGAACCTGGGAAGCAGAGCTCGCGGCCGATCCGCAAAGCGCGACCTATCTCGGTGACACTCGTTACAACGACCGCTGGACCGATCTGTCGATCGCCGCCATTGAGAGGCGCGTGGCCGCAGATCGCGCGACCCTCGAGTCGCTCAAGGCGATTGATCGTGACGCCCTGACGCCCGCAGAGCAGCTCGATTACGACCTCTTCGAGCGCGAATACCGACAACGCCTTGCCACCGCGCCGTTCAAGCCGTGGGCTTACCGAATCGATCATCAAGGCGGCATTCAGACGCTATCGGAAATCACGGAGCTCCTGCCATTTCAGTCGGTCAAGGACTACGAGGATTGGATTGCGCGCCTCAACGGGATCGGCACGCTCGTCGATCAGCACATCGCGCTGCTAGATCTTGCGGTTCGCGAGGGACGCACGCAACCGCGTGTGATCATGCAAAGAATTCCGGCACAGCTCGCACTGCAGAACGTGTCGAAGCCCGAAGACAGCCCGTTCTACGCACCGTTCCGGCGCTTTCCCGATAGCATCGATATCGCCACGCGCACACGGCTGAACTCGGCGGGTCTGCGTGCCATCGAGACCGTCGTGCTACCGGCCTATCGGCGCTTCACGATGGCATTCGAGCAACGCTATCTACCAGCGACACGTGACAGCGTCGGCATCTCGGCCACCCCCGAGGGCGCCGACTTCTATCGCGAACGCATCGCCTATCACACCACGAGCAACGCGCTGACCGCCGAGGAAATCCACGCTATCGGACTGGCGGAAGTCGCGCGTATTCGCGGTGAGATGCTTGCCATCAAGGATCGCGTCGGCTTCAAGGGCAGCTTGCAAGAGTTCTTCGTCTTCCTGCGCACCGACCCGCAGTTCTATTACGCGACACCGGAAGCCCTGTTCGAAGCCTATCAAGCCGTCTCGAAACGCATCGATCCTGGCCTCGTCAAGCTCTTCGGCAAACTGCCCCGCACTCCCTATGGTGTGCGCGCCATACCCCGCACCAGCGCGCCGAACACCACCACTGCCTATTACCAGCCGCCGGCAGCCGACGGCACACGTCCGGGCTTCTACTACGTGAATCTGTATCGCCCCGAAGTGCGGCCCAAGTACGAGATGGAAGTGCTGTCGGTGCACGAGGCCGTACCCGGACATCACTTGCAGATCGCGCTCGCCATGGAACAGGCCGCAATGCCGCAGTTCCGTCGCAACGCCGGCTACACGGCCTACGTCGAAGGCTGGGCCCTCTACTCCGAGAGCCTCGGCGAGGAGCTCGGGCTTTATCAAGACCCTTACTCCAAGTTCGGACAGTTAACCTACGACATGTGGCGAGCCGTTCGACTCGTCGTAGATACCGGTCTGCACTCGAAAGGCTGGAGTCGCGAACAAGCGATCGAGTTTTTTAAAGACAACGCGGCCAAGACCGAAGCCGACATCGTCAATGAAATCGACCGCTACATCGCCTGGCCAGGGCAAGCACTCGCCTACAAGATCGGACAGCTACGCATCCAGGCGCTGCGACGCGAAGCCGAGCAGCAGCTCGGCGATCGTTTCGACGTCCGTACCTTCCACGACGTGGTGCTCGAGACCGGTGCCGTGCCACTCGATGTCATGGAGGGTAAAGTGCGCGCTTGGATAACGAGGAAGGCACGATGATTCAGCGACGAGCGAGTGTAGCAACCCGGGTAGGCGGCGTCCGTGTCGGCGGCGGCGCGCCCATCGTCGTCCAATCGATGACCAACACCGACACCGCCGACATCGAATCGACGGTTGCACAAGTGCGCGCGCTCGCCCGCGCAGGTTCCGAGCTCGTGCGGGTCACCGTCAACACCGAGGAAGCCGCTGCTGCCGTGCCGCACATTCGCGATCGACTCGCGCAGCAAGGCGTGCACGTCCCGCTGATCGGCGACTTTCACTTCAACGGACACAAACTGTTGAAGGCGCACCCCGCCTGCGCCGAGGCGCTCGCCAAGTACCGCATCAATCCGGGTAACGTCGGTCGAGGCAGCAAACGAGATCCGCAATTTGCCGAGATGATCGAAGTGGCCTGTCGCCATCAAAAGCCGATCCGCATCGGCGTGAACTGGGGCAGTCTCGACTCCGAACTGCTGACGCGCATGATGGACGAGAACAACGCTTCATCGAACCCGCGTAGTGCCAACGAAGTGATGCGCAGCGCAGTGGTCGAATCGTGCCTGCAAAGTGCCGCTCGAGCCGAAGAGCTCGGACAAGCACATGAGGCTATCGTGTTATCGGCCAAAGTCAGCGGCGTACAGGATCTGATCGCGATTTACACTGACCTTGCCGCACGCTGTGATTATCCCTTGCATGTCGGTCTGACCGAAGCGGGCATGGGCAGCAAAGGCATCGTGGCCTCAACGGCGGGCATCGGCGTGCTGTTGCAGCGAGGCATCGGCGATACGATCCGCGTGTCGCTCACCCCCGAACCGAATGGCGATCGCACCCAAGAAGTGATCGTTGCTCAGGAAATTCTGCAGACCATGGGCCTGCGGTCTTTCGTGCCGATGGTGATCGCCTGCCCAGGCTGTGGTCGCACGACTAGCACCTACTTCCAACAACTCGCCCAAGACATCCAATCGCACATCCGTCATCGCATGCCGGAGTGGCGCAAGCTCTACGACGGCGTCGAAGAGATGAACGTGGCCGTCATGGGCTGTGTCGTCAACGGCCCGGGCGAGAGTAAACACGCGAATATCGGCATCAGCCTACCCGGGACGGGCGAGCGCCCAGTGGCGCCGGTGTACGAAGATGGCGAGAAAACGGTGACTCTCAAGGGTGATCACATCGCCGAAGAATTCCAACAACTCGTCGAAGCCTACGTCGCACGTAGTTATCGCAAGCGAGAATCCGCATGAACCACGACGACAAACAAGACGCATTGGCCACCAAGAAATGTCTGCCCTGCGAGGGCGGTGTTCCGCCCCTTAGTCGCGCCGAATGCGAGCGCCTGCTCTCGCAACTTTCGTCGGAGTGGCGCCTGTCACCCGATGGCACCGAGCTACAACGCGAGCTCGTGTTCAAAGATTTCTTTCGCACCATGAGCTTCGTCAATGCGCTAGCCCACGTCGCCAATGCGGAAGACCATCATCCGGATCTCGCCATCGGCTACAACTATTGCCGCATTCGATACACGACTCACGCGATCGGCGGGCTATCGGAAAACGATTTCATCTGCGCCGCTAAAATCGATCGGCTCGACTGATCGGCTGCGATCGACTAGGCGCTGCGCCTCGCGAAGCGCGGTAACTCGCCCTCGAGCCCGAGAGCTCGCAGGGCGAACGGTCGACGCAGTGTTGCGTTGCGTCCAATCAGACTCATCCCGCGCTCGGCCAGCGCGCCGATAGCCCCTCCGCCAAAAGCGAGATAGCGGTTGATGCCGTCCATGGCGAAACTCATCAGCTCATTCTCACTCTTGCGCCAACGCTCATAGCGGCGCAGCGCGATACCGGCACCCGGCGATTCACCACGCGCGATCGCCCACTCAAACACCTCGGCCAAGCTCGCTGCATCGAGCAAACCGAGATTGACTCCCTGCCCCGCCAAGGGGTGGATGATGTGCGCTGCATCGCCGATCAGGGCACAGCGCTCGCGCGTGTAGCGATCGGCATTGACGCGGCGTAGCGGGAAGCTGCGTCGCTCGCTCGCAAGCCGCAAATCGCCGATCACGCGATCGCTAGCCTCGGTCACGGCTCGATTGAACTCATCGATACTCCCGGCCAACAAACCCTCCGCTTTCGAACGCGGTAACGACCACACCAGCGAGCACTCACCGCTCGCCAGGGGCAGTAAAGCGAGAGTCCCCTCACCCAGAAATCGCTGCCAAGCCGTGTTCTCGTGTCCACCCTGGCAGGTCAAATTGGCCACGATCGCGAGCTGCCCGTAATCCTGCGACTCGATACCGAGCTCGGCCATGCGGCGTACCAATGAGCGCGCCCCATCGGCACCGATGACCAAACGGGTCGTCACCGTCTGCGTCTCTGTCACGAGCTCCACGGCATCGGCCAAAAAATTCAACTGTTGCAGAGACTCTTCACGCAGCACACCACCCGCAGCTTCAAATGCGGCAAGCGCG
>JBDLSG010000043.1:0-16880 GCA_039799645.1 Pseudomonadota bacterium | reverse complement strand
CGTTACTGCGCGCAGGCGGATCTTTGGGTGATATCGGTGAGGCCGCGCGAGTGGTCGAAGCGGCGGTCTCTGCGGTGTTGTCTGCGTTGCCACGACAAGCGACTCGACTACGTTGGGAAGAGGCGTCCGTTGATCTGGAGTCCGCGAATCTCGCAGTGGTCTCCGCCTTGCGCGATTATGCCGCGGCTTTGGGCGATGCCTCGCGGGAGCCTGCCGTCGAGGCGGTCGTGACGCGCACGACGGAACTTGCTGCATCACTTGAGCGAATCACGTTGTGCGGCGATGACGAAGGCGCGCGCACGGTCGAGACGACCGGGCGTAGCTTTACCTTGGGCTTGCTGCCTTTCGATATCTCCGCGCGTTTTCAGTCGATGATGCAGGCAAGACCCGCCGCCTGGATATTCACCTCGGCGACACTCTCCGTGCCCTCGTCGGCGGGCGATGACTTTTCGCACTTCGCCAGTCGATTAGGTTTGCAGGATGCTCGAAGTTTGCGCATCGCGAGCCCCTTCGACTACGAAACCCAAGCGATGCTGTATTTGCCGACAGGAATCCCTGAGCCCTCGAGCTCAGGGTATGTCGAGGCGGTGATTGAGGCGAGTGTGCCCTTACTTGAGGCATCAGGTGGCGGCGCTTTCATTCTCTTCACCTCCCATCGTGCACTCTCGCAAGGTGCTGCGCTGCTGCGTGCGCGCTGGGATGGCGCGGCCGAAGTTCCGATCCTCGTGCAGGGCGAGGGTCCGCGTGAGCGACTGCTCCGTGATTTTCGTGAGCATGGCAATGCGGTGCTGCTGGGCACGGCGAGCTTTTGGGAAGGTGTTGATGTGAAGGGCGAGGCCCTGCGGCTCGTCATCATCGAAAAGTTGCCCTTTGCCTCGCCCGATGACCCTTTGACCAAAGCGCGCATCGAATATTTGCAACGACGCGGCGAGAACGCCTTTCGCGATTATCAGTTGCCCGAGGCGGTGCTCGCCTTGAAGCAGGGTGTCGGTCGTTTGATTCGCAGCGAGACCGATCAGGGCATGATCGTCATTTGTGACCCGAGACTACTCGGCAAAGGCTATGGCCGTGTGTTTCGCGCGAGTTTGCCCGAGATGCCCGCGACGCAGTCGCGCGAGGACGCGCTGCGATTTTTGCGTAAGCTACGCTGAATGAAACTGCTCGCGCTCGATACCTCGACCGAAGCCTGCTCCGTGGCGCTGAGCGTGAGCGCTGATGGTGTCGATACCATCATCGTCCGCGAGGTCGAAGCGCCGCGCGGTCATGCCGAACTCTTGCTACCCATGGTCGATGAAGTGCTTGCCGAAGCGGGCGTGGCGCTGACCGATCTCGATGCGATCGCGTTTGCGCGGGGCCCCGGCAGCTTCACCGGTGTGCGTCTGACAGCGAGCGTGGTGCAGGGTTTGGCCTTCGGTGCCGGGTTGCCCGTCGTTCCCGTGTCGACCTTGGCGGCGGTGGCCTTGCGCGCCCTCGATACCGCGCGCGCCGAGGGAGTTGAGCCCACGGTAATCTTGGTTTGCAACGATGCGCGGATGGGCGAGGTCTATCACTCAGTGATGGATGTCGCATCCGGAGATCTGACCGGTGAGTCTGTGAGCTCACCGGATGTGGTGATAGAGCGTTGGGCGGCGAACCTCGCCTCTCGATCGAGTGCCGGTGTTGCGATCGGTGCGGGTCACGGCTTCAAAGCGTATCCAGAGCTTGCCGCATTGCCGGATCTCACGAGGGTTTACCCCGATTTGCTGCCGCGAGCCCGCGAGGTACTCGCGCTCGCCAAGCCACTGGCCGAGGCGGGTCAGGGCGTTGATCCAACCCAAGCTTTGCCGATCTATGTGCGCGATGAGGTCGCAAAGATTCCCGAGTGTCACAGGCCTGCAACACGAGTCGTTTGAAATATGTCTGAAACGAGGACAACACGACTCCCCCTGATGGCAGCAAAACAGATTCTGGTCGTTGAGGACGAGAAGCCGATTCGCGACATGATCGGCTTTGGTCTCCGTCGTGCAGGCTTCGAGGTTCGCGAAGCCGCCGATACCCAGGCCGCACGTGCGCAGCTGGCCGATAAGCGTCCCGATCTGATGCTCGTCGATTGGATGCTTCCCGATATGAGCGGGCTCGAGTTCACGCGCCAAGTGAAGCGCGATGTGAATTTTCGTGACTTGCCGGTGATCATGTTGACCGCGCGTGCCGAAGAGTCTGACAAGGTCGCAGGACTCGAGGGCGGTGCAGACGATTACATCACCAAGCCCTTCTCGCCACGTGAGCTCGTCGCGCGCATCAATGCGGTGCTGCGTCGCTCGGATCCGAAGGTCGAAGGTGAGGTTATCGACTTTGAGGGTCTGAAGCTCGACCCCGTGGCGCACCGTGTCATGGCCGGTGATAAGCCCGTGACACTCGGCCCCACCGAATACCGCATGCTCGAATTCTTTATGACCCACCCGGATCGGGTCTATTCGCGTGAACAGTTGCTCGATCGGATCTGGGGCGGCAACGTTTACGTGGAAGAGCGCACGATCGACGTGCATATCCGCCGCCTGCGCAAAGCACTCGAGGAATTCGGGTACGATCGCATGGTGCAAACGGTGCGCGGAGCGGGATATCGATTCTCTCCCCGCGCGGAGTGAATTCATCTGGACAACGGTTTTCAGGATTGGGCTTATGCGCTCGGCCGTCTCGCGCTCGTCGTCGGGCTCGGGATCGCGGTCGGCTTCGCCGTGGGTCACCCGTGGTGGGGCATCGCGGGCGCGCTCGCGATCGAGCTCGTTCGCAACCTCGTCAACCTGCACCAGTTCGATCATTGGCTGCGTAACCGCAATCGCCGCGATCCGCCCGATGCCGGCGGCCTTTGGGGTGATCTCGTTTCGCAGGTGTCGCGCCTGCATCGTCGTAAGCAGTTCCACAAGAAACGTCTGCTGAGTCTGTTCCGCGAGCTGCGTCGCTCGACGGCTTCGATGCCTGATGGCGTCGTTGCGCTCAATTCGGCCAATGAAATCGTCTGGTTCAATCGCAAAGCTGCCGAGCTGCTCGGGCTCAAGCGCAAGACGGACTTTGGCCTTCAGATCGCGGGCCTGTTGCGAGTGCCGGAGTTCTCGCGCTATCTCGCCAAGGGCGATTACAGCGCGAGCTTGCGGGTTCCGCCGCGAGTGGGGGACGCTACGACGCTGGAGTTTCAGGGCGTGCCGTATGGCGAGGGGCAGGTGTTCCTGTTGGTGCGCGATGTCACGCGACAGTCGCAGCTCGAGACCATGCGCAAAGATTTCGTCGCCAACGCCTCACATGAGCTGCGCTCGCCGCTGACCGTGATTTCGGGTTACCTCGAGACGCTCGCCCTCGATGACACGCTGCCCGATGATCTGCGCGGGCCCATCGGCGAGATGCGACGGCAGTCCGAGCGCATGACGACGATCATTTCGGATCTGCTCGAGCTCTCGCGTCTCGAGGCGACCGACGAGCAGGTTGTTGGAACTCCGATCGATGTGGTGGGTCTATTGACGCTGCTGCGCAAGGATTTGTCGGCGCGCGATGCGAAGGCACATGCCGTTGAGCTGCGGATCGAGTCCCCCGATGGTTTGATGGGTGATCAGGGTCTCATCCATTCGGCGTTCTGGAATCTCGTCGACAATGCGGCCAAATACACACCGCCCGGCGGGACCATCACGCTGCGTTGGTGGACCGATGATGATGGTGGTCATTTCGCCGTCACCGACACGGGCCCTGGCATCGCGGTGGAGCATCTGCCGAGGCTGACAGAGCGCTTTTACCGAGTCGATCCGGGTCGGGCGCGCGACAAGGGTGGCTCTGGCTTGGGCTTGGCGATCGTGCGTCACGTGCTGCAGAAACACGGTGGCGAGTTGAAGATCGAGAGCGTCGAGGGGCGGGGTAGCACGTTCAGCTGCCACTTCGCACCGCTACGTCTCGTGCGTGAGTCTGTCGCCAAGGCGACCGACAGTCGCTATTCTGCGGAGCAGGATTTAGAAAATTGAGTCGTCCCACGTATTGGGGGTGTCGCCATGGAAACGTCTGATCTCTCGCATCATATTTCGCGCCGCTTCAACGAAGACTTGGAGCGTGTTCGCGGCCAGGTGCTCACGATGGGTGGATTCGTCGAGCAGCAGCTCGCCAAGGCGGTCTCGGCCATGGTCGAGGGCGATAGCCTGCTCGGTGAGACCGTGGCGCGTGACGACTTCGAAGTGAACAAGATGGAAGTCTCGATCGACGAGGAGTGCTCGCGCATCCTCGCTACTCGTAATCCCACCGCCGGTGACCTGCGCCTGATCGTCGCCATCATCAAGGCGATCACCGATCTTGAGCGGATGGGCGACGAATGCGAAAAGATCGGCTACATCGCCGCGCGCCTCGCGAGTCAGGAACGTCCAGTCGATAAGTATCGCGAGATCAAGCACCTCGGTCGGGTCGTGCAGAATATGGTGCACGATGCCCTCGACGCGTTTGCTCGGATGGATCCCGAAGCGGCGCTGCGCGTGGCGCGTCAGGATCGCTTGGTCGATGAAGAGTACGAGGCCATCCAGCGCCAGTCGATCACGTTCATGATGGAAGATCCGCGCGCCATTCGTCGTGTGATCGATGTCATGTGGGTGGTACGAGCGCTCGAGCGTATCGGCGATCATGCCAAGAACATCTGCGAGTACGTGGTCTTCATGGTGCACGGCAAGGACATCCGGCACGTGCGTATCGAAGACGTCGAGCGCGAGCTCAAACAGCGTGAACAGCAACAGCGCGAGGGCGAGGGTTGAAACTCGATCGACGTCTGCTGAATTGGGCAGGATTTCTGGCCTGCGCCGCGATGATGGGTTACGCGCTCTATGCTGAGCGCGTGCTCGGTTTCGAGCCTTGCCCCCTGTGTATGTTTCAGCGCGTAGGTGTTGTGATCTTAGGTGCGGTGTTTCTGATTGCTGCCTTGCATCATCCGCGCGGAGTCGCTGGCGCCCGTGTTTATGCGGCCTTGCTCGCGCTCGCAGCGGCGTTCCCGCTTTATGTCGCGGGTCGCCACGTTTACATTCAGAGTCTGCCGTTCGGTAGCGTGCCCTCGTGCGGTGCGAGCTTCGATTACATGATGGATGTATTCCCGCTCATGACGGTGGTGCAGAAGGTGCTCACCGGCGCGGGTGAATGTCAGAAGATTGATTGGAGTCTGCTCGGGTTGTCGATGCCCGCGTGGGTGTTCATGAGCGTGTTTGCGATCGCCGTTGTCGGTGTGTGGTCGAACGCGCGCTCGTCTCAATAAATTAATCCAAGCGTCATCTCCTCGTCATAGGCGGAGTGCAGCCTCCGCGCATGAGCCCCGCCAACGCGCCTCGTCATTGGGTCCGCAGCGTCTTCATCTCCGATATCCACCTGGGTAATCGTGGCTGCAACGCCACCGCGCTGCTCGATTTTCTCCGCGATGTTCATACCGACACCTTGTACCTCGTCGGCGATGTGATCGACCTGTGGAGCTTGCGGAAAAACTTCTACTGGCCGCAGGAACATAACAACGTCGTCCGAACCATTCTGGGTAAGGCAAAGCACGGCACCCGCGTGGTCTACGTGCCTGGCAATCACGACGAAGATCTGCGTGAGTTCGCCGGTACGGTGTTTGGTAATCTCGAGATCGTGCGTGACTGCGTGCACACCACCGCGCGTGGCGAGCGTCTGCTCGTGCTGCACGGCGATGAGTTCGACAGTGTCGTCAAGTGCAGCCCGTGGCTCGCCGCACTCGGCTCGCGCGCTTACGACTTCTCGATCGACATGAACCGGCACTTCAATCGGGTTCGTCGCGCCTTTGGCTACGACTACTGGTCGCTCGCGAACTACCTGAAGCACAAGGTCAAGAACGCGGTGAACTACATCTCGAGCTTCGAGCAGGCGGTCGCGCACGAAGTGAAGCGTCGCGGTCTCGATGGTGCAATTTGTGGACACATCCATCGCGCCGAGATCACGACGATTGACAATGTGCTCTATTGCAATGACGGCGATTGGGTCGAGAGTTGCTCAGCTCTCGTCGAAGATCGCAACGGTCGCCTCGGGGTGTGGAACTGGCTCGAGATGAGCGAAGGTCTGCGTCTCGCTCGCGAAGTTCAGGCGGCGCGCGAAGTCGCCTAAGTTCATGCGCTGCGTGATCCCCATTCTGGTGCTTTGCTTGACGTTCGCCGCGGCCACGGCGCGCGCGGAAGACGCCACCTTGAATGGCGAGGCCGAAGTCACCGGTAAAGCCGAGCGCGGTGCGCGCTTCGAGTTGGGTGGCGGCCGCTGCGGTGCCTTCGGCTACAGCGAGTGGCGCGATGGGGCGGGGGTGGCCGTCGCGCGTGAGGAGTTGATCTACGACGGCGCTGCTTGGCGGCGGTATCGATTGCAGCGCATGCGGGTTTCCCAGGATGTTGAGGCAACTCGTGAGGGTGGCTTTATTCATCTCGACATTCGCGATGGAGCACGTCGGCGTAAGGTACGACTCGAGGTTGAGGGCGAGGTGCTCGCGGGACCCACGCTGATTACCCATCTTCAAGCGCAGTTGCGAGACCTTCGCCGAGGCAAACCCATCGAACTGCAATATCTCGTTGCGGAGCAGGCCATGGTGCTCGGCTTACGGGCGACGAGCACCGCCTACGGCGCGGACGGCCTCACCAACGTGCGGCTCGAAGCCTCGTCCGCGTTGTTGCGGCCGTTCGTGCCGACCACCCTGATCACCTTTGATGATGAGGGTCGTTTTGTCGGAATGCAGGGGCGACTTCTGCCTCAAACGCAGCGCGGGGTCGCGTTGGATGGTGTCATCAGAGTGACATATCCGGGCGGGATGCGAGTCGCGTCAATGAAATCAAGTTGTAATAAGTCGACCTTATCTTAGGGCGATGCGAATCCTCATGGTGTCAGACGTCTACTTCCCTCGGGTGAACGGCGTCTCGACGTCGATCCAAACTTTTCGGCAGGATTTGCTCGGTCTCGGGCACGCTTGCACCTTGATCGCACCGCAGTATCCGCAAGCACCCCACATCGCGGATGACGCCGATATCGTTCGGATTCCCTCGTGGCAGGTGCCGCGTGATCCGGAGGACCGCGCGTTCAACTGGAACGAATTCATGCGCTACACCTCGCGCTTAAAGCCCGAGGATGTCGACGTGGTGCACATCCAGACGCCCTTTCTCGCTCACTATGCCGGCGTTCGCGTCGCGCGGCGCTTGGGTGCGCCCATCGTTGAGACGTATCACACCTACTTTGAGCACTACCTGCATCACTACGTGCCCGCCTTGCCGGCGGCGTGGATGAAGGCGCTGGCGCGCCGCTTTACGGTTTCGCAGTGCCACGATGTGCAGACGGTGATCTCGCCGTCGCGGCAAATGGCGGATGCGCTGCGTGCCTACGGCGTGCAGACGCCGATCGAGGTGCTGCCGACCGGATTGCCGGCAGGATGCTTCGCGCCCGGGCACGGGGCCCACTTCAGAGCGGCTCACGGGATCGATCCGCAGCGCCCGGTCGCACTCTTCGTCGGTCGTGTCGCGCACGAGAAGAACATCGATTTCTTGGTTCGCATGCTCGCGCGTCTGCGCACCAAGGTGCCCGATGTGCTTTTGATCATCGCGGGCGAGGGGCCTGCCGAGTCGCATATTCGCCAGCTCGTAAGCTCGCTGGGGCTTGATGCGAATGTGCTGTTCAAGGGTTACATGGATCGCACCACGACACTGCTCGACTGCTACAACGCAGCCGATGCCTTTGTCTTCGCCTCGCGCACCGAGACGCAGGGTCTCGTGCTGCTCGAAGCGATGGCGCAGGGCACGCCGGTCGTCTCGACAGCCGTGATGGGTACGGCTGATGTGCTGGCGGGCGTGAAGGGTGCCGTGGTGGTTCCTGAGGATATCGAGGCGTTCTCTGAAGGGGTTGCCTCGGTGTTGCGTGATCCTGCCAAGCGCATGCTGCTCTCGGAGTGCGCGCGTGAGGATGCACAGCGCTGGACGTCGCGCAGCATGGCCGAGCGTCTCTCGAGGCTCTACGAGAACGTCATCGAGGCCGACGTGTCGCGGAGTGTGGTGACCTCATGAGCGCCTTCTTCGTTCGAGTCGATCGCGTCGAACGAAGAATGTGCTTACTCGCGAATGCGGCGTGTCGTCGTCGCTTGATTCGCAATACTTTCCGCGTGGTCTCGCGTCTGGGTGACGGCGTGTTTTGGTACGTGCTGATGGCCGCGATGCCGCTCATCGCTTGGGCGAGTGGCCGCGGGGTCGCGCAGGGTCTGTGGATTTCGCTCGAGATGCTTGCCGCCGGCGCCTTCGGATTACTGCTCTACAAGGCGCTCAAGAAGAAACTCGTGCGCGAACGTCCCTACATCGGCTTGATCGGCATCGAGTGCGCTATGCCGCCGCTGGATCGCTATAGTTTTCCCTCGGGGCACACTTTGCATGCCGTGATGTTCACGGCGATCGCGATCTCGCATGTGCCTGCACTCGCGGTGTTACTGGTGCCGTTCGCCTTGATGGTGGCGGCATCGCGCGTGGTGCTCGGGCTTCACTACCCGACCGATGTGCTCGCCGGTGCGTTGCTCGGTGCGCTGATCGCGCAAGGATCGAACTGGTTGTTCTAGCTGTTTTCGCTGCTCGGAGCGATCAGTCGCTCCAGCATCCCGCAATACATCTTGTGCAGTTGATCGATGTCGGCGATGCAGACGCTTTCGTTGACCTTGTGAATGGTCGCGTTGATGACGCCGAGCTCGACGACTTGCGCGCCCATCGGGGCGATGAAGCGCCCATCCGACGTACCACCCCCCGTCGAGAGTTTCGGCTTCTTGCCGGTAACGCTCTCGATGGCAGCGACGGCGGCATCCGATAGCGGGCCGGGTTGCGTGTAGAACGGTTCGCCCGACACATACCACTCGAGCGTATAACGTACGCCGTGCTTATTTAGGATCCCTTCGACGGTTTCTTTGAGCGCCTCGATGCTCTGCACCGGTGAATAGCGTAGATTGAAGCGCGCCTTCAGTTCGCCTGGAATCACGTTCGGTGCGCCCGTACCCGCGTTCAGGTTCGAAATCTGGAAGGTCGTCGGTTGGAAGTGCTCATTCCCCTGATCCCAAGTGCGCGAGGTGAGCTCGAACAGCGCCGGGGCGAGAGTGTGGACGGGGTTCTCGGCCACTTGCGGATAAGCCACGTGCCCTTGTACGCCATGCACCGTCAAACGCCCCGACAGCGAACCGCGCCGCCCGATCTTGATGGTGTCGCCGATCGACGACTCACTCGAAGGCTCACCCACGATGCAGTAGTCGATGTGCTCGCCGCGCTCTCGCAGCGTCTCGACGACGCGCTTGGTGCCATCGACCGAAGGACCTTCCTCGTCACTGGTGATCAGGAAGGCGATACGCCCGCGATGGTTTGGATGGGCACGAACGAACTCTTCCGTCGCGGTGATCATGGCGGCCAAGCCACTTTTCATGTCCGCCGCACCGCGTCCGAACAACATGCCGTCCTTGATCACCGGCTTGAACGGGTCGCTCCGCCACTCCTCGAGAGGGCCGGTCGGAACCACATCTGTATGACCCGCGAAGCAGATCGTGAGCGTGCCGGTACCGCGGGTCGCCCAGAGGTTCTCGACATTGCCGTAGCGCAGCGACTCGACCTTGAAGCCGAGTGCGGCCAGACGATCGCCCATGACCTGCTGACATCCGGCATCGACGGGCGTGACGGAGTTGCGGGCGATGAGGTCTTGCGTGAGTTCGAGCGTCGCGGACATGGCGCCCGTTATAGGGAGGGGGGGCGGAGAGTGCAAGCCCTTGTGAGGCTTGAGTTAAATCCGATGAAATAAATCTGTCACATTTCGTGCCCATCATTATCACCACTCGCCAATACAGAGGTGCCGACCGTGTTTCAGAAACCCTTGATCTCGCTCACTTTCGCCGTCGCTTTGGCGGCCGGTTCGATCAGCGCTCACGCACAGGCTGCCCGCGATTTCATCAACGTGGTGGGTTCCTCGACGGTTTACCCGTTCACGACGGCGGTCGCCGAGCAGCTTGGTCGTCAGGGTCGCTTCAAGACCCCCAAGGTTGAGAGCACGGGCACCGGCGGTGGCATCAAGCTGTTCTGCAATGGGGTTGGTCCGCAGCATCCGGATGTCGCCAACGCTTCGCGTCGGATGAATGCCAACGAGTTTGCGACCTGCCAGAAGAACGGGGTGAAGGACATCCTCGAAGTTCGCGTGGGCTATGACGGGTTGACGCTCTCGGAGAGCAAGCGCGGCCCGACGATGAATCTCACGCCGAAGATGGTGTATCTCGCACTCGCTAAGCAGGTGCCAGATCCGGCGAATCCGTCTGCCTTGATCGCGAACCCGTACAAGAACTGGCGCGATATCGATAAGTCTCTGCCCAACATCAAGATCGAAGTGCTCGGCCCGCCGCCGACTTCGGGTACGCGCGACTCGTTCCACGAGCTCTACATGGAGACGGGCTGCCGCACGTATCCGTGGATCGACAACCTGCGCAAGATGGACGAAAAGCGCTTTAAGCGGATCTGCCACACGCTGCGTGAAGACGGTGCCTTCGTCGAGGCGGGCGAGAACGACAACCTGATCGTGCAGAAGCTCGAAGCGAACCCGAATGCCATTGGTATTTTCGGCTTCAGCTTCCTCGAGGAAAATCTCGACAAGCTGCGTGGTGTGAAGATTAACGGTGTCGAGCCCACCTTCGAGACGATCGCCTCGGGCAAGTTCCCCGCTTCGCGTCCGCTCTTCATTTACGTCAAGAAAGCGCACATCGGCGTGATCCCGGGTCTGCGTGAATTCGTCAATGAATACGTGAGCGAGAAGGCGTTGGGCGAAGAGGGCTACCTTGCGGATCGCGGACTCGTCGCACAGCCCAGCGCTGATCTGGCTAAGACGCGGGCTGACGTGAAGGCACTGAAGAACTTCGCGCCGTAATGAATCGTCAGCGCAATATCGCGGCGACGCTCGCCGTCTCTTTGAGTTTGGTCGCTGGCGGCGCGCAGGCGCAAGTCTCGACCGACGAGCTCGCTGCACTTCGCGCGCAGTTGGCCGCGTTGCAGGAGCGGCTCGCTGCGCTCGAAGCAGCGCAGCAGAGCCAAGCGAGTCAGCTCGAGGAAGTCACCACGGCGAATGCGGATCAGCAGGAGTCGATCGATCAAGGCGCGGACAACCTTGCCCGCGCGCTTGGCGAGAGTGCGAGCTCCGGTTGGCTTGCGCGTTGGCAGTGGCGCGGTGATCTGCGTTATCGCAACGAGAATATCGATGCCGAAGGGGCTGTTGCGCGTAATCGCGATCGCATCCGTGGGCGCTTCGGTGCGCTCGCTCGAGTCAATGACACTGTTCGGGTCGAGTGGCAGCTGAGCACCGCTGAGAATGCGGATGCGCGTTCGACGAACGTGACTCTCAGCGATGCCAACTCACGCAAGTCGGTGTATATCGACTTGGCTTATGGCGAGTGGATGCCGAACGAGCAATGGCGTCTGACGGCGGGCAAGATGAAGATGCCTTGGACGCGCGTTGGCAGCTACTTCTACGACGGCGACGTTAACCCTGAGGGTTTTGCCGCTAATTGGCAGCAGGGCCCGACCGGTTGGTTTGCGAGCAGCTTCGTCACGCGCCTTGCTGAACGCAGCGCGATCGTTGACTCGGAGATGCTCGGAGCCCAACTTGGATTTCGCGATACGACCGCCTCGAGTGATCGTTACCTCATGGCGTTGAGCTATCTCGATCATCGCGCCGTCGAAGGTCACGCAATCGTGCAAGCGGGCAGTGCCGGTGGTTTCTTCGGCAACACGACGAAGACGATCGGTTGCCGAAGCAGCTCCGGTGGTGCTTGCCTTGCTAACGATTATGACGTGCTCGAGTGGCTGGGTGAGTGGCAGACGCGTGTGGCGGATCGACCGCTGAATCTGTTTGCCAACTACGCGATGAATATGGCAGCAGAGGGGACTAATCCGCTCGATACGGCCTACTCGGTCGGCTTCACCTACGGGCGGGCGAGTTCGTCCATCCCGTCTAGTTGGGAATTCGGCTTGCTGTACCAGCTGATCGAAAAGGACGCGATGTTCGGCCAGTGGGTCGACTCCGACTTCGCGGGTGGTGCGACGGATGCCTCGGGATATGCGTTTCGCGGCGCTTACCAGCTCAATTCGAATCTGCGCCTGGGATGGGTCTGGATGATCAATGAGCTGCAGGTCGACACCTCGGCTGGGAAGGATTACGAGCGGATCATGATCGACCTGAATTGGTCGTTCTGAATTGCGAGCAACACTTCCCCTATCTTCCGTAGACTGGCCATCGTGTATGTCGCTTTTATGCCAATCAGATGAAATTTTGATTGCACAAGGCGACCGCGGTGGCACAAGTCGATAAAATGACGGCCCCCGACCGTCTGCCTGGATCCCCATGACACCATCGCTGCTGATCGTTGCCTTGGCGCTGCTGTCGTTCGTCGCGTTCCAGATTGGGAAGGCGCGGGCGCTAGCCGTCGCTGGCGGTGCGCGCGGTATCCGCGAGCTGCATTCGCTACCGGGTCATTACGGATTGCTTGCGGCGTTGTGGGCCGGTCTGCCGGCGTTGCTGCTCGTCATTTTGTGGGTGAGCGTGCAGGATCGCGTGTTGATCGCGATCGTCACCTCGCATCTGCCCGCTTCGGTGATGTCGCTCGGTCAAGATGGCTTCACGCTCTTCCTTAACGACGTTCGTAACGTCATCGCGGGCAACATCCCGGCCTCGCAGATATCGGCAGAGGCGGGCGTCGCAGCGGCCGAGTATGTTCGCTTGCAGGGTTATTCGCGCATGGCATTGACCGCGCTCGCGTTTGCGGTTGCGGTCCTGGGTCTCTTCATCACTCGCTCGCGCATCACCCCGGAGCTGCGAGCACGCAACTCGGTCGAGCGTGTCTTCGAAGGTTTGCTGTTCCTCTGTTCGCTCGTGGCCGTGCTCACGACGCTCGGGATCGTCCTGTCGGTTGTGTTCGAAGCCACGCGCTTTTTCAATATCGTGCCGGTGTCGGAGTTTCTCTTTGGAACTCGCTGGTCACCGCAGATGGCGATTCGCGCCGATCAAGTAGGCTCCTCGGGTGCGTTCGGCGCTATTCCGCTGTTTGCCGGCACGCTGCTGATTTCGTTCATCGCGATGATCGTCGCGGTGCCGATCGGTTTGTTCTCGGCCATTTATCTCGCCGAATACGCGCCCTCGCAGGTACGCAAGGTCGTCAAGCCTCTGCTCGAAGTGCTCGCGGGCGTACCGACGGTCGTGTACGGATTCTTTGCCGTGACGACGGTCGGACCCATTTTGCGTGTGTGGGGCGAATCGATTGGGCTCGATGTGGCGGGCGAAAGCGCGCTTGCGGCGGGCCTTGTCATGGGCATCATGATCATCCCGTTCGTCTCGTCGCTGGCGGATGACATGATCACGGCCGTGCCGCAAAGCCTACGTGATGGTGCGTATGCACTCGGCGCCACGCGATCCGAAACCATCAAGCAAGTGGTGCTGCGTGCGGCGCTGCCCGGCATCGTGGGTGGCGTGCTGCTGGCGATCTCGCGCGCGATCGGTGAGACCATGATCGTGGTGATGGCGGCCGGTCTGTCGGCGAACCTCACGGCCAATCCGCTCGAAGCGGTGACGACCGTGACGGTACAGATCGTGACTCTGCTGGTGGGCGATCAGGAATTCGACAGTCCCAAAACGCTGGCGGCGTTCGCATTGGGTCTGATGCTGTTCATCGTGACCTTGGTTCTGAACGTCATCGCGCTCTACGTCGTGAGGAAGTACCGTGAACAGTACGAATAACACGGTGATGAAATCGGCGGCCGAGACGCAGCAGCAGGTACGCAACAGCCTCGCGCGTCGCTATCGTGCGGAGCGTCGATTCCGCTTCTATGGGTTCGCGGCCGTCAGTGCCGGTATCGCCTTCGTCGTGTTCTTGTTCGGGACGATCTTTGCGCAGGGGCTCTCGGTCTTTCAGCAGAGCTACGTGAAGCTCGAGATTTTCTACGACCCACAGGCGATCGATCCTGCTGGTAATCGTGATCCCGATGATCTCGTTGTGGCGGATTATCAGGCCCTTGTGCGTGCGGCGCTGCGCGAGGAGTTTCCGCAAGTGGAAGGTCGGCCAAACTTACGCGAACTCTACGGCCTGATGAGCAGTGCGGCCTCGATGGAGTTGCAGCGCGCGGTGACCTCCAACCCCGATCTCATCGGGCAGCGGCAGACTCTGTGGTTACTCGCCGATGACACCGTCGATATGGTGTTGAAGGGTAATGTCAGTCGTACCGCTCCGGAAGATGAGCGTCGGCTTTCAGATCAGCAAATCGGCTGGTTGAGCGCGCTCGAGCAACGCGGTGATCTCGACCTGCGCTTCAACCGCTCGTTCTTCTCGAACGGCGACTCGCGTGACCCCGAGCAGGCGGGTGTGCGAGGTGCCTTGATCGGCTCGTTGTTGACCCTCTTGATCACGCTGTTGCTCTCGTTCCCGATCGGGGTCGGCGCGGCGGTGTATCTCGAGGAGTTTGCGCCTCGTAATCGTCTGACCGACATCATCGAGGTCAACATCAACAACCTCGCCGCTGTACCCTCGATCGTGTTCGGTCTGCTCGGGCTCGCGGTATTCATCGGTTTCTTTGGCTTGCCGCGCTCAGCGCCGCTCGTCGGCGGCTTCGTGCTCACACTGCTCACGCTGCCCACGATCATCATCGCCTCGCGCGCGGCGCTCAAAGCCGTGCCGCCGTCGATACGCGAGGCGGCACTCGGTATGGGGGCCTCTCGACTACAGATGGTCGGGCACCACGTGTTGCCGCTTGCGTTGCCTGGCATGTTGACCGGCGCGATCATCGGCATGGCCCGGGCACTTGGCGAGAGTGCGCCACTGCTCATGATCGGCATGGTGGCCTTCATCGTCGAGGTGCCGCAGGGCATCGTCGATCCCGCTACGGCTTTGCCGGTACAGGTATTCCTGTGGTCCGATCTGCCTGAACGAGGCTTCGTCGAGCGAACCTCCGGTGCCATCATCGTGCTGTTGCTGTTCCTTCTCGTGATGAACGCAACGGCCGTCTGGCTGCGCAACAAGTTTGAAAAACGCTGGTGATCTCCATGAGTGATTCTGTCGCTTCCGTCGATTCGCTGAAGAGCAAGGCGCCCGCCAAAACGATTGGTGACATCACCGTGCCGAGTCCGGTGTTCTCGTGTCGTGATGTCGATGTGTTCTACGGCGACAAGCACGCGATCAAGAAGGTCAACATCGACATCGCCCGCCAGCAGGTGCTTGCGATGATCGGCCCCTCTGGCTGCGGCAAGTCGACTTTCCTGCGCTGCTTGAACCGCATGAACGACACCATCGTGGGTGCGCGCGTCGAGGGGCAGATCACGCTCGATGGGCAAGATATCCACGACAAGCGTCAAGACGTGGTGCAGCTGCGCGCACGGGTCGGCATGGTGTTCCAGAAGCCAAATCCCTTTCCGAAGTCGATCTACGAGAACGTGGCCTATGGCCCGCGTATTCATGGTTTGGCCGCTAATCGTGGCGAGCTCGATGACATCGTCAACCAGAGCCTGCGTCGTGCCGGTTTGTGGGAGGAGGTCAAAGATCGCTTGAACCAACCGGGCACGAGTCTCTCGGGCGGTCAGCAGCAGCGCCTGTGTATCGCGCGCACGATCGCGGTGAATCCGGAAGTGATTCTGATGGACGAGCCCTGTTCGGCGCTGGACCCCATCGCCACGGCTCGCATCGAAGATCTGATCGACGAGTTGCGCGAGAGTTATGCGATCTGCATCGTGACTCACTCGATGCAGCAGGCAGCCCGTGTCTCGCAGCGCACGGCGTATTTCCACTTGGGCGATCTCGTCGAAGTGGGCGAGACCAACAAGATCTTCACCAATCCGCAAGCGAAGCTCACCGAAGACTACATCACCGGTCGCTTCGGATAACGTGCTCGCGCCTTAGCGCTAAGGCGAGTGAATCGCTGTCGTTATTGATGTTCCGCTTCGCGGAGCCACTTCGTCGCCACCCATTTTTCGCCCGCACGCACCGGCATGCCGCCGTGTCGGCTGCGCGTCATCGGGTGCGGGCGATCGTAGCTGAAATAGAGTGCGCAGCCTTTGTGCGCCGCTATCTCGAAGCCCGCGTCGGGAAAGTTCGTGCCGCCGCCATCAAGCGGCGTGTTCAGATACATCACGAGTGACGCGACTCGCTGTCCGCCGCGCGCCAGAAACGGCGCTGCGCCAGGTTGAGTCGGATCAACGTAGTCGTAATGTGGTTTGTATTCCTGCCCCACCTCATAGCGCAGGATCTGCAGTGCTTCACCACGCTCGTATGGCCACTGCAAGAGCGCTGCGATGCGCCGCTCGATGCGTTCGATGAATGGGCTCTCACCGCGAGTGAAAGCGGTGCCACTGCTGGTTCGACCGGCATCTGCGCGGGTGTTGCCTGAGTCCATGTCGATCACATGAGAGGCTTGCATGCGATCGCGAGAGAGGCGAATGAGTTCGTCGCACTCGACATCACTCAAAAAGTTTTGAAACAGCACCACGCGCGGGTGATCGAGACTGAACATCACTTGGATGTCGCGATCGAGACGACTGCGGCTGCCGGCTGGAATCACCGACGGCCATTCGATCGACAGCGGTTGCGGGATGGCCGTCACCGGATCAGGCACCGGGGCGTCACGAGTGGCGGCTTTTTCCTTGAGTTCTTCGAGGCGCGCCTCGAGCGTGTGCGTCATGAAGGCCACCGCGGCCTCTTCGTCGACACCGCGGCCGATCAGAGTTTGCAGAAGGGAGTCGGGAGACTCGCCTTTCTCGATGCAGGCGATGACCCAGCGGCGCGTTTCGGGAGTGATGGCGGCGTGCGTAACCACGACCAAATCATAGCGCCGCGCTATATGACACGCATTGTCATATAGCGGTCACGACCCTGTCACATT
>JBDLSG010000042.1:0-13223 GCA_039799645.1 Pseudomonadota bacterium | reverse complement strand
GCCCTGGTGGCGCTGATCGATTCGCAGCAGGGCGGAGCGCTCGTGACGCGCATTCGCGGCATCCGCAAGAAGCTGACGTATGAACTTGGCTTCCTGATTCCGCAAGTTCACATCCGCGACAACCTGGATCTGCGCCCCGAGGCTTATCAGATCATGATCAATGGTGTGGTGATTGGGCGCGGTGAGGTCAAGCCGACCCGCGAACTCGCGATCCACTCCGGCATGGTGCACGGGGAATTGCAGGGGCTGCGTACCAAAGACCCGACCTTCGGACTTGATGCGGTATGGATCGACCCTGCGCAGCGCGATTACGCCCGCTCACTCGGTTATACCGTGGTCGATGCGAGCACCACCATCGCAACGCATCTCAATAAGATTCTCCAGGATCAGTCTCATCTACTGCTCGGTCACGATGAGACACAACAACTCGTCGACAAGTTGGCTGCTGCGGCACCGAAGCTCGTCGAAGAGTTGGTTCCGAAGAAGCTCCCGATCGGGACGCTCACGCAAGTGTTGCAAGGCTTGCTGGCCGAAGGCGTCGCGATACGCGATTTGCGCGGTGTGCTCGCAGCTCTCGCGCCCATCGTCGAGAAGGTGCAGGACGTCGAAGAACTTACCGGTGTTGCGCGTATCGCGCTTGGCCGCATGATCGTGCAGCAATACGTCGCACACGGCGAAGAGTTGAATGTGATGACGCTCGCACCGGAGCTCGAGCAGGTGTTGCACGGCACGGTGCGTCGCGGACAAGGCGGCAGCGTGCCAATCGAACCCGAATTGGCCGAAGGCTTATTGCGTTCGGTGAACACCGCTGCGCAGGAAGAGCTCAACCTCGATCGTCCGGCTGTGCTCGTGACGTCGCCGACGCTGCGACCCTGGTTATCACGCATCCTGCGTCCGCGCGTTCCGGGTTTGGCCGTCCTGTCGTACTCCGAGCTTCCCGAAGACACGAATCTGAAAGTTACCCAAAGCATCACGGTGCAAGCACGCCAAGGCGTGGCGGCCTGAGGATATTGAGACATGCGTATAGAGCGAGTCACAGCAGATACTTTCAGCGAAGCCAGTGAACAGGCTAGGCAGCGCTACGGCAGCGAAGCGTTGATCCTCTCGACCAACAAGGTCGGCAATATCACTGAACTTCTGGTGTGTGTTGAAGCCGAGGATGACGGCTTCGTACCGGCGCCGGGGTTTCGTGAAGAGCTCTCATCGCAGATTGCCAAGGTATTACCGAAGCGACTGAGCGACGAGGCTCCGACTGCGCCCGCAGCCAAGCTCTCCGCAGCCGCCTCCACGATGGCGGCGACACCGGCGACTGTGGATGGTTCGGCCTTGGTCAAGGCGATCCGTCAGGAATTGCAGGCGCTGGAGAAGCGGCTCTCTACGAGCGGCAGCACTCATGCGTTGATGCGTGAGCGCATGGCAATGCTGGAGCAGGGTGTCTCCTCGCAATACGCCATGCGCTTGTTGGATCACATCGACAACCTCGACGCGATGGCGCAGCAAGTAATCGACGATCTTGCATTAGCTCATGGCGAGGATATCTCTGGTTGCCATCTGGTCGGGCCAGCCGGTGCGGGTAAGACCACCCTCGCCATTCAGCTGTCGATCGATACGGGTATGGTTCAGTCGTGGCGTGATACGCGTCCTGGTAGTCGAGAGCGTTTCTTTGCAATGACCGATCGCGCCGGAGTGGAAGCGGGATGGGGTGCGAAGGCGCCGGCGCATGCTGTCGTCGATTCGGCTGGTGCATCGCTCGGCGAGCTTCAAGAGAAGTTTGAGAACGCATCGCCTAATCAGCGTCTGATTCTGGTGTTGCCGGCGACGATCTCACGTAGCGAGGCGCTGCGTTGGTTGCAGTCATCATTACCCATTGCAGGTGTGATGCTCACGCATTGGGACGCAGCACGCATACCGCTTGGCTTGTTGACCACGATCGCCGAGTGTCGAAAGTCACTCTGGGGCGCTTCCAGTTCTGCGGATCCGAGCGCTCGATTACAGCCAATGGACGCCGCGGCGATCAAGCAGAGTCTAGGCCTTATACTCCAACTCGCGTTGTCAGAACCTCAAAACGCGACGGAGTAACGAGCCATCATGGAAAACACACGCACCAAGATCATCGCGGTATCGAGCGGCAAAGGTGGAGTCGGCAAGACTTTCATCAGTCTGCAGCTCTCGGCTGCGTTGATCGGTTTGGGTAAGCGTGTGGCCTTATTCGATGGTGACTTGGGCTTGGCCAACGTCCACGTTTTGCTGGGCTTGAAGCCCGAGTTCGATATCGCCGACGTCGTTGCAGGGCGTAAAAGCCTGCAAGACACCTTGCTGCAGGGGCCGCTCGGCCTTCAGATCATTCCAGGGTCTTCGGGGCATCGCGATATGGCGGAGCTCGATGGGCGTGGGCTCGCACGCGTACTGCAGGGTCTCAATGATCTCTCGCCGAAACCTGATTTCCTTTTGATCGATACCGGAGCCGGTATCGGTACGCACGTGACCACTCTCGCGCGTCTGGCAGACTCACTCATGGTCGTGATCCGTAATGAGCCCGCCTCGCTTGCGGATGCGTACGGGCTCATCAAGGTGATGCACGGCGACTTCGGATTCCAGAAATTCGAGATCATCGTCAACGACAGCACCAACGCGAAGGCGAGTGAGGCCGTATTCACGCGGCTCAATGAAGTGGCCGTTCGATTCTTGGGTTTGCCTTTGGCGCTCGCCGGTGTCGTGCCGCGCGATGAGAGCGTCGCCCTTGCCACACGCCGTCGTCAGCTGCTTGCCGAAGCGTCCGAGATCACGCCAGCGGTCGCAGCGCTGCGCAAGATTGCCGCTAACCTCGCTGCATTGCCGGCCGAGCCAGATTCGCCTGATTTCCTGCTCGATCGACTCGGGCCTAGTGCGAAGGCAACGCTCTCATGAAACGTCGCGACTCCTACGAATCGGTGGCTGACTGCACCGACATCGAAGTGGCAGGAATGCCGGATGTCGCTGCGCACATGGGTCTCGTCAAGCGAGTCGCATCGCATTTTCGATCGCGTTTGCCGGCAGCGATCGAGCCTTCTGATCTGATTCAAGCGGGCATGGTGGGTCTGATAGAAGCACTGTCGGCTTACGATCCCGAACGCGGTAACGATTTCGAGACCTTCGCCAAGCTGCGCATCCGCGGTGCCATGCTCGATGAGATTCGTCGTGCTTCCTGGGCGCCGCGCAGCACCGTCAAGGTAGCCGTCGAAGCGCGTGAAGCCGAAACGCGGCTTGCCAATGCGACGGGCAAGGCACCGACACATCGCGAGATCGCGACCGAAATGGGTCTCGATATCGCGCGATATCACACGCTGCGAGGTCGAAACCAAGGTTTGGCCGAGTCGACAACGCTCGAAGAGCTCGATTTCGCAGCCGAAACGCCGCTGCCTGAAGACGAGGTCGAAGAGGAGCTTGTCGTTCGTGCACTCAAAGCGGGTATTTCCGAGCTCAACGAACGCGAAAAACTCATCGTCGCGCTCTACTACGACGAAGAGCTCACTCTGAAGGAAATTGGCGCGGTACTCTCGGTCAGTGAATCACGCGTCAGTCAGTTGTTGACCGCCGTCGCGAAGAAACTTCGCGGTTGCATGGAGTCAGGCAAAACACCGCCGCCCGCGCGGGCCGCAGCGGTTCAACACGCGCGTAGCTGATTCACCCCGATTCAGCGTTGTTTGACGGGAATGCCGCTCGCTGAAATCTTGGCTGCCCACTCAGCAGGTCCGCTTTGATGGACTGAGGTGCCGTTGGCATCGACCGCTACGGTGACTGGCATGTCCTTGACGTCAAACTCGTAGATCGCTTCCATGCCGAGATCTTCGAACGCCACGACGCGTGAGGATTTGATCGCCTTGGAGACAAGATAGGCCGCGCCACCGACTGCCATCAGATACGCCGCCTTATGTTTGCGAATGGCCTCTATGCCGGTCGGCCCGCGTTCCGCTTTGCCGATCATCGCAATGAGACCGGTTTCCGCGAGCATCATCTCGGTGAATTTATCCATGCGCGTGGCTGTCGTTGGACCCGCGGGTCCCACCACTTCATCGCGGACGGGATCGACCGGGCCGACGTAATAGATCACGCGGTTGCGGAAATCGACGCCTGCGGGGAGCCCCTTGCCGCTGGCGATCAGATCGGCGATCCGTTTATGCGCAGCATCGCGACCCGTGAGCATCTTGCCGTTGAGTAATAGTCGATCGCCCGGCTTCCAGGATGCAACTTCCGCTGGCGTCAGCGTATCGAGATTCACACGACGCGATTCGGCCGAGGGTGCCCAGTCGACTTTTGGCCATCGGGTCAGATCCGGTGGGTCGAGCTTGGCAGGTCCCGAGCCATCCAAGGTGAAGTGCAAGTGACGCGTCGCTGCACAGTTCGGAATCATCGCAACTGGCTTCGAGGCGGCGTGGGTCGGGTAGTCGAGAATCTTGACGTCGAGCACCGTCGACAGGCCGCCCAAGCCTTGCGCACCGATCCCGAGTGCATTCACCTTGTCGTGCAACTCAATGCGTAATTCCTCGAGCGCATTTTTTGGTCCGCGCGCCTTGAGCTCCGACATATCGATCGGATCCATCAAAGATTCCTTCGCCAGCAGCATCGCTTTTTCGGCCGAGCCGCCGATACCGATGCCGAGCATGCCAGGAGGGCACCAGCCTGCACCCATGGTCGGAACGGTCTTCAAAACCCAATCGACGATCGAGTCGCTAGGATTCAACATCACGAATTTCGCTTTGTTTTCCGAACCACCACCCTTGGCGGATACGGTGATCTCCACCCCATCGCCCGGCACCATCTCGACGTGCACGACGGCGGGCGTGTTATCGCGGGTGTTCTTGCGAGTGAAAGCTGGGTCCGCGACGATCGAAGCGCGCAGGGTGTTATCCGGGTTCAGATAGGCGCGTCGAACGCCCTCGTTGACCATCTCATCGAGCGTCAGCGTGGCATCCCAGTGCACATTCATGCCGACCTTGACGAACACGACGACGATGCCGGTGTCCTGACAAATCGGGCGATGACCCTCAGCACACATGCGCGAGTTGGTCAGGATCTGTGCGATGGCATCTTTTGCTGCCGGAGATTGTTCGAGCTCGTACGCCCGGCCCAGAGCCTCGATGTAGTCCATCGGGTGGTAGTAGGAGATGTATTGCAGCGCATCGGCGACGCTGTCGATGACATCTTGCTGCTTGATCGTGCTCATGGTGCGGCTCTCTCCCGAAACGAATCGTCATTTTAACCGGGGTTGCGATGACCCGCGCAGTCGAGCTGCCAGCGTGTGCCGTCGTCGAGGCAGGCTGCGGTCAGAGACCCGCCCCAAACGCAACCCGTATCCAGTGCGAGCACATCGGCGCGATCCAGCAAGCCGAGTGTCGACCAGTGTCCGAAGATAACGCGACGATCCGCACTGGCGCGTGGCGTGACATCGAACCACGGCAGCCAGCCCGGCTTTTGGGATCCGGGCGCCCCTTTCATCTTCAGGTCGATATGTCCGTCGGCCCGACAGTAACGCATACGCGTCAGCGTGTTGATGACGAAGCGCCAGCGATCGAAACCCGCGAGGGATGACGACCACGAGCTCGGCTCGTCGCCGTACATGTGGTCGAACAAGGTTTTCGGGTCGCGCTGTAATTGGTGTTCGACCTCGCCCGCCAACTCGAGCGTCTGCGGTACCGACCAGCTGGGGGCAAGGCCAGCGTGCACCATGAAATCCGATCCTTCGGCGATCGCGAGTGGTCGGGTGATCAGCCAGTTCAGTAGGTCATCGCGATCGGGTGCATCGAGAATGTCATCGAGCGTATCGCCATCGCGTCGCTTTCTTGCGCCAGAGCCAAAAGCGACGGCCAGTAAATGCAGATCGTGATTGCCGAGGACGACCTTGGCAGCATCGCCTAGCGATCGAACAAAACGCAGTACACCTAGGGACTCGGGGCCACGATTGACGAGATCGCCCACGAACCAGAGTTGGTCTTGCGTCCGATCGAATTCGCAGAGACTAAGAAGTTGTGTCAGCTCCGTTAGGCAACCTTGGACGTCGCCGATCGCAATTCGGCGCATCAGTGCAGCATGCCGGGTTTGGCGAGACGAAATGCCGCGATCGGTGCGTCGAACTCGACACCGTCTTCGGCTTGCATCTGATAGCTGCCTTGCATCGTGCCGACCGGCGTCTCGATGATCGCGCCGCTCGAGTAGCGAAATCCCTTGCCTGGTTCGAGGAGGGGCTGCTCGCCGACCACGCCTTTGCCCCGCACTTCCTGAACCTTCCCGTCACTGTCGGTGATGATCCAATGACGCGAAATCAGCTTCGCACTCACGGAGCCTTCGTTGAAGATGGTGATGGTGTACGCGAACGCGTATCGGTGCTCATCCGGGTCGGACTGACCGTCGATGTATTCCGTCACTACGTCGATTTTGATGCGATGCCGATCGTCCATAGGGTAACGCTAGCGAGCGGGAATGAGCTGCGCAAGAGCCGCGAACTCACTTGGTTGCAGTGTTTCAGGTCGCGCCGCGGGATCGATACCGCACGATTCGATCGCAGCCACATCGAGCCATTGGCGAACGGCATTCCGAAGTGTCTTACGTCGTTGTGAGAAGGCCGCCGTGACGAGTTGGCCGTAGCGCGCATCGACGGCGAAGGCAGGCTTCTCTCTCACCGTCAGTCGAGCTACCGCCGACCAGACTTCGGGTGCTGGTCGAAAGGCGCCGGGGCCCACATCAAAAAGATGCTCTGCCTCGACCCACGGCGCGAGCATGACGGTCAGTCGTCCGTATTCGCTGCTACCGGCTTCGGCGCAGATACGCTCGATGACTTCCCGTTGCAGCATGATGTGCAGATCTAGGATGGCTGCCGGCGTCTTCAGCAGATGAAACAGCAGCGGCGTCGAGATGTTGTAAGGGAGGTTGCCGATGATGCGTAATCGTCGGCCTTTCGTTTCGGCGAGCGCAGCGAAATCGAATCGCAGCGCATCCGTCACGTGCAGATGGAGGCCACGATCACCGAAACGCTGCTGCAGATCGGCAGCGAGATCGCGATCGATCTCGATCGCATCCAACTCGCCGGCCGCTTGGAGCAGATCTTCGGTCAGTGCGCCACGCCCAGGGCCGATCTCCACGAGTGGATCGCCTGGCTTCGGATCGATCGCTTCGATGATGTGAGCAATGACGCTGCGATCATGCAGAAAATTCTGACCAAAACGCTTGCGAGCGAAAACCATCAGCGGCGCTCGACTAGTTGTAGGGCGAGCTGCAATGCCGCGGTGAGGCTGCCGCTATCGGCTCGGCCGGTGCTTGCCAAAGACAGCGCCGTGCCGTGATCGACCGAGGTTCGGATGATGGGTAGCCCGAGCGTGACGTTAACCGCCGCGCCAAAGCCGGCATGCTTGAGCACTGGCAAACCTTGATCGTGGTACATCGCGAGAATGGCGTCATATTGCGCCATCTCACGCGGTACGAACGCCGTATCGGCTGGGATCGGACCATAGGCGTCGATACCGAGACCTTTAGCTTCTTCGATGGCAGGCGCGATAGTTTGGATTTCTTCGTCGCCCAGCAAGCCATTTTCCCCCGCATGGGGATTCAATCCGCATACGGCGATCCTCGGTCGCGCGATTCGCCAAAGTCGCTGCAGGTCTGCGTGCATCACCTTGACGATGTCCACGATTTTGCGGCGGGTGATCGCCTCGGGTACGCGCCGCAGCGGCAAGTGAGTCGTCGCGAGTGCGACTCGCAGGCTGTCGGCGACGAGCATCATGATGGGCAGCGAGGCGCCGGTGCGTTCAGCCAGGTATTCGGTGTGTCCCGAGAACGACACGCCAGACTCGGCAATGACGCTCTTTTGAACTGGCGCCGTCACCATCGCATCGAAACGACCTGCGCGGATTCCATCGAGTGCATCATCGAGCAGCCCGACGACGTAGGCAGCGTTGCGCACATCGAGCTCACCCGCTCGCGATGGAACGTTCAAGGGTCGATGTTTGATCGTCATGGGCAACTTGGCCGGATCGATTCCGATCGCACGGCTTCGCTCTTCGAATAAGTTGCGATCGACGAGACAAGTCAGTTCGACAGTACTACCGAAATCTTTGGTGAGGCCCTGAGCAACTTGCGCGCACAGTTCCGGGCCGATACCGGCCGGCTCACCTGAGGTGATGACGATACGGGAGCGCGACGGCGAGTTTGGAATCTCAGCTCTTGATGTCGACATACGCTTCGTCGCGCAGACGACGCAACCAGAGCTCGGTTTCCTCATCGGCTTTGCTACCGCGCAGTTGCAGGAAGGCGCGCTGACGGCGCAGTTCGTCTGTGCTGTCGTATTGGCGCTTACCGAGCAACTGCACGATGTGCCAGCCGAATTGCGTACGGAAAGGCTCGCTGATTTCGTTCTCGCGCAAGGAGGCCAACACGGCGTCGAACTCGGGGACGAACGTGCCCGGTGCCGTCCAACCGAGATCACCACCCTCGGCGCCCGAGCCCGGATCTTCCGATAGCGTCTTGGCGAGCACGGCAAAGTCTTCGCCCTTTAAGATGCGTTCGCGAACTTCGCGCAGACGTTGCTCGACGGTTGCGTCATCCTGAATTTCCGTGGGTTTCAGCAGGATGTGACGGGCGCGAGTCTGTTCGATCACCACTTGCTGATCGGCACCACGAACTTCATTCAAGCGCACGATGTGATACCCGGACGGCGTGCGCAGCGGAGCGCTGATTTCACCGGGCTTGAGACCGACCACCAGATCGGCGAGCACCGTCGGGATTTCGGGGCCGCGACGCCAACCGAGTGCTCCGCCTTCGAGTGCTGTTTGGCTGTTCGAATTGGCGACTGCGAGACGCGCGAAGTCCTCGCCCTGACGAGCGCGATTGACCACGTCCTCAGCCCGACGGGTGGCATCTTCGAGCTGTTGCGGCGTCGCTTCTTGTGGGACCGCGATCAGGATGTGCGAGAGGTTGTATTCATTGAGCTCGGACGGGCGTGACTTCTGCTTCTCGAGAAATTGCTCGAGTTCGCGCGGCGACACGTTGATACGTTGAATGACGTCGCGCTGCTGCAGCACTTGGATGGTCATTTCTCGACGCACGGTTTCGCGGTACGCGCCGTAGTCGATGCCTTGGGCGGCAAGCGCGGCCGGAAGTTGGGCGAGGCCGATGTTATTGCGCTGGGCGACCTCGGCTAAGGCCTGGTTCAAATTCTCATCGTTGACGCGAATGCCTGCACGCTGCGCGCGCTGAATTTGCAGCTCTTGCAGGATCAGGCGCTCGAGCACCTGCTGACGCAACACATCGGCCGGCGGCATCTCGAGGCCCTGAGCCTTCAGACGTTCGCCCACCAGCGACATCTGCTCTTCTAGTTCGCTGCGCAGCACGACGCCGTCGTTCACCACGGCAGCGACACGATCGAGCATCACACCTTTGTCCGAAAGGGTGCGGTTTTGTGCCGTGGCCGAATTGCCGCCGATGACGCAAAGCAAAGCTGCGATGGCAAGCCACGAGAAAGGGCTGGAGGTCATGAGGTAGTTCCGCGAAAAATCAACGAGTTACGCCGGTCGATGAGTATCCCCGAATTGCCTGCTCGAGGAAAGCGTCTGCTGAACTTCCGACACTCGCTAGGCCATTGAGTTCCAGTTGCAGATAGATACCCGTATCGCGCTCTCCGGTACGCGTTGAAACGAAGCGTCGGCCGACGAGACGCAGTCGCCAGCAACACGCCTTATATTCGGCGCCTGCGAAGGTCTCGAGGCTCGAGCGATCTTGCAGGTCGTAGACCATGCGGCCAAAGGCGTTCCAGCGACGACTGACGGGCCAGGCGCCGGAGACTTCGCCCTGCTCGAGTCGATCATGTTGATATCGATAAGCGAGGTTCAGGGCGCGTTCGTCATCCGGCCGATACTGGAGCCGAACCTGGCTGCGCTCCTGACGGCTATCGAGCGAGTTCCACTGCAAGCCCATGTTGACGTTCCAGGCGCGCCAGGCCGCCACCGACACTTGGGCAAACAAGTCCGATTCGTTGCGACCCGTCAGCGGCTCGTTCGGTAAACGCACTCGCGGTGTGTCGAAGTAGAACGTCTGCCCGATGGTGGCTGCGAGTTTTTGGCGACCGGATTTGCCATCGTAAATTCGCGCTGTCGTGCCAAGACTGATCTGGTTGGCATCGGAGACGCGATCAGCGCCAACGTATCGCTCGGTTCGGAAAAGCTGCACGAAATCGAGATCAGGGATGCCGGTGTCGAAGATCGGCAGCTCGTTCTGGTCCCGCCACGGCGTCCAGAGGTAGAGCAGTCTTGGCTCGAGGGTGATGCGGTTGTCACCCGGTGTTTTCGCGCTGCGCTCCAGAATGAATCCGGCATCGAGCGCTGCAAAAGGCAGCGAGCGTGACGGCGATCGCGTCGCGTCGCCCGTCACGCCATCGAGCTCGTACTGCGTGTAGCGCCAGCCGGCTGACGGTTGTAGGTAATAGCCCGGCCCGGACCAATCCAGTCCGACGCGGGGCGCGATATCGAGTCGCCAACCCGTCACGCCGATATCGCGATCGAAGTTGACGAGTTCGCTATCGAGTGACCAAGCAAGCGGGATGCTCCAATTCTTTGAGGATCCCGCGCCAGCAAGGCTCAGTCGAGGTAGTTGCGCATAAGGCAACGCAGCAAGATCGAGTTGGCGGTCAATGGTCTGGAACTGTTGGAATTCACCACGAAAGTGCCATCGATCATCGCTGTAGCTCAGCTGTGCGATACGCTGCAGGAATGCGGTGCTAGTGCCTTCAGCGCCGGCCGCGAAATCCTCGAAATACTCGGCGTCGCTGACACTTTGCGCATTGACGTCGAGACGCCATCGATCGCCGAAGTCGCTGCGATGTCGAGCTTGAAGCCAGCTTCGGTCGATTCGTCTGAGTGAATCGGACGGCAAGTAGTTGAGTCGCAAGTCGCCGCGGTGCTGGCGCGTGAGGTATCGAAAGCGGGAGTCGAGGTCGAGTCCTCGACGCCCATACAGCGTCGGCAAAAGTGTTAAGTCGTAGTTAGGCGCGAGGTTCAAGTAATACGGCACCGCGAGCTCGACGCCACCGCGCGTGTTGTAACCAAGATTGGGGAACAGAAAACCGCTCTTGCGCTGATCGCCCAATGGAAACGATATATAGGGCAGATACAAGATGGGGACGCCCAGAAATTCGATCGAAGCGTCTCGTCCCGTACCGTTACGTGAGACCGTATCGAGGGTGATGTCGCTAGCCTTAATTCGCCAATCCGGTAGAGCGCCCGGCTGGGTTTCCGGGCAGGTGCTGAACCACACGTCCGAGAGTGAAACTTTGCCGTCAAGGCCAATGCGGATGGCATCTGCCGCGCCTCGAGCGGGTCTCGATGGCAGTGCGAACGAACCATTTTCGATCACCGCGCCGTCGGCGGGTTGGTAGCTGCCAGCTTGGCCCGTTGCCTGCAGCGTTCCGTCTGAATAACGAATCTGACCGTTGACGCGGAATCGACGCGTCTTGGCGTCGTATTCGACATCCTCAGCGTGTAGCTGTCGCTCGCCTTGGCGCAGATCCACATCGCCTTTCAGTGACGCGTCGCCGTCGAGATCGAGTGTGGCCCCATCGCTTAGAACTTCGATCGGTTCATCACTCGGTGCTGTGATCGGTGGTGCTGTCGCAGGGGGCGCCGCGGGTTTGGATTGACGCAGTGTCGAGGGCGCGGGGCAGAGCGGTGGAGTCGCCGCCTGCGCGGCGGCAACCTGAATCGTGGTCGCAACCAACAACGAGACGAGGCAGAGATGAGCATGCAGCGGCGGCATCAGGGGGACCATTATAATGATCGCTCCTGCACGACCTACGGAAATCCCCTTCACGTGTCTGACATTCGTCTTGCGCTGCTCTCCGACTGGGTGTGCCGTGACCTCGGATTGGCCACCGAGCGGATCGAGGTCGCCTCGGCGGATGCGAGTTTCCGTCGATACTTCCGCATCATCCGCCGGGATAATTCGCCGTTGGTGGCGATGGACGCGCCGCCCGAGCACGAGGATGTCGGGCCCTATCTGCACGTGTCCGGGTTGCTGAGTTCCATTGGTGTGCATGTGCCGGCGATTCACGAGGTCAATCGCACGCAGGGATTCCTGTTGATGGAGGATCTCGGCTCGACCCCCTATCTCGCACAACTGCAGCGTCGCGAGCAGGCGCCCGCTCTGTACGGTGACGCACTGGCGGCACTTCGTTGTATGCAGGTCGATGGTCGGCATTTGACAGCGGAGCTTGCGCCTTACGACGAGGTGATCTTGCAGCGCGAGATGGCTTTGCTACCCGAGTGGTTTTTGGCGCGTCACCTGCAGATTGAGCTGACGTCCGAGGAGCAACAAGCACTGGATGCCGCGCGCGCCCTGCTCGTCGCCGAGTCGCTCGCGCAGCCGACCGTTTTCGTACACCGTGATTACCACTCGCGCAATTTGATGGTGTTGCCAGAGCGCGGGCCGGGTGTCATCGACTTTCAGGATGCGTTGGCGGGCCCCATTGGTTACGACCTCGTTTCGTTACTGAAAGATTGCTACATCAGTTGGTCGCGCGCTGAGGTTGAGCACTGGTTGCGTGATTACCGCCAGTCATTGCTCGCTACGCAGCGCGCGGATCTTGCAGGCAGCAATGAGCGTGAGTTTATCCGTTGGTTCGATATGGTCGGGCTGCAGCGTCATATCAAGATCCTCGGTATTTTCGCGCGACTCTGGTGGCGCGACGGTAAGGCGGGATATCTCAATGATTTGCCGCTGACCTTGCATTACGTGATTGATGCTTGCGCGCGCTACCCCGAGTTGCATGCCCTCGGCCGCTGGTTCGAGTCGCGGATTGCACCGCTGCTGCCTGCCGCCAACGAGCGTGCCCGCGCACGATGAAAGCGATGATCCTGGCCGCAGGTCGCGGCGAGCGGATGCGACCGTTGACGGATGACTTGCCGAAGCCCTTGTTGTGCGTCGGTGGTAAATCTTTGCTCGAGTGGCATCTCGGTGCTTTGGCGCGCGCCGGTTTCCGCGAGGTCGTCATCAACCATGCTTATCTTGGCGCCAAGATTCCGGCGGCACTGGGCGACGGAGCGCGCTTTGGGCTGCAAATCCGTTACAGCGCGGAGGGCGATATTCCACTCGAAACCGCCGGTGGAATTTTCAACGCGCTGCCCCTGCTAGGTAGCGAGCCCTTTCTGGTGGTCAACGGTGACGTGTGGACGGATTTCGATTTTGCCCGTTTGCCGCCGCTCGAC
>JBDLSG010000041.1:0-13855 GCA_039799645.1 Pseudomonadota bacterium | reverse complement strand
ATCGGCTTCACGGCGGGCGATCAACTTGCCGTTGGGTTCAATTCCCTCCATGCATCGACGCTGACCGGCGCCGCTTTGGCTGGCATAGGGAGTATTACTAGTGCTGCGACAGATGTCGGCGTTCTAGACACTGCATTGACAAATCTCAATACGGCACGTGCCGAAGCCGGTGCGCATATCAATCGTCTTGAGCACACCGTCTCGAATCTCATGAACGTCATTCAGCGTACTGAGGAAGCGCGCTCACGCATCGAGGATGCCGATTTTGCGACTGAATCAGCGGCATTAGCGCGAGCGAACGTCTTGACTCAGGCAGGTTCCGCCATGCTTGCGCAGGCGAATCAATCGCCTCAATACATTTTAGCTTTGTTACGTAGTTAACACGAGTCGATTTAGATTAAGGCAATAAATAGGAGCACCAATCCATGCCTGTCATTAACACAAATATTTCATCGATTTCCGCAGCTAGATCGCTAAATGAAACCAGCTCGTCGCTGAACCAGGCGATGGAGCGTTTGTCTTCGGGCAAGCGCATCAATGGTGCCAAGGACGATGCCGCAGGCATGACCGTCGTGACGCGCATGAAGGCGCAGATCACGAGCTTGAGTCAGGCCGTTCGCAACGCGAATGACGCCATCTCGATGATCAGCACCTATGACGGCGCAGCTGATGAAATCGAAACGATCCTGATCCGGATGCGCGAGCTCGCGACGCTGGCACAGAACGGTACGTATACAGCAGATGATCGTACAAATGCCAATGCCGAGTATCAGCAACTCAAAGACGAGATAGATCGAATCCAAAGCAAGACTGATTTCAACGGTACACTCGATATCTCATCTGGCACTGGCGCGACAACGTATAGCTTCCAAGTTGGTTTTTCGGGTGGCGATCAGGTAACGATTGGCTTTGACTCCCTTCAAGCGTCGGCTCTGTTTGGTCAGGCGGTAGGTGCGGTGAGTACTGTTGCCAGCGCTACCGCTGAGGTTTCGGAAATAGACGATGCATTGAAGGCCTTGAATGCGGGTCGCGCCGAAGCCGGTGCGTATATCAACCGCCTCGAGCACACCGTCTCGAACCTGATGAACGTCATTCAGCGTACGGAAGAAGCGCGTTCGCGCATCGAAGACGCAGATTTCGCGACGGAGTCGGCTTCGTTGGCGCGTGCGAACGTGCTGACGCAGGCGGGATCAGCCATGTTGGCGCAGGCAAACCAAGCGCCGATGTACGTGCTGACGCTGTTGAGAGGCTAGTCGAGAGACGCCCTTGATCGCCTGAGGTATTAGACAGGTCAAGTTATTGAAGTCATTAGGAGAGTAGCAACATGGCAATGAGCAATGCTGAGGTGCAGGCACTGCCGTTGAATCAAGTGCGGGATCGGGTCGAGAAAATCGATCAAGCCGCGAAAGTGAGCGGAGCCGCTGCGGCAGCTTCCGCAGGACTGAAGACGCAGGCCGTAGAGGCCTTGTCTGCCAACAGCCCTGCGGTAAAAGCCGAGTTGCAAGAGGCCGTTGGCGCTGCAAACGAAAAGCTGTTGCAGCGCGGACAAAAATTGGACATCGGAGTTGATGAAGAGTCCGGCACGATCGTCATTCGCGTGTCGGATCAGAAAACGGGTGAAATGATCAGGCAGATGCCATCCGAAGAGGCTTTGCGTATTACGCGCAGCATCGATCGGCTGACGGGAATCCTGGTCGATCAAAAAGAGTGATTGGTTTTTAACTACTGGAGACTAAAGCATATGGCACCAAATGCTGCGGCACTCAAGGCTTACCAATCGGTAAGAGCGGAATCGATGGCCCACGGGGGCAAGGGAGTAGAGCTCGTCGTGATGTTGTACGACGGGATTCTCGAATCCCTGGTCAAGGCCGAAGGGCACATCGAGCGCAAGGAATGGCGTGAATCGGGTCGGCAATTTTCGCGCGCCCTGACCATCGTCGCTGGTTTGCGCGAGACGCTCGACTTCGAACGGGGTATGCCGGTGGCGGACAACCTGTTCAGTTTCTACAACGTGTTGTCGGGCCAACTCATCAAGGCCCAGGCACGTCGTGATATCAACCTGCTGCGCGCGTGCGCGAGCATGGTGGCAGACGTCAAGGATTCTTGGGCTCAGCTCGCGAAAGCAGCAGCTGCCGACCCGAAATTCGGCTTGACGTTCAACCCGCACCGGGAGACCGGGTCGGCAACGGCACCCATTGGTGCTGCGGTAGCCGTGGCTTACTAAGTCCGCGGACGGGTTGAACTGTCGGGATCGCGGCGGGGGGCAACCCCCGCCGCCAATCCTCCAAAGCGGTGTGGACTAAAGGGCGGCCCTGATCGGTCGACTAAATCCATGTACGGGAAAACACCTGTTCATGGAGCACCACCATGTCTGCACTTGCACTGAAAGCTTATCGATCCGCCGCCGTAGACGTCCGCTGCACGGACGCCGACAAGCGCGATCTCGTCATCATGATGTACGACGGCGCCATCGAGGCCATCCGTCTGGCTCGCGCCCATGCCGAGCGCACCGAGCGTCGAGCCGTGAGCTCTGCGGTCAGCCGAGCCTTGGCCATACTCAATGGCCTACGTGAGACATTAGACGTCCAGAAGGGCGGTTCCGTCGCCTCGCATCTCGATGATTTTTATCAGTTTTTGATCCGAAAGCTGGTCCGTGCGGGCAGCGCGACCGACACCGCCGATCTTGCCGAATGCGAAGACCTACTTGGCCAAGTTCGTGAAGCTTGGGCGGCGATCAACCCTGCAACCGTGGGGCAGGTCAACCAGCGTATGTTCGTCGTTCGCACCTGAACCCCGCTTTTTCTTCGTCGCCCTGATGTAGTATCCGATCAGTTTCCATCCGAAATGGATGGAAACTACAGATATCAGGGAGAGGGTTTTGACGCGTAAGAGTCGCGCGGGGGCGCCGTTTGGCCGCCAACCCCGGTAAGCGCCCCATCGAGGGTGATGCACTCGACGTGTTGGCAGGAGATTCTCCTGCCATGCGTTCGTTGCGCGCGCTCATCCGTCGCGTGGCGACTTCCGACAGTACGGTGCTGATCCTCGGCGAATCGGGTACCGGCAAGGAACTCGTCGCTCAATCCATCCACCGTCTCTCGATGCGGCATTCGAACCGCTTCGTGCCCGTCAATTGCGGCGCGATACCCGCTGATCTTTTGGAAAGTGAGCTCTTCGGTCATACCAAAGGCGCCTTCACTGGCGCGCTTGCCGATCGTCGTGGCCGTTTCGAACTCGCGAATTCAGGCACGCTGTTTCTCGATGAGATCGGTGACATGCGGCTGGATATGCAGGTGAAACTGCTGCGCGTCTTGCAGGAGCGTGTGATCGATCGAGTGGGCGATGATCGCTCTATCCCGGTCAATGTGCGCGTCGTCGCAGCGACTCACCGGCAACTGGAAGAATCGATTTCGCAGGGAAAATTCCGTGCGGATTTGTTCTATCGGTTGAATGTCGTACCGCTTTATGTGCCGGCGCTGCGTGATCGCGGTGACGATGTCACCATCTTGTTCGATCACTTTGCCAAGCGCTGCGCAACTCCGGGTCAGCTGCCGATTCGAGCGAGTGAAGATCTTCGCGAGTGGATGACCTCGTACTCATGGCCGGGTAACTGTCGTGAATTGCTCAACCTCGTTGAGCGTTTGACGGTGTTTTGGCCGGCTCAAGAGTTGTCGCTGAAATCGATTCCGTCGTCGATGCTCCCGCGCGGCGCGTCGACGGTCGTGAGCGCGAGTTCACCGGATGAGCAAGCGGCGATTCTCGAGCTCTTCCAAGGGGATGAGGATCTGACGTCGGCAAAAGAGGCCGCGCACGCGGCAGCCGATTGTGTCTCCGATGTCGCAGATCTCGCCGTCGCCGAGCTCGTCGTCAGAGAGTCCTCGTCGAACTGGAGCGCCGAGTTGCCTGCCGCCGCTGCACCGACTCTCTCGAACGCGACGGTCGATCTCAAGCAGATGCTCGCCGATTTCGAATCGGCTTGGATCCGCGAGGCGATGAAAGTCACCGAGGGAAACATCACGCACGCGGCTGAGCTGCTCGGCTTGGCTCGCACCACGCTGATCGAGCGGCTTCGAAAATACGATCTGTCGGTATCCCGACAGTAGCGGTTTGCCTCCACAGGTTAATCACTAACCTGTTGTTTTAATTAAATAAAATATCCTCTGGCACGTTGGTTGCTACTACTCGACACCTGATCAGGGAAGGTGTCGTGTGTCCGTCGTGTCAGAGTCCATGAACAACGCGAATGTCCATGCCGAGGCAGCCGCCGGTTCGGTCGTCTATGGCGATCCGTTTACCGCGCAGTTGCTCGCGCTGGCCTCGCGCGTGGCGCGTACCGACGTCACGGTTCTCATCGGTGGCCCTTCGGGCACCGGTAAGGAAGTGCTCGCTCGCTATATCCACGAGACTTCATTGCGAAGCACAGGGCCTTTCGTCGCATTCAACTGCGCCTGCTTACCCGAGTCGATGGTTGAAGACTTGCTGTTTGGCCACGAGAAAGGTGCCTTCACGGGTGCCGTGCAGCGTTTCCACGGCTATTTCGAGCAAGCCGATGGCGGCACTTTGTTTCTTGATGAGGTCGGTGAGCTGCCTCCCAATGTGCAAGCGAAGTTGTTGCGCGTGTTACAGGAGCGCGAGTTCACCCCGCTCGGATCGACGAAGCCGCAGAAAACGCAGTTCCGTCTACTCGCTGCCACCAATCGCAATCTGAAGGGCGATGTAGCAACGGGTCGTTTCCGCGAAGATCTCTACTACCGACTCAATATTTTCCCGCTGCAGCTGAAGCCGCTGCGAGAGCGTCCTGGTGACATCGTTCCGCTCGCCCGTGCGATGGTGAGTAAGCACCAATACATCTCCGGTGCGATGCGGCTCGACGATTCGGCGATCGCCGCTTTGCGTGCATACGATTGGCCGGGCAACGTACGCGAACTCGAAAACGTCATTCAACGCGCCATGGTGATTGCCGACGGATCGCTGTTACGTGCCGAGCACCTCGGTCTCGATACGGGCCTGCCGGTGGAGAACAACTTCATTCCGATGGCGCTTCCAGTGAGTGATCAGCCTTCGTCGCCTGATGAAGAGGTGGATGACACGCCAGAATCGCTTGCCGATTGGCGTATCGCGCAGGAGGCTGAGCTCATCATGGCGACGCTACGCGATACGCCGACGAAGATGGCTGCGGCCGCGAAGCTCGGTATCAGCGAAAGAACTCTTCGATACAAGCTCGCTCGTTTGCGTGACAGCGGCATGATGATGGTGGGCGCATGACCATTCAATCGGTTGCGATGAAGCAAGCATTGGAGCAACTGCGTCAGATGCGCGAGTCCGTGCGTCCGCCGAGCATCGAAGCAGGCGAGATTCGAGGTCCAGCATCGCCCTTGATGCCGCCCTCGGGTGAGCCGAAGGTCAACTTCACCGACACGATGAAGTTTGCGCTTGATCGCGTAAACGAGCAGCAGCGTGTTTCGCGCGAATTGCAAACCGCCTACGTACGCGGCGATGACGTCTCGCTGACGGATGTCGCGATTGCGATGCAGAAATCTTCAGTCGCATTCGAAGCGACGGTTCAGGTTCGTAACAAGATCCTGGAATCCTATAAAGAAATTATGAGCATGTCGGTGTAATCCATGGCTACCGTCGAAGCAGATGTTCTCGGTCCTAGGCTCGATGCCGCTCGTGCTGGCTTGAGTGATGGTGGTGTCACCGTCTCGACATCGCGTGATGTCGCGCGGATGAACTCTGGCGATGCTTCTGCGGGTGGCGCACTCGCGACCACGGATGCAGGTGGCCTCGGCGGTTTTCTGCAGCGTCCCATGGTGCGTACGGCACTGCCGTATCTCGGCATTGGTTTGGTGATTCTGCTGGCCGTCGTCGTCTACGCGACGATGTCGGCTTCGCCGCCGCGCTCGTTATACCCGAGCATGGCGGACGCTGATAAAGAGCAGGCTCAGCAGTTACTGACCAAGAACGGTGTCGATGTATCACTCGATCCGCTGACGGGTGCTTTGCAGGTTCCGGCGAGCGAATTTCACGAGGCCCGTATCATGTTGGCCGCGGCAGGCTTGCCCCGCGAAGCGACGAGCGGCTATTCGGGTTTGAAGGAGAACATGCCGCTCGGTACCAGTCAGTTCATGGAGCAGGCGCGTTACAACGCATCCATCGAGGAGGAGCTGGCGCAGAGCATCCGGCGTATCAATACGGTTCAGGACGCGCGAGTTCATCTTGCGCTGCCGCGTCAAAGTGCTTTCGTGCGCGATCGTGCTGATCCGAAAGCCTCCGTGATCGTCACGCCCTACAACGGCCGAGCCGTCAGCGAGGGGCAAGTGCAGGCGATCGTGCACTTGGTGTCATCCAGTATTCCGTACATGACTCCTGCGAATGTGTCGGTCGTAGACCAGTTCGGGCGTTTGTTGACCGAGACGCCAGACTCTAAGGATCTGAGCGCTAAGCAATTGGAGTTGCGTCAGCGATTAGAAGCGGATTACGCGGATCGAGTCGTGCAATTGCTCGGACCGATCTTCGGCGCCAACAACGTGCGTGCGCAGGTCAATGCGGACCTCGACTTTTCGATCATTGAGCGCACGGTCGAGAATTTTGATCCGACCAGCACGGGAACCAAAGTTCGATCTGAGCAGCTTCGCGAATCGACGACGACGGAGCCCAAATCTGAGGGTGTACCCGGTTCGTTATCGAACGAACCACCGCCGCCTGTAACCGCAACACCCGACGCAGCTGTCCCTGCCGAGTCTGCGCCTGGCACAAACGAGCCGGTCGTCCGCGGTCAAGAGCGTAGCGAAGCGAAGAACTACGAGATGGATCGTTCTGTGCAGTACGTCGTCGATCCCGCGCCGCGTATGCGTCGACTGACCGTCGCTGTTGCCATCAACGATGCGATCGCTGCGCCCGGTGCGGCGGCTGCGCCCGCTCGCCGTCCCTTGCCAGCACAAGAAATCGCTCGTTTGACCTCACTCGTTCAGGGTGCGGTGGGTTACAACGTGAACCGCGGCGATGTCGTGAATCTCATCAGTACCAGCTTCGAGCCGCCTGCCCCGGTGACGCCGCTTCCCGTGTGGCAGCAGCCGCAGTATCTTGATGTGGCTAAGTATCTGCTCGTTGCCTTGGCGATCGCTCTGGTGGGCTTCCTCGTGGTTCGACCGATCATTAACCGCGTCACTTATATCCCGCCGCCACCGGCCGCTGCGCAGATGTCGCCGGATGAGATGAAGGCTGCCTTGATTGCCACTGGACAAGTTGCTCCCGAAGCGTTCATTGGGACGATGGGTGGTGGTGTGGCTGGTGAGCTCTCTGCTGTCGGCGGCTCTGCTGGTGGAGTCGAAGCGAGTGAGAGCGAAACCATCGAGATGCGCGAAGGCGAGTCGATGGAGGAATTCAAGACTCGACTCAAGGCGCGTCTCAAGCCGAAGAAGAAGGCGGGCATTTCTGCCGAGATGCTCGATACCGCCAACAGTTACGACGACAAGGTCACGGTCGTTCGCATGATGGTGGAGCAGGATGCCAAGCGCGTGGCGCTGGTACTCAAGAACCTCATTACTCGCGATCTAGGCTGACGCGGAGACGATCATGGCTGAAGCAATGGCATTGGCAACGGCTCCCGAGGGGCCGGATCCGGAGCAGGTAGCAGCGGAGGTTGCGGCTCTCTCCAATACGCAGCGTGCGGCGGTGATGCTCATGCTGCTCGGCGAAGAAGAGGCAGCGAGCGTGATTCGTCATCTTGCGCCCAAAGAAGTGCAGCACTTGAGTGCCGCCATGCTCTCGGTCGCCGATCTTTCGCAGGAAGCGGTCAGTGCGGTGCTCGATGGATTCATCGCGACGATCAAGAAGCAAACGAATATCGGCGGTGGTATCGATTATCTTGAGAACGTGTTGCGCGCTGCGATTGGCGAAGACAAAGCCAGTAGCGTGCTGAGTCGCATCATGCCGGCCTCAGCGAATCGTGGCCTCGAAGTGCTGCAGTGGATGGATGCGCGCTCGATTGCTGAGATGATCGCTGCCGAACATCCGCAGATCATCGCCATCGTTCTGTCGTTTCTCGACTATGACGTGGCTGCCGACGTCATGCGGTTTCTTCCCGAGACTTTGCGTCCGGAAGTACTCTCGCGTGTCGCATCGCTCGAAACCATCCAGCCGACGGCGATGGCCGAGCTCGAAGCGATCATGAAACAACAGTTCTCATCGAACTCGTCGTTGAAGTCTTCTAGTGTGGGCGGCGTGAAAGCGGCTGCCAAGATCATGAACTACGTCAAGACGGACATCGAGCAATCGATGATGAAGCGTCTTGGCGAGAAGGATGCCGACCTTGCTCAGCGCATTCAGGACAACATGTTCGCTTTCGAGAATCTCTCGGGTTGCGACAATCGCAGTATTCAGACGCTCATGCGCAATGTGCCGAGCGAGCAGCTTATGGTGGCCCTCAAGGGTGCCGACGATCTCGTCAAAGACAAGTTCCTTTCGAATATGTCGGCGCGTGCTCGAGACATGTTCGTCGACGAAATGGAAGGTCGAGGTCCATTGCGCTTGTCGGAAGTGGAAGAGGCTCAAAAGCAGATTCTTCGTACGGCGCGTCGACTCTCCGATGCTGGCGAGATGATGCTCTCCGGTCGCGGCGCCGACTACGTATAAGGACGAAGCGACATGTTCAAGGCGGCAACGCCGTTCGTCGCCTCCGAGACTTTGCGACGACGGGATAACGACGGTTCGGCTTCATTTGCCGCACGGCATTTCGCTATCCGACGCGCGGGATTCCTGTTGCGCGAGCATGCCAAGCAGATGGCGACGCCCGCGCAGTTCGCCGACGACCTTGCGATCATCACGCCCGCGGACGATATACCAGAGTTGCTGATCGAGCCGATTGATGCTTCTTCGACTGAAGATCTTGTCGATCTAATGCCGATTGAGTCGGGCCCGAGCGAAGAAGAAATCGCCGTCAAAATCGCCGAGGCAGAGCAACGCGGCCGCAATGCGGCGCTCGGCGAGATGGCATCCGCTCTCGACGCCGCGATGCTGGCGCTCGATGCAGCGGCGAGAGCGCTGTCCGAAAAACAGGCGGCGCTCGAGCGCGAGATGGTGGTGCCGCTTGCGCGCGCGAGTCTCGATATTGGCGCTCAGGTCGCGAGGCAAAATCTGCAGAGTGAAGAAGGGCTTGTTCGTTATCTACAAGTCGTACAAGCGTCGCTCAATGACGCGCTCGATTCGAGCCTCGGTGAAGGCCAGACGATTTTGGCGCGTTTACATCCTGAGGATGTGGCTTTGCTCGAGCGTGCCAATGAGCGCCCGGCGCATATCCGCCTGCAGTCGGATCCTTTAGTTGTGCGCGGCGGTGTGATTCTCGGCGCCGGTGACAAGGTAATCGATGATCGCTTCGAGAATCGCGTTCGAGAGATCCGCGAGGCGGTGTTAGCCGCTGCCGCCGAGGTCATGCGGGACGCATCATGAGTTCCGGCTCTCTGCTTGAGACGTTGCAGCAACGGCTCTCGAGCGCAGAGATTTCTGCCCCTTCCGTTCGCGGCGTACTGACGCGTGTCACCGGTATGATTTTGTCGGCCCGAGGTGTGCGAGCACCACTCGGTGCGTACTGCGAGGTGATGGCCGAGGAAGGCGAAGGAATCGTCTGTGAGGTGGTTGGTTTTCGCGATGGCGAAGTCATGTTGATGCCGCTTTCGGCGGTGCAAGGCTTATTACCGGGAACGGCCGTTCGCGTGCTGACTTTGACAGCTCGAGTGGGTGTGGGTGCCGGTCTACTGGGGCGCGTCGTGGATGGGCTCGGCGAGCCGCTCGATGGCGGTCCGACCATCGTCCCTGATGTGTTCGTCCCGTTGCGGGGTGAGCGAAAGAACCCGTTGCATCGCGCTGCCATCACAGCGCCACTGGATGTTGGTGTTCGCGCCATCAACACTTTTCTTACCGTCGGCCGTGGTCAAAGAATTGGCCTGATCGCCGGTAGTGGTGTCGGCAAGAGCATGCTGCTAGGCATGATGACTCGCTTTACAGAGGCGGATGTCATTGTCATCGGTATGATCGGTGAGCGTGGCCGCGAAGTGCTCGATTTCGTACATGAGACTTTAGGTGAAGAGGGGTTAAAGCGATCGGTCGTAATCGCGGCTCCCGGTGATCGCTCGCCTGTCGTCCGGCTTCGCGCCACTCATTACAGCTGTGCCGTTGCTGAGTACTTTCGCGATCAAGGCAAAAACGTGCTGCTGTTGATGGATTCTCTGACCCGCGTAGCGCATGCGCAGCGTGAGGTGGGTCTTGCTGTTGGCGAGCCGCCGACGACCAAGGGTTATACGCCGTCGGTATTTTTCCTGATCAATGAACTCGTCGAGCGAGCCGGTAACGTTAGTGCAGCGGGCAGTATCACCGGTATCTACACCATTCTCGCCGAGGGCGACGACGCGAACGATCCGATCGTCGACGGTGCTCGCGCCATCCTGGATGGACATGTGTTGCTATCGCGCGAGATCGCGGCGATGGGTCAGTATCCGGCCATCGACATCAGCGTCTCGGTATCGCGATTGGCGACAAAGTTGATTTCGGGCGAGCGCCGCGCACTCGTCACCAAATTTCGCAGGCTCCTCGCTACCTACGAAGAGAACAAAGATCTCGTCGCCGTGGGCGCGTATCGACAGGGCACTAATCCCGAACTCGATGAGGCACTACAGCGACGCGCGGTGTTTCGTGAATTCCTCTCGCAAGATGCCGAGCAGTCCGTATCGCTTGAGCAAGGCTTCCAGCAGTTGCAGTCGGTGCTTGGGTGAGTGATCGGGCAGCCAGACGCGCGCAGCGCTTGCAGCGAGTAGCGCGAATCGGCGATGCCGTAGCCAAGGCCTCCGAAGCCATCGTAGCGCAGCGCCGTGGTGAACTCGCCGTTCAAGAGGAACGGCTGCAGGTCGTCGAAAATTATTGTCGAGACTATGCCGAATCGACCCGTCGGCAAGAGACGGTCGGACAGAACATCGTGACATGGCGCAACTACCGAGATTTTTCGGGCTGGTTGTCGCAAATGTCCGTTGCTCAGCGAAATGAAGTCGCCCAAGCGCAATTCTTCGTGGATGCGGCTTTGGACGAGGCGCTACAAAAACGAAACTTTGCTCGTGCGCTGGAGAACGCCTCAGAGCGTGCCGCCAACGCCGCCGCCCGCGAAGCTGCGCAACGAGAACAAAAAGCCATGGACGCGCTCGCGCGCCCAATGCCGGACGGGTTGGCATCGTAGTTGCAATCACCGGTGTAGTTAAATTGCACCGGCAACGTTTGGCACCATGTCTGGCACTTCTGCACTGCTGAATCTGCTCGAAGGATCGGGATCTGCTCTCCTTAATGCGCCTGAAGCGGCGCAAAACGGAGTTAGTGAGGCCGATTCGTCCTATTTTGTTTCTTTAATGAAACAATATGAGGATTCGGTGGGACTAGAAGAGCCTTCCGCACCTGAGTCGCGTGATCCGGCGCTCGAGCTGCTCGGCAACGGCTTGCCGATACCGGTGGCAACGCCGGTCACTTTGCCGACTGAACCAACTGCGATTCCCCGGGCGGCACCGCTAACAATGCCCGCTGCGGTCATGTTGCCGGCAGCCGTGGAGGCTGAAGCGGACACCCGACTCGAGGAATTCGCCGTTGGCCTCGGGATCGATCGCGAACTCGCCCGTTTATTGCTGCGAGAGACCGCCGCTCAGCCGACGGTGACCCAAGTTGAATCGACCGCACTGCCGTTGCCGCAGCCCTTTGCCATCGAGCCATTGGTCGCTCCATCCAGCGATCAACCAGTGGTGCCTGCCCAGGCGGTCATGACGGTTACACCAATCGCTAATCAGGGCCCCAAGTCGACCCCGGATGTGGCGAATAGGGTCACGGCGCCTCTGCCGGTCGAGTCGCCTCCGCGCTCGGATCGAGCGGCACCACCAAGCGGTATCGATTTGAAGCTGCCGCCCTTGGAGAATGCGATTCCGGTCAGCCGGTTGGCTGAGCGCCCGATGGCCATGCTCAAAGTGTCGGACGCGGGCCCCCAGATCACCAGTACGATGACACCGTCGCCACCGATGGTTCCGAGTGCCTCGACTACGCCCCAAGCCTCTACTGCGCCATTGTTGATTGACCCGACGATGGCGCCGCCGGCAGCTCTGCCGGCAGATCTTTCACTAACACCGCGTTCTGAAATACCGGTTCCTCGCGCGTCTGATATCCCGCTCACCATTGCTGGCAATGCTGCGCCGGCTCTCCGTGACGAGGACGTGCTGCGATGGCGTGCCTTTATTCACCGCTCATCGTCAGGTACGCGTGAACCGGTACAAGAAATCGCGGTACAAGCGGCGAGCGATGAGGTTCTCGATCCCGTTTCAGGCTCGCCGCGTCGCGGCTTGAGTGAGGTCGATTTCGCAGCTGCTACGGCCTCGCTGCGTGGCTTCGCATTGGAGCGACGTCAGATCCTAACGAGCACCGCAACACCCGTTAGCTCGACAGTGTTGAATGGGGTTTTACCTGGCGATAGCCCTGTGAATCCCGCTGTGCTGCCGCTTGCGGGGACTGCGCCGCCAAGCGTGCCAGTTACGGCTCAGGCAGATCCTTTAACGACCCCGTTGCGTGTGCCGGATCCGGCTCTACAGCACGAGCTTCGCGCCGAGCAGTTTGCGGAACAGGTGGGTCGACGCATGCTGCAACAGATTCGCGAGGATCGTTGGACCGTGCATTTGCAGCTCGATCCACAGCGTTTGGGTCCGATGGAGATTGAACTTCAGCTCGAGGGTAACCAAGTCACCGCCCAGGTGGGGGTCGCCAATGCGGAGGTTCGTCACCTGCTGGAGTCGGCGTTGCCTAAACTACGCGAGTCGCTGGATTCGGCAGGGCTAAACTTGGCCAACTGGTCATTCGCACAGTCTGGCGCTCGTGAGTATCGCGAGTTCGCGCAACAGAGTGCCGCTGCGGCGGCGAAGGCGACTCCGAAGGGCGTCGAAGGTGCGATCGAGGATGAGGTTCCGCGCAGGGTGACCGAGGATTCGGCATCGCGCGTGGTGGATGTTTACGTTTAACGTTTTGACTATTCTGGTGTAGCACTATGGCTGACAAGAAAGACGACAAAAAGAAGGCTCCGGATGCGGCTCCCGCCGAAGGCGAAGAGGGCGCACCGAAGAAGAAATCCAAGCTCCTGCTCATCATCATGGTGGTGGTCGGCGTTCTGGTATTGGTCGGTGGATCTGTCGGAGCGACGCTGTTCCTGACGGGCTTCTTTGATCCGAAGCCGGCAGCAGTCGCAGGTGCGGAACACGGCGCAGATGGTCACGCTGCCGATGGACAGGCGGCCGACGGCGAGGACGGTGCCGAGGGCGGTGCTGCCGGTCCGCAGGTTCCGGATGGCCCGCAGTTACAGACCAAGGAAATTCCCGAAGGTGAGCGGTTCGCGGCGACCTACAAGCCGATCGAACGCGACTTTACTTTGAACGTGCCGAACTCTCGCAAGTTCGTCCAGTTCCGCATTGCATACAAGACGTTCTACGGCGAAAAGATCGTCGAGCGCGTCACGACCCACCAGATCGCTATCGAGGCAGCGATCATCGGTACGGCAGGTCAATACAGCGAAGAAGAAATGATGTCGGTAGATGGCCGTGCCCGGTTGGCGGCGGCGCTACGCGATGCGATGAACGACGTGTTGATTCGTAACGAGGACTTTGGCGGCATCGAAGAAGTGATGTTCACTCACTTCGTCTTCCAGTAACTCGTTTCTCGGCAACGAAGAAGATATCGAAAAAGAACATGTCTAATTCAGGTCAAGTACTGACGAGCGACGAGGTGCAAGCTCTCGTCGACGCGATGGCGAGCGGCGAGGTGGATGTTTCGCCGGATACCGCCGCGTCAGCGG
>JBDLSG010000040.1:0-14591 GCA_039799645.1 Pseudomonadota bacterium | reverse complement strand
GCGTCACGATAGTAGCGCGCACGCTCGGTCGCCAACTGCTGCCGTTCCGCCAATTCGATCAGACGATCCACCTCGGTACTGGAATAGCCGGAATAGTTCAGAAACGAACCGCTCTGGAATCGTCCAATGAAGCTCGTGGCACTTTGTACCGCCGAGAACGGCGAATAGTCCATCAAGTCGAAATCACCCTGATTGAGTGCAAGGCTGTAGGCACGCGACTCGAGCCCGCGCAGATCGAGTCGCACACCAAACGGTGCCCACATCGCATCGAGGGCGAGGAAAGTGCGCTGCGTCAGATTATTGGAGGAGAAAATCGCCGTGAGTCGCTGGGGTCGACTACGCGACAAGCCCAGCGATTCCGCTAGCGCTTTAGCTTCAGCCATCCGACGCGACATGGGCCAACTCGCGTGCGCGGGAGTCGCACGGTCCGGATAATCGAGCACGGCCTCGGGAACGAGACTTTCACTTGCACGCTCACCGAGCACTCGAACCTTATCGACCAACACTTGCCGATCGACCGATAGCGCCAACATCCGTCGAAACTTCAGATCGCGTATCAAGTTTTTGCGCAAATTGAGGCCCACCCAGCCGCCACCGTAGAAAGGCGTACTGCGTAACGCCTTGGGTGACTCGCGACGCGCCGTCGCCAAGACCGATGGCTCGCCAATCTGCGCGAGATCAAGCTCACCCGATTTGAACAGACGCCATCGCGTGGTGTCGTCCACGCCCATCAACCATTCGACCCGACGAATTGCGGCAGCGCCATGCACCACACTCAACACGTGCGGCTGCCGCTCGAGTACAAGCGTGCCATTTTGTGCCCAAGATACCGGTCGATAAGCGCCACTCACCACGATCGCAGGTGGCTTGGACCAATCGGCACCACGCTCAGCGACCAGGCGAGTCGGGACGATGTACGCCAGAGCCAAGAGTTTTAACAAATCGGTCTCGGGATGCTCGAGGTCAATGACTACCCGATCACGCGCCGGCGTCGATACACCGAGTGTTTGTGCGGCTGCTTTGCCAACACGATAGTTGGCTGCACCTTTGATCGCATCGTAGCGGTACGCGAGCAGAGCGCCCGTTTCAGGCTGCAGCAGCCGGCGAACACTCGCTACCACATCAACGGCCTCGATCGCAGACCCATCCGACCAACGCAAGCCGCTGCGCAGAAAAAACTCATAGCGACGACCGTCCGAGGAAATCTGCCAACGACTCGCGCAAGCCGGCACGATCGCGCCATTGGCATCGACTCGAGTCAAGGCGGTAAAACAGTCGGCTGCCACTTCGAGATCGACCGATGACAGCGCACGATGCGGATCGAGTGTCGTGAGCGTGCCACCGCGCGAGCGGCGTAGCACACCACCCGCAGCCGGATCTGCAGCCCAAAGCGAACTAGGCAAAGTCGCTGCGGAGCCCGCGAACGCCAACGACGCGGTCAATGATCGAGATAAAAACAGACGCCGCTGCATCAAGACCTCATATCGACTCACTCAACGAGCGATCAGTTTGCCTCGTCGGATTTACGCGCGCGAGCACGGCTGAGCATCAGCGCGCCGAGCGCCGTCGAAGCGGCGGAAAATACGAACGGCGCTGCCGGACCCAGTTTGAAGTACAGAGGACCCGAGATCGCGGGCCCCAGGATCCGCCCGGCACTGCTTGACGCGTTGAAGATGCCCATCACCGCACCGCGAGAACCTGCATCGGTCTCGAACGAGACCAGACTACTGATCGACGGCAGGAAAAGACCGTTGGCCAATCCGAAAACAGAAATCGCAACCCACACCATGGCATCAGACTGCGCAACGGCAAACAAACCAAGCCCAATCGTCACGCCGATGATGGAGCCCACTGCGACATGTTTCTCGCCGAAGCGTTTCGCCAAGGGACCAACGAGCCCAGCCTGCCCCACTGCCGACAAAAGCGCGAAGGCTGCGAAGTGCAAGCCGACATCGCGCAGCGAATAGTCGAACAAGTCGCGACCCCAGAACTGGAACACCGACTGCATCGCCGCACCTGCAACTCCGACAAGCAGCGAGGCCGTCATCAATCCGAGCAACACGGGCCGGGCACGCAACGAGTCAAATAAGGATGCCGACGGTGCACTCGCTTTCCCCTCGACGACGACCTGCTTCAAAGGTTTGCGTGACTCCACGGGCAGGCTCTCGGGTAAAAGGAGAACCGTGCCGAAGAAAGCGATCAAAGATAAGCCCGCCGATGCGAGACCCGCCCAGTACATGCTCGGAATACCGTCGAGAGATCCCAAGACGCCACCCAAGGGCGGACCCACCGCAAAACCGACGCCGAAGGCGCTAGCCACAATGCCGAGACCCTTGGCGCGATCCTTGGGATCAGTGACATCGGTTGCATAGGCGAAAGCAGCAGCGAGATTACCCGAGGTGATGCCGCCGAAGGCCCGAGCCAGCAACATCGACTCTAAGGTCGGCGCGAAAGCAAGCCAAACAAACGACAACACCGTGCCGGCAGAACTGATGACCAGAATCGGCTTGCGGCCGTAGGCATCACTGAATCGTCCCCAGATCGGTGTGGCCACCAACTGGAACAAAGAAAAGACGCCTGAACCACCGAACGTCTTCCAAAAATCGGATGCTCCCATGGACTCGGCGACCAACGGGAAAGGAATCGTCGTGATTCCAAAACCTGCGAGGCTGATGAAAACAACCAGCCACAGGACGCCGAGTTTCTTCACAGAGCGCGGCACCCGGCCGAGGCGACCCGCTCGTCTTGCTCACCCGTGCCACCCGATACGCCAATGGCGCCGACACAATCACCGTCCACCATGAGCGGCAGGCCGCCTTGCAAAGGCATCGCATCGAGCGCGAGCAACGCAGGCTGGGAGGCGATGCGGCTCTCGAGCGCGCCGCTCGGTCCTCGCATCAGCGCCGACGTGCGCGCCTTGCCGGTCGCGACCGTGATGGTGCTCGCGCGCGCATCGAGACGCTCGAACGACAGCAGATGCCCGCCATCGTCGACGATCGCGATACTCATAGCGATCTTTTCGGCGAGCGCTGCACTTCTAGCGGCCTCGGCGATGCGACGAACATCATCATGAGTTAAGCAGGGTTTGTTACGCATGGATCAGTTACCTTCGCCCCAGTTCGCGGCTCTCTGTACAGCCACCCTATAGCTGTTACGACCGTAGGCCAACATAGCAATGCCCGCGAGGCCACCGGTCAGACAGACGAGCGCGAGCGCCGGCGCAATGCCGGTCTGATAGTTGAAGACGTAATCCGAGAGCAAACCCACCGCTCCCGATCCGACAGCAATACCGACAAGGCCGGTCAACAGCGTATAGACCGCGACCACCTGACCGCGAAGTTGGTTCGGCGTCACCTGGTTGAGTGCCGTCAAGGCAGCCGTGATAGCCCAAGTGGCAAACAGCGAGGTGCAGACGTGTCCGATCAGCGCCAACTCCGGCGTCGGCACCAAGCACTTGGCCGTACCGAACACCGCCCAAGCCGCACACTGCAACATCATCACGAGGATGGGGCCATCGGTTCGACCGCGCTTAGCAAGCCAAGTGAGCGACCAGCCCGCCGTAATGGCACTGATGATGCCGAACGGCACACCCACCAGAGCCAGCGCCATCGCGATGCGCGTCGGCTCCCACTCGTGCACACGCACGAACAAGGTGGGAAACCACGCCAACTGAGCGTTGACGATCATGACATTCATGATCGTTCCCATCATCACCGCCATCAGCGCAATTCGATTCGTCGACAATTCACGCCACAGCGGCACCAAAGAAATCTTGGTGCCCTGCGGTGTATACCCGCCGCGGCGCTCGGGCTCACGAATCGTCAATGCCATCAGGATGGCGAGCAGCAGACCCGGAACACCCACAATGAAAAAGACGATGTGCCAATCGGCAAAACCGCCGAGCAACGATGGCATCCAACCGCGGACCGTATCGGCAAAGCCGATCGCGACACCACCCAATAAATAGGCGATACCGATACCGATGGAGCCGCCCATCGCGAACACACCGTAGGCGCGTGGTCGATCCTTCGGCGGAAAGTAATCCGCGATCAGCGATGATGAGCCCGGCGTGATCGTCGCCTCACCTGCCCCCATGACGACGCGTGAGGCGAACAGCGACCAGAACGAGTTCGAGAGACCGCCTGCGATCGTGCCGCAAGACCAAACGAACGAACCGCCCCACACGACCGCCTTACGACTCCAGCGATCGACGAGGAAGCCGATCGGCAGCGTGAAGAGGCTGTAGAAAAGTGCGAAGGCAAGACCCTGAATGATGCCGATCTCGGTATCACTCAGATTCAGATCTTCTTTGATGGGCTTGACCAGCAAGCCGATCACGATGCGATCAACGACGCCGCTTGCGTAAGAAATCACCAACAGTGCGACGACGTACCACGCATAGGCGCGATTCGGCCACGGCTTTTCAGCTTCCGTACTCATGCTCTTCAAACCCCCATGCCGGCGCGATAACCCTCGCCTGTCGCAATCAACAACGAACGCGGTGCGTGACAATCACCCACCTGCAACAACTCGATACCCGCTGCTCGCAGCGGACCGACCAACTCGTCATTCGGCACGCGTGGTGTCGCGTGCGTCACCAGTGCAACGCCCTCGATGTAGCGCATCGGACCGGCATTCACCGGTCGCAAAGTCATGCGCCCTTCGAACAAACCCTCATCGAAAACGGGCTCACACCAGTTTTGCACTTCGATACCAAGCGCGGGCAAGCGTCGATGGATACCCTGTCGATTCACGAGCGGCTCCTCGGCGGCCACCCCCTCGCGCGGCGTGACGATGACGACGCGATCGTATCGCTGGGCTAACAACTGCGCCGTCGCGTAAGTGAACGCGGTGTGGTCCTGATCGTAGATCACCGCCGTACCCGCTTCTCGCGAGCGACGTATCGAAAATCGGGCTGCAACCGCACGCACGTCGGGGAAGAACTCCGCATCGCGATAGTCTTCGGGCAACCAGTGCGGCCAGGCGGGAGTTGAACCACACGCGAGGATCACGGCATCCGGCCGCAGCGCAAGTACATCTTCGGCGTTCGCACGATGATCGAAGTGGAACTTCACACCAAACTCATCGGCACGCAGTCGCTGGTAGTCGTAGACGCTGCTGAGGTTTTCGGCTCCGGGCAGCAGTGAATGCAAACGCGTTTTGCCACCGACATCGGAACTCGCCGCAAACACCGACACCTCATGCCCTCTCGCCGCGGCGACCCACGCAGCCTCGAGCCCCGCAGGACCCGCACCCACCACGACGATACGGCGCGACTCGGCCGCTCGGGTCGGTTGCCAGTCCGCCTCGTCATCGGCACCGACGCGCGGATTGTTGTCGCAAGAGATCGTGCTGCCGCCGACGATCGCGCCCCAACACGTATTGCAGGAGACGCAGTAACGAATCTGCGCTTCACGTCCCTGCTCGGCCTTGATACCCCAAGCCGGATCGGTGACGAGCGGTCTGCCGAGCATGACGAGATCGGCAAGGCCGTCTCGTATGAATCTCTCGCCTTCATTCGGATCGGTGATAAGCCCGAGCGCACCGATTGCCGTACCCGGAGCTTGTTTCGCCAGCATCGCAATCTTGTCGACGTACGGCGAGCGAGGTCCGTGCAGATCCGGCAAATGCCAATCGAGCGTGTTGGAATGTGCGCCCCAACACCAGGTGAGATAGTCGGCGACACCCGTCGCGTGGATCAGGCGCGTGACCGCCGCCGCCGTCTCGAGGTCGATGCCATCCTGCATCCCATCCTCGCCGGGCAATTTCACGCCGATCAAAAACTCGTCACCACAGCGCGCGCGCAGCGCTAAACAAAGCTCGGTGAGCAGACGCGCTCGTCCCTCGAGATCTCCACCGAATCGATCGCGACGAATGTTCGAGCGCGACGCCAAAAATTGATGGAACAGATGGCCGTGACCTGCGGATATCTCGACGCCCGAGAAACCGGCGTCACGCAAAATCAGAGCCGAATCTGCAAAATCCTGAATCAATGCCTCGACTTCGTGCGTCTCGAGCGCATGCGGCACCGTCCAGCTCAGATCATCCGGTAACGCTGAAGGACCGATCGCATCATGAGAGCGCCCTGGTTGATGTCGTCCGCGACCCGGATCCTGGATCTGCGCCATCAAGTGCGAGTCGTGCGCGCGCACCGCCGCAGCCCAACGGGCAAGACCCGGACGGTTATCCGGATCGCGCACCATCACCTTCTGCAGGTTGCGCTGACGCGGCAATAAATTCAGTGGCTCGGTGATGAGCATCGAAGCTCCGCCGCGCGCACGATTGGCGTGGTAGGTCACGAGCTTGTCGGTGACTTTGCCGCCGGCCACGTAGCGGGTAGACATGGACGCGTGCACCAGCCGGTTACGCAGCGTCACGTGCCGCAAACGTAGCGGCGAAAACAGGTTTGGGTAAGGAGTAGTCACGCGAGGACCGATGTTAGCCGCAAACGCTGCTCATCATAACGTTGTGTTGGTAGGATGCCATCGTCAGGACAACTCGCGTGAGCATATGAACAACCGTCGATCGATTTTTCGAAGCGCGCTCGCCTTGATGGCAGCGATGATCTGTTTTGATGTCACTCCCGCGCTGGCGAACGGTCCGGCGTTGCAGCGCATCACGATGGCCACATTCACTTCAGCAGACTTGGCGGGCGTCGAGCGAGACTACGCACGCTGGCTGGGTTATCAGGTGCGCGAACGCGGTGTCGTGAGCCCTGAGCTTGCCAAAGCTTGGGGAGCACCCGGTGCTGCCGGCAAACGCTATCTGTTATTGAGCTCTGAGCCGTCACCGGACGTGTTCGTGCGAGTGATCGAAGGAAAGGCGGCGCCGGCGGACTTGTTGCCGCTGACAACCTGGGGTTGGAACGGCATCGAAATCATCATCGATGACCCCGTTGCGCTGCGCGAGCAACTGAGTGAGTCGCCTTTCCGCGTGATTGGTGAACCCGCACCGCTTGGCGCATTCCCGACCATCAAAGCATTTCAGGTCGTAGGCCCGAGCGGCGAAGTGCTGTACTTGACCGCCGAGACGGGCGATCGCAGCAAATCCATCCTGCCGCCTCCCGGTGGTCCGGTGGGTCGCATCTTCATCATGGTCGTTGGCGGCCCGAACATCGACGCGCTGCTCGACTTCTATTCGAGTCGGTTCAACCTCGTGCGTAATCCAGCGCGCATGCTCGCCGTCGGTGTCATCAAGCGTGCGCAAGCCTTGGCCGACGGCGAACTCACTCCGCTCGCCACGGCACGCCTCGCCGAACGCGGCAATCTGATCGAGTTCGATGGCTACTCGAGCCGTACTCGGGCACGCCCGGTCGAACCCGGCCAATTGCCACCGGGTATTGTCTCGACGACTTTTGCGGTCGCCGACCTCGATGCACTGAAAGTCGACTGGATTGCACCACCGACTCGCCATGAGGGCTTGGCGTATCAAGGCAAACGCGCGGGCACACTGCGTGGACCGGCAGGTGAATTGATCGAGCTGATCGAAACGGGCGCAGTAGCAGTTCGCTGACGACGCGTGTGACGACTTAGGCGCTCGCGCCGAACACGTAGACGGTGCTACCGAGCGCGCTCACGTGCGTCGCGAAGCTGTGCTGGCGCTCGAAACCGGCAGCGACGATCTCCTCGAGCATGTCGCGCTCGGCGAATCCAGTCCAAAACGGCTCGCCGTTCCATCGCACTTGCCAGTCGTTCATGACTTGATCATCGAACCCCAAGCGACTGACCTGCGTCGGTACATCGAGGTGCAGCATCACGCCACCGGGCCGCAGTAAACGTCGACACTCGCGCAAAATCTGCGGCAGGCGCGCCGAATTGGTTTCGTGGAACAAGATGTTCGACAGCACGAGATCGAAACTGCCGGCTTCGAAGGACGTCTTGGCGGCATCTTGCTGATGAAAGTGGATCGGCACGCCCCGCTCTTCGGCCATCAGGTGTCCAACGCGAAGCAGACCCGCGGCGACATCGACACCGTGATATTCGGCTTGTGGGAAAGCGCGGGCGATCGCCTGAGAATGCACGCCGATTCCACAACCGAGATCGAGGATGCGGTGCGGCGAAAAAGAACCAAAGCGTTCTTGCAACTGATTGAGCAAGGGCGCCGCGCGCCCATCCCCGGTCGCATTTTTTTGACCCTTGCCGACGGCGTAGATCGCTGAGGCGCCGAAGTAGCGCAGACCCGGGGCGACGTCCTCCACGTCATAGCGACCCACGAAACCGCCAGGCTGGCGATGAATCTCGGTGTTACCGATCGGCGGCGGCACGGCTAACTGGGGATTGAGTGTCAAGGAGCCAACTCGCGTGTCTGAAGACTGCAGCGCCGCATATCGATGCTCGACATCGGGCAACACCCGAGCCACCGTTCGCTCGATCGCGTCCCACATCATGGTTTGCGAGTGATGGGTCAGTACCGCCCATAGCTTGAATTCGTTGCGCTGCGACAGAGGCGTCGAAACTTCACGGCGGTGCGTCGGCTCTGCCCCCTGACTCGAGATGATCGTCGGCAACACATCTGCTCGATACGAGTCGCGCACTCGCTGCTGTGCCCGACCGTTGGCGAGCAACTTGAGACTGAGCACGAACTGCTGCCTCGCCAGCTCGTCACGATTCGGGGTATACAAGGTTTGCGCACTCACGTCAGGCTTACTCCGTTAGCGGGGTGTGACCGTCATCAACCAGCTCGGATAAAGACCGCGCGGATTGTCACCGAAGCCTTGCACGCGCTTCGAGACGAGACGACGTCCGACCAGATAGTACACGGGCGCAACGGGCATGTCGGCGAGTGCCAGCGCCTCCGCCTCACGCAACTTCGCCGCACGTCGCTCCACATCCACCTCGGTCGCGGCCTCGGCCAGCAGTGCATCGAAAGCGGGGTTGGCGTAACCCGAGGTATTCACACCGACCGCCGACCCCGTCGAGAGAAGACGCTCGAGATAAGCATAGGGGTCGCTTGCCGCCGCCAACCAAACCGAGCGCGTACTATCGAAATTACCCACACCGACATCCGCGAACAGCGCTTTGGTTTCTTTGGACTGCAACTCCACTTTCACACCAGCACGCGACCACATCGCGCCGATGGCAACTGCAACCTTGCGATTGAGATCCGTGCTTGGGAATGCGAGCCGCAGGCTCAACGGCTTGCCTGCCCCATAGCCCGCTGCCGTCAGTAGCTTGCGCGCTTCGGCAACGCGACGCGCTTCGGGCCATTTCGCAAAATCCGGCACGGCAGCCGCGCTGTAATTGAGTACGCCCGGCGGTACGAAAGAGTAAGCCTCAACGCCCGGGAAGCCGATGACGTTGCGTGCGATCACTTCGCGCTCGATCAACATGGCGAGTGCGCGTCTCACACGAACATCGGCGGTCGGCCCTCGCTTGAAATTGAATACCACCACTTCATTGGCGATCCCGCGACCCAAACGCAGCGACTCCCCATGCCGCTGACGCAACTCCGCGGTGCGCTCCGGCGGCACGACGAGAATGAGATCCAGCTCGCCCGCATCGAATCGCCGCACCAACGTGGCGGGATTACCGAGCGGATAGTGGAATACACCATCCAGACGCACTCGTGAGACGCCCCAGAAGTTCGGGTTACGCACCAATTCGACATGCGCGTTGGGTCGCCAGTCTTTCAATATGAAGGCGCCATTCCCGACGAAATTTCCGGGACGCAACCAAGCCGTACCGTGCTTCTCGATCACGTGGCGTGGCGCCGGCATGGCCGAGGACATGATGACATCGGTGAAATATGGTGTCGGATTCTCGAGCTCGATCACGAGCGTATCGGCGCCGATCGCGCGCACTGCCAATCGCTCGATCGGCATGGCACCGGTGGCAATGGCGCGCGCATGCTTGATCGGAAACAGTCGAGACGCCAACGGGAAGGCCGTTTTCGGATCGAGCATGCGCTGGAAAGACCAAACCCAGTCAGTCGCAGTCAACGGTCTTCCGTCAGACCAGCGCGTATTCGCGCGAAGCTTGAATGTGTAGGTTTTACCGTCGGGACTCACGGTCCAGGACTCGGCGCTGCCCGGCATCGGTCGGCCGTTCATACCGGGTGTCGTTAATCCCATGAAGAGGTCGAGCACGATCAACTGCTCGCCCGGCAGGGACACCTTATGGGGGTCGACCGTAGCGGGGTCGTCGGTGCCTACCCGGTGCAGAATGCGTTCTGTCGCCGTCGCGACGACGGGGGACGACGCCAGACCCAGCGAGGCCAGCCCCAGCCAGAACAAGGCCAAATGCCGACGGATGAACCGTCCCATGCGTCTCCCGAAGCGTGCAACCCTGGCAGAAAAATGGCGCGCCCGGAGAGATTCGAACTCCCGACCCTCAGGTTCGAAGCCTGATGCTCTATCCAACTGAGCTACGGGCGCGTGCGCGCAGTCTAGCACCTGTGACGCCGAGTCCTTAAAATCGATCTCGTCCGGCGCGGGGTCGCCGAGGGGTCCTACATCATGAAGACGATTGTTTCGCTCGCCATCGCTGCCGCTTTGTCGGTGGCTCCCGCCTACGCTGCTTGCACCTACCCGAAAGCACCGGCTGCCATCCCTGATGGTGGCGCCGCGAAGCTCGAAGATATGCTCGCCGCTCAGAAGGCCGTCAAAGCGTTCGACGCCGAGATCACGGCCTACCAGAGCTGCCTCGAGACGGAGCACAACGCTGCTGTCGCTGCCAATCCCGAGTTGACGGATGAGCAGAAGAACGAGCGCCTGAAAATTTTGGCCCAGAAGCAGAATGCGGCCGTCGATGATGCCCAGTCTTGGGCTGATCGCCTGAACGCGCAGATTCGCGTCTACAAGGAAAAGAACGCGAAGAAGTAACGGTTTCCGCCGCAGGGCGGATTGCCGTGGATACGTGCCGGGATACACTCCCGGCATGATCTCTCCTTCCCAAGCCGAACACCTGATCGAGCAGCAGCTCACCTGCCTGCCGATCGAGTCGTTGCCGCTTGTGCAATGTGTCGGCGCCGTGTTGCGCGAGAACATCTACGCCGAGCGAGACCACCCACCGTTCGATCGCGTGTCCATGGACGGAATCGCGATTGACAGCACTGCCGTCGCAGCGGGACAGCGCGACTTCGTAATTCAAGGCTTGCAAGCGGCAGGTGATCCGCCGCTCACTCTCGCCAACAGTCAGCATGCGATCGAAATCATGACCGGCGCCGTTTTGCCTTCGGGCTGCGATGCCATCGTCCCCGTGGAGTACCTTCGTCTCGCTGACGGACGAGCCACTCTGCCTGGAGAATTCAAAGTTGCCGCGCGCGCCAATGTGCACGCTCGAGGCTCCGATTGTTTGCAAGGAGCCACGTTGCTGCACGCAGGCATCCGACTCGGCGCACCCGAAATCGCGATCGCAGCCGGAGCGGGCATGGCGCGTATCCGCGTCAGTGCCGAGCCCACGATCAGCGTGATTTCGACCGGCAACGAACTGATCGAACCTGGCGATCCCATAGAGCCTCATCAGATTCGACGTTCTAACGTCTACGGGATCGTCGCTGCGTTGCGACGCCGTGGCCTACAGCGAATTGCCGATGATCATCTGCCAGATGACCTCGATGCGCTGCGAAGACGCTTGCGCATACATCTCGACACGCATGATGTCGTGATCCTCTCGGGTGGCGTGTCGATGGGCAAGTTCGATCTCGTGCCGCAGGCTCTCGCCGATCTCGGCGTGCGTGAGATCTTCCACAAGGTTTCGCAACGCCCCGGCAAGCCGATGTGGTTCGGTATCGCGCCCTCAGGTACCGCCGTCTTTGCATTACCGGGCAATCCGGTCTCGACGCTCGTCTGTCTCGCGCGCTACGTCGTGCCCGGTCTCTACACTGCGATGGGTGAGTCATCCCGCGCTATCGAAAAAATCGCGCTCGCTGAGAGCGTCAAAGTGACACCGGCACTCACCTACTTCATGCCCGTGTCGATCACCATCGATGACTGGGGTCGTCCCTGGGCAGAGCCCCGCCCGACCAACGGCTCGGGCGACTACGCTGCGCTCAGCGGAACCGACGGATTCGTCGAATTACCACCGGGCCCCAATGAGTATCCGAAGGGTTTCGTCACTCGCGTTTATCGATGGTAACGATTGATGATGACGTTGATGAACAACACCGAACCACGTGATCGTTTGCAGAGGCCATTGCGGGATCTGCGCATTTCCGTGATGGATCGATGTAATTTCCGTTGCCCGTATTGCATGCCGCAAAGTGTCTTTCACGACGGTTATCGATTTCTCGGTTCGAAAGAGCGTCTCTCGTTCGACGAGATCTTGCGAATCACCCGAGTCGCGGCAAGCTTGGGTCTACGCAAGATCCGCATCACCGGCGGCGAACCGCTGCTTCGACCCAACCTCGCCGATTTGATCGGTGATCTCGGCGCTATCGAGGGCATCGACGATATCGCGCTGACCACCAACGGCATCCTGCTCGCCAAATACGCGACCGAACTGAAGGCGGCGGGTCTATCCCGAATCACGGTGAGTCTGGACAGCCTCGATCCCGAGGTCTTCGCCGCGATGAGTGGCGGGTTCGGCGGTGTGGCACAAGTGTTGGAGGGAATCGAAGCCGCGCGCGCGGTCGGCCTGACCCCGATCAAAATCAACACGGTGGTGCAGCGTGGCGTCAACGACCATACCGTGATCGATTTGATCGAGCGGTTTCGAGGCACTGGCGTCATCGTTCGTCTGATCGAGTTCATGGATGTCGGCAATCGCAATCAATGGGATAAGTCGCTCGTCGTTCCCTCTGCCGAACTTGCCGCACGCATCCATGCGCGCTGGCCGCTCGCCCCACTCCCAGCCAACTATTCCGGTGAGGTCGCCGAGAGGCGGGCTTTTGCCGATGGCGCCGGCGAAATTGGCTTCATCTCCTCGGTATCCCAACCCTTCTGCGGGGCCTGCTCACGCGCACGTCTCGCCTCGGATGGCAAGTTGTACACCTGCCTCTTCGCCAGTATCGGTACCGATCTGCGAACCCCGTTACGCCAAGGGACCAGCGACGAAGAGCTTGCAACGCTGCTGCGAGGCATTTGGGAAAATCGGCGGGACCGTTACAGTGAGCAGCGAGCCGAGCTTCGGTCTCGACCCGAGCATAAGGTGGAGATGTTCCACGTAGGCGGATGAACACGGTGAGATGAACATGGCGATTCCACGTACAAAGAAAAAAAGCTCCCGCAGCGGCCTCACCCATCTCGATGCCGATGATCGGCCGCGCATGGTCGATGTCAGTGACAAAGCCGCTTCCCTGCGGGAAGCCACGGCCGAAGCCGTGGTGAAGCTGCCGAAAGCCGTGGCGATCGCCCTCGCTGCGAGTGGCCACCGAACGCACAAGGGCCCCGTTTTCGATACGGCGATCATCGCTGCCGTCCAGGCAGTCAAGCGCACTCACGAGCTCATCCCGTTCTGTCACCCTCTCCCCATCGACCACTGCGACGTCGACATCGACTCCGCCAAGAGCGGCATCGTTCGAATTCGCTGCACCGTGCGAACGGTGCATCGGACCGGGGTCGAGATGGAGGCGATGACCGGTGCCACGGTTGCCGCGCTGACCGTGTACGACATGTGCAAGGCGCTCTCACACGACATTCGCATCGGCCCCGTGCGACTGCTCAATAAGCGCGGCGGCAAGCGCGACTTCCGACGACGATGAGTTCTCCGCCGATTTTCGGTCTCGTACTGACCGGTGGGCGCAGCTCGCGGATGAGCCGTGACAAGGCCAGTCTCGCCTACCACGGACGCAGCCAACTCGAGCGGACCATGGACCTGCTCACACCGTTTTGCAGCGAGCGCTTCGTGTCGGTGCGAGCCGATCAAAGAAATGATCCGCTACGCGCCCGCTATGCTCAAATCGTCGATCGAGAGCCGGGGCTTGGACCCCTGGCTGGCATATTGGCAGCCCAAGCCGAAGTGCCAACGGTGGCGTGGCTCGTCGTCGCTTGTGATCTGCCGCGATTGGACGCAGACACCTTGGCGCAACTCATCAAGCAACGTGACACTCGCCACCTCGCGACGGCATTTCGCTCGAGTAGCGACGGACTGCCCGAACCACTCTGCGCCCTCTACGAACCGGCCTCCGCACCCGTCATCGCCACTTATGCCGCAAGCGGCGGTCGCTGCCCGCGGAAGTTCCTATTGAATAATGACGTGGCACTGTTCGATCTCGCGCACAGCCACGCTCTCGACAACGTCAACTCCGGCGCGGAATACTGGCAAACCATGGATCAACTAGCCCCCGAGAACGCTCAACAAGCGCGCGACGTGCGTGTTCAATATTTCGCCATCCTGCGCGAACAGTCGGGACTGCGCGAAGAGCCACTACGCACGAGCGCACGCAATCCTGGCGAGCTCTACGATGAGCTTCGCGCCCGACACGGTTTCACGCTGGATCGCGCCTCGCTGCGCGTCGCCGTCAATGAGGAATTCGGTTCCTGGGAGCAGCCATTGCTGACCGGTGATTCGGTCGTGTTCATCCCACCGGTTGCAGGGGGCTGATCGGTCGATGGCGAACTTCGAGTTCAGCTCTCGCAATCTCGACGCCCTCGCCTTGCGGCGATCGCTGGAAGACCCCGCCTGTGGTGGCTATGCCGCCTTCGAGGGTTGGGT
>JBDLSG010000039.1:0-15434 GCA_039799645.1 Pseudomonadota bacterium | reverse complement strand
ATACTCGACGTGTCGGCGAAAACGCTCGAAGGCGAAGAGCGTTCGCTCAAAGACTGGCAGGGTAAGGTCTTGCTGATCGTCAACGTGGCAAGTCGCTGTGGCTTTACCCCGCAGTACACGGGCCTCGAGGCGATTTATCGTCGTTATCGGGAGCGCGGCTTCGAGGTATTGGGATTTCCCTGTGACCAGTTTGGTCATCAGGAGCCGGGCGACGCTCAAGAGATTCGGCAGTTTTGCTCTACGCAGTATGACGTGAGCTTCCCGATGTTTGCCAAGATCGAGGTCAACGGCGATCACACGCACCCGCTTTATGCGCAGCTGAAGAGTGCTGCCAAGGGGCTGCTCGGATCCGAGTCGATCAAATGGAATTTCACTAAGTTCCTCGTTGATCGTGACGGACGAGTCGTCAAGCGATATGCGCCGCAAGATAAGCCGGAGAGTCTCGCAGCCGACATCGAGGCGCTGTTGTGAGCCATCACAATTTGGGTCGTGCTGCATTGGCGGCAGGATGGGTTTTGATCGCCGGCTGTTCCGTGCAGATCGATCGTCCGATCGTGCCAGCTCCGCCAGTCGCCGTCTCGACGACTATCGAAGCAAAGCCCTATGTGGGCTCGGCCTCCGGAGCATTAGTCGCCGCTGCCAACCCACTCGCTGTGGATGCGGGTATCGAGGTGCTGGCTGCGGGAGGTTCCGCTGTTGATGCGGCGATTGCGGTGCAGGCCGTGCTCGGTCTCGTCGAGCCGCAATCTTCCGGCTTGGGTGGCGGGGCCTTCCTCGTTCACTATGACGCTGCCACAGGTGATGTCGTGACCTACGACGGTCGCGAGATCGCGCCGAGTGGTGCAAAAGCTGACATGTTTCTCGACGCCAATGGTCGTCCGCTCGACTACACGACGGCCATCCGCTCGGGTCGTTCAGTCGGCGTACCGGGTGCCGTCGCCATGCTCGAGATGGCGCATCGCGAACATGGGCGTCTGCCCTGGCGCCAGCCCTGGCACCGCGCTGCCACGATTGCGAGCGAAGGTTTTGAGGTGTCGCCGCGTCTGCATCAAATTATCGGTGCGGCGCTCGAGCGAGGTCCCTTACCGTTGTCGGCGAGTCGTTACCTGACGGTCGACGGAGTCAAGCCGTTGCCGATCGGCGCGCGTCTCGTTAATCCCGCCTACGCGAAGACCGTGCGGGCCATCGCCGATGAGGGTGCCAAGACTTTCTATACCGGCGAAATCGCCAAAGAAATCGTGGCAGCCGTTGGCGAGGGTGCGATACCGGGCAGCCTCAATGCCGACGATCTCCGCTCCTATCGCCCGAACAAGCTGGAGCCGATCTGCGGGAACTACCGGGTGTATCTCGTTTGCGGTATGCGACCGCCTTCATCGGGCGGTGTCGCGGTGTTGTCGGTGCTCGGCACGCTCGAAAATTTCGATATGGCCGCCATGGGCGTAACGACTCAAGGCTGGCATCACTTCATTGAAGCACAGCGCTTGGCCTACGCCGACCGCGACATGTACGTGGCCGATGATCGCTTCGAGGCCGTCCCGCTCGCGGGCTTAATCGACAAAGACTATTTGCGTTCGCGTGCCGCACTGATTTCTGCCGACAAAGTCATGGCGCGCGTGGAGGCGGGTGATCCGCCGGGGTCGAAGCGTCGCGGCAAGGATGCAACCGGCGCGGTGACGGGCACGAGTCACTTCGTCGTGGTGGATCGTCGCGGCAATGTCGTTTCGATGACGACGACGGTCGAGAGTTTATTTGGCTCTTTGCGTATGGCCGGTGGATTCTTTCTCAACAATCAGCTGACCGACTTCAGCTTCAAGCCGGTCGATGATCGTGGCGTACCGATTGCGAATGCCGTCGCGCCAGGCAAGAAACCTCGATCCTCGATGACCCCAACCATCGTTTTCCGCGATGGTCAGTTTGAACTTGCCGTCGGTTCACCCGGCGGCAATAACATCATCGCCTACGTGAGCAAGAGCATCATTGCGATGCTGGATTGGAATTTATCGCCGCAAGCAGCCATCGATTTGCCCAACATGATCGCGCGGAACAATCTCGTGGTGGAGCGCGGTCGTGCCGATCCATCGTTGCTCGAGGGTCTCAGTGCATTAGGTCACGACACCAGTCGCAGTCGCGGTGGTGAAGGTTCAGGTCTGCACGCCGTGCGTCGCTTGTCCGACGGTCGGTTGGTTGGGGCGGCCGACCCGCGTCGCGAGGGTAAGGTGGGCATGATTCCGTAATCAGCGTCCAGTCATGCAGTCAACGGGGGTTCACGCATGAGTTCTGCTCTTTATCGCAAGCCTTTAGTCGGGTTGCTCGGGTTGATGGTGGGCTTCCTGACGCAGCCATTAGGACACACGGTTTACAAAGTGATGGAAGCGGTCTTCGCCGAAGGCGTTTACGTGGCAGCCGTCATTGTTGGGATCGTGGGTTTCGTGATCGTTTGGCGTGGTCTGAAGCAGGATGAGTTGAAGGCGACCTGGATGGGCATGCTGGGCGGCTGGCTGATCTGGATCGGTTGGTTCGAATACGCGTTCAAGTTTTTTTCGGTGCTTTACGCCGTACCTTCCTTCCCGGTGGAGGTCGATGGCTACGCCGCCGCGCCGCAAGCGAACGTGCTGCAGGCGACGGTCACGATCATGTTCGCGATGTTCTTGCTCTATGGCGTGTTCAATCTGCAGACCAAGTGCAACTTCATGCGTTTCTTTCATCGCAATCTGCATTTTTCGCCGGGAATGCCAACGCCCGAAAATCATCGCAGCTTCGCGCGTATCACGGCGATGGAAGTGATCTTTGTGACGTGGTTCTGTTACCAGTTCTGGCTCTACATGATCTATTTCGGCACGCGCGGCACCGGTGTTCAGATCGTCATGGCGACCTACTTGGCATGGAGTGCTTGGGCTGCCTATCTCGTCTACAAGTGCACGCAACAGGTGCGCATGGCGCCTGCGTTGCGTTACGGCGTGGGTGCGGGAATTGTGCTGTGGGGCTCAGCCGAGATGCCTGCGCACTTCGGTGCCTACCGTGAATATTGGTTGTATCCGCTCGAATACCCGATCTTCAACGCGATACTGACGGCACTCTTCATCGCGGGCATCGTCGCGATCGCGCGACGTCCGCTACCTCAGTCGACGGCGAAATCCGCCGGCGTCAACACCTGACGCCGGCGGAACAGCGATCCGAAGAAGCGGCGGGCCGCTTTGCCGCTCGTCAGCCAAGCGATACGCGCGCCGTTAGCAGGCATCCGGAGGATTTGTTCGACCAACCAGGGCGAGACGGTTTCGACGCGATCAGCCAAGATTTCATAGACTTTTCGCGTACGCTCGAACTCAATCGACCCGGCTTCGCCCATGTCGCGCTTGAGTAGGTCCGTGACGACGATGCCAGGGCTTAGGTAACAAACTTTCACCTTGCTCGATGTCAGTTCCTTGAGCAGCGCTTGGTTGAAGTAGGTCAGCGCAAACTTGCTGGCACCGTAGAGCGACATGCCCGGTCGTGACATGCCGTTCGAGCCGAAGCCCTCCATGTTGTAGATTGTGCCGCCCTCTGTCTGTAGCGACATGCCTTTCAGCGCGACTTGAGTGGCATGCAGAACGCCGGTGAGATTGGTCTGCTGCACGGCGACGATATCCCGCGAGTGAAGATCGCCGGCCCGCTGGCGCGGATGCGATACACCGGCGTTGTTGATCCAGATATCGACTTTGTCGAAGGTGTCGATACTGCGCTGCCATAGTCCCTCAATATCACCGCGACGAGCGATGTCGCAGCCCACACCGATGAGGCGACTTTCCCCGCTGGCCGATCGCTGTAGCTCGCGAGCGGCAGTTTCGGCCGCCTCTTGCGAGCGCCCTGAGACGACGACATGGTGTCCGCGTTTGGCGAACTCGAGCGCCATGCCCTTGCCGATGCCACGAGTACTGCCGGTGATGACGATCACGAGAGGTTTTGTCATGCGAGACAAACTGCCTTCGCGACGGCAGGGCGCCAAGGGGCGCGCTGTTTGCGTCCAATGCGTGGTCAGCAACGGGGCGCTCCTGTACCGCGTGGCGCGCACCAGTATTCTTTGCGCATGTCTCGGGGGGCAACATGAATCCAGTCGCGATCGTGACCGGTGGTACGCAAGGGCTGGGGTATGGCTACGCACGCGAGCTTCTCAAGCGCGGCGCGCGTGTGGTGCTGACGGGCCGAACCGCCGAAGGTGTGAATGACGCCGTCCAGCGATTAACCCGTGAGATTCCCGATGCTGCAGATCGCGTGGTCGGTTGTGTATGCGAGATCGCCGATCTCGATTCGGTCCAGTCGGTGTGGGATTTTGGCGTCGCCCGCTTCGGATCCATCGACATCTGGCTAAACAATGCGGGTTTCGCCCGTACCGGTGTCGGTTTTCTCGAAACGACTGCAGCAGAGATCGAGTCGATGGTTTCTGCCAATGTCGTCGGTTCGATGAATGCGGCGCAAGTGGCCATCGCCGGTTTTCGGCGCCAAGGCTCTGTTGGCAAGTTATACCTGACGCTCGGTGGCGGTGGGGCGACAGGTCGGGTAGTGCCGGGTATGTCGGTCTATTCGACCAGTAAGCGCGCCGTCAAATATTTCGCCGACACTTTGATTAAGGAACGCAAAGAAGCTCGGGATGGCATTCTGATCGGCACCATCAGTCCTGGTGTGAATGTCACTGAAGGACTGTTACGCGAGATGCAGCGCGTGCCAGAGTCACGGCGTGCGCAAGCCATGAAGCAACTGAACCTGGTTGGCGAGCACGTCGAGACAACGACGCCGTGGATCGTCGATCGCATCCTCTGCGATACGCGTCAGGCGAATAACATCACGTGGTTGACGACCGGCCGTATGCTCGGTCGTGCTCTTTCCATGCTGTTCGGTCAGAAGCGCGATGTCATATCGCGATATGAGTCACAACGAGGTTTGACATGAGTGCTGGCGGTTTCAGTGCATGGACTGCAGGTGATGTGTTCGTCGCCGCTACCGAATTGAATAATGCAGATGACGATCACGCCGGGCGCGGCCGCCTCTTGCAGTACGATGCCGCGCTCAATCTGAAGGGCGCGCTGTATATCGAGCAGACGACGCATCTGCTCGGCGGTCTCAAGTTTGATTCCGACGGTGTTCTGTGGGCGTTCGATAGCCAAGGCTTCCGAGTACTCAATATTCATCGCGACGGTCGCGTCGTCCTACGTAGTGAGTTCGGTACGCGCGCGTATTCGCATATGCATTTTTGTCGCGATGGCTCGTTGCTGTTCGGTGAGCACGTGGTGGGCGATGCCGTGCGGCCCGAGATGCAGGCGCGAATGAAGACCCAGATTCCCTTCATGCCCGGTACGACGCGTTTGGGTGATGGACATGTTTGGCGATTCGCGCGAGATGGCAAATTGCTCGCCGAATACGCCACGGCAACGCACGGCGGCATGGGCGGGTTTCTCGGCGTGACAATGTCGTCACTGTCACCAGATGAGCGGGTGCTAGTTTACTGTTCTGAGACCGGGCCGCGTCTCATGCGCTATGACCTCGCGATGAATCGCCAGTTACCGGATTTGCAAAGTTTTGAGCCGCCGTTTCCGCCGGGCCCGCCGCCGATGTTTTTCGGCATGCAGTACGCGACGGATGGCACGCTTTATGTGCTGCGGGGCGCTGCGATCGAAGTGGTTGACGAGCAAGGTAAAACCCAGCGCTCAATTCCGTTACCCGGATTCGGCTGGGCGCTGATGGATCTGATGTCCGATGGCAAGCACTGCCTGGTGAGCAACTTCTTCACCGGCGAAGTGGCCCGCATCCACCTCGTTTCGGGTGACAAACAGGCGAGCGTGATCGCTGGCCTGCCGAAATCGGTAGCGGGTCTGGCCGAGTATCGCGGCTGACTATCTCAGCCAACTAGCGCGCCAGGGGCGCGCTATTCGTAGCGGAGTGCTTCGATCGGATCGAGGCTCGCCGCTTTCGAGGCGGGCGCGATTCCGAATACCACACCGACCAGCGCCGAAAATCCGGCAGCTGCAAGCATGACCCACACGGGCACATGCGCCGGTGGGAAGTTGGGTATCAGCGAGGCGATGCCCATGCCAGCAAGCAAGCCCAGTACGATGCCGATCAAGCCGCCGAGCAACGAGAGCAAGGCTGCCTCCAGCAAGAACTGAATCAAGATGTCGCGACGAGTCGCACCCAAGGCCTTCAAGATGCCGATCTCGCGGGTACGTTCGGTCACTGACACCAGCATGATGTTCATGATGCCGATGCCACCGACGAGAAGCGAGATACCGACGATTCCAGCGAGCACTGCAGTAGCCGTCGCCGTGATCTGATTGAACTGCTTGATGAACGAGTCGGCCGCTTTGATCTCGAAATCGGGCTCCGCATTAGGGGCGAGCTTGCGTGACAAGCGAATGGCTCGATTGGCGCGCTCGCGCACTTGCGCGAGCTCAGCCAGATTCTCGACGGTGAATGACACTTCCATGAACGGTCGCTCGAAAGTGCCCGTCAGTGAGCGTGCGACCGAGAAGGGGATGAAGACACGGTTGTCTTGGCTGAAGCCGAAGATTTCGCCTCTCTTCTCCAAGAGGCCGACGACGCGGAACCACTCGCGTCCGATCAGTAAATATTCGCCGATCGGATTCTTGGGCATACGCAACTCGTCACGCACGTCGACCCCGATGACGACGACACGGCGACCGTTGCGATCGTCACTCGCTGTGATGTAACGCCCGATGCTTGCGTCGACGCCGAGCACGTCCTGCGATTCTTCGGTAGCACCCAGAATCTGCGGCGTCGTCGTTCTGCCACGATAGGCGGCACCGCCGAGTTGCGGCACGATGATCGGCGCAACCCGTGAGACGCCAGGCACGCGATAGCGCAGCGTTTCGACGTCATCGAAGGTGATGCGATTGATGCGGCCAGTGCGGAAGTTCTCCTGCTCGTTGATCGCATCGAGCGTGAGCGTATTACTGCCGAGGTCGGAAAACTGGTTGCTGATCGAGTCTGAAAAACCCTGCAGCACCGACACTACCGCGATGACGGCCATAGTGCCGATCAGGATGCCGAGCGTCGTGAGAAAGCTGCGCAGACGATGCGCATTCAAGCTAGCTAGGGCGGCTGAGAAAGCTTCGGCAAGCAGGTTCATGCGGCACGCGGAGGGTTAAGTGAATCTTCGACGACAAGGCCGTCACGCACGCGGATGGTGCGGCGGCAGTGGGCAGCGATGTCGGGTTCGTGGGTCACGATGACAACCGTTTGCCCTTGCGCATGCAGCGCATCGAACAGCGCCATGATCTCGAGTGAGGTGCGCGAGTCGAGGTTACCGGTCGGTTCGTCGGCGAGCAGCAAGGAGGGCTCGCCGACTAGGGCTCTGGCGACCGCGACGCGTTGTCGCTGACCGCCCGATAGCTGGTTGGGGCGATGATCGAGGCGATCGCCAAGACCCACTTTCTCCAAGGCGTGAGCGGCGCGCTCGCGTCGCTCTACGGGCGGCATACGACGATAGACGAGCGGCTGCATCACGTTCTGCAGGGCCGTTTGACGCGGCAGCAAGTGGAAGCTTTGGAAAATGAAACCGATTTCGCGATTGCGCACGGTGGCGAGCTCGTCATCGCGTAGCGATGACGTGTCGCGACCATTCAGGATGTATTGCCCTTCGCTCGGCGAATCCAAGCAGCCGATGATATTCATCAGTGTCGACTTACCCGACCCTGATGGTCCGATCAGCGCGACGTATTCGTTACGTCCGATGAAAAGATCCACGCCTGCCAAGGCAAGCACGGTCTCCTCGCCGAGGACGTATTTCTTGACGATGCCACGCAGCTCGATCATTCGTCGTCGCCATCCGTGCCTTCTTCGGTGCTCGTCGGCTTGTTCTTGCGCTCGGTGACCGAATCCCCATCGCGCAGACGACGCAGTGTTTTAGCTGGACCCGTGATGACACGATCGTTGACGGCGATACCGGAGTCGATGGCCTCCCAGCGATCATCCGAAAGGCCGGTGGCGATGGCTCGCTTGCGGGCTTTGCCGCCATCGTCGACCCAAATGAATTTCTTGACGACGTTTTTCTCGGGCGTCTCGGTGACCACCGCCTCGACCGGTACCGATAGCTGTTTGCGACCATCACCCAAAAAGATGATTGCGCGCGCGCTCATGCCTGATCGCAACTGCAGCGCGCTCGGTGCCTCGATTGCCAGCGTCACTTTGTAGGAACGACCTTGACCTTCGACGGTCGGGGTAAGGGCAATACGTTCAACCTTGCCGACGAGTGCCGTATCGGGATAGGCGGCTGCGAAGACATCGGCGCGTTGTCCTAGCGTGATTTTGGCGACATCCGCTTCATCTACTTTGACTTCGGCCTGGATAGCCGACACATCGGCGATCTTCATCAGCTGCGCCCCTGCCAGCGAGGCGGTCGAGGGGATGGCGACTTCACCGGCTTTGATAGGCAACGAGACGATACGACCGCTGATCGGGGCGCGGATCTCCGTTTTGGCGCGCTGTTCGCGTGCGTCGCTGAGTACCGCGAGTGAGCGTTGGAGTGCTTCCTCTGAGCTGCGCAAGTCGGCCTCGGAGACGACAAACTGGTTGCGATCCTCATCGAGGCGATTCTGGTCGATCAGTTTGGCGGTGGCCAACTTTTGACTACGCTCATACTGCTGCTTTCGTAATGCTAAGACCGCACGCTGTCGGTCGATGTTGATGCGATTCTGGCGAACACTCGCTTCCTCACGCGCAATGATGGCGTTGTAGGTTTCCGGGTCGAGTCGCAGCAGCAGCTGGCCTTCTTGCACCGTGTCGCCTTCCTGCACGGCGATACTGCGGACTCGTGCCGTCACCTCGGCGGTGAGGTTCACTTCGACCTTGTAGGCAAGCGTGCCCGAGGCGAGGATGCTCGGCTTCACTTCCTGTTCCGCAGCGACGATCACGTCAACGGGTGTGCCTGACTTTCCGGAGAAGCGTTTGACCGTCAAAGGAATCGCGATCGCAAGGGTGATGAGTCCGGCTGCCAGCCAACGTTTGTCGAGTTTCATTGATGTGTTTTCCAGAGGTTAGGCGAGCAGCGCCTTGATGATCATGAAGCCAAAGATTCCGACGCTCGGTGCCGCGGCGATGACGAGGGGCGTGGTCCAGCGTTCCGCACCTGTCCACGTCTTCCAGCCAAGTGCACCAAGCCAAACGGTCCAGAAGGCGAGGAAAGTGAAGGAGGTCGCGAAGGACTTCCAGGGGCTGTCGGCATCGAGTTGGATCACGAGCGGGTCGAGCGTCGTGATCGACAGGCTCTCAAGCGGCGTTTGCGGATCCATCCCGATCGTACCGACGATGATGAGGATCGAGTTGATCAGCGTGGGCATGGATGACCACGTGGCGAGGGCGAGACCCTGCTTGTAGCTGACGGTCAGCGCAGTCAGCTTGCCCGCGAACCAGAAGTAACCGCCATAGGCGAGCAGTATCAGTAGCAGCACGACACCGCTGCTCAGGGTTGCACTCCAAAGGATGAAACCGTTACCCGTATTTGAGTCTCGGATGGCTTTGAGTTGCGCTTCGGAAATATCGGGGTTCGATTGCAGGACGCTGCGCTCGAGAAACCAAGCGGCATCGACCGCACTGAAATAGAGGAACGTTCCGACCATACTGACGATGCACAGCAACGCCAGTGGCAGCAGCCAAGTCGGCTTTTCCTGAAGGCGCTGCAGTACTGGCGTGGGTTGCAGAAAGATGTCGATCAAGTCTTTCACAGGCCGAGGGTCCTTCAGTGTGCGACGGTCGGTTAAGGCTAGGTGTTATATTTGAATACAACACCATAACGGATGCAAGGGGTTTCGGGCTGGCCGAACTTCGTCCGCAGGTGTCAGTCTGACGAAGTATCGGAGGTACGGATCATGAAAAAGTTCCTGTTCGCCCTGTTTTCAGTGGTCACCGTTAGCGCGTGTTCGTCCGGTTTACTGAAGTCTGACGGCCCTCGTCTGGACTACAACAACTACGCGGGCGAGCCCGTGGGCGACATCGTCGTGATGCGTGGTATCGATTCTTGGACGCCGGTGTCTCGGGACCAGCTCGTCATTTGGACGGGCATCAACGAGGCGTACCTGCTGCGTGTCTGGGATACCTGCCCGGATTTGATGTTCGCCAACTCGATCCGAGTGACGCAGACCGGGTACACGATCAATAAGTTCGAGAAAGTGATCGCAGGGCGCGATAGCTGTCCCATCCTCGAGATTCGCCCCCTAGACGTGAAGCAACTGAAGGCCGATCGCAAGGCCGCCAAGGATCGCGATCAGCAGAAGCCCTGATTTGCTGATGATCGGGTGATAATGCGGGTGTGAATTCACCCGTCTTGACCGAAGTCGATTTGCAAAACGTGTTGGGCGCTGTTCGGCGTATCGCAAGAGCCGCCGGCGAGGCCATCATCGAAGTCTACCGTCGGCTCGAGCAACCCGGTGCGGTCGTCATCGATCGCAAGGCAGACGCTTCGCCGCTGACTGAGGCGGACCTGGCTGCTCACCGGCTCATTGCCCAGGGCCTGCGGTCGCTGACACCCGAGTGGCCGGTGTTGTCGGAAGAGGCAGCCGACGTGCCCTATGAAGTGCGACGTCGCTGGTCGCGCTTCTGGTTGGTCGATCCGCTTGATGGCACCAAAGAGTTCCTCTCTCGCAACGGCGAGTTCACGGTCAATATCGCTCTGATTGAAAATCATCGCCCGGTGTTGGGTGTCGTGCATGTGCCGGTGAGCGGCATCGATTATTTTGGTTTTGCCCGTTTCGGGGCTTGGAAGGCCGCGAATCTCGATGAGACCGGCGTTCGTATCCGAGTCGCGCCGTGCTCGCGAGCGCCGATTCGAGTGGTTGGCAGTCGATCGCACGCCGGGGTACGACTGGCCGACGCTCTGCAAGCCTTGGGTTCGCACGAGCTCGTGAGTATGGGTAGCTCATTGAAATTTTGTGTGCTCGCCGAGGGCGCCGCCGATGTCTATCCGCGCATCGGTCCGACTTCGGAGTGGGACACGGCGGCTGCGCACGCAATCGTGCAGGGTGCCGGAGGCGATGTCGTGTGTTTGGATGGTTCGCCCCTCGAATACAACCGCGGCATCGGTTGGTTGAATCCGGACTTCATCGCCATCGGCCCCCGCGATCACGACTGGGTGCGCCTCTTTAGCGGAGTATCGTGAACCGATGATCTATGAGTTCGATGGCTATCGTCCCGACATTGCCGATGGCGTGTATGTCGCACCGAGTGCGGATCTTATCGGGCGAGTGCGTCTCGCTCGCGGCTCGAGTGTGTGGTTCGGTGTAGTGCTGCGCGGTGATACCGATTGGATCGAGATCGGCGAGTTCAGCAACGTGCAGGATGGCACGGTGATGCATACCGATCCTGGCGTGGTCCTACGCATCGGCGCGAACGTCACGATTGGGCATCGCGCGTTTTTGCATGGTTGCACGGTCGGTGAGGGTAGTCTCATCGCCAACGGCGCGATGGTGCTCGATCGTGCCGTCATTGGTCGAGGGTGCGTGATCGCCGCCGGTGCTTTGGTGCCGCCGGACAAGGTGATCCCTGATGGCAGTGTGGTGATGGGCTCACCTGGGAAAATCGTGCGCGAGGTCGGCGAGCGCGAGCGCGCGTTGATTCAACGATCCGTCGAAAACTATCGGCAGCGCGCCGAGATTTATTTGACCCGCTTAACGCCGTTGAGTTGATCGCAGGAAATCCTGCATCTGACCCAGAATTTTTTCTGTGTCGCTGGGTGCCAGCACGTCGCCCGCGAGCACATGACTGGATGGGTCTTGGCTCTGGGTGACGACGACACGTCGCTTGAAGGGCTTGGCGGGCACGCCGCTACCGAGTCGATCGAACATGGCCTCGATTTGTTGATGACTAACCACGCGATCGTTCGGCGAATAGATCACGAGTGTGGGTGTTGCAATGAGTTCGAGATCGCTGGCTCGCACGTGATCGACCAATGCCATCATCGGTATCAGTGCGCTGGATGGATAACGCCAGGTCCAAAACGTCGCATGCGTCTCGTTAGCCGGGCGCCATTCGTAAGTCGGCCCGATAACCGCTGAGGCGAGCTGAGTCCCCCAGGGTCCAGCAAGCCACTCGCTGCGCGGATCGCGCGGACCCAGATTCGGAGACACGAGCAGCAACGCGGCCAGTCGCGCGGCCTCGGGTCGTCGCGCAAGCCACAGAGCCAATGTGCCGCCTGTCGAGGTTCCGATCACGATCACGTGTTCGCCGATCCGCTCACCGATCGCATAGGCCTCAAGCGTGTCGTTAAGCCAATCACTCGCACGGACCTCGGCCATCGCTGGCCCGGGTTGTCCGTGACCGCGTAAACGAGTGTGGAAGAGATTGGCACCGAGCGCGCGTGCGAACTGTTCGGTCAACGGCGAGACTTCCCGTCGGGTCGCTGAATAACCGTGCAAGTAGACGATCGAGAGTGCGGTCTTTCGACGATCCTCATGAGCCCAAAAAATCTGCTTTTCCGCCCCCGGTGTGATCGGCCCGAGAGTCGACTGACCAGCTCGACGTTCCGCTTCGGCGAGCTCGGACTCGAGGGCGAGCGGGTCGTTCGGGATCGTGGGCATCACGCTCGGTTCGACGATCTCGTGACGAGGACCGAGTTGATAAGCGAGCCCTACCACGAGGCAGAACGAAATCGTGATCGTGAGGAGTCGTAGTGACAGCCGGCGTATCATGCGACGCAAGTCTAGCGAAGCACCGGAGAAACGGGCAGTTGAGCGTCGAAGATTTGCGCGCACCAGATTGGCAGGTCGAGGGTCGCGATTGGCCAAATCGCGACTGCAGTCGTTTTGTCGACGCCGGCGGTTTGCGTTGGCATGTGCAGCGATGCGGTGCGGGGCCTGTTTGTTTACTCATCCACGGCACGGGTGCCTCGACTCATTCCTTTCGCGATCTGATGCCCTTGCTTGCCACCCATTTCGATGTGATCGCGATCGACTTGCCCGGTCACGGCTTCACCTCGAGGCCTGTTGCTCTCGAAGGGCTGTCGTTACCCGGCATGGCGCGATCGCTGGCTGAGTTGTTATCCATCCTCGAGGCACGACCGGCGCTCGTTATCGGTCATTCGGCGGGCGCCGCGATCGCTGCTCGTCTCGTTTTGGATCGTGAGGTCGAGCCGCGTTGTCTCATCAGTTTGAACGGCGCCTTGCTGCCGTTGTCGGGGTTCAAGCATCCCGCGTTCACGCCGCTCGTGCGCGCCGTGGTTAGCAGTCATTGGTTACCGCGCTGGTTCGCCAAGCGCCTCGAGTCGCCGCGTGAGGTGGATCGCTTGCTGGAGGGCACGGGCTCGCGCGTCGATGAGCGCGGGCGAGAGTTCTACGGCCGATTGTCGCGTTGCCCAGCTCATACCGGCGCAGCGCTCGCCATGATGGGGGTTTGGGACTTGCGGCCGCTTGAGCAGGAACTTGTACGGCTCATCGTACCGCTGCACCTTCTCATCGGCGGGCAAGATCGCATGATCTTGCCCGGTGAGGCCGTCAAAGTTAGGCGACTCGTTCCATCTGCCACCGTTGAACAATGGCCAAGTTTGGGGCATCTGGCCCACGAGGAAGCGCCCGCTCGTTTGGCTGATTGGGTGCTCGCGCGCGCGCAGGCGGACGGTATTGTAGTTCCATCCTGACACCACACGCTGTATCGTGGCTCGGACACTTTGATCCGAGGCCCGCCCGACGTGACCGTCGATCGCTCTCATCCCTTGCGCCGAGCGCTGCACGACGAGGTGCACGCGAGACCCCCACTGTCTTTGGCGACACCTTCGCGTCTCACCTGTCTTGCTCTCATGTCGAGCGCGGACGAGCTTGCGAAAGAGATCGCATTACTCGGTGAGCTCGCCGTGCAGCACGGTTTGCCACCGCCGAAAGCGGAAGCCGGGCATTGCGTGATCGAAGCGCCGGGGTTTCGACTCAAGTGGGAGCGTCACACTGAATACTCGCGCTATGTGATCGCCGTGGACGGAGCGGGCAGTCGCCCCTTTGCAGAACCGGCAACAGCGTCTTTACCTCGGGATTGGCTAGCGCGATTGCCCGGCCAAACGCTCTACGCCGGACACGCCGAAGTGGTGTCGGGTGACACGAGAGCGGGTGAAGGCTTCTCGACCACCTCGAATGAGAGTTTCGGGGGGCGTGCCTTGGTGGGATCTTTGATCGCCGGAGGTCTGGCCACAGTCCTCACCGACTTTCGTATCGACGAGCAAGGGTTCAGTCGCTTGCTGTTGATCGATGGCGGTATGACGCCGGCACAGTGCGGCCGTGCAGTGCAGGCCTTGCTCGAAGTGGACACGTATCGTCTCTTGGCCTTACTCGCGTTTCCGGTGGCGCGCGAGTTGTCGCCGCAGTTGGCACGCGATGAGCGCGAACTGTCCTCCATCGCCAACGAGCTCGTGCATATCGACAAGACACAAGAGCCAGTGTTGCTCGAGCGTCTGACTCGCCTTCAAGCAGAAATCGAGCGTTACGAGGCCGACCATCACTATCGCTTTGGTGCTGCCGAGGCGTATCACGAAATTGTGCAGCGTCGGCTCGAGCAATTGCGCGAAGAGCGTGTCGATTCACTACAGACAATGCAGGAGTTCATGGAGCGACGTCTCGCTCCTGCCATGAATACCTGCATCGCCGTGATGGCGCGCATGGAGTCGCTTTCGCAACGCGTCACACGTGCGACGCAATTGTCATCGAGATCACCCGTGAAGGGCAAAACCAGCAATTGCTCGAATCCATGAACCAGCGTGCAGCGGCGCAGTTGCGACTGCAGGGCACCGTCGAGGGATTGTCGGTCGCCGCGGTAACCTATTACATCGTCGGGCTGATCAGTTATCTGGCCGAGGGGCTCGAGGGCTTTCATTTCTTGCCGAGCGCGGGCGTCATCACCGCGATCAGCATTCCGGTGGTTGCGGTACTCGTGGCCCTAGGCGTACGCCGAATTCGGCGCGCCGTCGAGCATCAAGTGGAGCAAAGATCATGAGTCACGCGATTGTGATTGGTAGTGGTTTCGGTGGATTGGCCGCTGCCATTCGCCTCGGTGCACGCGGGTATCGAGTCACGGTGCTCGAGCGTCTCGATGGGCCGGGCGGACGAGGCTACGTGTATCGGCAAGATGGCTACACCTTCGATGCTGGTCCAACGATTATTACCGCGCCGTATTTGTTCGAAGATTTGTGGCGACTTTGCGGAAAACGACTCGCAGACGATGTGACTCTGCAGGCGCTCGACCCGTTTTACGAAGTGCGGTTCGATGATGGTGATGTGTTCCGCTACACCTCTGATCTCAAGTTGATGCGCGAGCAGGTCGCGCGCATCGAGCCGCGTGATGTGGAGGGGTTCGATCGATTTCTTGCGCGTAGCCGAGAAATCTATGAAGTCGCATTCCGAGATCTCGCTGAGCAACCCTTCCACGAGATTGGCACGCTGTTGCGGGCTGCTCCTGATCTGATTCGTCTTGGCGGA
>JBDLSG010000038.1:0-15439 GCA_039799645.1 Pseudomonadota bacterium | reverse complement strand
CAGAAAACGTAAATCCTTTAGTATTACCAATAAAAGTTGATACATCACAAGTAACAACTGGTGTCAACGCATTAAGGAATAGATTAAGGGAATTACAAAACAATTCATCTAGTGCTGCTAACTCAATTTCACAAATAGGCAGTTCTACTCAGGTTGCAGCTAATGGAATGTCTGCTTTATCAAATCAAGCACACGGGGCACTCTCAGACCACCGCCTAGAATCTCAACCTGGTCAATGTTATCAATCGTCAAACCGGCCCTATCAAGAGCCTCATTCACTGGAATACTAACTTTGTCTAAAATGTGCGCAGATTTCCTCTCAAACTCTGTTCTTTCCATCAGGAATCTCAAAGTAACGTAATCTAGCAGCTCAGGGACTTTGATGTCAGCGACCTTATTTGCAGAAAGAATGTCTTTGACCTTGATTGACTCCTTAAACAAACGCTTCATCGCTTTGTCATCCTTAAAGGCGATCGTGACCCGTTGAAGAATCCGTCGGGATATGGCCTCCTAGCATCGCTCCAAAATGGATGATGGGGCGGAGGGTTTCCCAGTGATTCGCAACGATGTCGTGGCCAGTCTCGATCTGCCGCGCCGCGCCGCCGCAATCGTGCTCGCGGGTGGTCGGGGCAGTCGCCTGCTCGACCTCACCGCCAAACGCTCCAAGCCAGCCGTCCACTTCGGCGGCAAATTCCGAATCATCGACTTTGCGCTTTCAAACGCCGTCAATTCAGGTGTTAGGCGCATCGCGGTACTCACTCAGTACACGAGCCACAGTCTTATCAGGCACATTCAAATGGCCTGGGGCTTTCTGCGTGGTGAGCTCAATGAATTCGTTCAGGTTCTTCCTGCCAATCAAAGAATGGGCAGCGATGTCTGGTATCAAGGAACGGCAGATGCCGTTCATCAAAATCAGGAAGTGATCAAGAGCTTCCATTGCGACTACACCATTATTTTGGCTGGCGATCACATTTATAAGATGAACTATGCGATCGCACTCGCGCACCACGTGGAGCATGGCCGTGGATGCACGGTCGCCTGTGTCGAGGTTCCAAAAGAACAGGCATCCGGATTTGGGATCCTGCACACAAGTGACGATGATGTAGTCACCGCTTTTGTCGAGAAGCCGCACGACCCACCGACCTTGCCGAATTCCCCCGATCGATCACTTGCCTCGATGGGAATCTATATTTTTGATACCGCATTCCTGCTCAGCGAGCTTGAACGCGATGCAGCAGATCCAGCGTCGACTCATGACTTTGGTCGCGATCTCATTCCGCGACTCGTACGAGAAGGTCGCGTTGTCGCGCACCGTTTCGGAAACAGTGCCGTCAATCGCAGCACGGATGCCGAACCTTATTGGCGCGATGTTGGCACGCTTGATTCCTATTGGGATGCCAACATTGATTTGACGGCCACCGTACCGCTGCTGAATTTGTACGATGACCGATGGCCGATTTGGACTTACCAGCCGCAGCTGCCCCCGGCTAAATTCGTGCATAACTCCGACGAGCGCCGCGGTGTCGCCATCGAATCGCTGGTTTCAGGCGGATGTATCGTATCTGGCACAGTCGAACGCTCGCTATTGTTCTCGGGCGTTCGCGTACACTCCAATGCCATCGTTGAACTCGGTGTCGTACTGCCAGGCGCACAGATTGGTCGTGGCGCTCGATTGCACCGAGTCGTCGTTGATCGAGACTGCCAAGTGCCGCCCGAACTCGTGGTCGGTGAAGACCCGGAGCACGATGCGCGACGCTTTGTACGCAGCGATAACGGCGTCACCTTGATTACACAATCAATGATTGATCGCCTCGATCCATGACTCGCGTACTACACGCTACGACCGAATTGTTTCCGTGGGTCAAAACCGGCGGCCTTGCGGATGTCACTGCGGCCTTGCCCGAGGCGCTCGCTCAAATCGGCGTCGATGCACGCACCGTTGTCCCTGGGTTTCCGGCAATCATGGCCGCGTTGGAATCTGCCACTCCGGTGTATGAGGCTACCGGTCTCTTCGGCACAGCGACGATGCGCGTCCTGTACGGATTTCTTCCGGGCCGCAAAACAGCCGTTTATGTGATCGACGCACCCGCGCTGTTTCAACGTCCGGGGAGTCCCTACTCCCACCCGCACGGCGGCGACTGGAACGACAACCTTCTACGCTTCGCGATGTTGGGTTGGGTAGCGGCCAAGCTCGCCGCGGGCGAGCTTGATCAGCAATGGCGCCCCGATGTGCTGCATGTTCACGATTGGCATCCGGCGCTCGCGCACGCCTATCTCACCGAAACATGGCCGCCCGTCAAAACCGTTTTTACCATCCATAACATTGACTATCCAGGCCGCTTTCCGCCCCATGACTATGGGCGACTCGGGCTCGCACATTGGCTCGCAGCTCCTTACGGTCCGCTCGAATTCTTTGGCGATTTGTGCTTCCTGAAAGCAGGCATGCTGCTTGCTCATCGCGTCACGACGGTCAGCCCAACTTACGCTGAAGAAATCAGTCGAGGAAAACACGGTGGTGGCCTCGATGCGGTCGTGCGATCTCGTGATGATCGATTGATTGGTATTCTCAATGGAGTTGACTACGGCACATGGGACCCGCGTCACGATACCCATCTGCCCGCCACTTACGATCAACACGACTTGGCAGGAAAAACGACCTGCCGAACTCGACTTCGTCGGCATTTTTCGCTGGCGGAAGATGCTGACGGCCCCGTCTTCATCGTCGTCAGCCGACTGAACTGGCAGAAGGGGCTCGATATGGTCGTCGATGCGACCGAAACTCTCGTCGCAGCGGGCGCACAACTTGTCGTGATCGGCAGCGGTGATGCGCATCTCGAATGGCAATTCCGACAACTGCAACAGCGCTTCCCGAGACAGGTCGGTGTCCATATCGGCTATTCCGAGCCGCTCGCTCATCTGTCCATGGCTGGTGGCGATGCTTTGCTGATGCCTTCGCGTCACGAGCCTTGCGGCCTGACTCAGCTATACGCCAAACGCTATGGAACCTTGCCTCTTGTTCAATCCGTCGGCGGCCTAGCCGACACCGTCGATCATCATTCCGGCTTCACGTTCGACGAGCACTTCACTTCTTTGTCGGACGTTATTCAACACGCCGTCCACGTACATCGCGACAAAACTCGTTGGCACCAAATGATGATGACGGCAATGAACCAAAACTTTGGTTGGGAAGACTCGGCGCACGAATACCTGCGCCTGTATCGAGAACTGCAAGGATAGATCTGCTGATATGGAATCGACGCCAACTACGCCTACCGAAAAGTTAAACGCAGAACTGTCTTCACTGCGCGCTATTCATCTCCAACTGCAAGATACGGTCGCAAACTTGCGTACCGAACTTGAAAACGCCGCAGCCATCGGACGCGCTAACGTACAAGCGACCGAGACGCAGTTCGCGAATCAGATCGTAGAACTTCGTAAGACTATCGACAGTCTGCGGCGAAATCTTGAGGAGACCGCTGCGCAAGGTCGCGCCGAGACCCAGGCGGAAAAGGCCCGTGGCGCCACTGAGGCCAAACAGTTGCGCGACACCATCGATTCAATGCGCATCGAAATGGATAGTCTTCGAGTGACGCATCAAGCAGCTTTGACACGGCAGGAATCCGGCTTCTCACTCGAACGAATTCACCTAATGGAGCAAGTCAAACTGCTCCGACTCGAACTGGAAAAACGCAATTGAATACCGAAACTCAAAAACGCAAGTCGCCGCGTAAGAAGAAGCTTACTAAGTCAGTCGCCTTGCGCCGCGCCGAGACGCTGCTTGAAGTATCTGCGCGTTGTGCCGCCGCCAATGACCTCGTCAGCGTATTACGTACACTCGTCGATATCACAGCGCGCGCGCTCGACTGCGATCGCGGCACGTTGTTCCTGAACGACTCGGAAACCGGCGAGTTGTATTCCCGAGTTGCGCAGGGCGATCTGGTCCGAGAAATTCGCATACTGAATACCTCTGGATTTGCCGGACATGTTTTCCAGACTGGCGAACCGGTAATCACTCACGATCCGTACTCGGATCCCCGGTTCAACCGCCAGGTCGACGATTGGACGGGCTACAAGACGCGCAACATCATCTGCGTGCCGATCCGTCTCGCCTCCGGCGAGGTCATCGGAGCCATGCAGTGCTTGAATAAAAACATCGGGTCTTTCACAGAAGATGACCTTGAACTGCTACAGGATATGACCTCGCAAGCCGCAATCGCACTCAGCAGTCTGCATTTCATCGAACGCACAGAGAAGCTCCGCCAGAAGGAGATGAAGTTCATCGGCTTGGTCTCGGAAATCAATCAGGAATTCGATCTTTCGCGTCTTTTGCAACGGGTCGTGGCCGAAACGACGAAGATGCTTCGCGCCGAGCGCGCAACGATCTTCATGTACGACTCGACTACTAAAACACTTTTCTCTCGCGTTTCAGCTGGTGGCGAGATAGCCGAGATACGATTTCCGTCGCACCTTGGTATTGCTGGTGAGGTGTTCACGAGTGGTCAATCGCTCAATATTCCCCACGCCTATGCCGACCTGCGCTTCAACCCATCCTTTGACCGTCAGACCGGATTTTTCACACGCTCGATCCTGTGTGTGCCGATCTTCAATAAACATGGCGTGATCATCGGCGTTACTCAGGTGCTCAACAAAGAGACCGGTGTTTTCACGCAAGAGGACGAGCAGCGCCTGAAGGCCTTTACGGCGCAGGTTGCTATCGCCCTCGAGAACTCCAAGCTGTTCGACGACGTACAGCGGGTCAAGAGTTACAACGACAGCATCTTGCAAAGCATGTCTAATGGCGTGATCACGCTGGATTCGGCTGGCAAGATCGTGACCTGCAACTCCGCCGGACTGAAGATATGGGACGCCAAGAGCAACGCGGTCATCGGCAAGTCCCTCATCGACCTGCTCGGCGAGAGCGGTGGCTGGCTCAATGACAGCATCGCTTCCGCCAAGGAAACCGGCGAGAACGGGTACTTCCCCGATGCGCAATTGACGCTGGGCGGCGTTGAAAGATCAGTAAACGCGAGCGTCATGCCGCTTCGCGCAGTCGACAACGACAAAGAACTCGGTGCCATGCTGATGTTCGAGGACATCAGCTCTGAAAAACGCATGAAGTCGACGATGTCGCGCTACATGGATCCGGCGATTGCTGCCCAGATGCTTGAGGGCGGCGGCTCTGACCTGCTTGGTGGCGCCAATAAGGAAGCCACCATCATGTTTACCGACGTGCGTGGCTTCACAACGATCACGGAGGAATATGGCGCTCAGGGCACCGTCGCGTTCCTCAATGAGTACTTCACTCTGATGGTCGAGTGCATCAACCGCCAGGGCGGCATGCTCGACAAGTTCATCGGCGATGCCATCATGGCGTGCTTCGGTCTGCCGGCTCCGCACGAGGATGATCCGGACCGCGCGATGAAAGCGGCAATCTCCATGATTCGTGAGATGTGGGACTGGAACGCGATCCGTCGCGAAAAAGGCTTGAAGACGGTGGACATGGGGATCGGCTTAAACACCGACACGGTCGTCTCGGGCAACATCGGCTCACCCAAGCGCATGGACTATACCGTCATCGGCGATGGCGTAAATCTCGCAGCACGACTCGAGAGCGCTTGCAAAGCATACTCGGCACATATTTTGGCGAGCGAATCGACTATTCTGAAGCTGAAGGGAACCTATCGGTACCGCGATATCGATCTCGTCGTCGTCAAAGGAAAAACCCAGCCGGTGCGCGTTTATGAGGTCTTGGATTACCACGACAACAAAACTTTCCCGAACATGATTGATGTGATTACCCGCTTTGGTGACGCCATGCAGGCATACCGTGCAGGCGAGTGGGACAAGGCAAAGTCGGGCTTTGAGCTCTGCCTAAAGCTGAATCCAGAAGACCATTTGTCACAAAGTTATATCGATCGCTGCCATTATCTCGAGGCGCATCCGCCGGCTGGGGAGTGGAACGGTGTTTGGGTGATGAAAGAGAAATGACTGAATCACTGACCTGCCGACCGTTACTGCGATGGGCACTCGGCCATCTCGCACCGCGGTGCACCGCAGTGCATCTAGAGACGTTGGTAGCGCTCGTCGATCGCTCGATGAAGTTGCCGACGCGTCACTATCACGATTTGGCGCATGCCCTGATGGTGGCCGAATCGAATGACCCTCTCGACGCCTTGATCGGCTTGTTTCATGACATCGTCCAAGCAGGTGTGGACGGTGGCTTGCCACCTGATAGCGAGCATTATCTTGTTGGTTTGGTCGCAAGAAACGACAACGGTGAGTTCAAACTTCTAGACTCCGCAGAAGCACTACAGGATCCAGTATTCGATATCGTCAAGCGTTGCTTCGGCTTTGCCGATACACAAATCTTGTCGCCCTTTGCGGGACAAAACGAGTTTTTGAGCGCGCTCATCGCTTGCAAGGCCTTGCACGAGGTACTCGACGCCGAACATCTGGCAGCGGTTTCACTCGGGATAGAGGCGACTGTTCCATTCCGCAAAGATCCGCACTTATTGGCAGCCTCTTATATCTCAGCGCTGATGGACATTAATCACCGCCATCAATCGCAGATTGGCGAGCCCGACATGCGCTCGCACATTCGGCGGGCGGTTCGCATCGCCAATCGGGATGTCCGAAGTTTCGGCGAGTCGGATTTGGTCGCGTTCCTGGACGACACCTGGGGGTTGATGTACGAATCGTCGATCGAGCTGCGAAGCGGCGGGTCGATCAGTGTCACGAGTTATCGTCAGACGCTGCAGAAGATGACGCGCTTCCTGTCATCGCTCGCAGCGCCGGTGATTTTCCGGCAGTACGATGGCGAGCCGATTCAGTCGGACCATCAACACAGACTTGAGGCGACGGCACGCAATCTCGCTGTCATTGCCGATGTCATGCACACAAAGCTACTGGCAACCTCACTGATTGAATCGGCTGATAGCTTCGGATGCCGCTCCTTCATTCCGGCGCGTCTAAAGTCATCGCTACGCGTGACAGCGACCGCCAACAGCATGTCAGCCCTCGATGTCTTGACCGCAGGTTCGACCGGCAAAGTCGAGTTCGATGTGCGGCAGTCGCCTCTGTCGCACAAGTTATTGCAGCAATTGCAACAGGACGAGATCCGTGCCTACACCAATGAAATCGATCTAGCATCACCGGTCGGCAATCGCCTGATCGAGCAGTTTCCGATCGATATTCAGTCACGCGCACGCGAGCTCGCGCGGGCCATGCTGCTCTAACGTCGATAACCGCCTGCACGCTTGGCCTTCTCGGAGTCCGGCGGTGGCTTCAACGGCGCGAAACCAGGCTCACCAACTTCACAAATCTCAACCGGATCCTCAACGCCTTTGACCTCATATAGGCCGTGGTTGCGCCACTCAATCTCGGGGATGCCATCGATTTCGTAACCGTTGAGCATCTGGAAGGCATTTTCATAAGCAAACCGCGACATCAGGATCTGCTTTCCCTGTGCAAGTGACATGATCCGCGCAGCCGTATCGACTTGAATGCCGTTGAAGTCAAACGTCTTACCCGCCACCTTGGCATTGTCGGCGTAGACCTCTCCGACATGGATTCCGACACGATCCTGGATGTTCGTGCCTTCTGCTTCGTTCATGTCCTCGACGCGACTCTGCATTCGCAGAGCAAAGGTCACGGCTTCCGACGGCGTAGCAAAGGCAATGAAGAACGAGTCACCTGATGTCGAAACTTCTTCGCCAGTCGCGGTCGACGCAAGGATATCTCGCACAAGATCGTGATGCTGCCGTACGAGTTGCATGGCTTGCGCATCACCATACTCCTGCTTGAGCTTGGTGGAGCCTACGAGATCGGTGAAGAGCATCGTCACGACGCGGTTACTCGTCGCTTTGCGAGCGCCCGCGTGGATCCCGGGCATCGAGCGATGCTCATCTGCGGCCGCTTGGCTGGGAGCTGCTTGAGGCGCGCGTGCAGCCGGTGCCGGCGACGGCGCTGCGGTCGCTGCCGGCGCAGCTCCAAATGGATCGAGCGCGACCTGAGCCAGTAGCCCAGTGATGGCGGGTGACGACACCTTTTTATTGAGATTCGAGCGCACCACCGTCATGTTCAGGACTTTCGACAAGACACCGTGGTAACGACTGTCGGCGAGATAGCCAAGACCACTTGGACCCTGCCAAACCACCACCACCTCTCCGTTGAGACCGAAACCGTGACAGATTTCGCGCATCTGCTTCAGCAAGTTCTGCTGATCGGCTGTGCCAACACTGGCCATCCGCGGTGAGAACGGCACAAAGACGAACTCATTCCCCTGGATGCGAACATGGGCGACTTGTACGGAATTCATGACGGACCCCCTCTTGAGCGGATACGGACAGGTCCACGAGACATGGGACGGTGCCCGACCGCTCCATTATGAATACAATCGAGACGAAAAAAACGGGTCCACTGATATCCATCGCTCGTCGCGAGGGGGTCCACTTGCTCAAAATCGATGAGACTTTATTGCGCGTGATCAGCGCAGTGCCCGTCTTTGCCGGAATTGGCCGGTTGGAGCTGATTGCTCTACTGGCGAACGCCAGTCGAGTCGAGCGTAGTGTCGATCAAGTGTTCTTCGACGAGGGGGATACGGGACAGACCTTCTTCGTATTCATCACGGGCAGCGCCGTCATCGAGAAACGCACCGAAGCGGGTTGGCAGAGCATCTCGGAACTGCGCCCAGGCGACACCTTCGGCGAGATGGCGATCGTCGATGGCGGAAAACGATCCGCACGGGTTCGCGCAACCTCGAACTCGATCGCACTCATGTTTCAAAAAAATGACATCGATCTGTCTCTTGAAGCAGCTATCGTGATTTATCGCAACATCGCTCGGATATTGTCAAAGCGATTGCGCCACTACAACGAAAAGCTATAGCGCCGTCATCAAAATGGCATCTCGTTCCGGATAGAATCGCAACATGACTTCGGAATACTTTGGTTCGATACTTGAGCAACGCTTATCTCGGCGCAGCTTCGTCGTAGGCACCGGCCTAGCCACCGCCCTCACAACTTTGCCCACTCTCTCGCTTGCAGCGCAAACAGCGACGCCAGTCCAAAAGGCGGTGGCAACTGCGATCGAGCCGACTCGAGCCGATACGCTAACCTTGGCTGCAGGCTTACGAAGCGATCTTCTGATTCGAGCCGGCGACGCTTTGTTCAAAGATACGGCGCCTATCGACGGCAAAACCATGCAATCACTTGCCTGGCTCACCCCGGAAGCGGGCAAGCGCCAGGAAAGGCTCTTTGGCACGAACAACGATGCCCTAGCCTTTTTCCCGACAGATAGCAGCGGCGCCGCGGGCGTTCTTTGCGTCAACCATGAGTACGTCATGGCGGAACTGTCGTTTGCAGATTGGCCTAAAGCAGGGCCGAACCGCGCGGAAGCACGGCAAGCCTGGATCAAAAGCCGCCCACAGGCCGTCGCTTGGATGCAGGCCGCCCACGGGGTCAGCGTCGTTCAGTTAGAAAAAGCCGAACAAGGCTGGCGAACCATCAACGATGGGCCACTCACTCGACGAATCACCGCCAATACTCCAACGGACATACGCGGTCCTGCTCGAGGCCATGAACTCATGCGTACGACTGCCGACCCGAGCGGAACCGTGGCACTCGGAACCTTCGCCAACTGCGCCGGTGGCAAAACCCCGTGGGGCACTTATCTGACTGCCGAGGAAAACATCCAAGATTATTTCGGCTCTGCCAAATCATGGGCTGATAGCACCAAAGATAACGCCACCGTTGAAGCACATCGGCGCTGGCCGCTGCGGGAGCGCTCTGCCTATGGCTGGGACCTCATCGATTCTCGCTTCGATGTACGCCAAGAACCTCGCGAACCGCTGCGCCACGGTTGGATCGTCGAAATCGACCCACAGCAGCCGACTGCTCCGCCAAAGAAACGTACGGCGCTTGGACGCTTCTGTCACGAAGGTGCTAACACGACTCTGACTCGAGATCGTCGTGTCGCAGCCTATATGGGTGATGACGCCAAGTTCGAGTACGTGTATAAATTTGTCAGTCGCGATCGCTACAACCCTAGCGATCGGGCCGCTAATCTCGATCTACTCGATCATGGCACCTTATACGTCGCCCGCTTCGACGCCTCCGGCCAAGGAGTATGGTTGCCGCTGGTGCACGATGAGAATGGAGCTCTGAACTCGCGCAACGGTTTCTCGAGTCAGGCCGAGGTGGTGATCAAGTGTCGCGCGGCTGCCGATCTACTCGGTGCAACGCCGATGGATCGCCCCGAAGATGTCGAACCCAGTCCGATCACAGGTCGTGTCTATATGGCTCTGACCAAGAACGACGAACGCCAAACGGCGAACAAGCTTTTCAACGGCCGCAATGTCGATTTCGGACCGAATGCCGCTAATCCACGGCCACAAAACGACTTCGGTCATATCGTCGAACTAATCGAAGAGAATTCAGACGCGGCTAGCACGCGTTTCACTTGGAACCTCTTCCTGCTCGCTGGCGATCCGCGCAATACCCAAGCGAAGTTTCTCACCGATGCGGATGCCATCGCTGCCGGTGCGCTTGCGCGCGAAGATCTTTATTACGCCGGCTTCGCTGATCGATCCAAAGTCAGCCCGATCGCTTGCCCCGACAATCTGGGGTTCGACCCGACCGGACGACTGTGGGTGGTGACGGATGCCGACACAGGCCTGATCGGGAACAACGGGTGCTATGTGGTCCCCACCAGCGGGCCCGAGCGCGGCTATCTGCGACAAGTCGTCAGCGCCCCGGTGGGCGCCGAAATTTGCGGCTGCGAATTCACGCCCGATGGGCGAACCTTGTTTCTCGCCATCCAGCATCCAGGCGAAGGCGGCTCAGTCGATGCGCCGGTCAGCCATTGGCCAGATGGTAACGGCCTGCCCGCTCGGTCGGCGGTCGTCGCGATCAGTCGAGAGGATGGAAGCCCGCTGTAAGCAGGGGGCGATGGCCGTACAATCGGCCGCATGAACATCCCAAACCAGCAGAACCAATACCAGCTTTTCAAACAAGCACAGGGCTTCAGCCTCAACCTCATCGAAGGCGCATCAGTAAGAGCGCCTGGCCCGAAGGAAGTGCTCGTTCGAGTGAGAGCGTCGTCGCTGAATCGTCGCGACATCATGGTACTGCGCGGTTGGTACCCGGTCGGTGATCGCTCAACCGTCATACCGCTATCAGACGGGGCTGGCGAAATCGTTGCGGTCGGCACAGACGTCACCCGTGTCAAAATCGGTGATCGCGTCGTCGCACAGTTTTTTCAAACGTGGTTGGACGGTAGACCTAATGCCTCGACGGGAGCCTCGGCTCTCGGTGGTGCGCAGGACGGAATGCTGTCGGAGTACGTCACGCTGAATGAAGAAGGCGTACTGCACTTCCCCGCACATTTGTCGTTCGAAGAAGCAGCGACGTTGCCTTGCGCTGCTCTCACTGCGTGGAATGGACTCGTCACGCGCGGCGGCCTTCTTACGGGCGACCATGTTTTGCTACAAGGAACCGGCGGCGTGTCGATCTTCGGCCTGCAATTTGCGGTAGCACACGGCGCGAAGGCCATCATCACGAGTTCGAGCGACACTAAGCTGAATCGTGCCAAAGATCTTGGCGCGAGCCATTTGATCAACTATCGCAAAATAGTCGAGTGGGCTCCCGCAGTGCTCAGCGCAACGGGTGGAGCCGGCGTTCATCATGTGCTCGAAGTAGGCGGCGTTGGAACTTTGGCTCAATCGCTCGCCTCGCTCGCGCATGGCGGTCATATCGCCATCATCGGTGGACTCGCCGGATTCGGTGGCGAAATTCCCGCCGCCGGCATGATCGGTCGAAGCACCAGCGTCTCAGGTATCTTCGTTGGCTCGCGCGCGAACTTCGAATCTATGAACGCTTTCATCAGCGAACATCAGATCAAGCCAGTTATTGACCGCTCGTTCGACTTTGCGCAAGCGGACGCTGCGTTCGTCTACATGGAAAACGGCAACCATTTCGGCAAAATCGTCATTCGGCATGGATGATGGATTTACAGGCGTTTTTTGAGCAAGAGCGCGGGGTCGGCGCCGATCTTGTCATCGCCATCGTTATCGCCACCGAGGGCTCAACCTACCGAAAGCCGGGCGCGCTCATGCTGCTCTCATCGAGTGGTCGTCGCGCAGGCTTGCTAAGCGGCGGTTGTCTCGAGGGAGACTTGCACGAGCACGCCCTCAAAATGTTGGCCGATGATCGTCGCTGCATGATGCATCGATACGACAATCGCAGTAGTGAAGATCCTATTTGGGGCCTTGGCCTCGGATGCGAGGGGTCGATGACTATTTTCTTGCTGCGCTGCGGCATCGGTGACAGCTACGAACCGCTCAACTCTATTTTCGATAGCCTGACGCGAAACGAAGCTGTTGATCTATTGATCGACTTAGTTAATGGATCAGTTATTGCTGCAAATTCCGCTGACCCTACGCAAGTCTCGTCTGTCGATTGTTTTCGCTTGAGGGTCGCGCCACCGTTACGGCTTCTTATCTGCGGTGCAGGCCCAGATGCCGAACCGCTGTTCGAATTTGCGCATCGACTCGGTTGGAAAGTCACTCTGCTCGATCATCGCCCAGCTTATGCCGTGCCACATCGGTTCAGCGGCGCTGAACTCGTCAAACAAGTCGAACTCGACGAATGGGCCAAGGGCCTCGATCTTGATCCTTACTCAGCTGCGGTTGTCATGAGCCATCACCTGGGTGCGGATGCTCAATATCTCGACAAGCTCGCTCGCTCAAGGATTACGTACATCGGCCTACTCGGACCCCCCGCAAGAAAAGAACGATTGCTAGCAGACTTAGGACCGCTCGCCGCAGAGCTGACTACCAGGCTGCGGGCGCCTGTTGGACTGAATCTGGGTGGCCGAACGCCCGAATCGATTGCGCTATCGATCGTCGCAGAAATCCAAGCTGCGTTTAGCCTGAACGCGGTTTGACCCTTCGCGTTGGCTCTGCTTGTAGTGGGTCTTCGGGCCAGTAGTGTCTCGGATATCGGCCCCGCATGTCTTTGCGCACATCGGCGTAGGCATTGCGCCAGAAGCTCGCCAAATCAGAGGTGATTTGCAGCGGCCGCTGTGCAGGTGAAAGGAGTTTGAAGGTAACGGGAATTTTTCCGAGTGCCAATCTTGGCGTCGTCGCAAGACCAAAAACTTCCTGCATGCGCATCGACGCACAGGGCGCAAGATCATCGATGTAATCGATTCGAATACGACTGCCCGTGGGTACGATAATATGCGTTGGCAGCCAGTCATCCAGTCGCCGCACGCCATCTGCTCCGATACGAAACTGCAAGGCTTCCAGCAACGGCAGCTTGGAGAGATGTGATCGACGCGTAATCCCGTCAAGCCAAGGAGACAGCCAGGTATCGATACTTTGAGTTAATGCACCCTCTGACATCTCTGGCCAAGTTTGCGTTCCCGGTAAATCGAGGCGCCGCGCCATCTCGGCACGAGCGCAAAACGATCGGCTCTCGTCCGACCAAGGCAAAGCCGACAAACCCATCTCCCGAACGCCATCGAGCATCGCCCGTAGCAAGTCGACAGCATCATCGAGTCGTCGTGGCTTTTCTTCGATGATCAACGCATCGAGCCTCACCACTTCACGCGCGACGACACATTGCTCTTGGGATGACCAAAATGTTTCGGTGGTCCGTTGCCAACGATCAGCCGTCGCTGCTTCGAGCATCTCTCGGGAAAGACCTGCCGCCAGTCGAATCTGCGCCTCACGACCCCGATCATCTAAATCGATCGCGACGAGAAAGTCGCTTCTTCCCAGGCGATCCGCATTCGAGATAGCCGCCCCTTTGCCGTTTGCGAGCAAAAACTGGCCGGTGCTACCTGGGCGACGCTGCGCAATCCGATCCGGATAGGCCAACGCCAGTAACCCGCCCGCATCCAGAAACGGTCGCGAAGTATCCGCCTGCTCATTACCCAAGCGCTTTTCAAATTGACCCGATAGTTTTTGTGCTCTCACAAGCGCGGACTGATCAATCCCGGCACCTCTCGACGGTCGATCGAGCAAGTCCAGTCGGCTCGTGATGTCGACATCCAGAGCGCGGCGCAAAATGTCGCGCTCGGCCAGTAGTGCGGCGAGTCTCGCGCCATCGCGCTCAACACCACGACGCCGACTCTCAATCAGCAAATGCGCCAATCTCGGATGAACTGGCCAACTAGCCATGGCACGCCCGTGCCGGGTGATGCGGCCCTGCTGATCGAGGGCGCCCAATGCGCGCAAAGTGTCGCGAGCACTGTCCAGCACGGCTCGTGGGGGCACGTCCAACCAAGACAAACGGGTCGGCTCAAGAGTGCCCCACTCGGCCAGATCCAGCGCGAGCGGCATCAAATCCGCCTCGATGAGCTCAGCTGGCGTATACGCACTTAAGCTGCGCTCGGCCCCTTCGCTCCAGAGGCGATAACAAACGCCGGCGGCAACACGCCCTGCACGCCCCGCTCTCTGCGCTGCCGAAGCGCGGGAAATTCGGCGGGTCTCTAGCCGTGACATTCCCGATGCCGGGTCAAAGACGGCTCGACGAACCAAGCCACTGTCGATGACGACGCGAATACCGGGCAAGGTCAGACTGGTCTCGGCAATGTTGGTCGAGAGGATTACCCGACGAACACCTGAGTACGCGCGCAATGCTTCATCTTGCGATTCGACGGACAAATCGCCGTGCAAAACCAACGCTTGTGCTTTGCTGGAAATGAAATCAGGCGCCGACTCGATAAACTCTTTGACGCGACGAATCTCCGCCATGCCTGGCAGAAAGACGAGCACATCACCCTCACATTCTCGAATCGCACGCAGCACGGCAAGGCCTGCCATACGCTCGACAGAGTCCGCTTCGCCAGGTAGCAGTGGAAGACCCTTTCCCAAGTGCCGAATGTCGACGGGGAAGCTGCGCCCGGCGCTGCTAATAACGGGTGCATCCCCTGTGGAATTCGACGCCAGTAACTTGGCGACCGCGACCCCATCGAGAGTGGCCGACATCACGAGAATTTTTAGATCGGTACCAAGCGCTGCACGCGAATCGAGACATAAAGCCAAGCCGAGGTCAGCATTCAAACTACGCTCATGAAACTCGTCGAAGATGACAATGGCGACGTTCTCGAGCGCAGGATCCGACTGGAGCAGACGACTCAATACACCTTCGGTCACGACCTCGATTCGCGTTCGACGGCTCACGCGAGTCTCAAGCCGCATGCGATAACCCACGGTGTCACCGACGTCTTGGCCAAGCGTGCTTGCCATACGCTGCGCTACCGCACGTGCCGCTAGGCGACGCGGCTCTAGCATCAGGATCTTTCGATCTCTGATCCAAGGCTCATCAAGCAACGCTAACGGCACGACCGTACTCTTGCCTGCGCCAGGTGGCGCCTCCAGAACAACTCCTGTATGCGCACGCAACGCAGCTTTCAGCTCGCTAAGAGCCTCGAG
>JBDLSG010000037.1:0-15578 GCA_039799645.1 Pseudomonadota bacterium | reverse complement strand
GGCTTCCAGTCGGCGCTGTTCCCGGATGTCGCCGCGCATACGCTGTCGAACCCGATCTCGAGTGATCTGGCGGTCATGCGCGTGTCCTTGTGGCCGGGTCTGATCAAAGCCGCCTTGGAGAACCAGCGCCGTCAGCAATCGCGTCTGCGTTTGATGGAACACGGCGTCGTGTTTCCGGTGGGTGCAGCGGAATCTGATCGTCTCGCGGGGCTGGCGATGGGGCCTCGCTGGCCCGAGCAATGGGGCGGTGGTCGGGAGCTCGTCGACTATTTCGACGTCCGTGCCGACCTTGAAGCCATATTGTCGCTGGCTGCACCGGCGCACGAGATCCGTTTCGAAGCGGCGGTATCACCTTGCCTGCATCCAGGGCGGAGCGCGCGCATTTTGCGCGGCGATCGGCCCATCGGCTGGATCGGTGAACTGCATCCAGAGCACGTGCGCCGTCTCGAATTTGTCTCGGCCCCGATTTTGTTCGAGCTCGATGTCGCGATGGCGTTTGCACCGACGCGTCAAACTTTCGAAGAGCCCTCGCGCTATCCGCAGGTTCGCCGAGACCTCGCGTTCATCGTCGATGAGGCCGTGAGCTACTCCGATATCCGGGAACGCGTTTTGAGTGCTTCGTCAAGTGCTTTGCGCGAAGTGATCCTGTTCGATATCTATCGCGGGCGTGGAATCGAAGAAGGACGAAAAAGCGTCGCTTTAGGCTTGATTTTGCAGGACAAAGGTCGCACCCTGACGGACGAAGACACGGATCGATTGATCGAGTCGGTCAAGGGGTCTCTAGTGGCGGGGCTGCAGGCGTCTTTCCGTGAGTGAGTCGTCGGCACGAAGTTTCGATCGGGCGGAACAGAACAACAACATGGCACTGACCAAAGCAGAGATGGCCGAAGCGCTGTTTGATCAGCTCGGTCTCAACAAGCGCGAAGCGCGTGAACTGGTTGATCTGTTTTTCGAAGAGCTGCGCACGGCCCTCTCGACGGGTGCCCAAGTGAAGCTCTCCGGTTTCGGCAACTTCGACCTGCGTGACAAAAACCAGCGCCCCGGGCGCAATCCTAAGACGGGCGAGGAGATCCCCATCAGCGCGCGGCGCGTGGTGACCTTCCGTCCAGGGCAGAAGTTGAAGGCTCGAGTCGAAGCGTATGTTGGAAGCCAAGAATAACGACGAACTACCGGCGATCCCGGGCAAACGTTATTTCGCCATCGGTGAGGTGGCGGAATTGTGCGGCGTGAAGCCGCACGTGTTGCGCTATTGGGAACAGGAGTTCCCGCAGCTGAAGCCAGTCAAGCGACGCGGCAATCGTCGCTACTACCAGCGGCAAGACGTCATCGTCATCCGCCAGATCCGGGGCTTGCTCTACGAGCAGGGCTTCACGATCGGTGGTGCGCGCAACAAGTTGCAGGGTGAAGAAGCTCGCAGCGACGTGACGCAAAGTCAGCAGATCGTCCGCCAGATGCGGATGGAACTCGAGGATATCCTGCGCCTGTTGCGGCGCTGATTCACTCGCCGCGCCGGCAGCGGCGCGGTATCATCACCCTCGGTTCGGTCGGGACGTGGCGCAGCCTGGTAGCGCACTTGCATGGGGTGCAAGGGGTCCCGAGTTCAAATCTCGGCGTCCCGACCATTTCGAACCGTGACCGCTCAACGTTGTGCCGCGGTGCGGCCTCTCTCAGCGCTGCGCCACCTGTTCTTCCACCGTCACCTTGAACTGACTCCCGATGTGCTGATCGAGGAAGCGATCGAGTTGCGAGAGCATTTCGATACGGCTTGGGCTGCGCGACAGCCAGTGGTCTTCCGACTTCAGTTTGAAAATCTCATGCGGCGTCTTGGCGCGACGCATGGCGGTTTCCATGTATTCCGTCTGGACGTAGGGCACGACCGTATCGTCGACACCGTGCATCATCAGCACCGTTGCCGTGACCTTCTCGGCGGCACGAGCCGGTGAGAACGCGGCCACGTCCGGGTCGCTCGTCTTGCCGATGTGCTTGCGCCAGAAGCGCACGGCGGGATCCTCGATGCCACCGCGATCTTCGACCCAGCGCAGCATCTCGACCAGATCCGAGACGCCGGCAACGCTCACCGAGCAGCGATACAGGTCCGGCGTGAAGGCCGCGCCAGCCAGTGCCGCATAGCCGCCATAGCTCGCGCCGACGATGCAAACGCGATCCGGGTTCACCATGCCGGACTCCACCAAATATTTCACGCCGTCGGTAACGTCGTGCTGCATCAGCTGGCCCCATTGACGATATCCAGCCAGCTCATGCTTTTGACCGAAGCCGGTCGAGCCGCGGAACTGGGGTTGCAGCACGGCATAGCCGCGTGAGGCGACAAACTGCGACCACCAGTCGAAACCGACGCCCGAATCGCGCGCGCGCGGGCCGCCATGCGGCAGTACGACGAGTGGCAAATCTTTGGCCGACGAGTTTGCGCCGGCGGGCAGAGTTAGATAGGCAGGGACCTTGTAGCCATCGCGGGCGGGATAGGTGATGTTGCTCACCTTGCCGAGGGCGACCTTGGCGAGCTGCGGGTATTCCTGACCCACTACTTCGGCACGATTGGTGCTGAAGTCGATGAGGTAGTACACACCGGGATTGTTGCGGCTGACAGCGTAGGCGAGCACGAGCTTCTGATCGCGCGTGTAGCCGGCGATTTGAATGCGACGACCCGGCAGCGAGGCCTCGAGCGCCTTCACACGCGCTTCGGCTGCCGAATCGAGCCAATGAACCCGCTGCTCCAAACCGCCCACGCTCACGCCGAGCAAGCGCCGATCGTAGATGTCGCGCACCACGCCTTCGACATCGTATCCCGCGTCTTGGTACAGCGGCTGCGGCCCGCCACCCGTGAACGGGATGCTCCACAAGCGCACTCGATCACCGCCGCGCGCGCCGAGGGCGAGTACCGACTGACCGTCGGCGGCAAGGCCGATGGTGTTGAAGTCCGGATCCGTGTGTTCGTAGATGATGCGATAGTCATCGCCATCTTTGATGCGAATCGTGCGGCGCTGTTCTTTTCGGTTGAATTCGGTTCGGCCAACGATACGACCTTCGGTATCGATCAACCAACCGCTCGTGGTACGGCTGCCTTTCTCGATGACGCGCCACTTGCCCGTCAGGGGATTCACGCTCAGCACGCTGTTGGAGGCCTCGTCCGGCGAGGAGCCGGCCGCGGCATTCTCGAGCAGCAGTGCGCTCATCAAGATTTCGTCGGGCGCAGCACCCTTTCGTGAGAGGAAACCGCCGCTCGAGGGGTAGATACGACTATTGGTCTTGGCTTCGAGCAACTGCCGCGATGAGCCATCGCGCACGTCGATCGAGAAGACGGCGCCGATCTCGGCCTTTTCCTCGGTATTGCCGCGCTGCGTATAAGTGATTGAGAACTGCGCGATCAGCACGTGATCGCTCACGAAGTTCATGCCGCGCAACTTCAGGCTCTGGTCGAAGTCGACCCGTTGGGTGAGCTTCTTGGTGCTGCGATCGAGGATGACGATCGCGACTTTGTCACCGGAATACGACGAGGCGATGAAGCGCCCATCGAGCGAGAGCGTCACGTTGTCGATGATGGGGGTCGTACCAAACGATTCGACCGGGGGTAGTGCAGCCCGCGCCGCGGTGACCGCGACGAGGCAAAGCAGGGTGGCCAACAAAGGAGCGGAACGCAGCAGTCGCATGTTGCAAGCGCCTCAATGAACGCGATTGGGATGTCCCAACTGTAGTGCAGTCTCGGAGTGGCCGCCAGAGGGTGAGGAGGGGTGCTCTCCAGACCCCAAGGGCAGCTCCTCGGGGCATAATTCCGGGCTGACATGACTGCCTCAGCTACTCCCCGAACTCTGTTCGACAAACTCTGGACCTCCCATCTCGTGCGCGAGCTCGGCGAGGGCGTTGCACTGCTGGCGATCGATCGGATTTTTCTCCACGAACGCACCGGCTCCGTCGCGCTCAAGAGCCTGAAGGACACCGGGCGCGCCGTACTTGATCCGTCGCGGGTGTTTTGCACGATGGATCACATCGTCGATACCACTGCGGGTCGCGGTGACGAGACGCGCATGCCCGGTGGCACGGCCTTCATCGTCGAGACTCGCGAGGCCGCCCAGGCGGCCGGCATTCACCTCTTCGATGTCCGCGACCCGTTGCAGGGGATTGTCCATGTGATCTCCCCGGAGCTCGGCATCGTGCTGCCGGGTGCGACGGTCGTCTGCCCCGATAGCCACACCTGCACGCAGGGCGCGATGGGTGCATTCGCGTGGGGGATTGGCTCAACCGAGGCCGAGCATGCCCTCGCGACCGGCACGTTGCGCGTGAAGCGACCGAAGACGATGCGGGTGCGCTTCGAGGGGCAGCTGCCCGCTGGCGTCACCGCTAAGGACATGACGCTCGCGCTCATTGCGTCGCATGGCTCCGTGGGTGGCAACGGCTACGCGGTCGAGTACGCCGGCGCCGCCGTCGAGGCGCTCGAGATCGAAGCGCGACTGACGCTGTGCAACATGGCGACCGAGTTCTCGGCGGTGACGGGGTTCATCGCGCCGGATGACAAGACCTTCGCCTACCTGCAGGGGCGAGCCCATGCACCCGCTGGCGCTGAGTGGGAGCGAGCGGTTGCGGCCTGGCGAGCGCTGCGCACCGACGAGGGTGCTGTGTTCGAGAAAGAAATCGTCATCGATGTGTCGGATCTGTCGCCGATGATCACCTGGGGCACGAGTCCGCAGCATGCGGTGCCGATTCGAGCGTCGGTTCCGCAGCAGGCGGCCAGTGGCACGACGGCCGAGGCGTATTTGCGCGCGCTTCAATACATGGACCTGCAGCCTGGTGTAGCGCTGGAATCCCTGAAGATCGATGCGGCTTTTATCGGTTCCTGCACCAACAGCCGCTTGAGCGACCTGCGGCGTGCCGCGAATATTCTGCGCGGTCAGCGCGTGGCCGCCGGCGTGCGCGCGATCTGCGTGCCGGGTTCGATGTCGGTGAAAAGAGCGGCCGAAGCCGAAGGGCTCGACCAAGTGTTTCGTGACGCCGGGTTTGAATGGCGCGAGTCCGGCTGTTCGATGTGCTTTTTCGCGGGTGGCGAAAGCTTCGGGGAGCAGGAGCGAGTGGTGTCATCGACCAATCGCAATTTCGAAAGTCGGCAGGGGCCGCAGACGCGTACTCACTTGGCAAGCCCCGAGACGGTCGCCGCTAGTGCGGTTGCTGGGCACCTGATTGATTTCCGTCGCTTGACGAGTGAGGTGATTTGAATGGACCCGTTCCGTTCGTTACGCGCAGTGGCAGCGCCGATCCTGCGGGCGAATGTCGACACCGACGCGATCATCCCCTCGCGTGAGATGAAGTCGGTTTCAAAGACAGGCCTTGCGGATGGCTTATTCGCCGGCTGGCGCTACATCGCGATCGGGGGGCGTGAGCCGAATCCGGAGTTCGTTCTCAATCAGGCTGCATACGCCGGCACAAAGATCCTGCTCGGCGGCGAGAATTTCGGTTGTGGCTCGAGTCGTGAACACGCAGTTTGGGCGCTGCACGAATATGGTATTCGAGTGGTTATCGCACCTTCTTTCTCGCCCATTTTCCGTGGCAACTGTGTCCGCAACGGCATCGTGCCAGTGGCCCTCGCTGCTGAAGAGGTGGCGCGGCTCGCCGAGTTCGTGACGGCAGATCCTTCCGCGCACCAGCTCGAGGTGGATCTCGTGACTTGCGAAGTGCGAGCGGGCACCAGAATCAAAAAATTCGAGCTGGAGAGTGAAGCACGCGAGATGTTACTCGAGGGCCTCGATGGCATCGATCTCACCTTGAAGCACCGCGCCGACATCGACGCGTTTGTCACGCGTGATCGGCTGGAACGTCCCTGGATTTATTCGACGGTGGAGAAACCGAGAGCATGATTCTGATTAGCGAGGTAGGCCCGCGCGATGGCCTGCAAAGTATTTCGAACATCATGCCGCTCGAGGCGAAGAAGGCCTGGATCGCCGCCGAGGCGGCAGCGGGCGTCACCGAGATCGAGGTCGGCAGCTTCGTGCCGGCGAAGCTCTTGCCGCAATTGGCCGATACGGCCGAGGTGGTGGCCTTCGCCCGAACGATTCCGGGTTTGACCGTCGCGGTGTTGGTGCCAAATTTTAAAGGCGCCGAGGCGGCGATCGCGGCGGGTGCGCACAAGATCACCATTCCGCTATCGACCTCCGAGACTCATAGTTTGAAGAATGTACGACGCACCCACGCGCAGATGATCGAAGAGTCGCGGCAGATTGCCGAGCTCATTCGCAGCTTGCCGGTCGATCAGCGACCGAAGTTCGAAGGCGGACTCTCGACGGCGTTCGGCTGCACTCTCGAAGGCATCGTGCCGCCTGAACGCGTGGTCGCGCTGGCGGAGGCGTTGATGAAGGCGGGCTGTGACGAGGTTGGATTATCCGACACGACCGGCTATGCCAATCCGACGCAGGTCAAAGATTTGGTCAAGCGTGTCCGGGCAGCCGTCGGTGAGCATGCGCTCTCGGGGCTACATTTGCACAACACGCGCGGCCTCGGACTTGCCAATGTCATGGCGGGGCTCGAGGTCGGGATTACCACCTTCGATAGTTCCTTGGGTGGGCTCGGGGGTTGTCCGTTCGCCCCTGGCGCTTCAGGTAACATCGTCACCGAAGATCTCGTCTTCATGCTCGAGGCCATGGGTTTGCCCACGGGCATCGATCTGCCGAAGTTGCTCGACGTTCGGCGCATTCTCAAGGCGGCACTGCCGAACGATGAGCTCTATGGTTTCACCCCTGATGCCGGGCTGCCTTTGGGCTTCCAAGCGGCGACGTCTACGGTCGGAGTATCTCAATGAGTCTGCCTGATCCTGCCAGCTTGCCTTTGCACGGCATCAAAGTCGTTGAGTTCACGCACATGGTGATGGGCCCGGCGGTTGGTGCAATTCTCGTTGAGCTCGGTGCCGAGGTGGTTCGAATCGAGCCGATCGGTGGTGACTCGACGCGCAACCTTTTGGGTTCGGGTGCCGGTTATTTCCCGATGTACAACCGCAACAAGAAGAGTATTTGCCTCGATCTGAAGTCGGCGGAAGGTTTGGAGATCGCGCGGCGGCTGTGCGATTCGGCGGATGTGGTTGTCGAAAATTTCCGCACCGGTGCCATGGACAAGCTCGGTCTCGGCTACGACGCGCTGGGGTCGCGTAATCCGCGTTTGATCTATTGTTCCGAGAAGGGCTTCTTATCGGGCCCTTACGAGAATCGCACCGCACTCGATGAGGTCACGCAGATGATGGGCGGGCTCGCCTACATGACCGGCCCCCCGGGACGACCGCTGCGCGCCGGCACTTCGGTGATCGATGTCACCGGCGGCATGTTCGGGGTCATCGGTGTGCTGGCGGCGATCGAACAGCGTCATAAGACAGGCAAGGGTCAGAAGGTCAGTAGCTCGCTGTTCGAGACCACGGTTTATCTCGTCGGTCAGCATATGGCGCAGATGGCCGTGACCGGGCAGCCGGCGAAGCCGATGCCGGTTCGAATTTCCGCTTGGGCCATCTACGACGTCTTTGAAACGAAAGATCAGGAACAGGTCTTCGTCGGCATCGTGAGCGATGGCCTATGGCAGAAATTCTGCCAGGCGTTCGCGCTCACTGACCTCGGTGCTGATGAATCATTGAAGACGAATTCGCAGCGTGTGTTGCAGCGCGAGGCCTTGCTGCCCAAGGTTCGCGAGCTCTTCAAGGGGTATACCAAGGCTGAACTCGTGCCGATCTTGGAGAAGACTGGGTTACCGTTTGCGCCCATTGGCAAACCCGAAGAAATGTTCGACGATCCTCACTTGGCCGCTAGCGGTGGCCTTGGCGCGACGACGCTACCCGATGGGCGTGCGACGCGGCTGCCCATCTTGCCGCTGGAGATGAATGGTCTCCGACCTTCGCAAGGGGGTGATCTCGCCAAGCCCGGCGAGCATGCCGTCGAAGTGCTGCAAACGCTGGGCTTCGATGCGGCGAGTATCGCGGATTTGCAGTCGCGCAAGGTTGTCGGCGAATAGTCTTTATCGGATACGCAGGGGCGACACCATGGCGCACGATCCGCTCGATCTGACGGGCATCGAAGACGAGCTGCACGAGGACGAACGTCTCGTTCGTGATTCGGTGTCGCGCTTCGTCGACGCCGAAGTCTTGCCTGACATCGGTCGCCACTTTGCCGATCATCACTTTCCGCGAGAGCTCGTCTTACCATTGGCGAGGCTGGGTCTGCTCGGCTCTTCGATCGAGGGATATGGCTGCGCGGGTCTCAACGCGGTGTGTTACGGGCTGATTTGTCAGCAACTGGAGCGCGGTGACTCGGCACTGCGCAGTTTTGTTTCCGTGCAGTCGTCACTGTGCATGTATCCGATTCATGCCTACGGCAGCGAGGCGCAGCGCGAGCGATGGTTGCCGGCGATGGCGCGGGGCGAGGCGATCGGTTGCTTCGGTTTGACCGAATCGCACGGCGGCTCCGATCCGCTCAACATGAGCACCACGGCACGCCAGCGCGGTAGTGACTGGGTGTTGAACGGGTCGAAAATGTGGATCACCAACGCACCGATCGCTGATGTCGCAGTGGTGTGGGCGCTGACAGACGAGGGCGTGCGTGGCTTTCTCGTCGAGCGCGGTATGAAGGGCTTTAGCACCCAAGAAATCGAGCGCAAGATGTCACTGCGCGCGTCGGCGACCGGTGCTCTGTTCTTTGACGATGTCGTTTTGCCGCAAGAGAGCCTCTTGCCGGGTAGTAGCGTGGGACTCAAGGCGCCATTGTCGTGTCTGACTCAAGCGCGCTTTGGCATCGCCTGGGGCGTTCTCGGGGCGGCGCAAGCCTGTTTATCCGAAGCGTTGCATTACACGCGTGAGCGCGTCTTGTTCGGACGGCCGCTCGCGGCCACGCAGGCGGTGCAAATTCGACTCGCCGAGATGGCTCGCAAGATTGCTGTGGGGCAGTCGCTCGCCCTGCAACTCGCGCATCGAAAAGATCGCGGCATTTTGACGCCGGTGCAGGTGTCGCTCGCGAAGTGGAACAACTGTCGCGCCGCCATCGAGGTAGCGCGCGAGGCTCGAGATCTGCTCGGCGGCGCGGGCATCACCACGGAGCACGCGGCCATTCGTCACGCACTCAATCTCGAGAGCGTCATCACCTACGAAGGGACCGAAACCATCCATCAGCTCTCGGTCGGCCGAGAGCTGACGGGGCTTAATGCATTCTGAGTTTTAGCCGGTCATCGCGTTTGGCAAAGACATGAGCTGAGCGCCACGGCTGCGGCGGGCAATCTTGCTCTGGAATCGACCGGGCTTGATGACCAGAACATCACAGGTCAGCGCATCGAGAATCGCCTCAGCCGTGTTGCCGATCAACAGGCGCTTGAGGCCCGAGCGCGATACGGCGCCCATGACGACTAGCGACGCCTTCACTTGACGTGCGGCTTGCGGAATGGCCTCGCGCGCAGCGCCTTCGAGAATAGCGAGTTTGTGCGAGGGCAGCGGATGGCGCGCAACTTCGGCTGCGAGGGCCTGCTTAGCTCGGCTCAATGCCTTCGTGCCGCGGCCGGCATCGACCACAATCGGCCCCGATGCCCAGCCGGTCGCCACCAAAGTGGAGGGTGGTACGCAGTGCACGATGTGCAATTTGCCTTTGAGCGATTCTGCGACGGAGCCGCTGGCGGCGAGCAAGGCCACATCGAGGCGTGCCGGCTTTTCGTGCGCATGGAACGGATCGATCGCCGTCAGGATCACGGGGCGATGGTAAGGCTTGGCCACCTTCACGAGCAGCACCGCGCAGGGCGCGTGACGCAGCAGTTCCCAGTCGGTGTAGGCCAACATCCATCCGGCCACATGACGTGTTGCGTGCCGCTCCGCGACGATGAGGTCTGCTTTGATCCGCATCGCGCGTCGCACGATCGCCTCGGCCGGGGGATAGTCCCACTCGGCGGCGCAGGTGACTTCGATATCGTGTTTGCGAATGCGCTTGGCGAGAGTTTCGAGACGCTTTTGCGTGGCAGCGAGCCGTTCCGCCTCGAAGTCTTTCAGGCTGATGCGCTTCGCTTCGAGGGCATCGACCAGAATGGTGTCAGACAGAGCGTGAAACAGTTCGAGCGTCGCACCCTGCGACTTGGCGAGCTGCGCGGCCTTGCGGACGGCGGGCATCGTGCGTGCGTCGAGATCCTTGATCGCAACGAGTATCGTCTTGTACGACGGCATGGGTCGACCTCCAGATGGTTCTTTCCAGTTTTCCGACTGCGGACCAGTTTCACATCAGTAGGATTGCGTATATGACTCTAACGCTAACCAGCTTGGATTCGGCTGAAATTTTCGCGGATCCGACCACCCTCGAAGCCTGTTCCGCCGATGTGTATTCGCGCGGCATCACCGCGTGCGCGCTGGTTCGACCCCGGTCGGCCGAGCGGTGTGCGGCAGCGCTCGCAGAACTCACTGCGGCGGGTTATCACATGGTGGTCCGTGGTGGCGGCATGTCCTACACCGGTGGCTACGTGCCTGTGCGTGACCGCACGGTCATGCTCGACACCTCAGCGCTCGATGCGATCGTCGAGATCAATGCAGCAGATATGTACATCACCGTCGAAGCGGGTGTGACTTGGAAGCGGATCTACGAGGCCCTGCAACCGCTGGGTTTGCGGCTTCCGTTCTTCGGAACCTTCTCCGGCGCGCAGGCGACGGTCGGCGGCGGCCTTTCCAACGGCGCCTTGTTCTTAGGTACCGCACGTTACGGCACGGGCGCTGATGCCGTCCTCGGGTTGGAGGTGGCGCTCGCGGATGGGTCGATCGTGCGAACCGGGCAGCGCGGGTTCGCTGCGGCCGAGAAGCCCTTCTATCGAACCTGCGGCCCGGATTTGAGCGGATTATTTCTGCACGATTCCGGGTCGTTCGGCGTCAAGCTACAAGCGACGCTACGACTGATCGAAGCACCCAAAGAAACCGGCCACGCCTCGTTCGTATTCGACAGCATCGAAGCGGCCGCACGAGCCTTGTCTGCCATCGGTCGCAGTGGTGCAGCGGAAGAGGCCTACGTTTTCGACCCTGAGACCACCCGCAAGAATCTACGCTCGGAAGGGTTGCTGTCAGATGCCAACGTTCTCGTGAACGTCATGCGCAGTGAGACGTCATGGTGGCGTGGGTTGAAAGAGGGCTTTGGTCTCATTAAAGCGGGACGGCGTTTTTTGCCCAAGCACGCTTACTCGTTGCACGTCACCTGCGCGGCACGTAGCCTCGCCGCGCTTGAGGCCGATCTCGACACCTGTCGTCAGGCTGCTCTGCAGCACGGTGGCGCCGTGATCCCCCATTCGATTCCGAAAGCGGTTCGAGCGAATCTCTTTCCCCCGCTCGATGGGGTGGTGGGTGGTGAGGGTGAACGTTGGGCGGCACTTAATGCGAAGGTGGCTCACTCCGATGCCGAGAAGATCATTCGCGCCAGTGCAGAGCGCCTCGCATCGTATCGTGAGCGCATGCAGGCTGAAGGTGTTTGGATGAGTCACCTGCTGATTGCGATCAGCAACCATGCCTTCAGTTTCGAACCCGTATTTCATTGGCACGATGAGTGGTTGCCGGTGCATCAACGTTATGCGAGCGAGAGCCTCAAGCAGAAGTGGGGTACGCCGCCGGCCAAGCCCGGCGCTCGTGAGCTCGTGGCCGAGATGCGCGCCGAGTTGGTCGCGCTGTTTGCAGAACTTGGTGCGGCGTCCAATCAACTGGGTAAAACATATCCGTACCGATCGGTGCTCAGACCCGAAACGGCTGCGTTGTTCGGCAAGTTGAAGGCGGCGGTCGATCCTGCGGGGCTGATGAATCCCGGCGCTCTCGACTGAGCACCGCGCGCTCGTGTCAAACTTCTGTCGCGAGCATCCGGCCTGCCTGGACCCAATGTTGCTCGGCCTGACGGCCGTAGACGTTCGGGCCTTCACGACTGCCCGTGAGCACTTCAAGAACGCCCTGAATACGGCGCATGCGAGAATTCACGAGCGCGCCGTTATGATCGTTCAGCGCTCGACAGCGTTTGGCGAGTTCAGCGCACTCAGCCCATCGCGGGGGTAGTTCGCGTGCGGGGTCGCAATCGCGAATCAGCAGCAACATGCCCGCATTGTCAGTCGGATAGCCCGCCATCCGTAAGAGCTGCGAACGCTCATCCTGCAAGCGCAGTAGCGCGCCCATGCACTCCTGGCGTGACGCACAGGCAATCTCGAGGCGCTCGGGTGAGTCGTCCTCGAGTAACAAGGCTTTCTCGTTCGAAAGCAACTGCTCGAGGCGCTGCAGTAGTCGCAGTTCGTCCTCGAGCAGTTTACCGATGGCGACGCGCGGGTCGTTCATGAGCCTTTTTGAATATCGCCCGTCACGCGCCCAAGTAGAAACTCGAAGCGCAGTAGCTGATCGGCGACCTTCTGACCATCGACTCGATAGCTACCATCGGCGATCGCTGCACGCAGGCGTTCGACTTTGGCCATATCGACGACGTCGGTGGCATTACCGCTCTTGGCGAGATCGAGCAGATGACGCGTGGTCGCGCCAATCTGCACGGTGCTATCGCTGTCCGCGCTCGCTGCGTTGCCAACGGGCTTCCCCGCAACAACGACCTCGGGTGCTTCTCGACGACTGACTCCGTTTGTCCCGCCACCTTGCGGTGGGCGGACCTCATTCCCGGTGACTTTGACATTCATGACACGGTTCTCCCAGTTCCCTCGTAACGGTTAACGGCCGGTTTCGGAAAATCTTTAGGCCTTTCCGTCAACGTTATCGATCCACTCTCGCGACACCCGGAGTATCGGCTCGAGCCTGCACGATGCGTAGGGAGCTCGAGTGCCGAATGCGAACTGGTTCCCCAGATCGCGCATCGCCAAGGGCGACGCCGGTCGCCCGAATCTCCATGCCGGGGTTGCTAGCCACGATCGTGACCAGTTCTCCGCGACGGATCGCGGGCGGTGTTTCGAGCGCCTCGAAGCGAACCGGCTCGCCGCCGCCGATCGGACGACGCACGGTCTGCCCGATGACTTCGCCGAGCTCGGTGGCGCAACAGCTCCCAACACCCGCGAGGCGACGAGTGACGATTTCGAGATCCGCGGGTGACACCGCTTGACCCGCGCGCAGGGCGCGCGTCGCCACAACGACCGGCATGTCGGTGCTGACGTCGGCCGTCACGGCGACATTCCATGGGGTGGGGCCATCACATTGCACTCGGACGGCGATCCGACTGCTATGTGTGGACTGCGAAGGGGGTAGCGAGGCCCGCAATGCACTGCTGCATCGGGGCAACCGCACTCGGGGATCGAGCGGAGCGATTTCGATCGATGCCGTGGGCGCAGTCGCCATGAGTGTCGCTCGAGCGGTCGCCACGATAACGCCAAGATCGTGTAATCCCGCGGCTGCATGGATCGGCAGCATCGCCACTGCGGTTGCGATGCAGGTAAGCGGTTTCGCATATCGCTTGATCATGTTCATGGCGTAGATAGAGCAATCGTCGTGCCACGTTGAGGCGTCAATAAAGCGGCACGGGCGAGATCCCTTGGCGCTACGTGTGCGTCCTTATCTATAGGAGCGTCGCATCGTCGTGTTCGCCGAAGTGCATCCATTTCGAAGTGAAAAAGCTCGTTGTGGCACAAGCGTTGCTCAGTTCCAACCGAGGCCATTTTTTTGGCGGAGGTTCCAGCGATGTTCGATCTTGATGCTCATCTGCGACTGCACACCGAGTCGCTCAAGCTCAGCGCGAAGCGCAGTGAGGTGCTCGCGCGCAACCTGGCCAATGCCGAGACTCCGAATTACAAGGCGATCGATTTTGACTTTCAACAGGCACTCGCCGCCGCGACGGGAGCCGATCGCTCCATCTCAGGTGCCGCGTTACGTCTGGCGACGACGCGTAGCGGCCACACGGGTGGTACCCCTTTAGCCGCCGATTCACCCGTCGACGCCTCGCTTGCGCTCACTGAACGTGAAGTGCGCATGCCCTCGCTCGATGGCAATACCGTCGATGTGCAGATGGAGCAAGCAGCATTTGCGCAAAACGCCGTGCGTTATCAGGCGTCGCTCAACTTCGTGAACTCACAACTGCGCGGGCTGATGACCGCCATTACGGGGCAATAATCATGGCGAGCCTCAAGATCTTTGATATCGCAGGTTCAGGCATGGCGGCCGAGTCCGTCCGCCTCAATACCGTGGCGAGCAACATCGCCAACGCGAACAGCGTTGCCTCGAGCGCGGACAAGGTCTACAAGCCGCGCCAAGTGGTTTTCGAAGAAGTGCGTCGTCAGACGAGTGAAGTCGAGGCGGCCTCGGCGGTTCGGGTCAAAGACGTGGTCGAGGCCGATGTGGAAGCCTTGATGCGTTACGAGCCCGGCAACCCGATGGCAGATGCCAATGGGTATGTCTACGCGCCCAACATCAGCGCGGTCGACCAGATGGTCGACATGATCGCGGCTTCGCGTTCTTACCAGAACAACATCGAGGTCATGAACACCTCGCGTGAGCTGATGCTCGCGACCTTACGCCTAGGACAGTAAGACCATGAGCATCGTAGATAAAGTCGGTTCGGCGCAAACGATTGGCGCGCCCAACTCGAAAGGGGCGCTCGAGAGCTTTGGCTCAGACCAGTTCTTGACGCTCATGCTCGCGCAACTGCGCAATCAAGATCCGATGAAGCCTTTGGAGCCGACCGAGTTCATCGGCCAACTTGCGCAGTTCACCACCGTGAGCGGCATTCGCGAGATGCAGGACTCGATGAGTTCCATGGTCGACTCGCTGCGCTCGTCACAGGCGCTCTCGGGCGCACAAATTGTCGGTCGCGATGTGCTCTCCGCCGGATCCGTTGCCAAGTTTGACGGAGTCGGCGCCCTGGGCGGCGCGGTCGAGTTGCCCGAGGGCGTGCGCGAGGCGAGCGTGCTGATTCGCGATGCGAGCGGAGCGCTCGTAGCGCGTGGGTCACTCCCCGTCGAGGCGGGTCTGCAGTCGTTCGGTTGGGACGGCACTCGCGCTGACGGAACGATGTCACCGCCGGGGTCTTATCAGTTCGAGGTGATCGCCAATGTCGGCGGTCGCAATCAGTCGATGGAAGTCATGCTGCGTAGCCGCGTCAATAGCGTGACTCTGGATGCGAATGGACGCGGCTTAACGTTGAACACGCCGAACGGATCGCTGCTTTTGAGCGATGTGCGGCAAGTGATGTAATTTTCGGAGGAATGAATCATGAGCTTTAACATTGCCATCAGCGGTTTGAACGCAGCGCAGACAGATCTGTCGACGACTGCCAACAATATCGCTAACGCGAGTACGAGCGGATTTAAGAACGGTCGGGCTCAATTCTCGGACATCTTTACTCGCGGCTCGGCAAGCGCCGGGGGCGCGGGTGTGCGCGTATCCGGCGTCAAACAAGAGTTTGGTCAAGGATCAATCGAATTCACTGGTAACGAGCTTGATCTGGCGATTGCCGGTAACGGGTTTTTTGTGGTCAAGGAGCGCGATGGCTCAACCTCGTATACGCGCGCAGGTGCTTTCAGCGTCGACTCGAGTGGTACGGTGGTCAACACCACCGGTCAAAAGCTGCAGGTCTATCTCACCGGAAATAACGGTACCGGCGGTATCGGCGACCTGAAGCTCTCCAAGGCCGATC
>JBDLSG010000036.1:0-26094 GCA_039799645.1 Pseudomonadota bacterium | reverse complement strand
TCTCTTGCCACGCTCGCACGCATGAAAGAGCAGGGCGAGAAGATTGCTTCACTCACTTGTTACGACGCGAGCTTCGCCACGCTCGTCGATGAAGCGGATGTTGATCTCGTGCTGGTCGGCGATTCGCTCGGCATGGTGATTCAGGGCCACGATACGACCGTGCCGGTCACGATGGACGATATGGTCTATCACTGCAAAGCGGTTGCGCGAGGTTTGCATCGGCCCTTGCTGATGGCGGATCTGCCGTTTGCGAGTTACCCGACTCGCGATGTCGCGCTCGCCAATTCCGTGCGCTTGATGCAAGAGGGTGGCGCCGAAATCGTGAAGCTCGAGAGTGGGCCTTCGCAAATCGAGGTGGTCGAGTTTTTGTCCGCGCACGACATTGCCGTTTGTGCGCACCTTGGCTTGAAGCCGCAATCGGTCCACAAGACCGGGGGCTTTAGGGTTCAGGGTCGCAGTGGCGATGCGGCGGCGGCGATGGTGCAGGCGGCCAAGGATCTCGAGTCGGCGGGCGCCGATCTCATCCTGCTCGAGTGTATTCCGAGCGAGCTGGGCCAGCGCATCACCGAAGCGCTGCAGGTACCGGTCATCGGAATCGGAGCGGGTCCCGCTACCGACGGGCAGATTCTGGTCCTGTACGACGTGCTCGGCATCACCACCGGACGCAAGCCCCGTTTCGTACTCGATTGCATGCAAGGCGCCTCGGGTAACCTGGATGCGATGCGCCGATATGTGCAGGCCGTCAAATCCTTGACATATCCAGCCCCCGAACACTGCTTCAGCTGAATGGAACACCTGCCGTTACGGAGTGACGACTCTGCTACGATGTGTTTCAAATGCAACGGGTCAGCTCGGTAGAACAACTGCGTCAGTCAGTGGCGGCGTGGCGCGCCGCAGGTGATCGCATTGCCTTGGTTCCCACCATGGGCAATTTGCATGACGGACACATGGCGCTTTTTAGGCAAGCGTACAAGCATGCGAAGCGTTTGATCGTCAGTAGTTTCGTCAATCCGATGCAATTCGGTCCGAGTGAAGATTACGAGCGTTATCCGCGCACGCCCGATGCCGATTCAGAAATCCTGCGTCGCTCTGGTTGTGACATTTTGTTTGCACCGGATGTCAACGAGGTCTACCCGCGTGGGTTGGCATTCGCAACCCGTGTGCAGGTTCCCGGTTTCAGCGAAATTCTCGATGGTGAGTTTCGACCTGGGCACTTCGAAGGTGTCGCGAGTGTGGTGATGCGTCTATTCAGCATCGTGCAACCTAACGTCGCGATTTTTGGCGAGAAGGATTATCAGCAACTACTGGTGATTCGGCGCATGGCGGCCGATTTGTTTCTGCCCGTCGAGATCGTAGGTTCGCCGACAGTGCGTGCGCCCGACGGCTTGGCGTTGAGTTCTCGAAACATCTATCTTTCGGAAGATGAGCGCGCTGTCGCACCGAAGCTTTACGAAGAGTTGCGTCGTGTCGCCGTCGCGATCGATACCGATGACGAATCCGCCAAAGATTTGCAGGCGCTCGAAACCGAGGCGCGGCGCAATCTGCGTGCGTTCGGCTTCAAAGTTGAGTACTTCACCATCCGCAGTGCCAATACGCTGCTCACTCCGAGTCTATCGGAGTCGGAGCTCGTGATCCTCGTCGCGGCCCGACTCGGGCGTGCTCGATTGATCGACAATACCCGCGCGACTCGTCCCTAGTTGCGAGTCCGTAGTGACTAGCGGTGACGTGTAGCGAGCTGCTGCAACGCCCACTCCACATGCTCTCGCACCACTTGTGATGGGTGGTGACGACGTGACTCTAAAGCCGCCAACGCCTCTTCGCTCGGGGCGCCGTTGCCGAGTGCGATGGCGATATTGCGCAGCCAGCGTTCGTGTCCGATGCGACGTATCGCCGAGCCGCGCAATCGTTCCTCGAAGTCGGTCTCGCTCCACGAGAAAAGCTCGGTCAGGTTTGCTGCATCGAGACCGAGACGAGCTTGCCGTAAATCGGGGTGGGAAGCGGCTTGTGCGAATTTGTTCCAAGGGCAGACGAGTTGGCAGTCGTCGCAGCCGTAGATGCGATTACCCATCAGTGGTCTTAGCGACTCGTCGATCGCGCCATCATGTTCGATCGTCAAATAAGAGATGCAGCGCCTTGCATCGAGCTGCCAAGGCGCCGTGATGGCTGCCGTAGGGCAGGCAGGGATGCAGGCCTCGCAGGTGCCGCAATGGGCGCTTGCGCGGGCATCGACCGGCAAGGGCAGGTCGGTATAAAGCTCACCTAAGAAAAACCAGGAGCCTGCATCGCTGGCGATCAAATTCGTATGCTTACCGATCCAGCCGAGGCCGGCGTTTCGCGCGAGCGCCTTCTCGAGCACCGGTCCGGAGTCGACGTAGACGCGATAACCGAAAGCACCGATACGCTCAACCAGACGGTCTGCGAATGTCTGTAGCCTGTTACGTAGGATCTTGTGGTAGTCGCGGCCGAGCGCGTAGCGCGATACATAACCGAGTTCTGAATTCGCGAGCACGTCTTCGGCGGGCGCAGCCTCGGCGGGCCAATAGTCCATGCGCACGCTGATGACGCAGATCGTACCTGGCCTCAGTTCTGCCGGACGCGAACGCCGCGTGCCGTGGCGCTCCATGTAGTGCATTTGGCCGTGACGGCCTTCGGCGAGCCAACGTTGCAGGTGGGCTTCGTCGTCCGAGAGCTCGAGATTGCCGACGCCAATGGCGGAGAAACCGAGACCGGCGGCGAGCGCGTCGAGATCGTCTCGCAAGGCTTGCCAATCGGGGGTGGCCATCATGGCCGCGAGTATACTGTTGTGCATGATGGCGCCGCTCTCATTGCACACGGTTGCGCAAGTCCGCGCGCTCGAGCGGTACTGGATCGATGTCGTCGGTGTACCCTCATTCGAGTTGATGACGCGAGCCGGCGTATTCGCGATGCGTCAATTGCGCGCACGTTGGTCTGCGGCGCGCGACGTGCTCGTGCTCGCAGGTGGAGGTAATAACGCGGGGGATGGCTACATCCTGGCGCACGAGGCTCGGTGTCTCGGTTTGTCGCCGCGCCTGCTTGCATTGACGCCGCCGCAGGCGCTGACAGGGGATGCGGCTCGCGCGGCTGAGCAGTGCCGCGCAGCCGGCGTGCCGGTCGAGCCGCTCGATGCGGCGCGCTTGACCGAGCAACTCGACCGAGCCGATGTCATCGTCGATGCGATCTTCGGCATTGGCTTGCAGCGCGAGCTCAACGCCGAGATGTGCAGTGTGGTGCAGCGCGTCAATACATCCGCGCGTCCGGTGCTCTCGATCGATGTGCCTTCTGGTTTGTGTGCGGATACCGGCGTGCCGCGTCCCTGTGCGATTCGCGCTGATCTGACGGTGACTTTCATCGCACACAAGCTGGGTCTGAATTTGATCGAGGCGGCTCCTTGGGTCGGCTCGCTCGTGCTCGGCACGCTCGTCGATGACGCGTCGCGATTCGAGCGAGCAGCCGCATCCATTGGTTTCGTCGCTCAAAGATTGAATGAACAGGTGCTGCGTCAGGCGTTGCCTCGTCGTTCCAAAACGGCCCACAAGGGTCAGGCGGGTCACGTGGTCGTGGTGGGTGGTGGTATCGGGATGCCCGGTGCGGCGCGCCTTGCGGCGATCGCGGCGTTGCGCGTTGGTGCCGGAAAGGTGACCGTGCTGTGCCATCCCTCATCAGCGGCGTCCATTGCGACTGCACATCCGGAGTTGATGGTCAGGCCGATCGTGGAGGCCACTTCGATCGAATCGCATTTGCAGGGCGCTGCCGTGCGGGTGGTGGGCCCTGGCCTCGGTCGCGATGAGTGGGCCTCGCAAGTGCTCGATGCGGTGCTGGATGAGTCGGCTCCGACGGTATTGGATGCCGACGCACTCACGCTGCTCGCAGGTCGATCGGCAGGCAGACTGCCCGCAGATGCGGATGCGCCGGTTCGTCCTTGGGTTTTAACGCCGCATCCGGCGGAGGCTGCGCGGTTATTAGGACTTGAAACGCGCGAAGTGCAAGCTGATCGGCTGTCATCGCTCGTCCAGCTCGAGGCGCTCACTCGAGCGATCATCGTGCTTAAGGGGGCGGGCACTTGGATTGGCCGCGCTGGGCGGACGCCGAGTCTCTGCGCTCTTGGTAATCCGCGCCTGGCGACGGCAGGGACCGGTGACGTTCTCGCTGGAATCGTGGCTGGCATCTGGGCGCAGCAGGCGGATCGCACCATGGCAGACAGCGCGTTTCTCGCCGCTCAGGCGGCGGTTTGGTTGCACGCTCGAGCGGCCGAGCCTCGGGAGGGAGCTGACAGTTCGCCTGATCGCGGTTTGCTGGCGGGCGAACTAGCCCTGGATCTCGCGCGGTGTCTGCCATGAAGTTCGGGCTGACCGATGAGTCGGCGACACTGGAGTTTGGGGCGAGGCTTGCGGCAGCCATGCCTTCAACTGCCGCCGGCGCACTGAAAGTGGCCCTGCGCGGCGATCTCGGCGCCGGCAAGACAACCCTGACGCGAGGCTTTCTGCGCAGTCTCGGCGTCACGGGATCGGTACGCAGTCCCACTTTTTCTTTGCTCGAGACTTATGAGCTCGATCGGTTGACCGTCGTGCATCTCGATCTCTATCGACTACGCGATGCCGGGGATGTTCGAGGATTGGGTCTTGCCGATCATGATCGTCAGGGTTGCCTGTGGATGGTGGAGTGGCCCGAGCGGGCAGAGCGGGCACTCGGTCAATTCGATCTTGAGATTTCGCTACAAGTCGTCGGCGCGGGCCGCGAGGTTCAGATCGCCGCGGGCAGCGAGCTTGGGCGTCGCTGGTTGCAGGCATTGTGAAGTCTCGATCGCAGAGCCCTAATTTTGTTGAAATTTATCGCGATTCAAGCGTACAGTTCGCGCCCATGAAAGGGCGTCTTTGGTCTTGGGTTGTATCAGCCTTGCTGCTGGCCATCACTGCGGTGTCGGCACACGCGGCGACCGAGCTGCGTGACCTTCGAATTGATAGTCAGCCCGACGCCACTCAGATCCGCATCGACTTATCGGCATCCACGCTCACGCGGTGGTTTGTGCTCGAGCAGCCACGTCGATTGGTGGTCGACCTCTCCAATACCGTCAAACCCAAGCAGACTTTGCCGCCGGCGAGCGGCGCGGTTCGAGCGTTGCGCGCCGGGCCGCAAGCCAATGGGGATCTACGCTTGGTGTTCGAGATCGACCCGGCCGTGCAGCTGCAACCGGTCGGGATGGATGGTTCGTCAACCCGGACTGCGGCGCTCGCTTTTTCTTTGAGTTCGTCGGCCGGTGCTCCGGCTGCCGCAGTCTCGCCCGTGAGTCGTGCGCCGTTGAGGGAAGTGAAGGCGGCGCATGCACCCCCAACTTCCGGTCGTGAGGTCATCGTGGCGATCGATGCGGGTCATGGCGGACAGGATCCGGGTGCCATCGGACGTGCGGGCACGTATGAAAAAGACGTCGTCCTCGATATCTCTAAGCGTCTTGCCGAGCGCATCAATCAGGAGCCTGGCATGCGCGCGGTGCTCACGCGCGATGGCGACTATTTTTTGAAGCATCGTGAGCGCATCCGACGCGCTCGGGCAGCGGGTGCGCAGCTATTCGTTTCGGTACACGCCGATGCTGTGCGCGACCCGTCCGTATCGGGTTCTTCGGTCTACGTACTTTCAGAGAAGGGTGCGAGCGACGAGCAGTCGCGCTGGTTGGCGGATCGTGAAAACGCAGCGGATCTCGCTGGCGGCATCTCACTCGATGATAAGGATCCGGTGATTGCATCGGTGCTCGTTGACTTGGCGCAATCGGCGCAGATTGGTCAAAGCGTCGTGGCAGCCGAGCGGGTTTTGCGTTCGCTGCGTCGCGTCAACGAGGTGCGTAAGCCCCAGGTACAGCAGGCCGGCTTTCTGGTTTTGAAGAGCCCGGATATCCCCTCGATGCTGGTTGAGACCGCGTTTATTTCGAGTCCGTCGGATGAGCGTCTGCTGAATATCGAATCCAAGCGCGCCGAGTTGGCCGATGCTATTTTTGATGGCGTACGACAATTCTTCCTCGATCATCCGCCCGAGGGCTCGCGTTTTGCGCTCGAGCGTGATCGCGATCGCGGGCGTACGGTCGTGGCCACGGCGCCCGAGGCCGCTGCTGCCGGCAAGCTCTAGATCTCCATCGTGCCTATCCAAAAGTTGCCGAGCGCGCTCGTCGACCAGATCGCTGCGGGCGAAGTCGTCGAACGCCCAGCGTCCGTTGTCAAAGAATTACTCGAAAACAGCCTAGATGCGGGTGCGCGCCATATCGATATTGATATCGAAGGTGGCGGTGCGACGTTGATCCGTATTCTGGATGACGGTCAAGGTATTGCCGCCGACGAACTTGCCCTCGCCGTGCAGCGACATGCAACCAGCAAGATTTCGACACTCGATGATTTAGCCGCTATCACGAGTTTGGGTTTTCGCGGCGAGGCGTTGCCCTCGATCGGTTCAGTGTCGCGTATGCGTGTGGCCTCGAGACGAGAGGGCGCCATCGAGGCTGTAGAAATACGTGTGGATGGCGGTGAGGTCGACGATATCAAGCCGTCTTCGCAACCGCGCGGCACGCTGATCGAGGTGCGTGATCTTTTTTTCAATGTGCCAGCGCGACGGAAATTCCTGCGCGCTGAGAGCACCGAATGGGGTCACATTGCGCGACTGGTCGAGCGTTTTGCTTTGGCGCGTTTCGATGTGGCGTTTCGTTTGCGCCATGGTGGGCGGCTACTGCTTGATGCGCCGTTGACGACGAGCGCCGAGGGGAGGAGGGCGCGAGTCGCCGCCATTCTCGGCGATGAGTTCATCGCCAGTGCCATCGAGTTCGAGCGGCGATCCGGTTCCGTCTCACTGCACGGTTGGCTCGGACAGCCGCAAGCCGCTAGGGCGAGCAGCGATCACCAATATGCGTACGTCAATGGTCGTACGGTCCGCGATCGTTTGCTCGCGAGCGCCGTTCGACTCGGTTATCGCGATGTGCTGTACCACGGGCGTCAGCCTGCGTACCTCGTTTACCTTGAACTCGATCCTTCCTGGGTCGATGTGAACGCCCACCCGCAGAAGCTCGAAGTGCGTTTTCGTGACAGCCGGCAGATCCATGATTTTGTTTTTCGCAGTGTGCACTCGGCACTCGGCGTTCCTGCTGGGATCGCAGCGCCCACGGCTGATGCGACTTCACTGGGTGTCGCTGCCGCTGGCGCTAGGTCGGCAGGCTCGACGACGGCGACTTTGCCACTCGAGATGCCGCGCGCATCACCTACTTTCAATCCGTGGATATCCGGCAATTTGACCGAGGGCGTTGCGGAGGCCGTGGTCGCGCGTGCGGGCGAGCTGGGCACGGCGATCGCGCAATTGCACGGCGTCTATATCCTCGCGCAGAGCGCTTCGGGGCTCGTGCTCGTCGATGCGCATGCGGCGCATGAACGCGTGTTGTATGAGAAGCTGAAACTCGCTCAAGGCGATCGTGCAGCGTCGCAACGCTTGCTCGAACCGCGAGTGGTCGATGTGGCATTGCATGTCACCGAATTTTTTGATCAGCAAGCTGCCGAGTTCGAGCGTGCGGGTTTCGAGATCGATGTGATCGCGCCGGGTAAGTTGGCTGTACGTGCAGTGCCGGGTCTGCTCGCGCAGGAGGATCCAGCGCCGCTGATCCGCGACGTGCTCAACGACTTGGTCGATGAGCAGGGTTCACACCATCTCGATGGCACGGTCAATGCGCTACTTGGCAACATCGCATGCCGCAGTGCGATCAAGGCGAATCGCCGTCTAAGCTTGCCGGAGATGAACGCGCTGCTGCGCGACATGGAGGCGACCGAGCGCGCAGGGCAGTGCAATCACGGTCGACCGACCTGGACGACCCTCTCGCTAGCACAACTCGATCAGTTGTTTTTGCGTGGCCGCTGAATTCGACGCCCTGCTGATTGCAGGCCCGACGGCGAGCGGCAAGTCTGGGCTGGCACTGCGCTTGGCCGAACTCATTCCCGCCGAGCTCATCAGTGTGGATTCCGCGCAGGTGTACCGGGGTTTCGATATCGGCTCGGCGAAGCCTTCGCACGCCCTGCGAGAGCGGATCCCTCATCATTTGCTCGATATTCGCGACCCTGAAGAAACTTATAGTGCCGGTGGGTTCGTCGCCGATGCATTGCAGACGATAGAGGCGATTCGGGCGCGTGGTCGTCTGCCGATCTTGGTTGGCGGGACGATGTTGTATTTCAACGCCTTGATCCGCGGCATCGCCAAACTGCCCACTGCCGATCCGAATATTCGTCGGGACATCGATGCGGAGGCGCTGGTTCGGGGATGGCCCGCGTTGCACGGTGATCTGCTGCTGGTCGATTCGGTGGCGGCCGGCAAGATTCACCCTAACGATGCGCAGCGCATTCAGCGCGCCCTCGAGGTCTATCGTGCGACGGGTCGACCGATCAGCGAGTGGCAGCGTGAAACCCAAGCGCGGCACGCTTGGCGATTTTCCCGCCTCGCTTTGGTGCCGACCGATCGCACCTGGCTGCACGAGCGGATCGAGCAGCGTTTTCGGCAAATGATGCAGGAGGGCTTTCTGGAGGAGGTTCGAGCTTTACGGGCCCGATCCAGTTTGACTCCGGAGGCACCGTCGCTACGCGCGGTGGGCTATCGCCAGCTCTGGGCGCACCTAGCGGGTGAGTTCGATCTGCCGACAGCGGTCGCACGGGCCATAGTCGCCACCCGGCAGCTCGCCAAGCGCCAGCTGACCTGGATTCATGCCGATCCAGATTGGGAGGGGTTGGATCCGCAGCAAGAGGCGCTCATCGAGGCGAAGGTGGCCGCCTTGCAGCGAGGGTCGCTTTCCTAACGGTGAAGGAACTTCTGTCATGTTAAATTGTCAACTGTACGGGGTGGGCGAATAACATTCAGGAGTCGATCATCATGGCCAAGGGCCAGTCTCTGCAGGATCCGTTTTTGAACCAGCTCCGCAAGGAGCGCGTGCCCGTGTCGATCTACCTCGTCAATGGCATCAAACTTCAGGGGCAGATCGATTCGTTCGACCAGTTCGTCGTGCTACTAAAAAATACCGTCAATCAGATGGTCTACAAGCACGCCATCTCGACCGTCGTGCCTGCGCGCAACGTGCGTCTCCCGTCGCCGGAAGAACCCGAAGGTGGCGTCGATCCGGCTCCGGTCGGCGAGTGAGCCTGGCACGCCTGACGCGTGTTTGAACGTCCCCGCGGCGGCGAAAAGGCCGTCCTCGTTCGGTTAGGTCTCGGCGCGCCGGTCGAGCAGGAAGATCTCGACGAGTTTGCGCAGCTCGCCGAGTCGGCTGGCGTTTCGGTGGCAGCGACCGTCACGGGTAAGCGCGATCGTCCGGATCCCAAATATTTTGTCGGTAGTGGCAAGGCCGATGAAATTCGTCAGGTTGCGGTCGATACCTGCGCCGAAGTCATTCTGGTCGATCACGCGCTCTCGCCGAGTCAAGAGCGAAACCTCGAGAAACTGACGGGCTTGCGCGTGCTCGATCGCAACGCGCTCATCCTCGATATTTTTGCGCAGCGTGCGCGCAGTCACGAAGGCAAGCTCGAAGTCGAGCTCGCCCAGCTGCGTCACCTCTCGAGTCGACTGGTTCGAGGCTGGACCCACCTCGAGCGTCAAAAGGGCGGTATCGGTTTGCGCGGCCCGGGTGAGACTCAGCTCGAAACCGATCGCCGTTTGCTCGGCGAGCGTGTGCGAGTCTTATCCAAGCGCCTCGAGAAGTTGCAGCTGCAACGAGAGACCGGGCGACAGCGTCGGGTTGAGATCCCGATTCCGTCGGTGGCTCTGGTGGGTTACACGAATGCGGGCAAATCCACTCTATTCCGTTCTCTAACGGGTGCTGACGCTTATGTCGCCGACCAGCTCTTCGCTACGCTCGATCCGCTCGTTCGTAAAGTCGAATTGCCTGGTGGAACGCCGGTCGTGCTTGCCGATACGGTTGGCTTCATCCGTGAGTTGCCGCACGAATTGGTCGCGGCGTTTCGATCCACACTCACCGAGGCGCGTGAGGCGACCCTGCTACTGCACGTCATCGATGCGAGTGATCCGCGTCGCGATGAGCGCATCGAGCAGGTCAACGCCGTACTGACCGAGGTAGGGGCCGGCGATTTGCCGCAGATACGGGTGTACAACAAGATCGACCGACTCGAACTCGCTCCGCATGTTGAGCGTGATGCCGAGGGACAGGTGGCCAGCGTCTGGATCTCGGCGGTCAAGCATCGGGGCTTAGCGCTGTTGCTCGAAGCGATCGCCGAACGTCTCGCCTTATTCGCGCGGGTTCGGCGAATCAGGGCAGCCGCCAGCCAAGCCGGCCAGTTGCGCGCGAGGCTCTATTCGGCCGGTGCGATCCGGGCCGAGCAGGTTGCCGAAGACGGCTCGATCGAATGGTCTGCCGCCATTCCCGACGGCGAGGCGGCCGCATTGGCAAGACTTCCCGGTGTGACCGTGGAGGCCCTGGCACCCCTAGTATTGCCTTCGGGCGAGCACACAACTTGTGTGGCTGACAGGGGGTACCTACAATCGACGCCAACCGCGCGCCGTTCCTGATTTTCTCCCCTTTACGCGCGCAACCGAAAGCACACTTATGGCATGGAATGAACCTGGCGGAAGCCAAAAAAATCCTTGGGGCAAGCGTCCCGGCAAGTCTGGCGGCGATGACGCCCTGCGCAAGTTTCAGCGCAAGCTCGACAACATCCTGAAAGGCGCCGGCGCCGGTGGCCCGAGCGGAACGGAGCCAGAGGATACCGAGCCTGCCGACAACCGCTCGCAGCTGCTCATCATTGCGGGCGTGGTACTCGCATTTTGGGCGTACCAGAGTTTTTTCACGATCGATCAAGCGGAACGCGGCGTCGTGCAGCGTTTCGGCCAATTCGCTTCCGTGCGCGATCCTGGTCTCGGCTTTCATTTTTGGCCGATCGAGCGAGTGACGAAGGTCAATACACAGAAGGTCAGTAGCGTCAGCTATACCGCCAAGGTGTTGACTCAGGACATCAACCTGATCGACATGACTCTGGCCGTTCAATACCAGTTGCGTGATCCGGTCAAATATTTGTTCAAGGTTCGTGATCCGGAGCAAACCCTGAGCGATGTCGGTGAGATGGCGATCCGTGAGGTCGTCGGTCGCAGCACGCTCGAGGCCATTTTTGTCTCCAATCGTGAACAAGTGACGGCGAGCACGCGCGAGCTGATCCAGCGGACGCTCGATCAGTACGGCACGGGCATCTTCATCACGAGCGTGAACCTCACGGACATCCAGGTGCCGACCGACGTGCAGGAGTCGCAGCGCGATGCGAACAAGGCGCTAGCCGACAAGGAGCGTCTCACCAAAGAAGCCGAGGTCTATGCGAGCGGCATCTTGCCAGTGGCCGAGGGTGCCGCATTGCGTCAGCTGCAGGAAGCAGAGGCGTATCGTGCGCAGGTCGTCGCGGTGGCGGAGGGTGAAGCGCAGCGCTTCAATCAGCTCGTGGCGGCTTACGACAAGGCGCCGCGGGTCACTCGCGATCGTCTCTACATCGAAGCGGTCGAGAATGTCTTGAGCCGCTCGCAAAAGGTCGTTATCGACAGCAAGTCGGGCAACCAGATGCTGTATCTGCCGCTCGATAAGCTGATGGAACAACGCCGCGGAAACGGCACTGAACCTGAGGTGTCGGTCACCATCCCGCGATCCGCCGCCGGTGCCGCGGGCGAATCTGCTGCCAATGCTGACCCGCGTGCTCGGGTGGAGCGCTGATATGTCACAGTCATTGCAACGTATTCTCGGAATCATCGCCGCCATTGGTGTGCTGATCAGTTTGTGCACCTTCACGGTGTCGGAAAACGAGGTCGCCATCCGCAGCCGCTTCCAGGAAATTGTGGCCGCGGGTTACGAACCGGGCCTGCACTTCAAGCTGCCGATCGATACGGTCCGCAAGTTCGAGCGACGCATCGTGTCGCAGAGTTTCGAGGGTGAGACTTTCCTCACCAGCGAAAACCGCGGCTTGATCGTCGACTACTACGTCAAGTGGCGAATCAAGGACGAAGCACGTTATGCGCAGTCGTTCGGTATCGACCCGGGTGCGGCAGGGCAGCGACTCTCCGACATCGTCAAAGACGGCATCAAGAATGCGGTCGCGCAGCGCACGCTCGAAGAAATCGTCTCGGCTGAGCGAACGGCGTTCACCGGCGTGATGTTTCAGCGTGCCAGCGGCATTGTCGACACGTTGGGTCTTGAATTGATCGACGCACGAGTGCGCACCATCCGTTTACCGCCCGACGTGGAGTCGCGCGTCTATGCGAGCATGCAGCAGAGCTTCGGGCGTCTGGCTCGCCAATTGCGTGGTGAGGGTGAGAAGGACGCACTACGCATTCGAGCCGAGGCAGATCGCAAGCGTACGGAGATCCTCTCGATCGCGGCGCGCGATTCATTGAAGATTCGCGGTGAGGCCGATGCGAAGGCCACGGCCACGTACGCGGCTGCCTACAGCAAGAACCCGGAGTTCTATGCCTTCTATCGCAGTATTCAGGCGTACAAGAATTCTCTCGGCAAGGATGGCGATGTCATGGTTGTCTCGCCCGACAGTGAGTTCTTCAAGTACCTGCGTAACCCGAACGCGCGCTAATTCGCATGTCCAACGGCCGTTTCGTCGTCGTCATCGGCACCCAGTGGGGTGACGAGGGCAAGGGTAAGATCGTTGATCTGCTTACGGAGCGGGCGGTAGCGGTCGCTCGATTCCAGGGTGGTCATAACGCCGGCCACACACTGATTGTGGGTGGTGAGAAGACCGTGCTGTCGCTGATTCCCTCGGGCATTCTGCGACCGCAGGTGCGTTGCTTCATCGGTAATGGCGTGGTGCTCTCGCTTGAGGCACTGCTGCGCGAAGCCGATATGTTGGTCGAACGTGGCGTACCGGTGTTCGAGCGCTTGCGCATCGCGCCGAATTGCCCGCTCATCTTGCCGTCTCACGTTGCGCTCGATCGGGCTCGCGAGCAAGCGCGTGGTGTTAATGCAATCGGTACCACCGGTCGCGGTATCGGCCCGGCTTACGAAGACAAGGTTGCGCGTCGGGCGCTGCGAGTCGCGGACTTATTCCAGCGTGAGCGCTTCGCTGCCAAGCTCGGCGAGATTCTCGATTTCCACAATTTCGTGCTGCAGCAGTACTTCAAACTGCCGCCGGTCGATTTCCAGCAAACACTGGATTCACATCTGACGATGGCCGAGCGCATCAAACCGCTCGTCGTTGATGTCACGCTCGAGTTGCAGAAGCTGCGCGATGCGGGAGCGAGCGTGATGTTCGAGGGGGCTCAGGGCGCCATGCTCGATGTCGACCTCGGCACTTATCCGTTCGTGACCTCGTCGAACACCACAGCGGGTTTCGCAGGCACGGGCACGGGCCTTGGCCCGCGCCATTTCGATTACGTGCTCGGTATCGTGAAGTCGTACACCACGCGTGTCGGCGCTGGGCCTTTCCCGACGGAGTTGTTCGACGAGACGGGTGAGTATCTGCAGCGTGTCGGCAAAGAGTTCGGTGCCGTCACCGGACGTCGTCGTCGTTGCGGCTGGTTCGATGCGGTGGCGTTGCGTCGATCTGTCATTCACTCGAGCATTTCCGGTCTTTGTATGACCAAACTCGACGTGCTCGATGGTCTCGATGCCATTCGTCTTTGTGTCGGCTATCGAGCGGCGGGTGAGGTGAGCGACGTGCCGCCTTTGCTGGTCGAGGGTTTCGGCGAGGTCGAGCCGGTTTACGAAGAGATGCCAGGCTGGAAGGGCAGCACCTTCGGCGTTACGCGCGAGGAAGATCTCCCGGTCGAGGCGCGGCGCTACCTCGCGCGAATCGAGGAACTCGTCGGTGTGCCGATCGATGTGATTTCCACCGGCCCAGACCGCGATCAGACCATACTGCGACGACATCCCTTCGGCTGATCGGCCAGGAGCATCCCCATGAATTCGAATTCGACTGCGCTGCGCCACGACATCGTGGTGTTCGGTGCGACCAGTTTCGTCGGTCAGATTCTGTGTCGCTACCTTTTGCAGCGACACGGTGTCGGCCAAGGGCTGCGCTGGGCGATCGCGGCCCGTTCGGCCAGCAAGCTCGATGAGTTGAAGCGCTCGCTGGGGTCGGCTGCGGTCGCGCTCGAGTCAATCGTGGTCGATGCCGCCGACGAGGCGGGCTTGCGTCAGCTGTGTCATGACACGCGGGTCGTCATTTCGACCGTGGGGCCCTATGCGCTCTACGGTGAAACCTTGGTCAAGGTCTGTGCCGATACCGGCACGGACTATTGCGATCTGACCGGCGAGGTGCAGTGGATCCGGCGCATGATCGAGCGTTACTCGGCTGCGGCTGCTGCCAGTGGAGCCCGTATCGTGCACTGCTGCGGTTTTGATTCGATTCCCTCTGATCTTGGGGTTTGGTTCCTTCAGCGTGAGGCGCGAAAGTCCTTCGGCAAGTCTTGCTCGCGCGTGAAGTTGCGGGTCAAGGCGATGCGCGGTGGCTTCTCAGGCGGTACGGTGGCGAGCTTGCTGAACGTCGTCAAAGAAACCCGCGCCAATCCGGCGTTAAGAAAAGAACTCGCGAACCCGTACTCGCTCTGTGTGGGTAGTGCCGTCAAAGGAGTTCGTCAGCCGAGCGGTGCGACGGTCGCTCTCGATGCAGACTTCCGCAGTTGGATAGCTCCGTTCGTCATGAGCGGCATCAACACGCGTATCGTGCATCGCAGCAATTTTCTGCAGTCGCACTCGTATGGTTCGGATTTTGTTTATGACGAGGCGGTTCTGACAGGTCGAGGCTGGCGAGGCAGGCTCGCTGCCACCGCTACGGGAGCGGGTCTTGCTGCTTTTATGGTGGCGAGTAGCATTGGTCCGGTGCGCACGCTTCTCGAGCGCTATGTCTTGCCAAAACCCGGTGAGGGACCAAGCCCCATTCAGCAGGAGCGTGGATTCTTTGATCTGCGCTTGTTCGGTCGCACCAGCGATGGTCGGACACTGCGCGTCAAAGTCACCGGAGATCGTGATCCGGGCTACGGTTCGACCGCGAAGATGTTGGGTGAAGCGGCTGTGTGCCTCGCATTCGATGTCTCGCGCGCCGAGGTCGCCGGTGGGTTCTGGACGCCGGCGAGTGCGCTCGGCGAGAAGTTACTGAGCCGACTGCATGCGCACGCCGGCCTTGGCTTCGAAAGACAGGATGATTGAAGTCACCACCCTGGTGCCCGGGAGAGGACTCGAACCTCCACGGTGTTACCCGCTAGTACCTGAAACTAGTGCGTCTACCAATTCCGCCACCCGGGCAGGGTGGGCGGCGAAATGTACGCAGGGGCGGCACGGGTGTCAATGAAGCATCGTTCTCGGTCCCGTCGCGACGCAACGCGACGGCCTAGTAGTGGAGGCCGCCGAACCAGTGCGGGAACCATGGAGGGTGTGGTGTCGACGCACCGTTCCGGGTTCGCGTTTGTGCGTGTCGAGGGCCAAGAGGAGAGCGTTTTCCTGCCACCGCGAGCGGCGGTGGGCTTGGCGAGCGGTGATCGGGTTCGGGTCAGTGTCGAGAAGGATCACTCCGGACGCTATTCGGGTGAGGTGCTCTCGATCCTCTCGCGTGGCGTTACGGCGTTTCTGGGTACGGTCGAAGTGCAGGGCCGCACGGCATTCGTGCACTCCGTTGATCGCCGCTTGAGCCTGCGTTGCCTCGTGCCCGCCGATCGATTGGGCGGTGCTCGTCGTGACGACTGGGTGATCGCCCGCATCACACGCTATCCCGATGCGCACCGTACGGCCATGGCCGAGGTCGTCAAGGTTCTAGACCCCGAGCGTCCGCTCGAGATGGCGACCGAGACGGCGATCGCCCGCTACTCGCTGCCAGTCGAGTTCGGCGCTGCTGCATTGCGCGAGGCGGAGAATTTTGGTGAACGGATCGACCCGAACGAGGCGCGCGGTCGTATCGACTTGCGCGCAATGCCACTCGTTACGATCGATGGTGCGGATGCGCGTGATTTCGACGACGCCGTCTATGCCGAGAAACATCCGAAGGGCTTTCGTCTCGTCGTGGCGATTGCGGATGTGAGTCACTACGTTCGAGTCGGCAGTGGTCTCGATACCGACGCGCGCGAGCGAGGCACGTCGGTGTATTTCCCTCAGCGCGTGCTACCAATGTTGCCCACCGCCTTGTCGAACCATCTGTGCTCTCTCGAGCCCGAAGTGGATCGACTCTGTCTTGTGGCCGACATGATCGTCGGCAAAAGCGGTGGGCTGCTCGATTTCAAGTTTTATCCTGCTGTCATGCGCAGTCATCTGCGCTTGACCTACACGCTCGCCTTTGAGGCGCTGTTCGAGGGCAAGCCCGCTGCGCGCAATGGCATCGGCGCTTTGTTGCCGGCACTCGAGCCTTTGGTCGAGTTGTATCGTGTCTTGCTCAAGGCGAGGCATCGACGGGGTGCGCTCGATTTCGAGAGTACCGAGCCGACTTACGATTTCGATGAGGCGGGGCGGGTGCGTGGCATGTCTCTCTACGCACGTAACGATGCGCACAAGCTCATCGAAGAGTGCATGATCCTCGCTAACGTGGCGGCAGCCCGTCAGCTGAAGGCTGCACGTGTCGGTGGTCTCTATCGAGTGCACGCGGTGCCCGATGAGAAAAAGCTCGATCAGTTGCTCACGCAGCTGACGGCCATCGGTGTCGATGCGACTTTGCCCGAAGAGGTTGAGCCGCGCGATTTGCGCAAGATCACCGAGCGCGCCGCGCACAGTATCGATCTGCCTTTCATCGAGTCGCTGGTCGTTCGCTCGATGCCGCAGGCCTTGTATCAGCCGGTGAACATTGGGCACTTTGGGTTGGCGCTCACCGAGTATGCGCATTTCACTTCGCCGATTCGTCGTTATCCGGATCTCGTCGTGCACCGTGCTATCAAGGCGAGTGTCGATCCGAAGGACTTATCGGGCGTTCGGGTCGGTGCCGAGCAACTCGCGCCTTTGGGGCAGGATCTGTCACGGCTCGAGAAGCGCGCTGACGAATCGGATCGTTACGTCGACAACTTTCTCAAGTGCAGTTATCTGCGTGAGCGCCTCGGTCAAACCTTCGACGGCTTGATCACGACGGTGGTCGAATACGGTTGCTTCATTCAATTGCGCGGTATCGGGATCGACGGATTATTGCGTCTCGATACCTTGCGCGATGACGACTACGAGATGAGCGCGGATGGTCAGGCGTGGTACGCGAAGCAGCGCGACCTCGAATTGCGTATCGGTGCCGCAGTTCGAGTGATCGTCACCAATGCCAATCCTGTCGAAGGTCTTGTCGATCTCGAACTCGATTCCGCCGTGGAGGCGGTGACTTCCAAACCAAAGACCAAACGCCAATCGCCGCGTCGAGGTGGATCTGATCGACGCGCAGCCAAAGAGCGGATTCACGCCGTGCAGGCTTTGCTCGAGCGTCACGCCGAACGTGTACAGCGGGTTTATGTTGTGCGAGGTCGCGACGATGCACGGATCGTGGCCTTGTCGCGGGCGGCAGAGGCGAGTGGGGTGGCCATTGAGCGCGTCGATGGCGCTCGTCTCGAGCGCATGGCAGGTGCCGCAGTGCATCAGGGTGTCGTGGCTGAGGTTCAAGCCATGGCTCCATGGAATGAGGATCGTTTGACGGCGGCCTTGTCTGATTGGGATATCGCCCGAGGCGCGCCCCTCGTCTTGGCGCTCGATGGCGTACAAGATCCCCATAACCTCGGCGCCTGCCTACGGACGGCCGATGCCTGCGGTGCGATCGCCGTGGTGATCCCGAAGGATCGCGCGGTACAGATGAACGCCACCGTGCGAAAGGTGGCAGCCGGTGCCGCCGAAACCACCCCGGTGGTCGCTGTCACGAATCTCGCTCGTTGCCTGCGAGATTTGAAGTCGCAAGGTCTGTGGGTCGTGGGCGCGGAAGCCGAGGGTGAGCAGCGTGCCGACCAAGTGGATTTGACGGGACCGATCGCACTCGTCATGGGCGCCGAAGGGAGCGGGTTACGACAGAACACCCGTCAGCATTGCGACTTTCTGGTGCGCCTCCCCTCGTTGGGGGCGGTCGAGAGCCTGAACGTGTCGGTTGCTACCGGCATGTTGCTGTATGAGGCAGTGCGCCAGCGCCAGTCCGTAAAGGGCTGATCCAGCTTGATTTTCTGATCCCTTGCCGCAGTCGGTCGGCGAGTCTTCCGCGGTTGCCGAGGGCCGGTTCGTCCGCTATAGTTCGCGCCCCTTGCTCCACCGGCAGCGCCTCGCCGGGGGGCTTTATATCCAGAAGGAGATCACATGAGGCACTATGAAGTCGTATTTCTGGTCCATCCCGACCAGAGCGAGCAGGTTCCTGCCATGCTCGAGCGTTACAAAGGCATGATCACCCAGGGCGGTGGTCAAATTCACCGTCTTGAGGACTGGGGTCGCCGTCAACTGGCCTTCCCGATCGCGAAGGTTCACAAGGCTCACTACATCCTGATGAACATCGAAACCGACCAGAAGACGCTCGCTGAGCTGACTGGCGGATTCCGTTTCAGCGACGCCGTGCTGCGTCATTTGGTCGTGAAGATGGATGGTCCTGTGGTCGAGCCGTCGCCGATGGCGCGCGGTGAAGAAGAGGAAGCGGTTGAGGGCGTCGATCGTCCGCGCCGCCGCCGTGACGACCTAGGCGATGAAGAAGGCCTCGCGGAGTAATCATCATGAGCTATGGCAAACAGCAAGGCGGCAACAGCCGTTTCACCCGTCGTAAGAAGTTTTGTCGTTTCACTGCCGAAGGCGTGAAGCAGATCGACTACAAGGATCTCGCGACGCTCAAGGGTTACATCACCGAGACCGGCAAGATCGTTCCGAGCCGTATCACGGGAACCCGTTCTTTCTACCAGCGCCAACTGGCCACGGCTGTACGTCGCGCACGCTATCTCGCGTTGCTGCCGTACACCGACCAGCATTGATCGGGCGGAGGAATCACCATGGATGTCATTCTCCTTACCAAAGTTGCCAACCTCGGCAACATCGGTGATCGCGTCGATGTGAAGTCCGGCTACGGCCGCAACTTCCTGTTGCCCTCGGGCAAGGCCACGCTCGCCACGCCGGCGAATGTGGCCAAGTTCGAAGCTCGCCGCGCGGAACTCGAGAAGATCGCCCACGACGAGCTCGCCGATGCGACGCGTCGCGCGGATGCGATGAAAGAGTTCAAGCTGCAGATCACGGCCAAGGCCGGCAGCGAAGGCAAGCTCTTCGGTTCGATCGGTACCACCGATATCGCCGATGCCTGCACCGCTCAGGGTCACAAGGTGGCGCGCTCGGAAGTGCGCATGCCGAACGGTCCGATCCGCTCGGTGGGTGAGCACGCGATCTCGCTGCACTTGCACACCGATGTCGATGTGCAGTTGCAGCTCATCGTCATCGCTGAAGAGTAATCGCGCTGATGAGCGCACGCGGCGGAGACGTGCGAACACCGCCGCATTCGATCGAGGCGGAGCAGGCCGTTTTAGGCGGCCTGCTCCTTGACTCGCAATCCTGGGACAACGTCGCCGACGTCCTGCGTTCCGAGGATTTTTACCGTCCTGACCACCGCATCATCTTCGATGCCATCGGTAAGTTGGCCGCGCTTGGGCAGCCCTCAGATGCCGTCACGGTCAGTGAATCGCTCGAGCGTAGCGGACAATTAACCGATGCCGGCGGGCTCGCTTATCTTGGCGCGCTGGCTCGGGATACGCCGACCGCCGCTAACGTGCGTGCCTACGCTGAAATCGTCCGCGAGCGTTCGCTGCTACGTCAGTTGTTGAAAGCGGGTACCGATATCGCGGCCTCGGTTTTCAACAACGAAGGTGAGACGGCGCGTGAACTGGTCGAAACGGCCGAGAGCCGTGTGTTTGCGATCGCCGAGCAAGGCGTACGCGGACAGCGCGACGGGGCGGTTGCCGTTCAATCTTTGATGCCGGCGTTGATCGATCAGATCGACGAGTGGCACAACAACCCCGATGGCATGCGCGGCTTGCCGACCGGATTCGACGAGTTCGATCGCAAGACCGGTGGTTTGCGCGGCGGCGATCTCGTGGTCGTCGCCGGCCGTCCCTCGATGGGTAAGACGACCTTTGCGGTCAATATGGCCGAGTACGCGGCACTCAAAGAAGGTGTTAAGGCCTCGGTCGCGATCTTCTCGATGGAAATGCCGTCAGAGCAGTTGCTCACCCGTATGCTCTCGTCGGTGGGGCGGGTGAGCTTGCAGCACATTCGCAGTGGTCAAATCTCCGACGATGATTGGCCGCGGATCACCGGTGCAGCCGGGCAACTCTCCGAGGCACGAATCTTCATCGACGAGACGCCGGGTCTGACACCGACCGAGCTTCGTGCCCGCGCTCGTCGCGTGCACCGTGAACATGGCTTGAATCTCGTCGTGGTCGACTACCTGCAGCTGATGCAGGTGCCGGGCAATCAGGAGAATCGCGCCACCGAGATCGCCGAGATTTCGCGTGGCCTGAAGGCACTCGCCAAAGAATTGCATGTGCCGGTGATCGCACTCTCGCAGCTCAACCGTGGCGTCGAGCAGCGCGTCGATAAGAAACCGGTCATGTCTGATCTTCGTGAATCCGGAGCGATCGAGCAGGACGCCGACATGATCCTGCTGATCTATCGCGAAGAGGTTTACGACAAGAACACGACCAAGAAGGGTATGGCGGAGATCGATCTTGCCAAGCACCGTAACGGCGAGACCGGCACCTTCGTGTTGACCTTCCAAGGTCAGTATTCACGCTTCGTCAATTACGCGCCCGATTCATATGCCGAGGGCGTCCTGCGTTGACTTCGATGGCGCAGGGCCCCATCCGCGCCGTCATATCCCGCTCTGCGTGGCAGCGTAATCTTGCGCGTCTACGAGACGTCGCACCGAATGCCCTCATGCTGGCGGTCATCAAAGCAAACGCCTACGGCCATGGCGCCGTGGAGGCTGCTCGAACCTTGAAGGCGGAGGCCTATGGTGTCGCCCGCTTGGGTGAGGGTCTCGAGTTGCGTGCGGCCGGCGTCACCGCACCGGTCGTGCTGATGGAAGGCGTCTTCTCGCCCGATGAGCTGTCATTGGCGCTCCAACATCGCTTCGAGCTCGTCGTACATTCGTTGCATCAGATCGATTGGTTGGAGGCGCGTGCGACGACCACTGGCATTGAACCTATCGTCGTATGGCTGAAGGTCAACACCGGCATGAATCGACTCGGATTCGACCAGAGTGAGTTGCCGGTTGCCGCGAAGCGATTGCAAAACCTCAAGATCGTCAAAGAAATCCGCGTCATGACGCACTTTGCGACGGCAGACGAGTCGGCGCACCCACTGACCGCTCGCCAGCTGGCGTGCTTTGCGGCGGTTTCAGCGGGTATCCCGGGTCTGCGTAGCGTTGGTAATTCCGCCGGCATCATCCAAGGTGTGAAGACCCAGGGCGACTGGGTGCGTGCTGGTATTGCGCTCTACGGTTCCTCGCCGATGAGCGAGCGTTCGGCGCCTGAACTCGGCCTCGAGCCGGTCATGAGTCTCGAGAGTGAGATCATCGCGCTGCGCGACCTCGAGGTCGGCGAATCCGTCGGCTACGGTGCGACGTGGGTGGCCGCAAGACGCACGCGTTTGGCTATCGTCGCGGCGGGTTACGCCGATGGCGTGCCACGTAGCTGTCCGAGCGGAACGCCGGTGTTGGTCGCAGGTTATCGCGCGCCGCTCGTCGGTCGTGTTTCGATGGATATGATCACGGTCGATGTCACGGATGTGCCGAACGTTGCCATCGGCGATCGGGTGATCTTGTGGGGGTCGGATCTCTCGGTGGATGAGATCGCACGGTATGCGGGGACGATCGGCTATGAGTTGCTGTGCCGCGTGACGGCCCGCGTCCCGCGCGTTTACGTTGACTGATTCCGCCCGCGCAGATGCAGCGCGAGCACGCTGATATTGTCTCGACCGCCGGCTTGATTGGCTTTGTCGATCAACGCACGACACAGACTATCGGCTGAATCATCCCGACGCATCGCGTTACGCCATTCACGTGCGATCACCTCGTCTTCTAGTTCGTGATTCAAGCCGTCGCTGCAGAGCAGGAATCCGTCGCCGGGTTCGCAGCGACATGCCGCTACTTCGGCGCCACAGTCGGTATCCATGCCGATGGCGCGCGTTAGACGATGTGCTCCGGAGGAAGCCCGAGCTTCCGCCGGGGTGCACAGGCCCAGATCCAATCGCCATTGAGCGACTGTATGGTCGCGCGTCAACACCACCATTTGTTCGTCTCGCAAGCGGTAGAGGCGCGAGTCACCGACGTGGGCGTAATGCAGCGTCATCTCATGCAGCACCGCCACAAGTAGGGTGGTCCCCATGCCGGCGAATAAATCGCAACTTCGCGAGCGATGTAGCACGAGCTGGTTAGCGGCAGCGACCACATCGCCTAGCAGATGCCCTGGATCCCGGTGATCGACGCCGGGTATTAGATGCAGTTGCCGCCTTTCTCGCCACTCGCGATGCACGGTATCGATGGCGAGGCGGCTCGCCACCTCACCGCTGGCGTGACCGCCCATGCCGTCGGCCACGGCGAACAAGCCCAGAAGCGGATCGCACAGCACGCTATCTTCGTTGGTGCTGCGCTTGAGACCGCGATCACTCACGGCAGCGGCGTCGAGTTGGATGATCTGTCGCATATTGGGTTCCTCCCAATAGGCTTACGGCGTCTCTCGGCGGAAACGGTCATCAACTCGCGCGTGCTAGCATCCGGCTCTCATGAGCAAAGTGCGCGAGATTTTTGTCTGTCGCTCCTGCGGTGCCGAGGCCACGCGCTGGCAGGGCCAATGCAGCCAATGTCAGGAGTGGAATACGATGGAGGCGGCGCTCAAGGAGCGTCGTGCATCGCCTGTGAGATCTGCCGCTGCGACGGGTAAGACCACGCTGCTCGGGAAGCTCGATGGTGCGAGCTCCGCACAGCGGCGATCGACGGGCTCCAACGAACTCGATCGAGTCGTCGGTGGTGGTCTCGTGCCTGGCAGCGTGGTGCTGTTGGGTGGCGATCCGGGTATCGGCAAGTCAACTTTGTTGTTGCAGGTCGGTGCGCGTGTTTGCTCGGATGCGAGCGTGCTCTATGCGACCGGTGAAGAGTCTGCGTCTCAGGTCGCTGCGCGTGCGGGCCGTCTCGGTCTCGATGTCGCCAATCTACAGTTGATGTCCGAGCCCAGTCTCGATGTGATCCTCGAGGCGGCGCGCGAGTCGAAGGCGGCGCTGTTGATCGTTGATTCGATCCAGACGGTATATCTGCCGGAGGTGGCGGCGAGTGCTGGCGGTGTCTCGCAGTTGCGCGAGTGTGCAGCCGCCTTGGTGCGCTACGCCAAGAGCACCTCGACGACCGTACTGATCATCGGTCATGTCACGCGCGAAGGCACGATTGCCGGTCCTAAGGTTCTCGAGCATCTGGTGGATACCGTGCTGTACTTCGAGAGCGATGCGGGTTCGCGTTATCGCATCGTACGTGCCACCAAAAATCGTTTTGGTGCCGTCAACGAGTTGGCGTTCTTCGCCATGACGGAGTTCGGACTCAAAGAAATCGCTAATCCATCGGCGATTTTCCTTGCGAGGCCAACCGAGATTGCACCTGGTAGCCTCGTGACAGTGGCGCGAGAGGGTGGGCGCCCTTTGTTGGTCGAAATTCAGGGGCTCGTCGATCCCATGCGATTTGGCAATCCGAGGCGGGTTGCGCAAGGCCTCGACGCCACGCGACTTGCGATGCTGCTCGCCGTACTCAATCGGCATGGCGGGCTATCGCTGCAAGACCACGACGTCTTCGCCAATGTGGTGGGCGGCTTGTCCTTGCACGAAACGGCAAGCGATCTGCCTGTTCTGCTCACGCTAGCGTCGAGCCTGCGCGATAAACCACTTCCCGCGACGCTCGTCGCGTTTGGTGAGGTGGGTTTGACTGGTGAAGTTCGACCTGTCGCCTATGGCGAGGAGCGCTTGCGCGAGGCCGCCAAGCAGGGCTTTCGCGTGGCGATCGTGGCTTCGGATAACGCGCCTCGTAAACCCATCGAGGGTCTGCAGGTCAAAAGTGTCTCTAGATTATCGGAGGCTCTCGCGATCGCCTTCGGCGCTTGATTCACTCGTGACGCGTACCTTCACGGTGCGCACCGTGTTGTCGGCCACCTGCAGCACTTCCATCTCGAGGTTGTCGATGCGCAGCGAAGTGCCCGAGCTCGGTATCGTCTCGAGCCGCTCGATCAACAGGCCGTTGAGCGTTTTGGGTCCGTCGGTGGGCAACTGCCAGCCGAGCGTGCGGTTGAGCGTACGGATCGTCGTGCCGCCGTTAATGATGTAGGCGCCGGATCGATCGCGGTGGATGTCGCGATGCGAAAGCGAGGCAGCGTTCTGTGTGAACTCGCCAACGATTTCTTCGAGAATATCTTCGAGCGTGACGAGGCCCATGACCTCGCCATACTCATCGACGACGAATGCCAAGCGACGTCGATCACGCTGAAAATTCTGCAGCTGTGTCGTCAGTGGCGTGCCCTCGGGCACGTAATAAGGTTCTCGCTGTACGGCGACCTCGCCGAGTCGCTCGCGATCGAGTGAGCCTCGCGCCAGTTCCTGCGCGACGCGCTTCATGTGCAACAAGCCCACCATATTGCCCATGTCGCCGCGATAGACGGGCAGACGGGTGTGCGGGGTTTGACGCAGTTGATCGAGGATGCGCTCCCAGTCATCGTCAAGATCGATGCCGGAGATATCCTGGCGCGGGATCATGATGTCGTTCACCGTGATCCGCTCGAGATCGAGAATGCCGATCAGCATCTGCTGGTGGCTACGAGGAATCATCAGGCCCGCCTCGGCGACGACGGTGCGTAGTTCTTCACGCGACAGGGTGTTCTGCTGAGTTTGCCGATCGACGTTGAGACCCACGAGCCGCAGCGCGCCGTTGGTGATCCAATTGATCGCATACACCGCTGGTCGCAATAGCCATTGCAAGCCGACGTAGGCATAGGACGAGGTCGTGGCGAGTCGTCGTGGGTGTATCGCCGCGTACGTCTTCGGACCCACCTCACAAAAAATCAACATCACGAGCGTCAGGACGCCGGCACCGACGGCAACCCATTCTTCACCGTAGGTGCGCAGCACGATGATCGCGACTAAGGTCGCAGCGAGATTATTGGCGAGGTTATTGCCGAGCAGGATCAAACCGATCAGTCGATCGGGGCGTTGCAACAGCCGCTCGGCAAGTATGGCGCCACGATGGCCTTGGTTGGCCATGGTGCGCAGCTGGTAACGGTTGAAACTCATCAGCGCTGTTTCGGTGCCCGAGAAAAACGCGGACAGGGCGAGACACAGCGCGAGGAGGCCTATCAAGACAGGGAGGGCCGGATCGCTCACGGCTATAATCATGCGATGTTCGAAAACCTGAGTCAAAAACTCGCTAAGACCGTCCAAAACCTGCGCGGCAAGGGTCGGATTAGCGAGGACAACATCGCCGAGACCCTGCGCGAGGTCCGGATGGCCTTGCTGGAGGCCGACGTTGCCCTCCCGGTCATCAAAACCTTCCTCGACACGGTTAAGCAAAAAGCCCAAGGCCAAGAGGTCGCGACCAGCCTCACGCCAGGACAGGTTTTCGTATCCATCATCCACCACGAGCTCGTGGAGCTTATGGGGGGCGCTCGGGCCGGTTTCGAGCTGCGGGCGCAGCCACCCTACGTGGTGCTGCTCGCAGGTCTGCAGGGCGCAGGTAAAACGACCACGGCGGCCAAACTGGCACGCTGGCTCATCGAATCACGCAAGAAGCGGGTTTTGTTGGTCAGCACCGACGTGCGGCGTCCGGCAGCGATCACCCAGCTGCAGCGCCTAGCCGAGCAGGTGGGCGCCTCGTTCCACGCCTGCGATCCGAGCGACGATCCGGTGCGGATAGCCCACGCTGCCTTGGAGGCGGCGAAGCAGGGCGTCTTCGATGTCCTCATCGTTGACACCGCCGGTCGCCTGCATATCGACTCAGAATTAATGGCCGAGGCGCAAGCCATCGATGCGGCGGTGGGCTCTCATGAGCGGCTGTTCGTCGTTGATGCGATGGCCGGACAAGACGCGCTGAATTCGGCGAAAGCCTTCAGTTCTGCGCTCGAACTGACCGGAGTGATCCTCACCAAGATCGA
>JBDLSG010000035.1:0-18035 GCA_039799645.1 Pseudomonadota bacterium | reverse complement strand
CAGGCATTTTCGCCGCTTGGCGTCAGACCCATCCTCGTCGCCAACGCGTTGCATCGGTGAGTTCACGCCAGGCGATCAACTGAAGCCGGTGCGAATGCACCGCCTCGATCTCAACGGACACCACGGGCGACCCGGGCGGCTCGGGCTCGATGACGCGAGTAACGAGAAAGTGCTTTTCTTTGTTGCGAGGCTCCGCAGCAGTCCACTTGGTATGCAAGAGTTTTTTCGGACTCAGCGTGTTCGATGATGTCTTCATTTTAGAGTTAAGGTGATTGCGGCTACGCCCACTCGATCGTTGCAGGCAGCTCACCGCTGATGTCGTAGATCAGGCTGCGGATTCGCTATAGACCCTGATTCTCGGCGTCAGCTTTGCGGTCAACTCCCGAGTTGCCACTCGAATATCGTACTCCGCCTGCAAGTTCAACCAGAACCGCGCCTCCATGCCAAAGAAAAGCCCCAATCGAAGAGCGGTATCCGCGGTGATGGGACGCTGACCATTAACCAACTCACTGATTCGACTCGGTGGAACGTCGATATCGGCTGCAAGCTGACGCGCCGTAATCCCCATCGGCTTCATGAAATCTTCCAGCAAGATTTCGCCGGGGTGAATTTCGTCCAGTAGTTTTGCCATATCAATCACTCCTAGTGGTAGTCGACAATCTCAATCTCGTGAGCGCCGTCCGACTTCCATTTGAAACAAATCCGCCATTGATCGTTCACACGGATACTGTGCTGACCTTTGCGATTACCCTTCAGTGACTCGAGCCTGTTCCCTGGGGGAATGCGCAAGCTTGCGAGCTCGGTGGCCGCATGGATCTGCAGCAACTTGCGACGAGCGACTCGCTCGATATTCCGAAATCGAGCAACAGTCCGACTGTTGAATAGCGCTTCAGTATCGGCACACGCGAACGATCGGATCATGCCCAATAGTGATCTGCGAGACGAATTCTGTCAAACAGAATCTTTATTTCAGATCGTTCGATGTCGTTACTGGAATAGAGACCTTATTCCCACTCGATCGTCGCGGGCGGCTTACCACTGATGTCGTACACGACTCGGCTGATGCCTTTGACTTCGTTCACGATGCGACGAGAACAGACGTCGAGCAGCTCGTAGGGCAAATGCGCCCAATGAGCCGTCATGAAATCGATGGTTTCGACGGCACGCAAGGCGATCACCGGATCATGTCTGCGCCCATCGCCGGTCACGCCCACACTCTTGACCGGCAAAAACACCGCGAATGCCTGACTGGTTTTGTCGTACCAACCCGACTTGCGCAGCTCCTCGATGAAGATGTGATCCGCAAGTTGTAGGGTATGAGCCGCCTCGCGAGTGACTTCACCCAGAATACGTACCCCAAGACCCGGACCCGGGAAGGGGTGTCGGTACACCATCTCGGCCGGCAAGCCGAGTTCGACACCGATGCGCCGGACTTCATCTTTGAAAAGCTCGCGCAGAGGCTCAACCAACTTCAAATTCATGTGAGCGGGCAGACCACCCACGTTGTGGTGGCTCTTGATGACATGCGCCTTGCCGGTCTTGCTGCCGGCCGACTCGATGACATCCGGGTAGATCGTGCCTTGCGCCAGGAACTCGACGCGATCACCGGCATTTGCACCGTCAGCGCCCTCACCGGCCAACTTCTTCGCCTCTTCATCGAAGACCTCGACGAAGAGACGTCCGATGATCTTGCGCTTGGCCTCCGGGTCCGAAACGCCTTTGAGCTCGCTAAAGAAACGCTCAGCGGCATTAACCCGGATCACGCGCACACCGAGGTTGCGCGCAAAAATATCCATCACGGCATCGCCTTCGCGATATCTGAGCAAACCGTGATCAACGAATACGCACACAAGCTGATCGCCAATCGCCTTGTGGAGTAGCGCTGCAACGACAGACGAATCGACGCCACCCGAAAGACCGAGCAGCACGCGACCCTTGCCGACCTGCGCCCGCACGCGAGCGATGGCATCTTCGATGATATTGCCTGCGTTCCAGCTAGCCTCGCAGCCACAGATCTCGCGCAGGAAACGCTGATAGATGCGTGTGCCCTGCTTGGTATGTGTGACTTCCGGATGGAACTGCAGCGCGTAATAACGACGAGTTTCATCGGCCATGCCGGCGATGGGCACATCACCCGTCGAAGCAATCGTCTTGAAACCGGCGGGCAGAGCCACGACCTGATCGCCGTGACTCATCCAGACATCGAGCAAACCGTGCCCTTCAGCATTCACCCGATCCTCGATGTCGCGCAACAACGTTGAATGTCCGCGCGCGCGAATCTCCGCATAGCCGAACTCGTGCACGGCACCGGGCTCGACGCGCCCGCCGAGCTGCGCGGCCATCGTCTGCATGCCGTAGCAAATGCCAAGCACCGGCACGCCGAGCTCGAACACGGCAGCCGGTGCAGCGGGCGCACCAGCCACCGTCACCGACTCGGGGCCACCCGAGAGGATGATGCCTTTCGGGCCGAACTCGCGGACCGCCGCATCACCCGCATCCCACGGATGAATTTCACAGTAGACGCCGAGCTCGCGCACACGACGCGCAATCAGCTGCGTGTACTGCGAACCGAAATCGAGAATGAGGATTCGGTCAGCGTGTATGTCGGTCATGAAATGCGGTAGTTCGGCGCTTCTTTGGTAATGCTGACATCGTGAACGTGCGACTCACGCACGCCCGCGGTGGTGATGCGGACGAAGGAAGGCTGTGTCCGCATCTGCTCGATGGAGTGACTCCCGGTGTAACCCATGGCAGCACGAAGGCCACCGGCCAGCTGATGCAAAATATTTAGGAGGCTCCCCTTGTAGGGCACGCGACCCTCGATACCCTCCGGGACGAGCTTCTCGAGCTCGGTGGTGGTGTCTTGGAAGTATCGATCGCTCGAGCCGTGACGTTCAGCCATGGCGCCAAGCGAACCCATACCGCGATAGCTCTTGTAGCTCGCGCCTTGGAAGAGCTCGACATCACCCGGCGACTCTTCGGTACCGGCGAATAAGCCACCGATCATCACCGCGTGCGCGCCGGCTGCCAGCGCTTTGGCGATATCGCCCGAATAACGAATGCCACCGTCGGCGATCAAAGGCACGCCGGTGCCCTCGAGACCCGCAGCCACGTTGGCGACAGCCGAGATCTGCGGCACGCCGACACCAGCGACGATACGCGTCGTGCAGATCGACCCTGGACCGATACCCACCTTCACGCCATCGGCACCGGCGGCCACCAAAGCCTTGGCTGCCTCGGCCGTCACGATGTTACCGCCGATCACTTGCAGATCACCCCAGCGCGACTTGATCTTCTCGACCATCTGAATCACACCGCGCGAGTGGCCATGCGAGGTATCGACGATGACGGCGTCCACGCCGGCTTCACGCAACGCAGCAACGCGATCGAGCGTATCGGGTGAAGTGCCGACCGCAGCGCCGGCGCGCAGACGACCACTCTCGTCCTTGCAGGCACGCGGACGTTCGGTGGCCTTCTGAATATCTTTGACCGTGATCAGGCCACGTAGCTCGTGATGATCACCGACGACCAGCACCTTCTCGATGCGATGCTTGTGAAAGAGCTGCAGCACATCTTCGCGCGGCGCGTTCTCGCGAACGGTGACCAAACGATCCTGCGGCGTCATCACCGACGACACCGGTGCGTCGAGATGCGTTTCGAAACGCAAATCACGGCTCGTCACGATGCCAACGACCTGCTTACCTCGTACCACGGGCATACCGGATATGCCCTTAGATCGGGTGATGTCGAGCACCTCGCGAATCGTCGTCTCGGGCGTCACCGTAATCGGATCGACGACAACACCACTCTCGAACTTTTTCACGCGAGCCACTTCGAGCGCCTGCGCTTCGATCGTCATGCTCTTGTGAATGATGCCGATGCCGCCCTCTTGAGCGATGGCGATGGCGAGTCGAGCCTCGGTGACGGTATCCATTGCCGCCGACACGATCGGCAGATTCAGACGAATCTTGCGGGTCAGCTGGGTGGAGAGGTCGACTTCGCGCGGCAGAACTTCCGAGTACGCCGGGACCAAAAGCACGTCGTCGAACGTGAGTGCTTCTTCGAGGATTCGCATGAGGGGAACCGTCCAAGTAGTGTTTGGACGGCTCATTCTACCGCACCCGACCAGACCCGGTAAACTCGCCGGGATGTCGGCACCCGAGAGAGATGTGTACACCGTCGGACGCCTGAACCGTGAGGTTCGGCTGCTCATCGAGCACGGCATGCCGACGCTCTGGGTCGAAGGGGAATTGACCAACTTCTCGAGGCCCGCCTCGGGCCACTGGTACTTCACCCTGAAGGATCGAGATGCGCAGGTCCGCTGCGCCATGTTCCGACAGCGCAACTCCGCGCTCCGATTCGTCCCGAAGGACGGCCAGCTCGTCATGGCCCGAGTTCGTGTCGGGCTTTACGAACCTCGTGGTGAGTATCAACTCCAGGTCGAACATCTAGAAGACTCGGGCGTCGGCGCGCTCCGTCGCGAGTTCGACCGGTTGAAAGACAAGCTACAGGCGGAGGGCCTCTTCGCGAGCACGCTGAAGCGGCCGCTGCCGACCCTGCCCACCCGAATCGGTGTCGTGACCTCACCCACCGGCGCCGCGATCCGCGACATCTTGCACATCCTAGCGCGGCGCTTCGCGGCGGTGCCGGTCGTGATCTATCCGACCGCCGTACAAGGCAAAGATGCCGTACCGCAAATACTCAGTGCCCTCTCGCAAGCGAGTACTCGAGCGGAGTGCGATGTACTCATCGTCGCGCGCGGTGGTGGCTCGATGGAAGACCTATGGGCCTTCAACGACGAGGCCGTTGCACGTGCGATCCGTGCTGCGCCGATGCCAGTGGTCACCGGGATCGGGCACGAGATCGATTTCACGATCGCCGATTTCGTCGCCGACGTGCGTGCACCCACGCCATCGGGCGCGGCAGAACTCGTGGTGCCAGACTCCAGCACGTGGCGCACGACGCTCAGCAAACTGTCACATCGACTACAGCAAACACTGTCGCGGCGGTTAACGGATGATCGAAGCCTATTGCAGCAACTGCGTCGGCGCCTCGAGCTCACGCATCCGGGTCATCGCGTCAACCAAGCTGCACAGAAACTCGATGAACTCACGCAACGACTCGGCGCGGCTTGGGCACTGCAGCGCTCGCAACGCGCTACTCGTCTGCACCGCCTCGAGGCTCGTCTTGCTGGTGTGTCTCCGCGCCATCATCTAGAAGCCTTGCGCGAACGACTGACGCACCTCGACCATCGCTTGCAACAAGCGTGGTTGCAGGAGTGGCAGCAACGACAACAGCGCCTCGCCCTCGCCTCACGCACGCTGAACGCCGTGAGCCCCTTGGCGGTACTGGATCGCGGCTATGCCCTGGTGACCCTCGCCGAGAGCGGTCGACTCGTTCAAAACCCGAGTGAGGCGCCGATCGGCTCCATCATCGAGGCGCGCGTCGCAAACGGTAAACTGCGCGCGCAAGTCATATCGCCCAACGCACGCTCCGAAAAGGACCCAGACTGAATGATTCGTTCGATGATTCGATGGCTCGCAATGGCTTGCCTCGTCGTGTGTATACCGATCGCGACGGCAGAAATTGCCCTGCCGCGCGCAAGCGCAGTTCCGGGCGGTGTCGTGATGGTCGATATAGAAGGTGACTCCAGCGAGGCCCCATTCGTGAGTTTCGAGGGCGATGCCGTGATGGTGTTACCGCGTGAACGCGGCTGGATCGCACTCGTTGGTATTCCTCTCTCGCGCTCACCGGGGCCCGCTGCCATCCAAATTCGTCGCGGTGCGAGCACGCTGACTCGCGGCTTCACGATTGAAGGCAAGCAGTATCGGACGCAAGCGCTGAAAGTGGCACCCAAGCATGTGGATTTGTCGCCCGAGGATGCCGCTCGCGTGGAGCGCGAGCAACCCCATCTGCGCGCGATGTACGGCACTTTCACCACCCAGATACCCGAGAGTCTGCGTTTCATTCCGCCTGTCAAAGGTCCGCGCTCGAGCTCTTTCGGTCTGCGACGAGTGTTCAACAACCAACCCCGCAATCCGCACTCCGGGATGGATATCGCCGCTCCCGTCGGCACACACGTGGTCGCACCGGCGCCGGGCACGGTCATCGACACGGGTGATTATTTTTTCAACGGCGGCACGGTGATCGTCGATCACGGCCGTGGGCTCGTGACGATGTACTGTCACTTGAGCCGCATCGATGCAAAGGTCGGTCAAAAAGTCTCAGCAGGCGACAAGCTCGGTGAAGTCGGTGCCACGGGACGTGTGACCGGCCCTCACCTGCACTGGGGCGTTGCGCTCAATCGCGCGTTCGTCGACCCCGCGCTTTTTCTCGAATCTGTGAACGCGTCGCCCTGATCGGACGCTGACCGGGACGCGCATAGGGATTTTTGTCGGTGCGATATTCGATCGCGACCGGCGAAGCAAACAGATCGAATTCTTTGCGGAACACGTTCGCCAGATAGCGCGTGTACGACTCGGGTACCTGATTGGTCTGATTGCCGTGAATGATGATGCGCGGCGGGTTGCGACCACCTTGGTGCGCGTAGCGTAATTTGATTCGGCGCCCCCGAACCATCGGCGGTTGATGCTGCACCATCGCCCTCTCGAGCGTTTTGGAGAGCTTCGGCGTCGGAATTTCGGTCATCGCTGCGTCGTAGGCCTTGATGGTCGCGACGACGAGTTCGCCGACACCCGTTCCGTGTCGTGCTGAAATGAAATGCACCGGCGCGTAGGGGACGAAGTCGAGCTTGAATTCCAGCTGTCGACGGATCTCGTCGCGCTGCTCCACCGGAATACCATCCCACTTGTTCACGGCGATGATGAGCGCACGCCCCCGATTCAAGGCGAGTCCGAGCACGTTCGCATCCTGCTCACCGATGGTGTCATGCGCATCCACGACGAAGATCACGACGTGCGCCGTATCGATCGCCTGCAAGGTGCGTGCGACGCTCGCCTTTTCGATGAAATCCTCGACCTTGCCGCGGCGACGAACGCCCGCGGTATCGATCAACGTGAACTCGCGACCATCGCGCGCGAACGGCACGAAGATGCTGTCACGCGTCGTTCCCGGCATGTCGCTCGCGATGACGCGCTCTTCACCGATGAGACGGTTGACGAGTGTGGATTTACCCACGTTTGGCCTGCCGATGATGGCGATACGGATTCGACCATCATTCGGATTCGAGCTGCGCTCGATGGCTTCCGGATCGAAATCGGCGAGCACATGATCCATGAGCTCACGACAACCATCGCCGTGCGCCGAGGCGATGGCAATCGGATCGCCTAGTCCGAGTGAATGGAAATCGGCAGCGGCCGTGGCGGGGTCTAGCCCCTCGGCCTTGTTGACCGCCAGCACGACCTTCTTGCCCGAACGACGTAGCTCGCTCGTAACCCAATAATCTTGGGGCGTAAGGCCCGTGCGTGCATCGGCCAAGAACACCAATACGTCTGCTTCGGCCACGGCGCGCTCGGTCTGCAAGCGCATCGGCGTTTCGATGCCCGAGGGGTGTTCAACCAGTCCGCCGGTATCAACGACGACATAAGGAACGGGACCCAGTTTTCCGTACCCGTACTGCCGATCACGCGTTACGCCTGGCATGTCGGCCACGAGCGCATCGCGCGTGCCGGTCAGACGATTGAACAGCGTGGACTTGCCGACGTTGGGTCGCCCCACGAGCACGACTACAGGCAACATGCTCGCAGCTCCTAAAAAATCAGCCGCGCGGACGGAAGGCCGTCACGCGACCCTCGTCATCCTGCAGCACGATGAGATCGCCGGCGCGAACCGGCGGGTTGCTGACGCGAGCGCCAGCCTTGGTGCGTGCCACGAAAGCGCCCGTACCGGCATTCAACCAATGCACATAGCCTTCGAAATCTGCGACGGCCACATACGAACCGATCACCACCGGGGCTGACAAACCGCGCAGGCGCAGTCCAGCCTGTCGCCATACTTCGACACCCGAGCGACGGCGCAGAGAGACCACCTCACCGTTCGCCGTACTGACGTAGACCGATTCATCATCGACATCGAGCCCACGATAGCTCGACAACTCGCGCGACCACCACGACTGGCCCGAGTCGAGCGCCAGCATGGCCACTCGACCCTGAAAGCCCGCGACGAAGACATCGACCCCGGATACTTTGACCGCTGCGTCGATATCGACCATTCGCTCAAGCTCCGTACGACCACTCGGCGCCGAGACGAGCTGCTCCCAGAGCACTTCGCCGTTGCGAGTCTCGGCAGCAATCACACGTCCATTATCAAAACCGCAAATCGCGGCATTACCCGCGACGACGGGCGCAGCAGCACCGCGCAAAGTGAGACGCGGAATCTGCTGCTCTTCACGCCACAGAGTCTTGCCATCTTCGCGAGACAATCCGAGCAGCACGCCAGCGACGGTGCGGACGATCACTGCATCAGAGGCGATCGCAGGAGCCGATAGCACCTCACCGCCCACCGACACGGTCCACAGTATCGAACCGGTTGCCTGATCGAGTGCAATCAACTCGCCATTGGCAGAACCCACCGCGACGATGCCAAATCCGGCGCCCGGGCCGCCGGTCAACTCCGAACGAGTACGCGCACGCCACAGCGTTTTGCCGTTGGCTTGAGAAATCGCCAGCACCTCGCCATCGCGACCTGCCGCATAGACCACCTCGCCATCGACGGCAGGCGCGAGGCCCGCTCGCATGACGGGATCGCCGCCGCCAATCGAAACGCTCCAGACTCGATCAACATCGAGACTCGACTTGAAGTCGACGAGCTCAGCCGGCGGTTCGATATCTTTGTCCTTGTCGCAACCGGCAAGCAGACCAAAAACTCCGAGCGCCAAGGCCGCCAAGAAATAACGCGAGCTGAGCTTGAAACGAGTCATGCAGATTCTCCGATCCTCACGGACCCTTAGGCGTCTCGATGCCATCGGCCTGGGCATCGGCGATCTTCAAACGCAGACCTTCGAGATCGACAGTGGCAGGCTTGGTCGGATCGCTGGAGGCAGCCTCGGCCTTCTGCCAAGCGGCCAACGCGGCAGCGCGATCACCCTTGACGTGCAAAGCATCGCCGCGGACATCATCGAAGCGAGCCGCAAATGCGCCCGGATCGACTGCGCCGAGCGTGGCGAGTGCGGCGTCGGCATTGCCCTGAGCGATCTGCACACGAGCCAAACGAACCCGTGCCACCAACTGTAACTGCGGATCGTCCGAGCCCTTCATGACACGCTCGAGGCGCAGTGCCGCTTCGCCCAACTCGTTGGCCTCAACCTGCACTCGCGCCGCCAGCAGATCGGCCTGATCGGCATAAGCCGACGAGGCGTACTCGGCACGCAACGCGTCGACCGCCTTGAGTGCGTCGGCTCTCTCGTTCTTCTCTAGAGTGTCGATGATGCGCTGATAGGATTCGCTCGCTTCGACGTGACGACGCTCGATACGAGCTTCCCACCAACGCCATCCGGCCAGCGCGCCCAATCCGAGCACGACGCCCGCAACCAACCACGGGCCGTTCTCACGGATCCAGCGCTTAACGCGCTCCCACTGTTCTTGTTCGTTGTAATAATCGTCATCGATCACGTTCGTTACTCCTGACGTGAAAACCACTGACCCACGGTCTCAACCGCAGTCGTCAAAGAAATCTCAGTCGCATCGCCCGCAGCTTCGCGAAGCGGCTTCATCTGCACGACGCCGCGTGCAAGCTCATCATCACCGAGAACCAGCGCAAGCTCGGCGCCACTGCGATCGGCACGACGAAATTGGGCTTTGAAATTGCCGCCACCGAGATTGGTCTCGATACGACGACTGGGCATGGCACGACGCAGCACATCGGCAAGACGGAATGACTCGCGGACCGCTGCCGCACCCTGTGCGACGAGATAAACGTCGGCTTGCGGGGCCTTGGGCGCCGTCTCTGCTTGCTCGATCAAGGCCACTACCCGCTCGACACCCATGGCAAAACCAATGGCCGGCGTTGCCTCGCCACCAAGCTGCGAAATGAGGCCGTCGTAGCGACCGCCGGAGCAAACGGCATCCTGTGCGCCAAGCGCATCCGTCACCCACTCGAACACGGTGCGCGAGTAGTAGTCGAGGCCGCGCACGAGACGCGGATTGACGGTATAGGCGATACCGAGTGAATCGAGCATCGCACGCAGTTCGGCGAAGTGATCCTTCGACTCGGGATCGAGGTAGTCCGGCAGTGTCGGCGCAGCGGCGATCATCGACTGCATCGCCGGGTTCTTGCTATCGAGAATGCGCAGCGGATTACCCTCGAGACGTCGACGACTATCCTCGTCGAGCGTGTCGTAATGTGCGCGAAAATAATCGGTGAGCTGCGCACGATACGCACGACGCGCCTCGGCCGTGCCCAAAGAATTGATTTGCAGTGACACTCGCGTGAGCCCAAGGCGCTGCCAGAAGGCATTCGAGAGCGCGATCAGCTCGGCGTCGATATCAGGGCCCGCAAAGCCGATCGCCTCGACGTCGATCTGGTGAAACTGGCGGAAGCGACCCTTCTGAGGCTTTTCGTGCCGAAACATGGGGCCCACGCACCACAGCTTGTGGCGCGCGCCGCGCAGCATGCCATTGGAAATGGCAGCGCGAACGATGCCCGCTGTTGCCTCGGGACGCAGCGTGAGTCGCTCTCCGCCCTTATCCTCGAAGCTGTACATCTCTTTTTCAACGACATCGGTGTATTCGCCGATAGCGCGCTTGAACAGATCAGTCTGCTCCACCACGGGCACGCGCATTTCTTCGAAGGCGTACGCGTGCAACAAATCGCGCGCGGTGGCTTCCAAAAACTGCCAGCGAGCGATCTCGGTGGGAAGGACATCGTTCATGCCCTTGACGGGCTGGATCATCGAAACAGTCATGGAGCAGTCGATCGGGTGTTGCGCGCCGCCGCACGTTGTACGTTGCCAGCAGCATCGATGGTGACAAAAGCCGTGGCGTTGTAAACGAACGCGGCAGGCAGCGTAATCGGGCGCCCATCGAGCTCGATGGCAACCGCATCGGCGCGACCGAGTACCACGCTAAACGGCGCCTCACCGCGCAACGCGAGCGGGGTTCCGGCAGCCGCGTTGCCGTAATAGCGACGACGATTGCTTGCGTCGTAAACCTCGATCCAGGAAGGCTGACGCGGCACGAGTCGCAGCACGGCAGCACCAGTGGATACGGGCGTTGGGGCGGCAATCTGTGCTGGGGCTGGGGCTGACTCTGACTCTGGCTCTGACGCGGCCTCCGCCACAGGTGTGGGCGCAGCCGGTGCAGGCGCGATCGTCGGCGTAGTGACCGGCGTCGTTGCAGGAACTGCCGTCGGTGGCGGCTCAGCGACTGGAGCGGGTGTCGCCGCAACGGGCGCGGGCACGCTAGATGAACCCCAACCGAGGATCAGCCAAGCCGCAGCGGCGATCAGCACCGTGAGGCCGACTGCGACGGCGCGACGAGTCCACACTTTGGGATCTACCGCACGCACCGGCGCGCGGGGAATCCGCGCCAAATCAGGCTCAGCGAGTTTCTCGGCGCGAAGAGTCGCCCAAGCGCCCATCAATTGTTCGGTCGAAGCGCCGAGGTAGTCGGCATAACGACGCAGGTGCCCTTGCACGAAGACCGGCGCGCCCAATTCTTCGAAGCGATCGGCTTCGAGTGCGCGCAGCAGCACTTCATCACACCGCAGCTGCGTAGCCGCCTCGGCAAGACTCACGCCCTTGGCCGCGCGGGCCGTCGCCAGCAGCGTCCCGATCGAATCACTCACGAGGCGAGTCCCGCTGCCATGGCGCCTGCCAGCTTGTCGCCGAGGCGAATTCGAGTGCGATCGTTCACCTTGCCAGCCAACTGACCACACGCCGCATCGATGTCGTCGCCGCGGGTGCGCCGAATCGTCGCCAATACGCCGCGCTGGATCAGCTCATCGCGAAAACGGGTAATCACCGGCATCGGCGAGCGACGATAGCTCGTGCCGGGAAACGGATTGAACGGAATCAGATTGAGCTTGGCGGGACGACCTTTGAACATCTTCGCGAGTGCCCGCGCATGCTCGAGTTGGTCATTGACGCCATCGAGCATGACGTATTCGAAAGTCACGCTGCGACCATTCTGCTCGTCGATGTAGTGCCAGCAAGCATCGAGCAGTTCGGCGATCGGATGCTTGCGGTTGATAGGCACGAGCTCGTTACGCAGTTCATCGTTAGGCGCATGCAACGATACGGCGAGTGCGCAGTTAACCTCTTCGGCGAGCTTATACATCTGCGGTACGAGACCCGACGTCGATAGCGTCACGCGACGACGCGAAATGTCGAATCCGAGATCATCGAGCAGAATGCGAATCGCCGGCACGACGTTACGAAAGTTCGCGAGCGGCTCGCCCATGCCCATGAAAACGACGTTGGTGATACGTCGATCGCCGCCCGGCTCGAAACCGAGCTCACGATTCGCTAACCACACCTGACCCACGATCTCAGCGCTCGAGAGATTGCGGTTAAAGCCTTGCTGCGCTGTCGAGCAAAAAGAACAGTCGAGCGCGCAACCGACCTGCGAAGAAATGCAGAGCGTGCCGCGATCGACCTCCGGGATGAAGACCATCTCGAAGGCCTGCGCACTATCGGCGCGCAGCAGCCACTTGCGGGTGCCATCGGCCGAGTCGTGTCGCGAGACGATCTCGGGTACGCGAATTTCGGCGCAGTCTTGCAACTGCGCACGGAAATCTTTGGCGAGATCCGTCATGGAGGCGAAGTCGCCCTCCGCGCGCTTGTACATCCAGCTCATCAACTGGCGCGCGCGGAAGGGCTTGTTACCGAGGCCGCCCACGAACGACTCCAACTCGGCTCTCTCGAGTCCGAGCAGGTTCGTTCGCGCGGTGGCAGCTTCGGTCATGGTGTTGATCGCGAGCGATCAGCCGCGCGGGCAGATCTCGATGCCGCGGAAGAAGTAGGCGATTTCCTGAGCGGCCGTATCCGGACCATCGGAACCGTGCACGGTGTTCGCCTCGATGCTCTCGGCGAGGTCGGCGCGGATCGTGCCGGGTGCCGCCTTCTTCGGATCGGTGGCGCCCATGATCTCGCGGTTCTTCGCGATGGCGTTTTCGCCTTCGAGCACCTGCAACACCACCGGGCCCGAGGTCATGTACTTCACGAGATCGTTGAAGAAGGGACGCTCACGGTGGACGGCGTAGAAACCTTCCGCCTCGGACTTGGACAGGTGCACCATGCGAGCGGCGACGATCTTGAGACCCGCCTGCTCGAAGCGACGATAGACCTCACCAATGAGGTTGCGGGCGACGCCGTCGGGTTTGACGATCGAAAAAGTGCGTTCCAAGGCCATGCGAAACATCCTTATGAGATTTGTTAGGAAAAAGGGTAGCCGCGTAGTGTACCCGCGAGAGCGCCACCCCGGCAACGCGAGGAAGCGCGCAAGTGACTGGATGACAAGGTTTTTTTAAACGCTGAAGCTTTCTCCGCAACCACATTCGCCCTTGACGTTGGGGTTGCGGAACTTGAAGGCCTCATTCAGACCCTGCTTCACAAAGTCGATTTCAGTGCCATCGATCAGCGGAAGGCTGGCGGGATCGACGAAAACCTTCACCCCACGATCCTCGAAGATGAGGTCTTGGGGTTCGGTCGAGTCGGCGTAATTGATGACGTAGGCAAAACCCGAGCAGCCAGTCTTGCGCACCCCGAGCCGCAAGCCAATGCCTTGGCCGCGGGTCTCCAGGAAGTTCTTCACGCGATCCGCCGCAGCGGGCGTCAAGGAAATCGTCATGGTCTCGTGTCACCTCGTGAGTGGTTCGATTCTAGCGCCTCTTTGGCGGCGCGCCACGCATCTTCGACCCGAATCAAACGCCCGAGTTTCTCGATCGGCACCTGAAATTGCTCGGCCCACTGCGACGGATCGCCAAGATCCGTCGTCTCAGGTCGACGGCCGGGCCAGAGCCGCTCGAACGTCTGCAGCACCCGCCACAGATCCGGGCAGGCGAAGGCTCTGAAACCGACCGCTGCAATCTGACCGTTCGCATCGAGAGCGAGGTAGCAGCGCACCCGCATCCCCTCGCGATGGGAACCCGCCTCCCCAACCGCCCAGGCAGAACCGGCGGCGAGCACCGGCTCAGGCACCGAGTCGGCATCGCGATCGCGCAGCTGCATAACGGCGCGGCGAATCACAGTGGCAGCGAACCTCGCCTGCTCTGCTGTGTTACCGCGGCCAAATGCCACCCGCAATGTTGAGCGGGCCCACTCGACTGGTACGCCTTGGGCGCGCAAGACGTACGAGGGCTCGCCGGAGGCCGAATCGCAAGCGGCACCACTCGAGACGGCAATCTCGGGCACCGCTGCCAGCAAACTCTCCCCTTCGACACGCTCGAACGTCACGGACACCAACCCTGGCAAGCGGCGCTCCGGATGATCGTTGAATCGCACGCCGTCGAGGTCAGCCAGAACGCCCTTGAACTCGCTTACCAGTGAGCCCGCCTGTTCGGCATCGCCTTTGAGTCGACGGGCTGCGAGGCGGGCAGCGGCAGCGAAGCCGGCAATCTGGTGGGTCGCCAAGGTGCCCGGACGAAGGCCGCGCTCGTGACCACCCCCGTAACTCAGGGGCTCGAGCCACGGTCTCGCACGGGCCGACACATAGAGCGCCCCGATACCCTTAGGGCCGTACATTTTGTGCGCCGACAGCGACAGCAGATCGACATCCAGCGCGTGCGCATCGAGGGGCAACTTGCCAAGCGATTGCGCCGCATCGACGTGCAGCAAAACGCCTGCCTCGCGACAAATGGCGGCGATCGCCGCGATGTCCTGCACGACGCCCGTCTCGTTGTTGGCGTGCATGATCGACACCAACTGCGTATCGCTGCGCAACGCACGACGCAGCGCTTCAGGATCGATGAGACCGCTGGCTTGCGGTTCGAGCCAGCTGATCTGCCAACCGCGTTTCTGCAAGTATTTACACGGATCGAGCACCGCTTTGTGCTCGGTGCGTGAGGTGACGAGATGTCGCCCAAAATCATTCCGCCCACGCGCAATACCCAAAATGGCGAGGTTGTCGGACTCGGTCGCACCGGAGGTGAAAATGAGCTCGCGCGGATCGGCACTGATCAATGCGGCTATCTCGCGACGCGCCTGCTCGATGAGATCGGCTGCGACTTTGCCGAAATAGTGCGTGCTGGATGAGGGATTACCGATGCCCGCATCGCCCGCGAGGCAATCGCGCATCGCACTGATGACTTCAGGATCACAGGGCGTCGTCGACGCGTGATCGAGAAATATCGGCGCTGCCGGTGATGTCACTCGCGCGGCCCGGCCTGACGGCGTTTGTTCTGCACGGCCGTGAGAATGCCACGCATGATGTTGGCCTCATTCTGATCGAGTTCGGCGCGATTGATAAAACGGCGAATGCGCTCCATCAAATGTTTGCCGCTCGCCGTTCGATCGCGGAAGCCAATCTCCTGTAGCACCTGCTCGAGATGCACGTACAGACGTTCCATATCATCCGCTGGTGCCAGCGGCACGATGGCCGGTGGCGATTCGTGCCGAGCACCGCGCGCGCGATACACCTCATAAGTTACCAACTGCACCGCCATCGCGAGATTGAGCGAGGCATATTCGGGATTAGCCGGGATACGCAGCAGCAGATGCGCGAGAGACAACTCGGCATTAGTGAGACCCGTGCGTTCGTTGCCGAACATCAACGCAACCGGGCCCCGCCCTGATTCCTCGACGACACGCGCCGCCGCGTCACGCACGTCGAGTACCCGGAAGTTTTGATCGCGATCACGCGCGGTGGTCGCCACCACGAGACCGCAGCCTGCAAGCCCATCCTCGATGCGATCCACGATCCTCGCCTGTTCAAGGACGTCGGTAGCGCCAGAGGCGCGAGCGCTGGCTTCGCTGTGCGGAAACTCGCGCGGCCGGACGAGGACGAGTTGCGACAGACCCATGTTTTTCATGGCGCGCGCCACCGCCCCGATGTTGCCGGGGTGGGAGGTCTCAATGAGAACGACACGGATGTCAGCGGGGGCGGGTATCACGCGTGGTATTCTACCGACGTTTTCCATCGCTCTTTGCCAACATGCAGCCATTACTCAATATCGCCGTACGCGCGGCACGCCGTGCGGCCGAGGTCATCGTACGTAGCCTCAATCGGCTTGACTCGCTCGAAATCTCGAGCAAGAGTCGTAACGACTTCGTGACTGATGTTGACCGGGCTGCCGAGGCCGAGATCATCTCCACCATCCGCCGCGCTTATCCCGACCATGCCTTCCTGTGCGAAGAGAGTGGCGCGATCGGCTCGAGCCCCTTCGAGTGGGTCATCGACCCGCTTGATGGGACGACGAACTTCATCCATGGCTTTCCGCAGTTTTGTGTCTCGATCGCCTGCCGCGTTCGCGGACGGGTGGAACACGGGGTCATCTACGATCCGATGCGTCAGGAAGTCTTCACCACCTCCCGTGGTGATGGTGCCCATCTCGAGAATCGCCGCATTCGCGTGACGAATCTGCGCGGACTCGACGGTGCGCTGATCGGTACCGGCTTTCCCTATCGTGCGAACACGCAGCATCTCGATGCCTACATGGCGATGCTCAAGGACGTGATGATTGCGAGCGCAGGCGTCCGACGCCCAGGCTCCGCTGCGCTCGATCTCGCCTATGTTGCCGCTGGGCGCACCGATGGTTTCTTCGAAATTGGACTTGGTCCGTGGGATACCGCTGCCGGAACGCTGCTGATCGAAGAAGCCGGTGGTCGCGTGGGCACCTTGAGCGGCGGCGAATACACGCAAGGCGGCAATATCATCGCCGGCTCACCCAAGGTCTATGACGCGCTAGTCGCGCTCTGCAAACCGCATCTGACGAATACCCTGATCGAGGGTTGATCGATCCGGCGCGAAAACGCGCTGTCAGGGAACGATCGTCGTAAACAAGTAGACCGCGAAGATGACGAGATGCACCGTGCCCTGCAGCACGGTGGTTCTGCCGGTGCTGAACGACTGGGTACACACCAGCAGCGAGAGTGCAAGCAGCACGATTTCTTTGGTGCCGAGACCGAGATCGAGCGTCCAGCCCATCGCGATTGAAATAACGGCGAGCGTCGGAATCGTAAGGCCAATCGAGGCTAGTGCCGAACCGAGCGCGAGATTCATGCTCGTTTGCAAGCGATTAGCTCGAGCAGCCCGAAACGCCGCAATACTTTCAGGCAGCAGCACCAATGCGGCGATGAATACACCTGCCGCCGCCACCGGCGCGCCGACCGAACGAGCTAGGCTGTTGAGACCCGGCGCGAGTGCCTTGGCCAACAAGACTACAGCCACGAGCGCGAGCACCAAGGCAATGAAGGTCCAACCGAGCGGTGCACGCTCGACGTGCACTGCCGGCGCTTTACCCTCCGACACCGCCGAAGTCTCGGCCAGGATCTTCTCGTGGATTTCGTCGAGAAAATAATCTCGATGCTTGATCGTCTGGATGAAGACGAACGCGCCGTAGAGCACGAGCGACACGAACCCCACGAACGCCAACTGCAGCATCGAGTAGGCACCGCCGGGTGCCGAAGTGGTGAAGTTGGGTAATACCAGCGTCAAAACCGATAGAGCCGTGAGCGTGGCGAGTGCCGCACTCACGCCTCGCCGCGTGAAGGTCTGCTCACCGTGCGACAACGCGCCCGACAGCAGACAAAGACCCACCATGCCGGTGATGATGATCATCACGGCGGCGAACACCGTATCACGCACCAGCGTCGGCACTGGCCCATCGCCGCTCAACATCAAAGAAATAATCAGCGCCACCTCGATGATGGTGACCGCAACGGCCAGGACCAGCGTTCCGTACGGCTCACCTACCCGCTCGGCGATTACCTCCGCGTGATAGACCGCCGCCAACACCACGAAGACCAATACAGAGACGGTCGAAGCTACTGCGAGCGACTCAGGCAGCTTGCCGCCAAATACGCCGAGCGCCAAACCCAACAACGGAACCCATGCTTGCCAGCGAAGCACGGCGTTCATGGGGTCACTCTCCCGACGCCTTGCGCTCGAGACTATCGACGACGGCTGTCGTCACCATGTCAG
>JBDLSG010000034.1:0-19110 GCA_039799645.1 Pseudomonadota bacterium | reverse complement strand
ATCGGAAGTTCGGGTAGCGTGATCACAGGATGGATAAAAGCCGTTGCGACGGAGTGCGGAATTGTATGCAATCGGCGCTCATGCGGTTCCTCAAACGCGCACTCTGGCTCTGTACCGCCCTCCTCGTAATGTCATGGGTAGGCGTCACGATCTGGGCTTATTGGCCGTATCCATCGGAACAAGCGGTCACCGCGCTCGCGGAAAAAGAGGATCGTTTCGTTTCGGTCGACGGATTGACTTTGCGTTACCGAGAGTGGGGCAGCAAACAAGCCGATCGCGCCTCCCTGCTATTGATACACGGCTTCGGAAACTCTCTGCAGAGTTTTCGCACACTCGCGCCTTTGTTAGCACAAACCCACCATGTCATTGCTATCGATATGATCGGATACGGCTTATCGGAGAAGCCAATCAACTACGACTATCACAATGGGCCACAAGCCCTGATGCTGATGCGCGCCGCACATCAACTAGGTCTCGATCACATCGTCTATGTGGGCCACTCGCTCGGCGGCGCCGTTGCCTTGCAGGCTGTCGTTCAGGACGAACGTGCAGGCGGTCTCGTACTGCTGAATCCAGGCATCATCAGCACCGGAGTCCCCAAAATCGCTCAAGTCACGCTACCGCCCTTGCCGCGGATGTCAGCCAAGCTTTTTGCTAGCCGAGAGTTCAGGAGTCGATTTCTCAAAAAGTCCTACGTGAATCCCGAGATCGTCACCGAACAAGTCATCGATGATGTGATGCTGGCGGCGCAGAGCGAAGGTTATATGCGCGGCACGACCTCGCTGATGACGCAGTATCGCGAGGGCGAAGAAATCGCGCTTGCTGCCAATGTGAAGGTGCCGGTTTTGATTCCTTGGGGCGATCAAGATCGAAACAAGCCTTTGCAAGAGGCAACAGAGTTACAAGCTTTGTTACCCGGCTCAACGCTCGTTCGGTTTTCCAATGCAGGACATTATGTCCACGAAGAAGCGCCGACCGAGGTGGCGCAAGCCATCGTCGATTGGCTCAATCGGTCAGCGCTCGTGAGCGCCAAATCGAAATAGCCGCAAAGACCCAAGTCAGAATCAGCGTACCACCGCCAATCGGAGCTAACATCGCAACTCCCTTCGGCGCTCCAAAGGTCAGCGCGTAGATGCTGCCGCAAAATAGCAACATCCCGAACAAAAGTGCTTTGGCGATTCTGCCAAATGCATGGTTAGTCGGATCTTGATGCTGCAAAAACCCGATACCTAACAGCCCCAGTGAATGGAAAAACTGATAGGTCACCGCAATATCAAAACTGGCGAAGCGCTCTGGAGTCAGAATCGGTCGCAGCGCATGGGTGCCGAAAGCGCCGAGAGCCGTCGCCGTGGCGAGCGACAGCGTGGCTGCAACGCAGATCAGGCGTGCTTTCATTGCGATCGCTCTACCTGTTGCCAAGCCAGATCAGCCATCAGTTCGACATTGCCCGCGTATTCCTTCGCCTTAGGACTGACTGCCGTTCCGCGAGCAAGACGCCCGCGAATTCCATGAAAGATACCGGCTAATCGAAACATACAAAACGCGACGTAATAATCGAGAGCAGGAATATCCGAAATTCCACGACGCTGACAATAAGCATCAATGTACTCACGCTCCGACGGCAGCCCCTGCTGCGCAAGATCGATGCTCATCAACCCCGGGATGGCAGCCGAGGGCACGCGATACATCATGAAGTTATAGGCGAAGTCTGCTTCCGGATTGCCGATTGTCGACAACTCCCAATCGAGCACGCCGAGCACTCGAGCTTGATCTTTGGCGAAAACCATATTGTCGATTCGGAAATCGCCGTGTACCAAGGTCGGTGCCGGCTCCACCGCAGGCGCATTGGTCGGCAACCACTCCATCAGTCGCTCCATGGCAGGCACACGCCCTGCCACGTCGATATCAGCAAGATAGAGCTTGGACCAACGCGCCACTTGGCGAGCCACATAACCCTCAGCCTTACCGTAATCGGCAAGACCAACCGCATCGATGTCGACGCGATGCAGATCAGCCAAGGTTTCTGCCATCACGCAGAATATCGGCTTGCGCTCGGACCGCCCGAGCTCAGGCAAGCTCGGATCCCAGAATATTCGGCCATCCAGGCAATCCATAACGTAAAACGCAGTTCCGATGACGCTCACGTCTTCGCAGAGAACCCATGTCTTGGCAACGGGGAAGCCCGTCGGCTGCAACGCATGCATGACACGAAACTCACGCTCGATCGCATGAGCCGATGGCACGAGCACACCGGGCGGCTTGCGACGCAGTGCAAACGCGTGCAGACGCCCAGCCACTTGCGCATCCACCCGATAGGTAGGATTGGACTGGCCGCCTGAGAATTGCGTGATCTTGTCGATCCGGGATAGACCAGGAATCGCTCCCGTCAAAAAGCCCTCGAGTGCGTCGACGTCGAACTCGAGACCGGGTCGAAAATGATGTGGCGAACTCATGGCCTCGGATTCCGCTTCGAGCGGACGTGTTGAGTTCGGAAAGGCTGTCTTTGCCCCTCTTTCATACCTCCGGTTCCTACGGGTTGCCATGCCGGTACCAGATGCTGCTTACCGGGGCCGATCAAATCCGCGCGCCCCATACGTCGTAGCGCTTCGCGCAAGGTTGGCCAATTATTGGCATCGTGGTAACGCAAAAACGCCTTATGCAAGCGACGAACCTTCAAACCCTTGGGAATCACGACCTCTTCACTGCTGCGCGAGACGCGTCGCAGCGGATTTTTGCCGGAGTGATACATCGCCGTGGCCGTCGCCATCGGCGAGGGCAAGAAAGCCTGCACTTGATCGGCTCGAAACCCGTTACGCTTCAACCAAAGAGCCAGCTCGAGCATATCTTCGTCCGTCGTACCCGGATGCGCAGCGATGAAATAAGGAATCAGATACTGCTCTTTGCCAGCCTCTCGAGAGTAGCGATCGAATAGCTCTTTGAATCGATCGTAGGTACCAATCCCCGGTTTCATCATTTTCGAAAGCGGGCCTTCGCCGATCGCTTCCGGTGCAATTTTCAGATAGCCGCCAACATGGTGCTGCGCTAATTCCTTCACATACTCTGGCGACTCGATTGCAAGGTCATACCGAACACCCGAGGCGATCAGCACCTTCTTGATACCCGGCAAGCTGCGCGCCTTGCGATAAAGCTGAATGAGGGGCGTGTGATCGGTGTTGAGATTTGGGCAAACACCCGGATAAACACAGGATGGCCTACGACACGCACTCTCGATTTCTCGACTCTTGCAAGCGAGACGATACATGTTGGCCGTCGGCCCGCCGAGATCGGAGATCACACCGGTGAAGCCAGGCACCGTGTCACGGATCTTTTCGATCTCGCGCAGTACCGATCCTTCAGATCGACTCTGAATGATGCGTCCCTCATGCTCGGTGATGGAACAGAAGGTGCAGCCTCCGAAACATCCGCGCTGGATCGCGATCGAGAAGCGGATCATCTTGTAGGCCGGAATCTCCGCATCGCCATAGAAAGGATGTGGTTGGCGCTGATACGGCAGCTCGTAAACCCGATCCATCTCAGCGGTTGTCAACGGAATCGGTGGCGGGTTGAGCCATACCTCCACATTGCCGTGACGCTGCACTAACGCCCGCGCATTACCAGGATTCGCTTCTAGATGCAGAATGCGCGAGGCATGTGCGTACATGACAGGATCGTCAACGACCTGCTCAAAGGCCGGCAAACGAATGACACTGCGATCACGATCTGCGTTCTTCACACGACGAACGAAGCGAACGACTTTTTCCGCAGTTCTCGCCTCGGCAGAGTCGAGACTAGACGCGGCGACAGCCGCCGCTTGTGTTGTGGCTTTCGTTCCACCGTTGTCGTCCATCGCATACGGATCGATCGGCGGATTCAGAGGCCCTGGTGTATCGAGATGGGTCGAGTCGATTTCGAGGTAATCGTCCGGTATCGACTTTCGGGTAAAGACCGTTCCGCGTAGGTCGGTAATGTCAGCGATGGATTCGCCCGCACCCAAGCGATGAGCAATGTCGACGATCTGTCGCTCTGCGTTGCCATACACCAACAGATCGGCCTTGGCGTCGAGGAGAACCGAGCGGCGCACCTTCTCGGACCAGTAATCGAAATGCGCAATACGCCGCAGACTCGCCTCGATTCCGCCAATGACGATCGGCACATCGGGATACGCCTCACGGGCACGCTGGGAATAGACGATGACCGACCGATCGGGCCGTTTGCCACCCTCACCGCCCGGGGTATAGGCGTCGTCACTGCGAATCCGTCGATCGCTCGTATAGCGATTGACCATCGAATCCATATTTCCGGCTGTAATGCCGAAAAAGAGGTTCGGCTTGCCGAGGACGCGGAACGGATCGGCACTCTGCCAGTCTGGCTGGGAGATGATTCCGACTCTGAAACCCTGCGCCTCCAGCAAGCGGCCGACGATAGCCATCCCGAAACTCGGGTGGTCGACGTAGGCGTCGCCCGTCACCACGATGATGTCGCAGCTGTCCCAGCCTAAGGCGTCCATCTCCGCACGGCACATGGGCAGGAATGGCGCCACCCCAAATCGGGAGGCCCAGTACTTGCGGTGGGAAAAGATATCGCGAGCGGTCTGCATGGGGTGTGCATTAGACCAAAATGTTAGAGTGCGCTGCACCTACTAGTTATGGGACTCGAAAGGATTCAGCCGCCATGACACCGTCCGAACAGTGGTTGACAGACTGCCGTACCGCAGGGGTCGATCCGCTCGTCATCGAGCATACCGCTCGAAATTTTTTGACCTATGTCGATTACCACTCCAAGCAGGGTACTCGTAGCCTCCCGCTCCTCGATTGGTTCCGCTACTACGCTCTCGAGAATGCGGCCGAGTTGTCAGCCGAAACCATCAAGGTCGAGGGCTGTTCGGTCGATGAACGATCGGTGCGCCCACCGAGCGCAGACTATCGAGCCGCCATTTACCAACTGCTCCAGAGCTACCTCGAAGCGCAGCAAACCCCACGCTGACCAGCCGGTGACTTCATGTCTGATCACGATCAAGGATCGATCGTCGTTCGCGGCGCTCGTCAGAATAATTTAAAAAATCTCGACATCGAGATCCCGACGGGCGAACTCGTGGTCGTCACGGGTGTTTCGGGGTCCGGAAAGTCCTCGTTGGTGTTCGACACCCTCTATGCCGAAGGGCAGCGACGGTATGTCGAGACATTCTCTCCTTATGCGCGTCAATTCCTCGACCGCATGGACAAACCCGCAGTCGATCGGATCGAGGGTATTCCGCCGGCGATTGCCATCGACCAGACGAATCCGGTGCGAACCTCTCGCTCGACCGTCGGGACGATGACGGAACTAAACGATCATCTAAAGCTTTTATTCGCTCGTACGGCCGAACTTTATTGTCAGTGCTGCGGGAGAGTTGTCAGGAAAGATACCGTCGCGAGCATCCAAGCTGACTTACGACATCGTGCTGCTTTGCTTGGGGATCCTCGGGTATTGATCTGCTTCGAGATCAAGGTTCCGAAAAATTTCAAAGACGCCGAAGTCGTCTCCTTGTTAGAGAAACAAGGCTACACGCGAATCCACGCTCGCCGAAAAGATATCGTTGAGGTCATACAAGATCGTCTTCGCATCGCTGCCGTTGACGATGCGCGTCTGGCCGAATCGCTTGAAGCCGCGTTGCGACTCGGCCGCGGGAAAACTGCAGTTCATGTGCTCGAGTCATCGGAAGCTCCCGCTGTTCGGGAGACGTGGCGTTACTCGAATACGCTGCACTGTGCGCAGTGCGATATCGACTACCGAGAGCCGTCGCCAAGCGCTTTCTCGTTTAATAGTCCGGTGGGAGCATGCGAGTCGTGCCGCGGATTTGGCCGAATCATTGGTGTCGACTACGGGCTTGTCGTTCCAGATCACACCAAGACTCTGCGAAGTGGCGCAATTCGCCCCTGGCAAACGGAGTCATACCGCGAATCTCAGCAAGATATGGAACGCCTCGCTCGCAAGCGAGGCATCCCTCTCGATACACCGTGGCGCGATCTCGATGAAAGCCATCGCCAATGGGTCATTGAGGGCGAAGGCGAATGGAAGAAGAATGTCTGGTACGGCGTGCGGCGCTTCTTTGCGTGGCTCGAAACCAAAGCCTACAAGATGCACATCCGCGTTTTGCTATCGAAGTATCGGGCTTACACCCCCTGCGGCAGTTGCTTGGGCGCGAGACTCGCTCCGCAATCTCTGCTTTGGCGCATCGGCGATCACGAACTGGCCTGCGAAGCGTTGCGGGGCGCCATGCCTTTCAAGCCAAAAAGCACATCGTGGGGCGAGGAAACCCTACAGCAACTACCAGGTCTTGGCTTACACGACCTCATGTTGCTACCGATCGATCGCGCACGGATATTTTTTGATCGCCTTACGCTGCCAGGCTCACTCGATGACGCAACGGAAATGCTACTCGGCGAAATCCGCGGTCGCTTCCGGTATCTCTCAGAAGTGGGCCTTGGCTACCTCACGCTGGACCGTCAGTCACGCACTCTCTCTGGCGGCGAGGTGCAACGCATTAATTTGACGACGGCGCTCGGCACGTCACTGGTGAACACGCTCTTCGTACTGGATGAGCCGTCGATTGGCTTGCATCCTCGCGACATGCAGCGGGTCATCGACGTCATGCAGCGTTTACGTAACGCCGGCAACTCCCTGCTCGTCGTTGAGCATGACCCTCAGATCATGCAACAGGCCGATCGTTTACTCGATCTTGGGCCGGGTGCTGGTGAAAACGGCGGACACATTGTTGCCTGGGGTACGCCCAGTTCCGTGCTCGCCAACACCGATTCCCTGACCGGTGCTTATCTAACTGGTCGCAAGAAAGTTGAGTTACCCCAAGGTAAGCGCTCTGCCAACATCGGCGCTGCATTAGAGCTGACAAGCGTAACGCAACACAACCTGCGTGAAGTTGACGTCCGCTTTCCATTGAACCAACTCGTCTGCGTCACCGGTGTCTCAGGCTCCGGTAAGTCAACGCTGATACAAGACGTACTATATCCAGCACTACTGAAGCATTTCGGAAAACCCACCGAGGCGGCAGGCGCTTTTCGACAGCTGCGCGGCGCAGAACAACTTCAAGATGTGGTCTTCGTCGATCAGACACCGATAGGCAGAACCGCCAGATCGAATCCGGCCAGTTACGTGGGTGCTTTCGATGTCATCCGCGAACGCTTTGCACGGCTACCTGAGGCTCGCGAGCGTGGTTATACGGCGGGAACTTTCAGCTTCAATTCGGGTAACGGTCGCTGCCCTAGCTGCTCGGGTAGCGGTTTTGAACACGTCGAAATGCAATTCCTGTCTGATGTCTACCTGCGTTGTGGTGATTGCAACGGAAGTCGTTACCGACAGGAAACACTAGAAATTCGACATCCCGGTCCAGGTAAACGAGAAGCGAGCATCGCTGACGTCTTGGCCATGACGGTGCCGGAAGCCATTGAGTTCTTTGGTGACGTACCTGAACTTGCTCGTCGTCTCGCACCACTCGTCGATGTGGGCCTGGATTACCTTCGCTTGGGTCAACCGGTTCCAACACTATCGGGCGGTGAGGCCCAACGATTGAAATTGGCCGGGCACCTTGCCGAGTCTGAAAATAGGCACGATCAAAAGTTGTTTCTCTTTGATGAGCCCACCACCGGGCTACATTTCGAAGACATCGCCAAACTGCTGCGCGCTTTCCGAAAGCTACTCGATGCAGGGCATTCACTGATCGTCATCGAACACAACCTCGATGTCATCCGAGCGGCCGACTGGATCATCGATCTCGGCCCTGAGGGCGGTGACCGTGGCGGGGAAATTGTTGCGGCTGGAACGCCCCTTGAAATTGCAGCGCTACCGAACTCGCATACGGGCATCGCGCTCAAAAACTACCGTCTCGATGGAGTTTGCGAGCCGGCTCGATCGGCGATAGCGGAGCCAAAGCGCGACAGTAGCAACGCCATCGTGGTTCGCAATGCTCGAGAACATAACCTTCGCCATGTGGATGTCGATATTCCGCGTAACGCGTTTACGGTCATCACCGGCGTCTCCGGATCCGGAAAGTCCACATTGGCTTTCGACATCATTTTTAACGAGGGACAGCGCCGCTATCTCGAGTCGCTGAACGCGTATGCACGTCAGTTCGTGCAACCGGCCTCCCGGCCAGAAGTCGACTCGATCAGAGGCATACCGCCCACCGTTGCCATCGAGCAACGAACCAGCCGCGGTGGCCGCAAGAGCACGGTCGCTACCTTGACGGAGATCTATCACTTCCTGCGGCTACTGTACGTAAAGCTCGGCACGCAGCACTGCCCCGACTGCCAAGTACCGATTGAACCACAATCGATCGAGGCCATCACGGCGCGAATCATCCGTGACTTTAAGGGGCAAACGATCGATCTGCTCGCGCCGCTTGTAGTTGCGAGAAAGGGGCTTTATACGGATTTAGCGAAGTGGGCCGGCAGCAAAGGCTATAAGGAGCTGCGCGTCGATGGCCAGCGAATCGCCGTGAAACCCTGGCCGCGCCTCGATCGTTTCAAGGAACACGATATCGAGTTACCGGTAGCACGGTTAGGGATTTCCGCGCGAGGCGAGCAAGATCTTCGAAGTAAACTCGCCGAGGCACTGACGCACGGCAAGGGCGTTGTACAGGTATTGCCTGCCGGCGCACGTAAAGCGGAGGTCTTTTCGACCAAACGTGCATGTCCTTCGTGCGGAGTCAGCTTTGCCGAGCTTGATCCCCGCCTTTTCTCGTTTAATTCGAAACAAGGTTGGTGCTCAACGTGCTTTGGCACAGGTGCGAACATCGACGAGTTTGACGAAGAGCAAACTGGCGAAGAAGCGACTTGGCGAGAAGCGCACGCCTCAGACTCGCCAACTTGCAGTGACTGCGATGGCGCGAGACTCAATCGCGTAGCCAGAGCGGTACGCTTCAGAGATCAATCCATCAGCGAGTTCACGTGTCAGCCCGTGGATCAAATTAGCAAGTCCCTCAAGAGCTTGAAGCTCGAAAAACGAGAACAAGCGATCGCGCGTGATTTGCTGGCGGAAATCCGCGGGCGGCTGCAGTTCTTGCAGCGCGTTGGACTCGGCTATCTGAGTCTCGACCGCGCTGCACCGACCCTATCGGGCGGCGAAGCACAAAGAATCCGACTGGCCGCTCAACTTGGCTCGAATCTTCGCGGCGTATGCTATGTCTTGGACGAGCCAACGATCGGCCTACACCCCCGAGATAACCGTATATTGCTCGATGCACTCAGTGATCTTGCAGCTCATCAGAACACGCTAGTCGTCGTCGAGCACGACGAAGATACGATCCGCCGCGCAGATCATGTCATCGACCTTGGGCCAGGCGCCGGAGTGCGTGGCGGCACTGTGGTTGGTGCAGGTCGCATGGCAGATCTTTTGAAAAATCCCAACTCCGTCACCGGACTGTATCTGCGTGAACCGCTGCGTCATCCTCCATTTCCACAGCGCCCGGTAGGTAAGAATGATCTGGCTCTCAAGATCATTGATGCGAAGTTGCATAACCTGGCAGAGAAGGAAATCCCAATCCCGCTCGAGCGACTCGTCGTCATTACGGGCGTCTCGGGCTCTGGAAAATCGACGTTGGCACGGAGCGTTCTCTTCGATAGCGCTCACGCATTGGTCGGAGGTGGCTCACCAATAGGCTGTCGACGCATCGATCATATCGAGCAAATCGATCGAGTCCTTGAAGTAGACCAAACGCCCATTGGGAAAACCCCGCGCTCCTGTCCAGCGACCTACGTCGGAATCTGGGACGACATTCGTCGTATTTACGCAGGCACATCCGAAGCAACCCTACGCGGATTCTCTGCCGGACGATTTTCGTTCAACACCTCCGGAGGTCGCTGCGAGAGCTGTGAAGGCCAGGGGATTCGTACCATCGAGATGAGTTTTTTGCCCGATGTCAAAGTGAGGTGCGACTCCTGCCAAGGGAAGCGCTTCGATCCCGAAACTCTATCGGTGCTCTGGCGTGGCCGAAGTATCGGCGATGTTCTTGATATGAGCATCGAGGATTCACTTGAGTTCTTCGCATCCCACCCGACCGTCAAGCACGTGCTGCAGCTGTTATGTGATGTGGGACTTGGCTATCTAACTCTCGGTCAACACAGCCCCACGCTATCGGGCGGCGAGGCTCAGCGCATCAAATTGGTAACGGAGCTGGCAAAAGTACGTACCGATTTGCGAAAGCCGCTGCGAAGTAAAGCAAAGCAAACGCTTTATGTTCTCGATGAACCCACAGTGGGCCTACACATGGCCGACGTGGAAAAGCTGATTCGTGTTCTGCACCGACTCGTCGCGGCGGGCAATACGGTCGTGCTGGTTGAGCATAATCTGGATGTGATTGCCGAGGCAGACTGGGTCATCGATATGGGGCCCGAGGCAGGGATTCAGGGAGGACGAATCGTCGCCGCTGGAGCGCCGCAATCTCTTGCGAAACGACCCGGTCGCTCGCACACTGGGGCGGCCCTCAAGGATTTCCTTAAGGATCGTTGGCAGGTTTCTCAAGATGGCGCATGACATTCAGTGCTGGAAATGCGGGGCTTCACTCGCGAGTCTGAGTCTTCCGCTGCGCCGATTAGAGGTTTGCCCCTCCTGCCGTGCCGAGTTGCATGTCTGCAAACTTTGTATCGATTACGACACAACCCGCGCCAAACACTGTCGCGAACCAACAGCGGAAGAAGTGCGCGATAAGGACCACGCCAATTTTTGCGACCACTTCAAACCCAAGCCGAAAGCTTGGATCAAATCGGATGCCGTCGCCCTCGAGGCGGCCAAGTCGGATCTCGCCAAACTCTTCGGTGACTGAAAACGCATGGACTGGCTCAAGAAGCGCTTAATCGATCCTTTGCTGAACCTGTTGCGGCAAGGCTTGTCGCCGAAGGACCTCGCGCTGTGCGTCGCCCTTGGGAGCGGTGTCGGGCTATTCCCGGTGCTTGGGGTGTCGACACCGGCTCTGACCGTATTGGCACTGACCTTGCGATTGAATTTGGCAGCGATTCAACTCGTCAGCTACGCCATCGCACCGCTGCAGTTAGCGCTGATCATCCCGTTCATGAGGCTCGGTGAAATAGTTCTGGGCTCCACACCACAGCCGATGACGATCTCGGCAGCGATGGAACTATTGACCCAAGGTGTGCTCTACGCGATCGTGACGCTGTGGGACGCCATCATCCATGCGGCTCTGGGGTGGTTTTTGATCGTTCCTATTTTGATTTTCGTCTCATACAAGATTCTGGTGCCGATCTTTGTTCGTTTATCGAAAACCTTGAGCTCTGAAAAAGTATGACGAACCACGAAAAATCACTGTCGATGAGTCTACTTGAGCGCGACCTGGTTCCCGATTGGTTGATCCGTCGTCAAATCAGACAACTATTGGCACAGCGCCTCGCCGAAGAAGATAAGGGCGATCCGGAGTCGCAGCAGCGCCATTTGATGGCCATGGTTTCTAAGCTCCGAGAAAGCCCGATTGCGGTTCATACTGCCGAAGCCAACGTCCAGCATTATGAAGTTCCGACCGAGTTCTACCTCAAAACGCTTGGTAGACATCTGAAGTACTCAAGCTGTTATTTTGACGATTTAGATATCAGCCGTGCTGCACAAAATCTCGATGCAGCGGAGGCTCGAATGCTCGCCCTCACCTGCGAGCGCGCGGCGCTGAAGGATGGCGATCGCATTCTCGAATTGGGCTGCGGATGGGGCTCACTCTCGCTGTGGATGGCAGCCCATTATCCGAACTCTCGCATCACCGTCGTCTCCAATTCAAAAACACAAAAAGCCCATATCGACAGGCAAGCAGCAGCACGCGGGCTGACTAATCTCGAGGTCGTCACTTGCGACGTCAACGATCTAGACTTCCCCTCGTCGGAGAAGTTTGATCGAGTAGTCTCCGTCGAAATGTTCGAGCATATGCGGAACTACCAAAGCTTATTGGCGCGAATTGCGTCCTGGATGAATCCGAGAGCGACGCTCTTTGTTCACATCTTCACTCATCATCGCTACACCTACACTTTCGAGGTTCGTGACGAGTCGGATTGGATGGCGCGCTATTTCTTTACGGGCGGCATCATGCCGAGCGATGATCTGCTGCACTATTTTCAGCGCGATCTTTGCTTGGTCGATCACTGGCATGTGGATGGGCGTCACTACCAGTTGACCTCCGAAGCCTGGCTCGCGAACATGGATGCCCATCGTGATTCCCTGATGCCGGTAATGGCGCAAGCCTACGGATCGGAGCAGGCGATGCGATGGTGGGTCTACTGGCGTGTGTTCTTCATGTCGTGTGCCGAATTGTTCGGCTACCGAGAGGGCCGCGAATGGATCGTTTCACACTACCTCTTCGAGAAACCCTGACGCGACAGCTGGCGCGACGACTCCGACCTGGATTCGTCGCTGCGCTCGGCTGTCTATTGGCTTTTGGTCAACCGGTTTCGGCGTCATCCGCTTCGGAACAGGGGGAGCTCTTTCTTGGGTTCAAGAGCGCTTTCGAAGCCGGCGACTGGGCGAGCGCAGAGGAGCGCGCGACCGCACTGGTTAGATTGATCGAATCGAACGGTAAACAAAGCTCACGCGATCTCGTGAATCCGCTGACGAATCTCGGTACGGTGGCATACCGACGTGGCAACGTTGACCTCGCGATCGACCATTACAAACGCGCCATCCAACTGATCGATGGAGAACGCGCTGGAGCGGACAGCCTGCTAATCCGGCCTTTGCACGGACTAGGCGAGGCTCTGCTCGTCAAGGGTATGGCCGGCGAAGCTGTTGTACCTCTCAAGCGGGCGGTCGATCTGTCGCGTAATGTCGATGGTCTTTTTAACACGGCACAGATCGACATCGTCGATGCGCTGATCGAAGCCTATGTCGCAACCGGTCAGCTGACCGATGCGGAGCGCGAACATCAATATGTCTTCCGGACCGTCGAAACGAACGTCGGCAAGAACGATCTGCGTCTACTCGAGCCGCTGGATCGATATGCGCGCTGGTTCGAGTCCATCGGGCGATACACGACGGCGCGAGGTCTACACGCGCGCGCACTACAACTCGCGGAGCGGCAATCGGCAGACAAACCGATCGTCGGTGTTCCAGCACTGCGCGGCCTGTCACGGACGTGGCTGCTAGAAGGAATCTATGGTCCGGAGGTCGAGCCCGAGACACCCGTTCGAGAAGCCAGCGAAGCGAGTGGGCCCTTCTTGTCGGCGGCAGGTGCTGGTCGGCTCAATGCCGATGGTGAGCGAGCCCTCAGATTTGCGCTCGAAATCGTCACGAACAGTAAACCACGCGATGACCGACTCTATGCCGACACCTTGGTCCAGTTCGGTGACTGGTATTTGATCTCAGGTAGCACGCAACGAGCGCAAGCAAACTATCTGGAGGCAGCAAAGGTCTTATCTGCCGCCGGAGCGGGTGCGGAGCGTCTGCTGGAAAATCCGCGCTTGCTCGTCTATCGGGCACCGGCAGCGTCCATCACACGCTTCAAACCGGATGACCCAACACAACATGCGCTGCACGATATCGAGTTTGCATTGGATGTCGGCCCCGACGGAAAGGTGCTCGATGCGAAAGTCATCAGCTCCACAGCCCCGGAGGCGACAACGCGCGCCGCACTGCTCGCAGCCAGAAAAGCACGTTACGGACCGCGCGTCTCCGGCACTGAAGTTGTCGCAACCAATGGCGTGACGCTACGCGAAAAAGTCTGGGTCAAGGCTGCGCCGGCAAAGAACTGAGCGGCAAAGAACTGCTCACACGTCGAGAAACACGGATCGGCAGCGCCTCGATACTGACCGCTGCAACGGCCGCCGCCTCCGGAACAGCCTGCAAATTGCGACCGGCCGACAGTTCTTTGACGAGCGGTAAAGCGCCCGCTTGGGTCAGAAACTTCGCCGCAGCATCTCGCTTCGCAGCCAACGTCGCCGCCTCGATCGACTCGGAGGAGCCGAATCCACCGGCCATCGCAGTGCCATAGCCGGTCAGCGTCAAGGAGTCATAACGCTCGCCGTTGGCTGTTCTGACATCGATTCGGTAACGAATGCTAACAGCGACATATTCGCCGCCAGTCTCCTGGGCTGTGGCAAAAGAGTACTGCTCGATCTTTGGCTCAAAAATCGCTTGTAACCCGCTCGTCGTTCGGGCCGAATCTAGATCGGCAAACTCTTGAACCTCGCCAAAAATTGACGAGAACATCGTTCGGGCAAGACGTTGCTGGCCGTTACCTAGCGCGACCTCCCATGTCACGCCGTTGCGCGTCTCAGTGTGTACGAACGATTTTTGCTCTGCCGTCAGCAATAGCCCGATCTTCGCCGGGATCGGCTCGATAAGCGCTCTCGGCAAAACGGGATCTGGGGTGATGACCACACCGCCGCAACCGGCCAGCAACAGCGCCAGCATCGAAAACCCGACAAAGCTCTGTCTCAGTTGCCGCCGACGCATGTCGTGACACCTCCAATGACCATGGTCATACCACAGGTTTTGACGTTGGTGAGTCCGACGAAAGTACCGTCGTTCCGGTCACACATAGCCCGCATTAAGGCCGAGAAACGGATATTTGTAAACGGGGTCATGCCGGGCGCTTCAGGGAAGCCAACGGCGTGGATTCGAACCCGACGGCGCCCCGTGTCATCAGGTCGATTGATTCGATCAACGGCATCGAGCGCACCCTGGATCGTCTCTCCGGTGAACTCGTCGCCAAGTACATAGATACTGATGCGCTTATCTGCAGACCAGTAGTTTTTAATCGCTAGCTCGATCCCATCGGCTGGATTCGAGTCGCTGAACGCACGCCAGTTACGCATTCTTTGCACGATATCGGCACGCAAGTTATTCGAATCGGTTAACCATCTTCCACGCGTGCCCGCAAACAATTCGCGACCGTTGTCATCAACGATCTGCAAGCCTTTGAGTCGCGGGTAGATGTCGAGAATCTCACGCATCACCTCCATCGCCGTTTCCCAGTGACCACCCTGCATACTGCCCGATGTGTCGATGAGAAAAATCACGTAGTCGCTGTCTACGGGAATGCCGCCAACGGCTTGGGTGTTGAGCTTGCGTCGGGCCTGCGACATCTGAACGAGCCGCTGATTCTCCGCCTGGAGGTCCTGAAACGCAGATAGCAACTCATTCTCGACGATGTTGCTGACCGCCGCATCCTGCCGCGATGTGTCGTACTGACCGCGCAGACTCGATATCTCACCGGCAGCCCGCGCCAAATTTAGACGCTCTTTCTGCAGCACATCGACCCGGCCCCGCAATTCACGCTCAAGACGATCAGAGTCGCCGCGGATGACAAACAGCTCTTCCTGAAGTTTCTTTAACTGTAGCTCGAGATCGTTCCTCGATTTCTCAATAACCAGCGGCTGCCCGAATTCCGATAGAACCAGCAATAGAATAACGGCGCCAAAGCCACAGCAAATGACATCGAGAAAAGACAGACTGAAAACTTCAGTATCGCGTTGCTTGCGCTTCATGGGCCACGCCTCATGGCCAATCGGGCGAGGGCATCACAAAAGCCCCCTTCGTCTGCCGCGCAAGGCCCCAGAATCGATGCGGCGCAGGCACATCGCCCTTCATAGGCAACAGGATGACATCAATCGGCACGTTTCGATTGACACCCCGAATTGCCTCGTCAAAAAACTTGGCTCGCGCTGCCGCATCAACATATTTGCGAAGCGCCGGTGGCGTCGCGCCTTGGGTTGGCAAACCGTCAGTAACTAAAATCACCTGATCAGGCGGAATCCGCATCGCGCGAGTCGCCTGCAGTGCATTAATTAAACTCGTTCCACCTGTGGGGGGCAGCGTTCCGAGCGTTGCCAGCATTTTTTCTCGAATCGCGTCGTCATTGCCCGACAGCCACTCGCCATCCGTTCCCGGCAAAAGAGGCTGGATACCCGTATTGAAGACATAAAATTGAAACTGCGACGACTGCGGAATTTCCGAAATTAACCAAGCACCGATGTCTCCGGCTCGTCGCCACTTCGGCGCAGTCGCTTGTGCGGTCGCTGCGGAATTTCGTAGCCGAAGAATGTTGACCAAGTCGTCATCCAGCATGCTCGATGATCGATCAAACAACACCAGGATACGCTTCCCCTTAAGGGTGAGCCCGGTGATATATCGACGACTCGCCAACGATTTTCCGGCGCCCGCTCGCTCTGATCGAGGTGTTTCTACTTTCGCACTCGCCTCGAGGCGTCGAGCGCTCTCCTCGAGAGCTTTAACTTCCGCCTTCAGCTTTTCGATACGCTCGCGTTTCGCAAGCGTAGTCGAGTCGTAGATGAAGCTTTCCTCACGCTGACGCTGCAGCTCTTCGATTAGCTGGGTTGCACGTGAAGTTGCAGAGACCGTCTCGCTTTCGGTTTTCTGGAGTGCGTTTTTCAGCTCGACTAAATTACGAGCGCCTCGAATGACCTCTTCCTCCAGTCGCGAAACCTCAGCTGCCAAATCTTCAGCCTTGCGCGTGCGTTCGATGCCGCTTTGAGCGCTGATGATGGTATAGAAAAGGATGACTGCGCCAAAGCCGCAGCAAATGACGTCGAGAAACGAGAGGCTGAAGACCTCAACGCGCCGACGCGCCATCGGCTTTCTCTATGGCCAGCAACGTGAGCTCAACGCCCGGATCGCCGACTCGGATGCGATCGCCGGCGAATACCTCGGCACGACCTATCACCCGCTCGTCGTTGAGCCATGTGCCGTGACTACTATGATCAATCAACTCCGTCGTAAGCGGCGTGACACGTAACGAGCAATGCCATCGCGAAACGCCCGCCAGCCCCTCCGGTAGAGACAGCCCGTTTTCGGTCACGCCTCGCCCTATCTCAACGACAGAGTCGACGATCAGTGGCTTGACCTCCGCATTCCAAAGTACATGCGTTGGGCTAATGCGTGCCAAACCGATCTGCGGCAGTTCGACAACGCGCGCTTGAACGATCGCGTCACCAACACGGTGTCCGCGCAACAACAGAACGTCATCAGCCTCGGTCGCTCGCGCCGGTTGAGTCGATGCAACAATCGCAAACAACTCGGGACGAAGGCTCAAGATACGGCAACCGCGAAACTCTGCGAGCATCTCGGCGAAGCCGGGCAAACTTAGATCCTGCTCTGCCACGAGCAGATCCACGCGCGATGCTGCCGGTCGCAGCTCGTGCAACATTCCTGATAGTTCTCGATAAATTGGCGCTGCACGAACCGCAAATTGATCGCGGGTCAGCGTGATACTGCAATCGCCACGAGGCGACGGCAATGTGACGACCACGGACCCTTCTTCCGATGCGTGACGTGCCGCATTCCATAAAAGACCAGCCAAGCGCGTCTCCGAGTCGCGATCATGTAGCGGGTCGAAGCGATGCGCGAGCACCATCGACTCGGTGATGAGCTCTATCCATGCTCGCCTGAGAGCGCGGCGACCCATACGGATGCGCCTCAATAGCGTTTGACGACGCGCAACTCCATCGACCACCACGATACGAGCGGTTGCAGCAACCTCTTCTTCCAACTCGATAAACAGCGCTGTGCCCGACAGAGCAAGCGCAGCGGTGCCAAACGCAGCAACATCATGGAAGGCCTGCACGTCGAAGCCGAGCTGCCGCAGTCGAGAAAGCGAGTCGGCAACTGCGGTCACATCGAAGCTAATGGGCACTACTACATGACATGCCGCGCCCATACCGGCGAATGACTCTAAGGAAGCCTCGCTCGCTTCGCCGTCGATAGCGATCGCAGCACGATCAGTACCGAGGTAGGCCCCAATCATCGTCACATGCGAACCTGCAGATTTCTGATGATCTTTTCATCTAACCAAGTTTCGGTATCGAGTACTCGCCTCTCCTGTACTCGCTGTAGTTGTTGCATCAGAAACATTAATAGGATTGACAAGATCAGCGCGATGAGCGTCGAGTTGAATGCAACACCTAGACCCTCGGTGACACCAGAGATATCTCCGGTCACCGCCTTGTGTGCCTGCGAGAGCGCATCACCGATACCGCGCACCGTGCCGATAAAACCGATGGCGGGAATAGCCCAGGCGATGTAACGCAGCAATGCTAGGTCCGAATCGAGTCGTTCGGCCTCGGATTGGCAGATACCATGAGCTACTGTCGAGGCATCTTGCACATTTCGAGTTGCGCCGAACCTCGCTAAGGCAGCCATCAAGGCGCGCGGAACCAAGGTCTCTCGATCTGCGGCAGGCAGGCCCTCGAGCTGTCGCGTGTACTCTCTTGTATCCTCCGGCAAGATCCGAGTGCCGTCTGGAAGTCGAAGCACTTCGGCGCGTAGAACCCGCAACTCGCGCTGCTGCACAACGGCCTTGTAGCCGATGATTGCCAGCGCCCAGAGCATCAAGATGATCTCGGCTTGCTGCTCGTAATCTTTGATGATGACGTAAAACGAACGTTCGGTCACATAGTTCGGATCGACAGCTATTTTCTCCCGATCGGCGCGCAAGGTGGCTTCTGCTACAGGGCGTATATGCAACACATATGCCGCATGAACAAAAACCGTGACGATCAAAAGCGCCACGACTGTAAAAAGAAATTCATTTGGTAGCTTTTTTTTCATATGTCGACCGGCAGGCTGATGTTGTTGTCTGCGGAGTCGCGAAACTCCGGTGACTCTTCGTCTGAAAGCTTAGGTGGCGGCGTGCGACGCTCAGCGGATTCGGCTTCATTGGTCTCGACGGTCTGAGCGAGCGCCCTCAACATCATGATGGATGCCAACCAGCAGATCAGCGCGCTGATAGCGATTAGCCAAATCAAACGCCAGGTTCGGCTCTGACTACTCTGCATATCTTGCCACTCTGAAGCCAATCGTCTGTGATGAGCCATCTGCTCCATCGCGCCATGCGAGACGAAGATCGCTGTAATTCACGCTGCGCCACGAACTTCCCTTGACAACTCGTCGGGATGAGTCGGCAGGGCCAAAGGGATCCTGACCGCCACCATTTGCATCGAATGAGCTATACGCATCGTGCACCCATTCAGAAACATTACCCGTCATGTCGAACAGACCGAGCGCATTTGCTGCGTACTTTGCAGGCGGCGCGACCACCGGGTATTCATCCTGCCAGTTGTCGAGGGTGCGTGCCATTTCGGCTGCAGCCTCGAGCCCTGCGAGATTCGC
>JBDLSG010000033.1:0-19182 GCA_039799645.1 Pseudomonadota bacterium | reverse complement strand
AGAGCTACGGCGCTCCCGAAGAAGTGGCGGCTGCCTACCTCGAGACCGAATCACGCGTGCAGGCGGCGATGGCCACGCCCGCATCGAACCGTCGCCCACGGCCCACGCCCGATCAAGGCACCAGCAAAATCGGAATCTGGCGACGCTTCTTTGGGGTGTATGGCGATGTACGCAGCTACACGATGCTTTTTTATTGCCTCCTCTCACTCTTCACGGGCGTCTTCTATTTTTCGTTCGTCGCCATCGGGCTCTCACTTTCGATCGGACTCGCCATCCTGATCATCGGTCTGCCATTTTTTGTGCTGTTCATCGGCGCAGCACGACTGCTGGCATTGGTCGAGGGACGATTGGTCGAGGCCATGACCGGCGAGCGCATGCCGCGGCGTCCAACCACCCTCCCACCTGATTTATCGTTACTACAACGCATCGGCAGGATGCTCAAAGAAATCCGCACTTGGACGACACTCGCCTACGAAGCGCTGATGCTACCGCTCGGCATCGCGTACTTCGTCATTGTGATTGTGGGGCTCTCGCTAGGTCCGGGCTTGATCGCCGCTGCGATCTTCGAGGGGCTAGCCGCGGTGGGCGTGACTTGGCCTGGACGGCCCGGCATCCACCTCGCGAGCGAATCGGCTTGGATGGGCGAATGGATTCGACATCCGCTTGGGCTTTTACTGCTGGCGAGCGGCGGGATTGTCGTGACCACGTTCACTTTGCATGTGGTGCGCGGCCTCGGCCGACTGCACGGCGCCTTCGCCAAGCGTATGCTGGTCGCGCTATGAAACTGTCTATCTCCATCTTCAGTCTGCTGGTGTTTTTGGCGCTGGCCACGCCGGTTCAAGCGCAATGGCGAACCACGGCTGAGCCGGCGCCGCTAGATCTCGCGACTTATCCGCGCGCCGATCTGCGCATCGAGAGCGGCGAGAAAAAACATCGATTCGATGTCTGGATCGCCGATACGCCCGAGCGTCAACGACAGGGGCTGATGTGGGTGCGCGATCTGCCCGCGGATCAAGGCATGCTCTTCATCAACGACAGCGTCCGTCTGTCCTCATTCTGGATGAAGAACACCTACATCCCGCTCGACATGATCTTCGTCGACGCGCGCGGCAAAATCGTCGCCATCTTCGCCAACGTACCGCCGCTGACTCTCGACCCAGTGGGCCCCGATGTGCCGGTCAAAGCCATTCTTGAACTGCGCGGCGGAGAAGCGGCAAAGCGCGGCATCAAGTCGGGCGATCGCTTGCGTCACGCGGCGTTCGGTAACGCTCGCTGACACTTCTATCCGCAATCAGTCGATGCGACTCGTTTCGACGCGTTGTAGCACGCCACGTTCATCGACCTCGAGCCCCACTTCGATAGGTCTGCAACAAATCTGACAATCTTCGATGTAGATGCGGGACGCGTCGGTTAGATCGAGCATCGAACCGTAAGCCTCACCGCAATAAGGGCATTGCAGTTCGACAAAAACACCGAGCTCTGCGTGCCCTACTGCCTCGCCGGCCCCGGGCTCGAAAACGGGCTCCAGCCCGTACAGCGCGTCGATCGTCGCGGGCTCGAGCGACATCGCCTCCTGCGCCAGAGAGTGGATTTGTGATCGCTTCATGCCGGGAGCTCCATGCCATCGGATGATAAACTCGCGCCATCCAAAAAATAACGCCGGTTCGTGAGGAACACATGACACGATCCCGACTTGAGTTCACTGTCGCGACTGCGCTGTTGTCGACATCATTGATGCTGTCACCCAGGTCGATTGCGGCGCCGCAGCGACCACTGTCCAACTCCCATTCGGAGTTTTGCAGCGAGGTGCAGCGAAGACTGGTCGATACGGCCCTGCCGATCACCAACGTGCTGGAGAAGGATTACGAGACGTTCAAGCTCTCGAAGCCGGCGGTCTCACCGGTGCGAACCCATCAATACGTCGCGCGTAACGAGCGGCTCGATATCCTGCAGATCTCCTGCAAAACCAAGACGGCGGATCATCTGCGCAGCGCGCACGGCACAAGCGCTGCGCGAGATCCCGTGCTCAGCCCACGCGCCTGCTCCGACATTCACCGCGCGATGGTGCTCGACATCTGGCAAGCCATGGGTCCGAGTGAGCAAGCAATGGCGAAAATTCGGCCCGCTCGGGTGATGTTGCAGATCGATCAATTGAGCTACACGGGCTCGAGCTGGATCAAGACGAAACCCGAAGCGAGCATCGGCGCAGACGGCAAACTCCGGTTACGCGCCAGCGCCCTCTTCGCAGAATGGGAAGACTGGCGCTGGAAGATGATGCCCGAGAGTTGGCGCGGTAATCACTACTGCCACCTAGTCTCTCCCGAGGAAATTCGGCGCCACATGCTGACCGGTAGCTAACCGTCACCCACGGTCAAATTTCTCGGATTTCGATCTCGAGATGCTTATCGCCTTTAAGCGAGTTCGAAATCAGGCAAACCTGCTCAGACTTCTCCAGCGCCTTGCGCGCCTTCTCAAGATCGGTACCGCGTGGCACCTCGAGCACGGCGTGGACCGTGAACGCCGTGAACTGCGTCACTTTCTCGATGCGATCGAGGGTGCCCGAGGCCGCGCACTCCAAGCGCAGCCATTCAACACGCGAGGCGCGCGCGACGGCCCGAAAGCTCAGTACGAAGCAATCGACCAGAGCGGCCGTGAGCAACGTCTCGGGCGACCAGAGATCACCGGGACCATCGAACTCGGCAGGTCCGGCACTCGAGATAGCGGCGAGCCCCGATGATGTCAGTTGAACGGCACCTGCGACCTCAGCCGCGGCGTTGACTCGATAAACATGAGGGAAAGGATGCATGCGAGTCAGTCTAGCGGGAGAAACGCTCGCCGACAGCGTGGCATATCACGGTTGCCCGCGCGGCCGTCGCCGCTCAAAATGCTCGGATGAGTGATGAACCGCGCAGTTCGCGCCGCCTACCATCGACCACCGACGCCTCCACCGAGGCCCGCGACGCGCGCCGCGCTCGCCTCGCGGAAGAAGGGCTGATACTCGATGCCATCACGGGCGTCGCACCACCGCTCGACTCGACGCGCCTCGCAGGCAGCATCGAAGGCTTCATTGGCTACGCCCAGATCCCCATCGGGGTCGCAGGGCCGGTGCGCATCAAAGGCCGTTACGCCGACGGCGAGTTCATCATCCCGATCGCCACGACTGAAGGCACGCTGGTCGCTTCGTTCCAGCACGCCTTCAACGTGATGAATCGTTGTGGTGGCGCATTGGCTGCGTGCAATCGCCAACTCGTCGGTCGTGCGCCCTGCTTCGTTTTCACCGACTTGCCGACCGCCGCAGCGATCGCCGATTGGCTACCCACACAGTTTGAGAAGATGCAGGCGGCAGCCGCAAGCACCTCGCGCTATTGTCGCTTGCAGAGCGCCAAGATTTCGCTCGTCGGCAACACGGTCTACGTGATGCTCGAATACGCCACGGGCGATGCGGCCGGACAAAACATGGTCACTTTGGCCACACAGGCCGTGTGCGAGGCGCTGCTGCCGCAGATGCCGCACACACCCGTACATTGGCTCGTCGAATCAGCGCTCTCCGGCGACAAGCGCTCCTCGGCGCAAGCATTCCTCGGCGCTCGCGGTCGCAACGCGTCGGCCGAAATCGTTCTGCCCTCGCGCATCATCGGTCGCTATTGGCGTGCCGATGCAGCAGCGATGGCCAATTGCTGGAATCAGGCCACGGTCGGTGCCGCGCAGACTGGCGCAGTCGGCATGCAAGGCAATGTGGCCAATGCGCTCGCCGCACTTTTCATTGCCTGTGGTCAGGACGTCGCTTGCGTCTCGGAAGCCACGACCTCCATCACACGCTTCGAGGTGACCTCAACGGGCGATCTGTATGCGTCGGTCACCTTGCCCAATCTGATCGTCGGCACGGTCGGCGGCGGCACCTTTTTGCCCACCGCACGCGAGTGTCTGGCGATGCTCGGCTGTATCGGTGAAGGTACCGCCGCAAAATTTGCCGAAATTTGTGCGGTCTTGGCCTTGGCAGGTGAGCTCTCGATCGTCGGTGCCATGGCCAGTGGTGCGTTCGCCCAAGCGCATGCGAGCGGTGGCCGCAAAGGTCGCGGTACAGGCGACACCTGATCCAGATCATGAGCCAATCGCGTCGCAACAAACCGATTCGCCGCTTTTTCCTGCATCACGTGCTGCCGCCTTTTGGTTGGCGGCTCTACCGCGCGCTCGGCCGCAGCTGGGATTACGAAGAGCGCAACATCGACGCGTTGCACAAACTCATCGCGCAAGGGCAACCGGTCGTCGGCGCATTTCTGCACTCTCGAACCTTTGCTTTGCTGCACTACTTCAGTCTGCCGCAACAAGGTCGCTGGATTTTGATGTGCTCGCAAAGCCGCGACGGCGAGGCGATGACACGCATCGAAGAAGGCCTCGGTTTTCGGGTTGCCCGCGGCTCGTCGGGCAAGGGTGGCGCTCGGGCGCTCGTCGAGATGATCAAAGCCCAGCGTGAGGACCGCGGCTTGAATTCCTGTCTCGCGATCGATGGCTCGCGCGGACCGCGTGGCATTGCACAACTGGGCACCATCACACTCGCTCAAAAAACCGGCAGTGTGCTGCTGCCAGTGGCGGCCTCAACGAATCATTGCTGGCGCTGGGAGCGATCCTGGGACCGAACCGTCATTCCGAAACCGGGTGCCAAGGTTCTCGTCAAGGCAGCCGACCCAATCGAAGTGCCGGCCAAACTCGATGAGCTTCAACTCGAAGCGCTGCGCCGCCGGCTCGAAGAAACCTTGTTCCGATTGCACTCTGACCTCGATGCCGAAACCGGCTACCGTGATCCTGAGCCGCTGCGACTCGTCACTGCCTGAGTCCAGCTGCTATTCTCGGAGCCATTCCCGTTCCACTTCCATTCCTAAGGTAACCCGCCTCATGCGCCGGATATTGCCCATCATCATGACTACCGCACTCCTATCGGCAGCGGTTGCTGCCCCCGCTACGAATCCGCTGTTGCAACCCTGGAAAGGCCCTTATGGCGGCGTGCCGCCGTTCGATGTCGCTACGCCTGCGTTGCTCGTGCCGGCGCTCGAAGCGGGTATGACCGAACACTTGGCCGAACTCGAAGCGATTGCCAGCAACCCGGCAGCGCCGAGCTTCGCCAACACGATTGCAGCGATGGAGCGCTCGGGGCGCGCACTCGATCGTGCGAGCACCGTCTATTACATCTACAGCTCATCACTGAGCGACGATGCCGTTCAGGAGGTCGAGCGCAATATCGAGCCGAAGATGGCGGCATTCCGTGATCGCATCACGCAAAACGAAAAGTTGTTCGCGCGTATCGCCAAGGTCTACGAGACACGTGAAACGAGCGGCCTCACTGCCGAAGAGCAACGCCTCACCTGGCTCGTCTACACGAACTTCGTTCGTGCCGGTGCCAAACTCGATGCGACGTCCAAGAAGCGCCTCGGTGAAATCAATCAGAGCCTCGCGGGCCTCTTCACGCGCTTCAGTCAAAATTTGCTGGGCGACGAGAGCCAGCAGTATCTCGTGCTCGACAACGCCGACGATCTCGCCGGCCTGCCCGATTCGCTGCGCGCCGGCTTTGCCGGTGATGCCAAGCGTCGCGGCAAAGAAGGCAAATGGGTCGTGGCCAATACGCGCTCGTCCGTCGAGCCGTTCCTCACCTACTCCACGCGCCGCGATCTGCGCGAAAAGGTCTGGCGCACCTTCGTCAACCGTGGCGACAACGGTGATGCCCGCGACAACAACGCGATCATCGGGGAGATCCTGCAACTGCGCGCTGAGCGCGCGCGCCTGCTTGGCTTCCCGACCCACGCGCACTGGCGCCTCGAGAACTCAATGGCACGCACGCCCGAGCGCGCCATGGAGTTGATGGAAGCCGTATGGAAACCTGCGGTCGCTCGCGTCAAGGAAGAAGTCGCCGACATGCAGGCGCTCGCTGATTCCGAGGGCGCGAAGATTCGTATCGAGCCCTGGGACTATCGGTTCTATGCCGAGAAGGTTCGCAAAGCGAAGTACGATCTTGATACCAACGAACTGAAACCCTACCTGCAGCTCGAAAAGTTGCGCGAAGGCATGTTCAGTGTGGCCGAAGAACTCTTCGGAATGCGCCTCACCGAGCTTGCTGTAGGCACGGTGCCCGTCTATCACCCGGATGTACGCGTGTGGCGTGTTGAGCGCACCGACGGCCGATTCATTGGTCTGTTCTACTTTGACCCGTTCGCCCGCGTCGGCAAGCAATCGGGCGCCTGGATGAATGCCTATCGAACGCAGGAGCGTTTCGATGGTGAAGTCACGACCATCGTGTCGAATAACTCCAATTTCGTCAAAGGTGAGCCTGGCAAACCGGCACTCATCAGTTGGGATGACGCGGTCACGTTGTTCCACGAGTTCGGTCATGCCCTGCACGGTCTCTCCTCCAACGTGAACTATCCGAGTGTGGCTGGCACAAGCGTCGCTCGTGATTACGTCGAGTTCCCATCACAGCTGCTCGAGCACTGGTTGCCGGTGAAAGAAATCCTCGATCGTTACGCTGTCCATCACGAGACGGGCAAGCCCATTCCGGCTGAACTCGTCGCCAAGGTCGAGCGCGCCAAAACCTTCAATCAAGGCTTCGCGACAGTGGAATATCTTTCGGCAGCGCTCATCGACATGAAGCTGCACCTGACATCCACGCCCGATCGACGCATCGATCCCGATGCCTTCGAGCGCGAGACGCTCGTCAGCCTCGGCATGCCGGCCGAGATCGTGATGCGTCATCGCACGCCGCAGTTCGGTCACGTTTTCTCTGGTGACGGATACTCGGCGGGCTACTACAGCTACCTCTGGGCGGACACCCTGGTCGCGGACGCTTGGGAAGCGTTTGCCGCTGGCAAAGGCCCTTGGGACAAGGAATTGGCGAAGAAACTCTTCGATAACGTGCTGTCTATCGGTAATACCGTAGATCCGGCAGATAGTTATCGTTCGTTCCGCGGTCGCGACCCGCAAATCGACGCTCTGATGCGCAAACGCGGCTTTTCTTCGGCTGCTGACGCCTCAATGAAATAACAAAAAAAGTTAGGGAAGACACCAAAACCCGGTGCTGCACAGAATTTTGGTAGGCAGCACCGGGGTTTCCCCCTAGAATGCGCGCGGTCTTTGTTTCAGGAATTCGCATTCATGGCTAAAAAGAAATCTCGTCCGGTCGCCCGCAAGAGCAAGCGTAACGTCACTCCGTGGACTCCGGCGGATGAGAAGAAGCTGCGCAAACTCGCCGGCACGATGTCGACTGCCAAGATCGCCAAGGCCTTGGGTCGCTCGGTTGCCGCTATCACCTTTAAGGCGTTCTCTCTGCGCCTGTCGCTGCGTCTCGCGAGCTCGAATCGCGGTCGCCGCTTGAAGGTCAGCAAGAAGCGCTGAAAACTTCCCGTTGCGCCTCGCGCCAGGCGGATTCGTCCGCCTGCGCGAGCGCATCGAGATCCGCAGGTTTCGCTGCGGCATCATCGACCCACTCGCGCAACAACGTCCCGCCGTTGATCACATCGATGGCGAGCCGATCGCGTTCGTATTCGTACGGGAAATCCCGCCACAAGGGATAATCCGGGTAGATCTGTCGAATGGCCTTGAACGCGAGCGCCTGCAAGCGCCACGGCTGAAAGTTCCTGTGGTCGTAACTCGCGTCATCGGTGTGGATCTGCACCCCATGACAAAGCTTGCCCACGTGCTTGTGAAACGTGGGCTCGAACCAGCACTCACGTAAGCGACAACCCTGGAGCCACTGTGGCGCGAGCTGCGTCATCTTGGCGAGCACTGCACGCGCATCGATATCGGGTGCTCCGAACAACTCGAGCGGCCGAGTCGTCCCACGCCCCTCTGAGAGAGTCGTACCTTCGAGCATCACCGTGCCCGCATAGGCTCGCACCATATGCACATTGGGCGCGTTCGGACTCGGGTTAATCCAACTACGCTCGAATACAGGCCAGCCGTAACCCGGATACGCATCAGGCTGCCAACCCTGCATCTCGATCACGACCAGCTCCACATCGAGCCCGAACCGCCGCACGAACCACCGCGCAAGCTCCCCCATGGTCATGCCATGCCGCATCGGCATCTCGGCTGCACCAACAAAGCTCTCCCAACCCGCTCGCAAACTGCTGCCCTCGATTGGTCGGCCTGCCGGGTTCGGTCGATCGAGCACCCATACGGCCTTCTTCAATCTGGCGGCTGCTTCCAGCACGTAACGCAGCGTCGTGATGAAGGTGTAGATACGACACCCCACATCCTGCAGATCTACGATGATCACATCGCAATGCTCGAGCATCGCGTCGGTCGGCCTGCGAACCTCGCCGTAGAGACTAAATACCGGAATACCGAGAGCCGGATCGAGAAAATCCTCCGACTCGATCATGTTGTCCTGCTTGTCGCCACGCAGACCGTGCTGCGGCCCGAACGCTGCGGTGAGTGTGATCTCCGGCAAGGCATGCAGAGCATCGAGACTGTGAACTGCCGATGCGGTCGTCGAAGCCGGATGCGCGAGCAACGCGACGCGCCTTCCCTGCAGAGGTCGCCGCAAAACGGGCTCGGCTATCAATCGATCGATTCCGAATTTCATGCAGGCAACTCCAACAAGGCAGCAAAAGACTGAGGGTGATGGAAATCCGGCCGGTCCGTCGGGTGCGTCACGGCCCAGTACGACAAGCCGTTTGAGGTCTCGACAACGCTGGCATACGCCACTCGATGTACGCCCGCGCGCAGCGCAGCAAGCGGCAGCAGCACCTCGAGCGTAAGGTCGTCCGACGAAGCGGCCAACGAAACGCGAGGCGCCTCGTTACCCGGCCACACGTGTGGACGCATGCCGATTCGCGTGGAGTCGAAACGATATGCGGCCCAGTCACCCGTAGGCGCAAAATTGAACTCGAGGTAAGGACCACCGGTGTAAGGCCCGTCATTCAGTGCAACAAAGATTTCAGCGCAGGTCGTGCGCCAAAGCTCATCGCGACGCTGCGGATCGACTGCGCGCGCAAGCGCGATCGGCGCCACAGTCCAACCTTGCCAGCGATACACCAGTTGGAGGCATCTATCGATAATGGCGGTTTCAACGAGAACCCGGCTCGATTCCGCTCTCGAGACGCCATCGAATCCAATCAGCTCGATCACGCCTTACGACCTGCCACGACCGGAATCTGCCAAACGCCATAGCTCGCAGGATCGAGTACGCCATGGATAACGGCATCGAAAAGTTGACGGATGTTGGCAAGCTCAAGCTTCGAATGCTCGGCCAGTGCTTCGGCGTAGCCATCGCGCCAGGCGATGAAGATCCCGGCTAGCGTCTCTCTTGGAACCCGCTCGGTGTCGATGGTCAAATATTGAACACTGGTGTGCGAGAACCCCAGCTCACGCAGTATCGGCAGCGTCTTGCGACCGATCCGAGCATCCGTGCCGGTTGCCGCCGTGAACGGCACCACCGCCTCGTGCCACAAACGGTCGGGATCGACTCCCGCACGCGGCGGAAAATGCAGCATGCCGTAATCTTCCGAGAGCACATGGATCCATCCACCCGGGCGCAGCACCCGCCGGAACTCGGTCAACAACTGTTTTGCGTCCGGCACGAGCTGCGTCACATGACGACAAACCAGCAAATCGACGCTCTCGTCGTCGAACGGCAAGTCGAAACCATCACCCTGCTCGAACCGAATTTCCGGAACCGACGTGGTTGCTCGCTCGCCAAGACGTCCTTGAGCCACGCTCAATAATTCCGGCATGAGATCGAGGCCTGTGATGCGACTCGCCCCTGGGAATATTGCAGATAAACGCAAGGTCGCCTCGCCCGTTCCGCAACCGACATCTAAAATCTCTGCCCCAGCTGGTAGTGCATAACGGGAATACAATCGTGATTCCTGCGGCCAAATGGCCTCGACCTGATGAGCCAAGGTGCGGATCATCGACTCATCGGCCATTTGGGCCGCCTGCGGGTTACGTTCGGAAGTGGCTGTCATAAAGCCCCAAATGATAGGCCAATGATGGGAGAATGAGGGCGTTAGTCGACAGGGATTGTCGCTACTCGGAAACCAACTCGATGAATGCCGTAGCCGCCGAACTGCCCTTGTTTGCTCCGCCGGAAAGCGCCGCGCCGCGCATCCGCGAGATTCCGTACAACTACACGTCGTTCTCCGATCGCGAGATCGTCATTCGCCTGCTTGGCGATTCGGCATGGTCACTCCTCGACGAACTGCGCTCCGAGCGTCGCACCGGTCGTTCAGCGCGGATGCTGTACGAAGTGCTGGGCGATATCTGGGCGGTGCAACGTAATCCGTATCTCGAGGATGATCTTCTCGATAACCCGAAACGCCGCAAGCAACTGACCGCAGCGCTGGAACATCGACTCAAAGAAATAGAGCGGCGACGCGAGAGCGGCGGCTCGGAGAGTGATCGCGAGCGTGATCGCAAGGTCGGGCTATTGCTCGATGCCGCGCAGCGTGCCGTTGAGACGTTTTCGGCCAACTTCGTGCGTAACGCCAAATTGCGCGATCGTGCCCGCAAGCTCCTCGGCAAGCACACACGTGAAGATGCCGTCCGATTCGACGCCTTCTCACGCGTCTCACACGTCACTGATGCGACCGACTGGCGCGTCGAGTATCCCTTCGTAGTACTGTGTCCCGATTCCGAAGATGAAATCCCGGGACTCGTTCGCGCCTGCATCGAGCTCGGGCTCAGCATCATCCCGCGAGGCGGTGGCACCGGCTATACCGGCGGCGCCATCCCGCTCACACCGCTCTCAGCTGTCTTCAATACCGAGAAACTCGAGCGCGTGAGCGAAGTCGAGCATGTGGCATTGCCCGGCCTTGGCGAAAACAACGAGCGCTTGATTCCCACGGTTTACTCGGAAGCGGGCGTCGTCACCAAACGCGTGGCAGAAGCAGCCGAGCGGGCCGGTTTCGTATTCGCCGTCGATCCCACCTCAATCGATGCATCCTGCGTCGGTGGCAACGTCGCCATGAACGCCGGCGGCAAGAAAGCCGTGCTGTGGGGCACTGCCGTCGACAATCTCGCTTGGTGGCGTATGGTCGACCCCGAGGGCAATTGGCTTGAAGTCGATCGCGTCGGCCACAACCTCGGCAAGATTCATGATGCGCCGCAAGTCGAGTGGCGTCTGACATGGAAAGACGGTCGCGCCCCGGCCAATGAAGCCCGAGTGCTGCGCACAGAAACACTGCGTATGCCGGGTTCGTCGTTCCGCAAGGCGGGTCTCGGTAAGGACGTGACGGACAAGTTCCTAGGCGGACTTCCCGGTGTTCAGAAGGAAGGCTGCGACGGTCTGATCACAGCAGCACGCTGGGTCGTGCATCGCATGCCGCGTTGTATGCGCACTGTGTGTCTGGAGTTCTTCGGCCAGGCGCGTGAGGCGATCCCGTCGATTGTCGAGATCACGCAGCATCTCGAAGCGGCCGATCGCGCATACGGCGTCAAACTCGCCGGTCTCGAACATCTTGATGAGCGGTATCTGCGCGCGGTCGGTTATGCCACTAAGAGTAAGCGCGCCGCGCTACCTAAAATGGTTTTGATCGGCGATATCGTCGGTGACGATGACGCCAGCGTGGCCAAAGCCACCTCGGAAGTGGTGCGTATCGCCAATGCTCGTGGAGGCGAAGGCTTCATCGCAGTCGGCGCTGACGCTCGCAAGAAGTTCTGGCTCGATCGTGCACGCACCGCCGCGATCGCCAAACATACCAACGCCTTTAAGATCAACGAAGACGTGGTGATTCCGCTCGCGCGACTCGGCGACTACACCGACGCCATCGAGCGCATCAATATCGAGTTGTCGATCACCAACAAACTGCGCCTCATCGATGCGCTCGAAGAGTATCTGCGCGGCGAGTTGAAGCTCAATAAAACCGGTGATGCCGAACTCGATGCGCTGTCGAAATCAGACATGCTCGGTGATCGCCCTGCTCGCGCCAAGCAAGTGCTCGTCGAGATTCGCAATCGCTGGGGCGATCTGCTGCATCGCATCGACCAGACTTTCGCCGAACTGCAAGATCGCAGCATTCGTGTCTCCTGGAAGCGCGAGCTGCGCGAACCCTTGTTCGATATCTTCGCAGGCGATGCATTCGCGGCGATTCGTAACGAGATCGTATCGATCCACCAGCGCATCTTGAAGAGCCGGGTTTGGGTCGCTCTGCATATGCATGCGGGCGATGGGAACGTACACACCAACATTCCGGTCAACTCGGACGATTACTTGATGCTGCAGGAGGCGAATGCCGCCGTGGCGCGCATCATGAAGATCGCGCGTGATTTGGGTGGCGTCATCTCGGGTGAGCACGGCATCGGCATCACCAAACTCGAGTTTCTCACTGACGAAGAAACCGCGGGGTTGCGCCAATACAAGGCGCGTATCGACCCGGAAGGTCGCTTCAACAAGGGCAAGTTATTGCCCGGCGGCGATCTACGACACGCCTATACGCCGAGCTTCAACCTGCTCGGCCACGAATCGCTGATCATGCAGCAGTCGGACATCAGCTCGATTTCGGGCGCGATCAAAGACTGCCTTCGTTGCGGCAAGTGCAAACCGGTATGTGCAACGCATGTACCGCGCGCGAATCTGCTCTACAGCCCGCGCAACAAGATTCTCGCCACCTCGCTGCTGATCGAAGCCTTCCTCTACGAAGAGCAAACGCGTCGTGGCGTATCGATTCGCCATTGGGACGAGTTCGGCGACGTTGCCGATCACTGCACGGTGTGCCACAAGTGCGAATCACCCTGCCCGGTCGACATCGACTTCGGCAATGTCTCTATGGCGATGCGCGATTTGCTGCGCCGCATGGGCAAGAAACGTTTCAATCCGGGAACAGCGGCCTCGATGCTGTTCCTCAACGCGACTAATCCCGAGACGATCAAACTCGTCCGCAAGGGCATGATCGAATGGGGCTTCAAGGCGCAGCGCTTGGGGCACCAACTCTTCAAGACCTTAGCGAAGCCACAGGTGAAGGCGCCTCCCGCCACCGTCGGCAAACCGCCGATTCGGGAACAGGTAGTGCACTTCGTCAATCGGCGTATGCCTGCGGGTGTGCCCAAAAAAACCGCACGCGCTCTGCTCGATATCGAAGATAAGAACTACGTGCCCGTCATCCGTGATCCACGCAGCACCGCACCAGATGCCGAGGCGGTGTTCTATTTCCCAGGTTGCGGCAGTGAGCGTCTCTTCTCGCAGGTCGGACTCGCCACGCAAGCCATGCTGTGGCACGTAGGCGTGCAGACGGTATTGCCGCCGGGCTATCTTTGCTGTGGCTACCCGCAACGTGGCGCCGGTGAATTCGACAAAGCCGCCAAAATGATCACGGACAACCGCGTGTTGTTCCATCGCGTCGCTAACACACTCAACTACCTCGATATCAAAACCGTGGTGGTCAGTTGCGGCACTTGCTACGACCAACTGCAGGGCTATGAGTTCGAGAAGATCTTCCCGGGATGTCGCATCATGGACATCCACGAATACCTGCTCGAAAAAGGTGTACGCCTCGAGGGCGTGACGGGAGTTCGTTATCTCTATCACGACCCCTGCCACTCGCCGATGAAGAAGTACGAACCGCTGAAAGTCGTCAATGAACTGATGAACTCGGAAGCTAACGGCAAAATCGTCAAGAACGATCGTTGCTGTGGCGAGTCGGGCACGTTCGCGATCTCACGACCCGATGTCTCGACACAGGTTCGCTTTCGCAAGGCCGAAGAGATGCAGAAGGGCGCCAAAGCCGCTCGTGCGGACGGTTTCGCCGGCGATGTGAAAGTGCTGACTTCCTGCCCGTCATGCTTGCAGGGACTCAAGCGCTACGAGGACGAGACGGCGCTCGATGCCGACTACATCGTGGTCGAAATCGCCAAACACGTTCTCGGCGAGCACTGGATGCGCGACTACGTCGCCTCAGCCAACGATGGTGGTATCGAGCGGGTACTCGTGTAGCGGAGTTCAGCCCGCCTTACGGAAGGTGAGATTGATACGCACGGCGCCGGCAGCGGCGCCCTCGGCCTGCCCGACAGCGTGATAGCCACGTCGTGCCGCGCCACCCCAAACCAGCACATCAGTTGGCTCAAGCCGAGTTTTCACCGCTGGCCCGGAACGCAGCGGCCCATACCAAAGAAAAGTCGCTGCTGCACCGAGCGTGACGGAAACGATCGGCTGTGAAAAATCGCGCTCATCGGCATCGCGATGGGCACCCATTTTGGCCTTGCCCGCATAACGATTGATCAGACAGGCATCGGGAAGAAAGTCGCGATAGCCCACCTTGGCCGCTGCACGCTGCGCCAGCTCCAAAAAAATCGACGGCATCGCAGGCCACGGCAACCCACTCAAAGGATCACGACGTTCGTAGCGATAGCCTCGGGCATCACTGTGCCAACCGAGCGCACCGCAGTTGGTCATCGCGGCCGACATGGACCGACCGCCAGGGGTTTGCAGATGCCGAAACGGCGCCGCCGCGGCGACAACGTCGACCGCGGCGGCATATTCAGCAGTGGCCGCCGCGAAGCCGCGCAACAGCACGACTTCGGGCGCCACTTCGATCACTAGGTCGATATCAGAACCCGACCGTCACACGTCCGTAGATGAAGCGTCCCGAACGGCCGAACGGCGAGTAGTTCGAGAACGAGGTCGCACCCGTCGTATTCAAAGACGGCGGCAAGCCGTCCGGATACTTGTCGAGGATGTTGTCCGCGCCGAAAGCAACCTTCACGCTCTCGTTCACTTCGTAACGAGCCTCGAGGTCAACCAGCGTCTTCGCCGTCAACACGAAGTCCGCTGAAGCAGTCGTGCCCGGCGACAACACGTCACCGTAGCGCGTGGCGCGCAGCGTAGCGCCCCACGGGCCGTGCGACCAAGCGCCCGACAACACGAATTTGTTCTTCGGGTTGCCTTCTTCGAAGGTCAGCACGTTCACACGACCAAACAAGGTCGGGTTGAGCTGTGCGATCTGCGAGATCGTGGGAAGTCGAGTCACTTCGGTCGAATTGAAGTTAGCCGTCGCCGTAACGTCGATCTTGCTGCCGTTGTCGAAGCGCACCGGGTAGTTCGCGACGATATCGACACCGCGGGTGTTGGTATCCACACCGTTGATGAAGAAGCGGCCGCCACCGATACCGATGAAGCCCTTCGAGGTCAGGAAGTCACGCACGTTGGTTGCGGTGAGGTTCTCCGACAGCACGATGCGGTTGTCGATATTGATGCGATAAGCGTCGATGGTCAGGCTCAGATCGCCCGCCTGGATCACGGCACCCATCGAGAAGTTCATCGACTCTTCTGCTTCGAGCGGCTTGGCGCCGAGCGCTACCGCCACCGGATCCGAAACCGGGAAGGTGGTGATATCGAACGGGATGCCGTTGATGAAGTTGGTCGAGGTCGTGGCGAAGTACTGCTGCTGCAGCGACGGCGCACGGAAACCGCTCGAGACCGAACCACGCAGCGCAAAGACGTCGCTGAAGTCGTAGCGGCCCGAAACCTTGCCCGAGACGTTGTTGCCGAAGTCGCTGTACTCCTCGACGCGAATCGCCGCCGAACCGAGGAAGTTCTCGGTCAGGTTGGCTTCGAGATCGAGGTAGGCACCGACGGCACTGCGGTGCTCGTTGACCACGTTACCCGGACGGAAGCCCGGGAACACCTGCGCGCCTGAAGCGGTCGGGGCGCCATTCAGCAACACGCCACCATTGCGGTAAGAGTCCGGCTCACCGGCGAAGATGCCGTAGCCTTCGCGACGCGCCTCGAGACCGAGGGCGACGTTGAGCGGCGAAGCGAGGCCCGCCACATCGACTCCGCGCACGCCGGAAATATTGAGCACGCCCTGGTCGTAATCGTAGCCACCCGCATCGAACGAGGTCTTGCTGGCGGTGCCAAGTGAACGGTTCAAGGTGTTCTCGATGGTGAACGCCATCTTGTTCTTGCCGTAGACGACCGAGGTGTCCATGTCCCAACCGGCGAAAGCCCAACGCAGACCGACCGCGGCGGAGAAATCCGTCACGTCCGGCGAGATCAGCGGCAAGAATCCATCGGGGTAGATCTGCGCTACGTTGCGCGCATCATTGGCCGGACGGTAGAAACCCGCGGACGTTGCAGAACGATCCTGCCAGCTGGCCGATGCATAAATATCGACGCCCTCGGACAACTCACCGCCCGAGTTCAGGAACAAGGTCTTCTGCGAAAGTTCCGGCTCACCGTACCACGCGTTGAAACGCTGGAAAGTCGCTTCGCGCGGATCGAAGGCCCCTGTGGCCGTTCTGTTGTATTGCTGACGGAAGTCCCAACCACCACGCTCGGTACGCTCGGCTTCCTTCACCTCGGCAGACACGGTCAAAAAGCCAGTGTCCCCCAAAGAAAAGCCCTTCCAACCGCTGATGGTGAGCGTCTCACCGTCCGAACGGCTGCGCTGCAACACGCGCGGGGCCGACCAGTTAGCACCCGCGGGCGGCGCGCCCGTCGCGGTCTCATACTCGGTTTCGCGCCAGCCGTAGCTGATGGTGCCTTCACCACCGTCACGGGCTTCGCGCAAACGCAGGTTGATGACGCCGGCGATCGCATCCGAACCGTATTGCGCCGAAGCGCCGTCGCGCAGCACTTCGATGGCGCTGATCGCGTTGTTCGGGATCGTGTTGAGGTCCGCCGAGGCGGCACCACGGCCGATCGTGCCATTCACGTTGACGAGCGCAGCCGAATGACGACGCTTGCCGTTGACGAGCACCAAAGTCTGGTCAGGAGCGAGGCCACGCAGCGTCGCGGGGCGCACGGTGTCCGTACCGTCCGTCAGGCCCGGGCGCGGGAAGTTGAATGACGGCAACGCCACCGACAACGCCTGATTGATCTCGGTGACGCCGAGGTTCTGCAGCGTATCGGCCGGGATGACATCGACGGGCACCGGAGTGTCGAGCGCCGAACGATTGGCGACGCGAGTACCGGTAACGACCACTTGTTCGAGCGCATCGGCGCCAGTGGCGCTGTCCGCTCCACTTTGTGCCATGGCCGCCTGAGTCAAGGCGGCGGCCACGAACACCGCAATCAGCTTGTTGTTCATTTACAACTCCCTGGACATTTTGTCCGAATAAGAACCGACGATTACACAGTAAATCCGTGCGTGGCTCAAGGCACGAATTGTTTGATTCTCACAACGGTTCGGCATGACCCGATACCTGTCGAAACGGCTCAGTAGTTACCCGAATGTGAGGACACGCAACATCCTTGTACCGTCCTGACGTTGTGTATCGTGTCCAAATTGGAACAAGTTTTGTGCGATTTACAGCCCGCATGCAGTAAAAAATAGACCCTATATCTATTCTCAAAGAGGCTCACCGGTGGTGGCACCCGAAGTTGAAGACGTCGCCGCGGTGAAGGATGAGGCCGCAGGCAGTGCCCCCACACCGAGATCTACGGTCCTGATCGTCGACTCGGATGCATCATCGCTCGAATTCATGGAGCGGGCGTTAAGCCAGGCAGGTCTGAGGGTGGTCGCCACCACCCAGGTCGGCGGTTCTCAAGGCGCGGTAGGGCTGCTTGACCTCCGCCAAGATATCCACGTGGTGGTCATTGATCCGCACAGCTGCCGGGAGTCCGCCGGAACCTCGTTCAAAAACCTGCATGCGCGCTACGCGAACCATCGACCGTCGCTGCAGTTCGTTTTGGTTTCCGACCCTCGTCTCGGTGACCGCGGCACCGACTATCTACACCTCGACACCACCGATTTTCTGCCCAAACCGCTAACTCGTAGTGTGTTGTTGCGCGCCGTCATCGAAGCCGGTCGACGCTACGATCATTATTCGGATCGGGAACCGGTCAGAGCGCCGCCACGGGTGCTCGAACGTGCGCCGAGCGCCCTAAAAAACGGCGCCGGACGGGAGCAGCCGCTTGAGCTGAGGGTGCTACAGACCCTGCACGATATCGATGATTTCCGATTGCGGGCACTCGATGGCATCGTCGAACCCGACGCCACTTGGAGCATGCTCACCGAGCTGTTACGCGCACGCCTGATTCGCCGCCGAATCTCCGTGACCAGTCTGTGCCTCGCCTCCAAGAGCCCGGTCACGACGGCCCTGCGCCGAATCGAGCGGCTGCTCGAAACCGGCTTCATCACTTACTCGCTCGATCCTAAGGACCGTCGCCGCAAATACATTGAGCTCACCGAAGACGGGGCGACCAAGATCCAAGAGGTGGTCCGGGGCATCGCGCGCCATGTCGGTACGGACGAGCCATCCGCCTCGGCCGACCCCTGATCTTCCAGGGTTTGCTTCCCTAGGGTTTATTTCCCGATTTTCGGTTTAGAATCAGCCCTGAAGGACAAAAACCGTCCACGGGGCCTGAAGGCTCGTGAGATCAAACCTACTGAGGGACTCTAAATGAAGTCATATTCCGCTGTCGGCTTGGCGGTCGCGGCAACCCTGCTCTCTGCAGGTGCCGTCGCCCAGGAGTCGACCGAGCTCGAAGAGATCATCGTTACCGCAACCAAGCGCGAGCAAACGCTGCAAGACGTGCCGGTCGCGGTCAGCGTGACGCCGGTCGAGACCATCAACAAGGCTTCGATCAAGGACATCACCGACCTCGCGAGCATCATTCCGTCGCTGCGCGTCACCACGCTGCAGACCTCGACGCAGACCAACTTCGTCATCCGCGGCTTCGGCAACGGTGCGAATAATCCGGGCATCGAACCCTCGGTCGGCGTGTTCATCGACGGCGTCTACCGTTCACGCTCAGCGGGCGCCATCGGCGATCTCGTCGATGTCTCGCGCGTCGAAGTGCTGCGCGGTCCGCAAAGCACGCTGTTCGGTCAGAACGCTTCGGCGGGTGTCATCAGCATCGTCACGCAGAAGCCCTCATTCGAGTGGGGTGGCTACGCTGAGGCGACCGTCGGTAACTACAACACGCAGATTTTGAAGTCGAAGATCACGGGCCCGTTGAGTGACAACGTCGCCTTCAGTCTCTCGGCCGTTCGCAACGAGCGTGATGGTTACTACAAAGAATTGAAGAGCGGCGCCGAAATCAATGATCGCGATCGCTCGGATATCCGCGGTCAGTTGCTCTGGAAGGCCAGCGACAACTTTGAGCTGCGCATCATCGGTGACTACAGCACGATCAGCGAAGTGTGCTGCGGCGTTTCGAACCTCGTGAACGGCCCGACCGGTGGCATCATTCAATCGCCGCTCGTTGGTGGCCAGATCTACGGCGCGAAGCCCTTCGATCGTGCCTACTATGCC
>JBDLSG010000032.1:0-19870 GCA_039799645.1 Pseudomonadota bacterium | reverse complement strand
TCGCCCCGATCGCGATGGAAGATGGTCTGCGCTTTGCGATCCGCGAAGGCGGTCGCACCGTCGGCGCAGGCGTCGTCGCGAAGATCCTGGCGAAGTAAGGAAATATTCATGGCCAATCAAAACATTCGGATCAGGCTGAAGGCGTTTGACCATCGCTTGATCGACACGTCCGCGCGCGAGATCGTCGAGACGGCCAAGCGCACGGGTGCCACGGTCAAGGGGCCTGTGCCTCTGCCGACCAAGATGGAGCGTTACACGCTGCTCGTCAGTCCGCACGGCGACAAGGACGCCCGCGACCAGTTCGAGCTGCGCACGCACAAGCGTCTGATGGACATCCTCAACCCGACTGATAAGACGGTCGATGCGCTGATGCGCCTCGAACTGCCGGCCGGCGTGGACGTCCAGATCAAGCTGAACTGAGCCCGCTGCGTTCGACCTCCGGGAAATTCCCCGGAGGTCGAGCCGGCTGGTTCCGCAGGGGATTTTGCCCCTTGCAAGTTGGAAACCCGTCGCTTACACTGCGCGCCCTTTTGTTCCCGGGTGTTCCGGGAAGGGCCGCTGAAATTTCGGCGGGATCGGGCGAGGTTGGCGGAATGCCGCCAAGACCACTCGAGAAAGTCCGCAACGGGTTCTCCGTCGTGGGTTCTCGGTCGTCTTCGACCTTCAGCCTGGTGTGTGTTGGATAGGTTTTTTTGCGTTCGCCAATCGTAGTGAGCGCAGGAGAGTAGTACATGGCAATCGGTCTTGTCGGCCGCAAGTGCGGCATGACTCGCGTCTTCACCGACGCCGGGGAGTCCATCCCCGTGACGGTGATCGAGGTTCTGCCGAACCGCGTGACGCAGGTTAAAACCACCGACAAGGATGGCTATCGCGCCGTCCAGGTCACTTACGGATCACGTCGTCCGCAGCTCATTTCAAAGGCTGCTGCCGGCCATTTCGCCAAGGCGGGTACCGCTCCGGGCAAAGCGCTCGTCGAGTTCCGTCTGGCCGAAAAGGAAGGCGAGAACCTCGCGGTCGGTGCGGAGATCAAGGCAGACCACTTCACCGTGGGCCAGATCGTCGACGTCACCGGTACGACTATCGGTAAGGGTTTCGCGGGCACGATGAAGCGTCACAACTTCGCCGGTCACCATGCGACCCACGGTGTGTCCGTGTCGCACCGTACTCCGGGCTCCATCGGCCAGCGTCAGACGCCGGGTCGCGTGTTCCAGGGCAAGCGCATGTCCGGTCACATGGGTGTGGCCCGTCGCACCACCGAGAATCTCAAGGTCGTCGAAGTCGACGCCGAACGTAATCTGCTGCTGGTCCGCGGTGCGGTGCCGGGCGCGGAAGGCGGTCAGGTGGTCATCCGTCCCTCGACCAAGGCGGCACGTCTTGCCAAGCGCAAGCTGATCGTGCCGACCAAGGGTGCGGGCCCCAAGGCCGCCAAGAAGTGATCGGGAGCCATAGATCATGAAGATCAAGATCGCTGGCGGCTCGAATGAGCTGCAACTCTCGGAGGCCGCTTTCGGCCACGAGTACAACGAAGCGCTGGTGCACCAGGTCGTCACCGCCTATCGCAACGCCGGTCGTGCGGGAACCAAGGCCCAGCTGACTAAGGCCGAGGTGAGCGGTGGTGGCAAGAAGCCGTGGGGCCAGAAGGGTACGGGTCAGGCCCGCGCCGGTTCGAGCCGCAGCCCGATTTGGGTGGGTGGCGGTCGCGCTTTCGCTGCGAAGCCGCGTAGCTTCGAACAGAAGGTCAATCGCAAGATGTATCGCGGCGCGCTGCGCTCGATGCTCTCCGAGCTCGTGCGCCAAGAGCGCCTCGTCGTGACGAACGGCATCGATCTCGAAGCCCCGAAGACCCGTCTGCTTGCCGCGCAGCTGAAGTCGATGGCGCTCACCAACGTGTTGATCGTTGTCGAGGCAATCGACGAGAAGTTGTTCTTGGCTGCCCGCAATCTGCCGCACGTGCAGGTGTTGCCGGTGTCGGCTTTGAATCCGCTCGCACTCGTGAGCTACGACAAGGTGCTGATGACCGTCGGCGCCGTGAAACTGATCGAGGAGCGCCTGCAATGAGCGCCACTGTCTCGAAGCTCAGCCAAGAGCGTTTGATCAACGTGCTGCTCGCGCCGCACGTCACTGAAAAAACCGCGCTCGCCATGCAGAACTCGAATCAATACGCGTTCCGTGTGCGTCGCGATGCCACCAAGCCCGACATCAAGGCTGCCGTGGAACTCATGTTCTCCGTGAAGGTGGCCGAAGTGAATGTCGTCAACGAGCCGGGTAAAACCCGTCGTTTCGGCAAGACCGTCGGTCGCACGCAAGATTCGAAGAAGGCCTATGTGCGTCTCGCACCGGGTCAGAGCATCGACTACGAAGCGAGGAAAGCCTAATGGCACTCGTCAAGAGCAAGCCGACGTCGCCGGGTAGCCGGTTCGCCGTCAAGATCGACAAGTCCCACCTTTGGAAGGGTGATCCGTACGCGCCGCTGACGGTTGCCCAGTCGAAGACGGGTGGTCGCAACAGCTACGGCCGCATCACCACGCGCCACAAGGGCGGTGGCTCGCGTCAAAAGTTCCGCATCATTGACTTGAAGCGTGACAAGGACGGCGTGAAGGGCGTGATCGAGCGTATCGAGCACGATCCGAACCGCACTGGCCACATCGCTCTCGTCAAATACATGGACGGCGAGCGTCGTTACATCCTCGCGCCGAAGGGCGTCGTGCCGGGTGACGAAGTGCGCTCGGGTGCCGATTCGCCGATCAAGCCGGGCAACGCGATGCAGCTGCGTCACATCCCGGTCGGTTCGACCGTGCACAACGTCGAATTGAAGCCCGGTTGCGGCGGTCAGCTTGCGCGCAGCGCCGGCAGCTCGGTGCAGTACACCGCGCGCGAAGGCGTCTACGCCTACATTCGTTTGAAGTCCGGCGAGATGCGTAAAGTGCTCATCGACTGCCGCGCCACCATTGGCGAGGTCAGCAACGACGAACACAACCTGCGCAGCTACGGCAAGGCTGGTGCAAAGCGTTGGCTCGGTATCCGTCCGACGGTCCGTGGTCTCGCGATGAACCCGGTCGATCACCCCCACGGTGGTGGTGAGGGTAAGTCTGGCCAAGGTAATCCGCACCCGGTTTCGCCGTGGGGTTGGAATACCAAGGGCAAGAAGACCCGCACCAACAAGCGCACGACTCACATGATCGTGCAGCGTCGCCAGAACAAGGTCCGCTGAGCGGCCCGGTAAGGTCAGGAGTCAACAGTGCCTCGTTCACTCAAGAAAGGTCCTTTCGTCGATCTGCACCTCACGAAGAAGGTGCAGACGGCTGTCGCCAAGAACGATCGCAAGCCGATCAAGACCTGGTCGCGCCGTTCGATGATCGTCCCCGAGATGGTGGGTCTCACCATCGCGGTGCACAACGGCAAGCTGCATGTGCCAGTGCTCGTGTCGGAAAACATGGTCGGCCACAAGCTCGGCGAATTTGCGCCCACGCGCATGTTCAAGGGCCACTCCGGCGACAAGAAGGCCTAAGGCGGAGCAATAAAATGGAAGTCACGGCCAAACTGAAATATGCGCGGATTTCTCCGCAGAAGTGCCGCCTCGTCGCCGACGTGGTGCGCGGCAAGCCCGTGGGCAATGCGCTCGCGACGCTGCGCTTCATGCCGAAGAAGGGCGCTGAACTCGTTCTCAAGGTTCTCGAGTCGGCGGTTGCCAACGCCGAGAACAACAACGGCGCTGATATCGACGAACTCAAAGTTCATCGCATCATGGTCGACACTGCCCCGGTGCTGAAGCGTTTCGCCGCTCGCGCCAAGGGTCGCGGTGCTCAAATCATCAAGCGCAACAGCCACATCACCGTCGTTGTTAGCGACGGCAAGAAGGACTGATCCATGGGCCAGAAAGTCAATCCGATCGGCATTCGACTTGGGATCACCCGCGAGTGGTCGTCGAAGTGGTATGCCAGCAAGAAAGAATTCCCGCTGCACGTTCACACGGACTTCCGCGTCCGTGAGTTCCTGCGCAAGAAGCTTGCCGAGGCCTCGGTCTCGCGCATCAGCATCGAGCGCGCTGCGAACAAGGTGAACATCACGATTCAGACCGCACGTCCGGGCATCGTGATCGGCAAGAAGGGCGAAGACATCGAAAAGCTGCGCGCCGACACGGCGAAGCTGCTCGGTCGCCCGATGGGTGATATCCGCCTGAATATTTCCGAGATCCGCAAGCCGGAACTCGACGCTCAGCTCGTCGCTGATGGCATTGCCCAGCAGATCGAGAAGCGCGTGATGTTCCGTCGCGCCATGAAGCGCGCCGTGATGAGCACGATGCGCAGTGGTGCCCTCGGTATCAAGGTGCGTTTGTCCGGTCGTCTGAACGGCGCCGAAATTGCCCGCACGGAATGGTCGCGCGAGGGTCGTATCCCGCTGCATACCTTCCGCGCCGATATCGACTACGGATTCGGCGAAGCCCGCACCACGTATGGCGTCATTGGCGTCAAGGTGTGGATCTTCAAGGGTGAGGTCTTCGACAAGGAAGATTTCAGCAAGCCTGAGGTTGAGGGTGATGCCGCCGGCGCACCTGCTGCCGAGGCCGCGGCCATTGCCGCGCCCGCCGTCTGACTTGAGGAATCGCAGTCATGATGCAGCCAAAGCGCACCAAGTACCGCAAGCAATTCAAGGGTGACAACGCCGGTCTCGCCCAGCGTGGTAATTCCGTGGCGTTCGGAGATTTCGGCCTCAAGGCCACCGAACGTGCACGTATGACCGCGCGTGAGATCGAAGCCGCCCGACGTGCCATGGCCCGCGCCGTGAAGCGCGGCGGTCAGATCTGGATCCGCGTCTTTCCGGACGTGCCGATTTCCAAGAAGCCTCTTGAAGTCCGCATGGGCTCCGGTAAGGGCAACGTCGAGTACTGGGTGGCCAAGGTCAAGCCCGGCAAGATCCTCTTCGAAATGGAAGGCGTGGACGAAAAGACTGCACGCGAGGCGTTCCGGTTGGCCGGCGCCAAGCTCTCGGTCACCACTTCCTTCGTGAAGCGACAGGTGCGTTGACATGAATGCCAAGGAATTGCGCGGCAAAGCCGCCAAGGATCTCAACGAAGAACTCTTGAAGCTGCGTCGCGAGCAGTTCTCGCTGCGCATGCAGCGCGCGACCGGTCAGGCGATCAAGCCGAACGACTTCGGTCGAGTGCGCAAGGACATCGCGCGTCTGAAGACGGTGCTCGCCGAGAAAGCGACCTCCGCTAAGACTTCGGAGAAGTAACAGATGACGACGGCAACTGAAACCAAGACGCTGCGCACGCTCACCGGGCGTGTCGTCAGCAACAAAATGAACAAGACCATCGCGGTTGAAATTTCGCGCCTGGTCAAGCACCCGCGTTACGGCAAGTACATTCGCCGTACCACGAAGCTGCTCGCTCACGACGAGACGAACGAGTCGCGTCAGGGCGATACGGTGACGATCGCCGAGTGCCGACCGCTGTCGCGTAACAAGTCCTGGCGGCTCGTGGCCGTGGTGGAGCGTGCGTCGTGATCCAGCTGCAAACCGTATTGAACGCGGCCGACAACAGCGGCGCGAAGTCGCTGATGTGCATCAAGGTCATGGGTGGTACGCGTCGTCGATACGCTGCCGTCGGTGATCTGATCAAGGTCAGCGTCAAGGATGCGATTCCGCGTGGCAAGGTCAAGAAGGGTGAGGTGTATGACGCCGTCGTCGTGCGCACCCGTCGTGGCGTGCGTCGCGCGGATGGTTCGCTTATCAAGTTCGATGGCAACGCTGCCGTGTTGCTCACGAACAAGCTCGAGCCGATCGGCACCCGTATTTTCGGGCCCGTGACGCGCGAACTGCGTACGGCGCAGTTCATGAAGATCATCTCGCTGGCACCGGAAGTGCTCTGAGGCCTCTCCCATGAGAAAGATTCGCAAGGGCGACAACGTGATCGTGATTTCGGGGCGTGACAAGGGCCGCAAGGGCGCCGTCGTCTCCGTGCTCGAGAACGACACGGTCATCGTCGAGAACATCAACCGGGTCAAGCGCCACACGCGCGCTAACCCGCAAATGAACAAGACCGGCGGCATCATCGAGAAAGAGATGCCGATGCACGTGTCGAAGGTCGCGCTGTTCAACCCCGCTACGCAGAAGGCCGATCGTGTCGGCGTCAAGCGTCTGGCGGATGGCAAGCGTGTTCGGTTCTTCAAATCCAACGGAGAGATGATCGACGCGTAAGCGTCGATCAACGGGTTACCAGCATGGCAAGGCTGCAACAGTATTACCGCGAAAAGGTCGTGGCCCAGCTCCGCAAGGATCTCGGCATCACCAACGCGATGGAAGTGCCCAAGATCTTGAAGATCACGGTCAACATGGGCGTGGGCGAGGCGGTGGCCGACAAGAAGGTCATCGACGCGGCGGTTACGGATCTGACCAAGATCACGGGTCAAAAGCCTGTCGTCTGTCAGGCGCGCAAGTCGATCGCTTCGTTCAAGGTCCGCGAAGGTCTCGCGATTGGCTGCAAAGTCACGTTGCGCGGCGCGCGGATGTACGAGTTCCTCGACCGCTTGATCAGCGTTGCGATGCCACGTATCCGCGACTTCCGCGGCGTGTCGCCGCGTTCGTTCGACGGCCGTGGCAACTACAACATGGGCGTTAAGGAACAGATCATTTTCCCGGAAATTCAGTACGACCAGATCGACCAGCTCCGGGGCATGGACATCACCATCACCACCACGGCGAAGGACGACAAGGCGGGTCGAGCGTTGCTCGAAGCCTTCCAGTTCCCCTTCCGCAAGTAATAGGGCAGCAAGCACATGGCCAAGACGAGCATGGTGGAGCGCGAGAAGCGTCGCGCCGAAACCGTCAAGAAGTTCGCAGCGAAGCGTGCGAAGCTCAAGGAAACGATCCGCAATCCGCGCACCTCTTACGAGGATCGCGTAGCAGCGCAGGTCGCCCTTCAAAAAATGCCGCGTGACGCGAGCCCGAGCCGCGGCCGCAAGCGCTGCTCGATCACGGGTCGTCCGCGTGGCGTGTACCGCAAGTTCGGTCTCTCGCGCGTGAAGATTCGCGAGACTGTGAACCGGGGCGAGCTGCCCGGCGTGTCCAAGGCGAGCTGGTAGGAGCGCGCGCCATATGAGCATGACTGATCCCATTGCCGATCTGCTGACCCGCATCCGCAACGCGCAGCTCGCTCGCAAGAGCGAAGTGAACGTCGCCGCATCGCGCCTCAAGCAGGCCGTCGTCAAAGTTTTGAAGGACGAAGGCTACATTGCCGATTTCCGCATCGCTGCGGATGGCGGCAAGAGCACGATGACCATTGCCCTGAAGTACTACGACGGGCGCCCGGTCATCGATCGTCTCGAGCGTGTCTCGCGTCCGGGCCTGCGGATCTACCGCGGCAAGGACGAGCTGCCGAAAGTTCTCGGCGGTATGGGCACCGTGATCGTCTCGACGCCGAAAGGCGTGATGACCGACAAGCAAGCCCGGGCCATTGGCCAGGGTGGTGAGGTGCTCTGCATCGTCGCCTGACGTGCAGTGCATTTGGAACACCAGGTAGCAAACCAGGTAAGCATCAATGAGTCGTGTAGCGAAACAACCGGTCGAACTGCCCCAGGGCGTGACCGCGACCATCACCGACACCTCGGTCACCTTGAAGGGTGCCAAGGGCTCGTTGAGCGTGGCGCTTTCGGGTGGCGTCAAAGTCGTCCAGAAGGACAAGCACCTCGAGCTCGAGTACGACGCCAACAATCGCATGCAGGCGGGCTCGACTCGCTCGCACCTGTCGAACATGGCGGTCGGTGTCAGCAAGGGTTACGAGCGCAAGCTCGAGCTCGTTGGCGTCGGATATCGTGCGGCGGTACAGGGCAAGACCCTGAACCTCACCCTCGGTTATTCGCACCCCATCGCCGTCGAGATGCCGGAAGGTATCAGCGTCGAGGCACCGAGCCAGACCGAAATCGTCCTCAAGGGTATCGACAAGCAGCGCATTGGTCAGATTGCTGCTGAGATCCGCGAGCTGCGTGCACCGGAGCCCTACAAGGGCAAGGGTGTGCGCTACGCCGGCGAGCAGATCTCCCTCAAGGAAGGCAAGAAGAAGTAACCGCAGGCGCGCACAGAGGATCGAGCAATGCAGATCAGCAACAAACAGCGTCGTCAGCGCCGCGCCGTGCGGGCGCGAGCGAAGATTCGCGAACTCGGGACCCCGCGTCTCACCGTTCATCGCACACCGCGTCATATCTACGCGCAGGTGTTCGATTCGACGGGTGCGCAGGTGTTGGCGTCGGCTTCGACGCTGCAGGACGCCGTGGCTAATGGCCTCGAGGGCACCGGTAACGTCGAGGCAGCGAAGGCCGTCGGTCGCGCCATTGCCGAGCGTGCCAAGGCCGCCGGCGTGAGCAAGGTCGCGTTCGATCGCGCGGGTTTCATGTACCACGGACGCATCAAGGCGCTGGCGGATGCCGCGCGTGAAGCGGGCCTTGAGTTTTAAGACAGGACACATCCATGGCACGAGTCGAAAAATCCCAGGCCACCGACGAGTACCTCGAGAAGCTCGTTGCGGTCAACCGCACCTCGAAGACCGTCAAGGGCGGTCGTCAGTTCGGTTTCACGGCACTGACGGTGGTCGGTGACGGCGCTGGTCGCGTTGGTTTCGGGTTCGGCAAGGCGCGCGAAGTGCCGGTCGCCATCTCGAAGGCGATGGCTGCAGCCCGTAAGAACATGGTCAACGTCGCGCTCAAGAACGAGACGCTGCACTACTCGATCAAAGGTCGTCACGGTGCGACTCGCGTGCTGATGCAGCCGGCCTCTGACGGTACCGGCGTCATCGCGGGTGGTGGTATGCGTGCGGTGCTCGAATGCGCCGGCGTGCGTAACGTGCTCGCCAAGAGCTACGGCTCGCGCAATGCGATCAACGTCGTGCGTGCGACGGTGAAGGCTCTGGCTTCGGTGCGCTCCCCCGAGGAGATCGCGGCGAAGCGTGGCAAGTCTCTGGAAGAACTGACGGGTTAATACCATGGCTTCCAAACAGCAATTGAAAGTCACGCTCAAGAAGAGCGTTCACGGTCAGCTCGAGAGCATTGCGCAGTCGGTGCGTGGTCTCGGTCTGCGCAAGCGACACCAGACGGTTACCGTCGCGGATACGCCGGAAAATCGCGGCATGATTCGCGCGGCGCGGCATCTGCTCGCGGTCGTCGAAGGCTAATTAGGAGTTACGACGATGCGTATCAACACCATCAAGCCGGCACCGGGTTCCAAGCGTCCGCGCCTGCGCGTCGGTCGGGGTGCCTCGGCTGGCCAGGGGAAGACCTGCGGTCGCGGCGTCAAGGGACAGCGTGCCCGCAAGGGCGGCTATCACAAGGTCGGCTTCGAAGGCGGTCAGATGCCGTTGCAGCGCCGTATGCCGAAGGTCGGCTTCCGCTCTGCGATCAAGGCAACCCGCGCGGAAGTCCGTTTGGACGAACTCGCGAAGGTCGACGCTGCCGTGATCGATTTGGCTGCCTTGAAGGCTGCCAACGTCGTTCCGATGCACACCGAGGTCGCCAAGGTCGTGCTGTCGGGCGAGATCAAGAAGGCAGTGACGCTCAAGGGCGTCGGTGTCACCAAGGGTGCCAAGGCGGCGATCGAAGCGGCGGGCGGCCGCATCGAAGCCTAAGGCAATACGGACTAGGTAACGGGTACACAACGAAGTGGCAACGGGAGTAGGAAATCCGGCAGCAGCCATCGCCGACGCGACGCGTTTCGGCGAGGTGCGTGCGCGCCTGTTTTTCCTGATCGGTGCCCTGATCGTGTACCGCATCGGTTCGTTCATTCCGGTACCGGGCATCAACCCGGCGGAAGTCGCGCGTTTCTTCCAAGAGAACGCCGGCACCATTCTCGGTATGGCGAACATGTTCTCGGGTGGTGCACTCGAGCGTCTGTCGATCTTCGCGATGGGCGTGATGCCCTACATCTCTGCGTCGATCATCGTGCAGATGGCTTCGCAGGTGTACCCACCTTGGGAAGCCATGAAGAAGGAAGGCGAGGCGGGTCGACGTAAGCTCACCCAGATCACGCGTTACTTCACGTTGGTGCTCGCCGTATTCCAGTCGCTCGGTGCGTCTGTGGCGCTGCAGAACGGCGGCATGGTGCTGACCTCCGGCTGGTCGTTCCTGTTCATCGCCACGGTCACCATGACCACCGGCACGATGTTTTTGTTGTGGCTTGGCGAACAGGTCACCGAGCGCGGTATCGGCAACGGTATTTCCATGATCATTCTGGCGAGCATCATCTCGGGTATTCCGAGTGCGCTCGGCCGAACGGTCGAGTCGGTCAACACGGGTGAGATGTCGGGTGTGTTCGCCCTCTTACTCATCGTGGTGGTGCTCGGTGTCACGGCTTTCTGCGTGTACTGCGAGCGCGCCCAGCGTCGTATCGCCGTGCACTATGCCAAGCGGCAGGTGGGCCGTCGCGTGATGGCCGGTCAGACGAGTCACTTGCCGTTCAAGCTCAACATGGCGGGCGTCATTCCGCCGATTTTCGCCTCGAGCTTGTTGCTCTTCCCGGCGACCATCGCGAGCTTCTTCGGTACCGGCGAAGGCGCTGCGGCCGACGCTTTGCAGACGATGGCAGCCTCGCTCGCCTACGGGCAGCCGCTGCACCTCGTGCTGTATGCCGTGTTGATGATCTTCTTCTGCTTTTTCTACACCGCGCTCGTGTTCAATGCACGCGAGACCTCCGACAACCTGAAGAAGTCCGGCGCCTTCATTCCTGGCATCCGCCCGGGTCAGCAGACCGGCGAGTACATCGACAAAGTACTCACCCGTTTGACCTTGTGGGGTGCGCTTTACCTGACTGCCGTGTGCATCGTTCCCGAAGTGTTGTTCGCCGAAGGCGGCGTACCGTTCGTGTTCGGTGGCACCTCATTGTTGATCGTCGTGGTCGTTGCCATGGATTTCATGGCGCAACTGCAGGCGCATTTGATGTCCCATCAGTATCCCGGTCTGTTGAAGCAGGCCAATCTGATGGGCTATGGACGCGGCGGCGCGCCGCAGTGATCAAAGGGTACTTGAAATGAAAGTTCGTCCATCCGTCAAAAAGATTTGCAAGGACTGCAAGATCGTGCGGCGCCGCGGTGTCGTCTACGTGATTTGCAAAGATCCGCGGCACAAGCAGCGGCAGGGTTGAGAGTCAGAGGCTTTTAAGTAGAATGCCGCGCTTTTCCGCGGCTTCGGGGCAGAAAACATGGCACGTATCGCCGGCATCAATATCCCGATGAACAAGCACGTTGTCATCGGTTTAACTCACATCTACGGTGTGGGTAGAACCCGTGCACGCAAGGTTTGCGCCGAGGCAGGCGTCGATCCGACCACCAAGGTCAAGGATCTGACGGAAGCCGAGGTCAACTCCCTGCGTTCGCAGATTGCAAAGGGCTTGGTCGAGGGCGACTTACGTCGTGAGGTTTCGATGAACATCAAGCGATTGATGGATCTCGGCACCTATCGCGGCCTGCGTCATCGCAAGGGTCTTCCGCTGCGCGGCCAGCGCACTCGTACCAATGCGCGCACGCGCAAGGGTCCGCGCAAGGCCGCCGTCAAGCTCAACGCGCCTCCGGGCAAATAACAGATTTTCAGTAGGCAGTAGCACATGGCAGAACAGAAGCAATCCGCCGGGAAAAAGCCGAAGAAGGTTCGCAAGAACGTGCTCGATGGAATCGCGCACGTGCATGCATCCTTCAACAACACGATCATCACGATCACCGATCGCCAGGGCAACACGCTCTCGTGGGCGACCTCGGGCGGTTGCGGCTTCCGCGGTTCGCGCAAGTCGACTCCGTTCGCGGCGCAGGTGGCCGCTGAGAAGGCGGGTGTCGCCGCTCAGGAACACGGTCTGCGCAATGTCGAAGTTCGCGTTGCGGGTCCGGGCCCGGGTCGCGAATCTGCAGTTCGTGCCTTGAACAACTGCGGATTGAAGATCACCAGCATTTCCGACGTCACGCCGATCCCGCACAACGGCTGCCGTCCTCCCAAGAAGCGTCGCGTCTGACGTAGCGTCGCAAGAGGAATCATCAGATGGCCCGATATGTTGGTCCCAAGTGCAAACTCGCTCGTCGCGAGGGCACCGATCTTTTCTTGAAGAGTGGCGTTAAGCCGCTCGAGTCGAAGTGCAAGTTCCAGGTTCCGCCGGGCGGAATCAAGGGCGAGCGCAAGTCGCGTCTGTCGGAGTACGGCAGTCAGTTGCGCGAGAAGCAGAAGCTGCGCCGCATGTACGGTGTACTAGAGCGTCAGTTCGCGAATTACTACACCGAGGCCGCGCGCCGTTCGGGCTCGACGGGTGAGAACCTGCTCAAGCTGCTCGAGTGCCGTCTCGACAACGTCGTCTACCGCATGGGTTTTGCGGCGACGCGCTCGGAAGCTCGTCAGCTCGTCAGCCACAAGGGCATCGAGGTGAATGGTGAGGTGGTTACGATCGCCTCCTATCAGATGCGCGCCGGAGACGTCGTGCAGATCCGCGAGAAGGCGCGTAAGCAGCTGCGTATCCAAAACGCGATGCAGATCGCCTCTCAGGTCGGCCTCCCCGAGTGGGTCGAGGTGAACGACAAAGAAATGAAGGGCGTCTTCAAGCAGGTGCCCGCACGTGACGAAATTCTGCCGGACATCAACGAAAACCTGGTTGTCGAGTTGTACTCGAAGTAATCGTCGGGTCGTTCTCGAAACAGGAAAGAGGAATCGAACATGCATGGATCAGTCGGCGAGTTCCTGAAGCCCCGCGTGGTGAAGGTCAGCCCGCTCGCGCCGCGTCAGGCGCGCGTGGTCATCGAGCCGTTCGAGCGCGGTTTCGGCCACACGCTCGGCAACGCGCTGCGTCGCGTGCTGCTCTCGTCCATGCCGGGCGCTGCGATCACCGAAGTGGAGATCGAGGGCGTGCTGCACGAGTACACCAGCATCGAGGGTGTTCAAGAGGACGTCGTCGACATCCTGTTGAACCTCAAGCAAGTGGCCATCCGTATGCACACGCGTGATTCGGCCGAGCTGCGTCTCTCAAAGAAAGGCCCGGGTCCTGTGACCGCGGGTGACATCCAGACCGATCACGACGTCGAAGTGGTCAATCCGGAACTCGTCATCGCCAACCTGACCAAGGCGGGTGAGTTGACGATGGTGCTGCGCGTCGAGCGCGGCCGTGGCTATCGCCCGGCTGCCCAACGCATTGCCTTCGAGGAAGCGGCCCGTCCGATCGGTCGGTTGCAGCTCGATGCGTCGTTCAGCCCGATCCGTCGTGTCACGTACTCCGTCGATGCGGCTCGTGTCGAACAGCGTACCGACCTCGACAAGCTCGTTCTCGACATCGAAACCAACGGTACGATCGATGCCGAAGAGGCGATCCGCCGCGCTGGCAGTATCCTCAAGGATCAGCTGTCGGTGTTCGTGGATCTGCAGGGCGAGGAAGAGTCTGCCGGTAAGTCCGAGTCGGCTCAGTTCGATCCGATCCTGTTGCGCCCGGTCGATGAGCTCGAGCTCACCGTTCGTAGTGCCAACTGCCTCAAGGCGGAGAACATCCACTACATCGGCGATCTCGTGCAGCGCACCGAGGTTGAGCTACTGCGCACCCCGAACCTCGGCAAGAAGTCGCTTACCGAGATCAAGGAAGTGTTGCAGAGTCACGGCTTGATGCTGGGCATGCGTCTTGATGGTTGGCCGCCGGCCAGCCTGCGTCACGAAGAAGATCGTGGCGGCTTGATGTGATTCGGGTTCCGGGCTCGTTAGTAGCCCGGAAGTCCCACTGACTTATCGAGGTTTGTTATGCGTCATCGACTTTCAGGGCGGCAACTGTCGCGCAATGCTCCGCACCGTCATGCGCTCATGCGCAACATGAGCGTGGCTTTGCTGCGTCACGAGACGATTCGCACCACGCTGCCGAAGGCCAAAGAATTGCGCCGTGTGGTCGAGCCCCTCATCACGCTCGCCAAGACCGACAGCGAGGCGCGTCGCCGCTTGGCCTTCGCGCGTCTGCGTGATCAGGCGATCGTCGACAAGCTGTTCGCCGATCTGGGTCCGCGCTTCAAAGCGCGTGCCGGTGGCTACACGCGCATCCTGCGCATGATGCCGCGCGCTGGTGACAACGCACCGATGGCGCTGATGCAGTTGGTTGATCAGGCCGCGGCGCCGGCTGTCGAGGCCGAGGCTCCTGCCAAGAAGACTCGCGCCAAGGCGAAGGCCAAGGCTCCGGCTAAGAAGGCGAAGGCAGCGGCTGCCTGATAGCTTTCTCCGGTTCGCCTTAGAGCGACACGAAAAACGGCCGGTGTTCCGCGAGGGACACCGGCCGTTGTCGTTTCAGGCGACAGCGCCTCGCTCTCGCGTCAGGTTGCGCACGCCCGAATCCGTGACGACGAGGTTGTCCTCGATGCGTATGCCGCCGTACGGAGCGAGTGCGTCGATCGTGTCCCAGTTGATTCGCGGCGCATGGTGCGAGCTGCGGGCGGGTTTGAGTAGAGCCTCGACGAAATAGAGCCCAGGCTCCATCGTCACCACGAAACCGGACTCGAGTTGGCGGGTGAGGCGCAGGGCCGGGTCGAGCGGAGGCTTCGGAATCATGCCACCCCGATCATCCGCCATAACGCCTCCCACATCGTGCACCTGCAGGCCGAGCAGGTGACCTATGCCATGAGGAAAGAATAATCGTGCCGTGCCCGAGCTCAGCGCTTCTTCGACGCTACAGCGCAGAATGCCGCTCGAGCAGAGCAGCGCAGCGATCTTTTCGACGGCGGCTTGGTGAATCTCGCGCCAATCGACCCCGGGTTTGACCAAAGCGCACAAGTGCCGCTGCAAATCATCCATCTGCGCAAGCAAGTCAACGAAGGTGGAATCGGCACCGCTGGCGGCGTAGCTGCGCGTGATGTCGCTGCCGTACCCGCGACACGTGGCGCCCGCATCGATCAGCAGCGAGTGATGCCGCGTCGGACGGTGACGCTGCAGAATCTGATAGTGCAATACCGAGCCTGCCTCGTTCAGCGCCACGATCGCGTTATAGGGGAGCTCCTGCTCCCGCTGCCCGCAGGCACCGACAAAGGCCTGGTGAATGTCGTACTCGCTGCCCCCGCGGACAAAGCAGTCCGCTGCGGCGGCATGACCGCGTAGGGCGATTCGGTTGGCCTCAGCGAGACACTCGATTTCGTACGGGGTTTTGCGAGCGCGGGTGTAGTCGAGCCCACGTAGCAGACCGTCGGGGTTGACGGCGGCAAGGCCGTAGCCGCCGAGCTCGGCTAACGGATCTCCGAGCCACGCGGTGCGCGACAGATCCTTCGGCAAGGCTGCGCGCGCGTCCTCCTGTGAGTGGACGATCACGACGTCGAACTCGTCGACCCAGGAAGCCTGCGGCAATGTGGCTGGCTGGTACCAGAAGTCGGTCGCGACGAAGAAAATCAGCTGCGGACGCGATCCTGTGCGGTAGTGGATCAGTGAGCCGGCGGCATCGGCGAGGGGCGCCCACCATTTGAAATACGGATGTGCCTTATAGGGATAGTGCTGGTCGTCTCGCGCGAGACCAAGCGGCTCTCCGGATTGGAATATCGCCCCGTCAAACCCCGCTGCCGCCAAGGCCCGGTCGGTTCGAGACCGCAGTTCGGCGATGTGAGCCGGGAAAAGCACGTCGAGGGAGGGCGTATTCATGGCAGGATTCCTTTGGCCGTTGGGGTCATGGTCGGTCAAGACCCAGCGACGGATTTTAGGCGGCTGCCGCGACCTTGTCCCGGCTCCACAACCCGCTCTGTCAGAGCGGTTCCCAATTCTCGGCAAAGGTTGCTAGAATCCGCGCGCGATCCAAATCGCCAGACAAACTAGCTAGGTTGTTTGAATTTCTGTGTCACTACTTTTTGGGGTATACGACATGAACACGAAGCTCGCTCTCGCCGCTGTTCTCGCGGCTTTCGCTCTGACCGCCTGCGGTGGCAAGCCTGCTGAGGCTCCGGCCGAAGCTCCGGCTGCTGAAGAAGCCGCTCCGGCTGCCGAAGAGGCTGCTCCTGCTGAGGCCGCTCCGGCTGATGCCGCTGCTCCGGCTGATGCCGCTGCTCCGGCCGACGCCGCTGCCGCTCCGGCTGAGGCTGCTCCGGCTCAGTAATTCTCTGCTTCAGAGAATGAAAGCCTGAGGAACGTTCGCGTTCCTCCAAAGAACCCGGGAAGATGGTCCGCCATCCCCCGGGTTTTTTCGTTTTAGACCATGCCCATACGTCTACAACTCGCCACACCGCCCCTCGAGAGAAGTTGGCTCGAGCGCGCTTATCTCGACTGGTTGCATGAGCTTGCGGTCGTCTCGCGCGCTACGCCGCCATCGACCGAGTCGCTGGCTCGAGAGCAAATCAGCGATTGGTTACAGGATCGAGCCGTCGATCTGTTTGTGCTGCGTCGCGATGAAGAGCGCGCGGGCTTCGCCTGCGTCGAGAGGGTCTTGGACGGCGGCGCGCGTTTGCGTGAGTTCTATGTCGTTCCCGACTTGCGACGCCTCGGCGTCGGCAGTCATGCGGCCAATTTGCTATTTGATCGCTACGCGGCGCAGTGGCAGGTCGAAGTGTTGCAGTCCGATCGAGCGGCGCTGCGTTTTTGGGGTAGCGTCATTCAAAGATATGCGTTGGATCGTCGCCGCGAGGAGCGCGCGGACGGTCACGTGCGTTACGTCTTCCCGAGTCGTTCAGCCAAATAACGACCGGTATGCGAGCCCGCTTGCTGCGCTACGTGCTCGGGCGTACCGGCAGCCACTAATCGTCCGCCGCCGTGACCGCCCTCGGGTCCGAGATCGATGATCCAGTCGGCCGTTTGGATGACATCGAGATTGTGCTCGATTACCACCACGGTATTACCCTCGTCGCGCAGTCTCTGCAGAACGAGCAGCAGTTGCGCGACATCGTGAAAATGCAGACCGGTGGTCGGCTCATCGAGGATGTATAGCGTTCGACCGGTCGCCCGCTTGGCGAGTTCCCGCGCGAGCTTGACGCGTTGTGCTTCGCCGCCTGACAGCGTCGTCGCATTTTGTCCGAGCTTGAGATAGCCGAGACCGACATCGAGCAGGGTCTGTAGCTTCGGTTGTACCGACGGAATACTTTGAAAAAATTTCAAGGCATCTTCGACCGTCATTTCGAGCACGTCGTGGATGCTGCGTCCGCGGTAGAGAATGTCGAGTGTTTCGCGGTTGTAGCGCTTGCCGCGACAAACGTCGCAGGGCACGAACACATCCGGTAAGAAGTGCATCTCGACGCGCATGACGCCATCGCCCTGGCAGGCTTCGCAGCGGCCGCCCTTGACGTTGAAACTGAAACGACCGACGTCGTAGCCACGGCTGCGAGCTTCTGGAACCTGCGCGAAGAGTTCTCGCAGCCCCGTGAAAATGCCGGTGTACGTAGCCGGGTTCGATCGCGGTGTGCGACCAAGCGGGCTCTGGTCGATGTCGATCACTCGATCGAGATATTCAAGGCCTTCGATGGCTCTGCACGGCTCGGCGTCGACCGGGCCACCGGAGAGCTCTGCGTTCGCGCGGCGCAGCAGCGTGTCGTTGATCAGGGTGCTCTTGCCTGAGCCCGAGACACCGGTGACGCAGGTGAAAAGCCCAAGCGGGATATCGACGCTAATATCGCGCAAGTTGTGGCCACTCGCGCCGACGATGCGCAGCATGCGCTTGGATTGCGGTGGCGTGCGACTGGCCGGCATCGGGATCTTCCGACGCCCGCTCAAATACTGTCCCGTCAACGACTCGGCACTCGCACGGATGTCAGCCGGTGTTCCTTGCGCCACGATGCGTCCACCATGAACGCCGGCACCGGGACCGAGATCGATGACGTGATCGGCGGTATCGATTGCCTCTTCGTCATGCTCGACCATGATCACCGTATTACCGAGATCGCGCAGTCGGCGCAGCGTAGCGAGCAAACGTGAATTGTCTCTTTGATGTAGGCCGATCGAGGGCTCATCGAGGATGTACATCACCCCAGTCAGACCCGAGCCGATTTGACTCGCCAGCCGGATACGCTGGGCTTCGCCGCCCGAGAGCGTGTCGGCACCACGATCGAGGGTCAGATAGTCGAGACCCACATCCACCAGAAAGCGCAGTCTGTCTTCGACTTCGCGTACGACTTTGCCGGCGACCTCGCCACGCCAGCCGGCCACTTGCAAGGTTGCGAAGAAATCGCGCGTATCGGTGACCGAGAGGCTGGTGATCTGCGGTAAGGATTTCTCGCCGACGAATACGTGACGCGCCGTCAGGTTGAGACGACTGCCGTCGCAGTCTGGACACTTACGCCAGCCGCGGTATTTGGTGAGTTCTTCGCGCACCGCCGGTGAGTCGGTTTCGCGATAGCGCCTCTCGATATTGCGCAGCATGCCCTCGAAGGGGTGTTTGCGAATCGAGCGCTTGCTTCGATCGATCCCGTAAATGAATTCGATTTCTTCCTCACCGCTGCCGTAGAGCAGGATGTCTCGCACACGCGCAGGCAGTTCCTGCCAGGGCTCTTCGATGTCGAATCCGTAGTGTGTCGCGAGCGTGCTGATGAGCTGCAGATAGTGCGGGTTATGTCGATCCCAGCCGCGGATCGCACCGCCTGCCAGCGACAGATGCGGGAACGCGGCAACCCGCGCTGGATCAAAGAATTCCTGCTGACCGAGTCCATCGCATCCCGGGCAGGCTCCTGCCGGGCTGTTGAAGGAAAACATCTTCGGCTCGAGCAGCGGCACGGCATAGCCACAACTAGGGCAGGCATGGCGGTTAGAGAACAGCATGCCCGTTTTGCCTTGTGCATCGTCCATACGCAAGACGCTCGCCGTACCGCCCGAGAGGCGCAGCGCTGTTTCCAGCGATTCGGCGATTCGCTGGGTCGCATCGGGGCGCACCTTGAGTCGATCCACCACGGCTTCGATGCGGTGCTTGCGTCGCGCATCGAGAGTCGGCGCGGCGTCGAGTTCATACACCTGACCGTCGATACGGGCGCGGACGAACCCTTGAGTCTGCAGATCGCGTAACACGCCCTCGTGTTCACCCTTGCGATCTTCGACAAGCGGCGCGAGCAGTAGGATCGCCGTGCCTTCTTCGAGCCGCAGAATCTGATCGACCATCTGGCTGACCGTCTGCGCCTCGAGCGACACGCCGTGCTCGGGGCAACGCGGCACGCCTGCCCGCGCATAGAGCAGTCGCAGATAGTCGTGGATCTCGGTGACCGTGCCGACCGTCGAGCGCGGATTGTGGGAGGCCGCTTTTTGTTCGATGGCGATGGCGGGGGATAGCCCTTCGATGTGATCGACATCCGGCTTCTCCATCATCGAGAGAAACTGGCGGGCATAAGCCGAAAGCGACTCGACGTATCGGCGCTGGCCTTCCGCGTAGAGCGTATCGAAGGCGAGCGTTGACTTGCCCGAGCCCGACAGGCCCGTCACGACTACGAGCCGATCGCGGGGGATGTCGACATCCAGATTGCGAAGGTTGTGGCTGCGGGCGCCGCGGATGCGGATGAAGGCCATGGTGGGGCTACAGAAGTCGTTGTGGCGGGAAAACAGCCGATTAGTGTACCCCTGGGCCGGGTTACCGGGGGCTTAAGTCGGTGAATTACCGAGATTTTTGCGATGCAGCACCCTCGGGGGGCGGCTAAAATGGCACTCCTTTTCGGAAAAGTCCCCCTTGGGTCGTCCCCCGGCGACCCCAAATAGAGGGCACACTAGGCAGGACCCAACATGGCGCGCGGCATCAACAAAGTCATTCTCGTCGGCAATCTGGGCCAGGACCCGGATACCAAGGCCATGCCCTCGGGCATGACGGTCTGCAATCTGCGTATCGCCACTAGCGAAAGCTGGAAGGACAAACAGTCCGGTGAGATGAAAGAGCAAACGGAATGGCACAGCGTGGCGCTGTTCGGTCGTCTTGCTGAGATCGCAGGTGAATACCTGCGCAAGGGCTCGCAGGT
>JBDLSG010000031.1:0-20299 GCA_039799645.1 Pseudomonadota bacterium | reverse complement strand
AGGGTTCGCCGACTTTGACACCATCCCACACGAGGTTTCCCTTCGTGCGGCACAACTTTCGCTATGAGTCCCCTGCACTAACCGCTGTGCTACAGGCCCGTAACTTGAAACTTCAGTTGAATGATACTGCGAGAAGAAAGATTTCATCACAAATCGTTTGGAGCAATTTGTGCGGATCCTTTCGAAGCGCGCATCTACCCTCTCCTTACACAGCAGTTTTCCGTGCACTTTAGTCGCTCCGAGCTCGACCCCCAAACGGGAATAGGCAAACGGAGTAAAAGTGTGTAAGCGGTGTGTAAGCACTTTTCCGGCGGGTAAAACCACGTAAAGTGCTTAATTTACAGGGTTTTTTCGATTATTCCTAGTCGGTCAAATGGCTTATGAGTCCCCTGCACTAACCGCTGTGCTACGGGCCCGCCGGATGGCCTAGTTTACCAATGTCGTTGACGATACGAGGCGTCGCGATAGGATTGACAGCCTTCTCTCGCTAAAACCTCGGGACTTTTCAAATGAAACTGTATTTCTCCCCCGGCGCCTGCTCGCTCGCTTCTCATATCGCGCTGCTCGAAGCCGGTGTGCCGTTCGAGCTCGTCAAGGTTGAAGGCCGCGGTCGTAAGACGGCCGGTGGTGAGGACTATGCAAGCATCACTACTAAAGGATACGTACCCGCTCTAAAGCTAGACGATGGAGCAGTTTTAACCGAGGGGACGGCGATTCTGCCCTTTATCGCAGACCTCGCACCGACTAAGCATCTGGCGCCGGCAAGCGGCACGCTCGCACGATATCGGTTACACGAGTGGCTCGGTTACATCAACTCCGAGGTCCACAAGAATTTCAGCCCCTTTTTCACGCCAAGCGCGACAGAGGAACAGAAGGCTGCTGCGCGTGCGCAACTTGAGAAACGCGTGCAATTCATCGAGGCGCACTTGGCCGATAAACCGTTCTTGTTGGGGGAGCATCTCTCGGTAGCTGACTGCTATCTCTTCACGGTGCTGAGCTGGTGCGCCTACATCAAGCTCGATGCGCCGAGCATTTGGCCCGGTTTGAAACCATACATCGACCGAATCGCGGCGCGGCCATCGGTGCAGGCGGCCCTCAAAGCAGAGGGTCTCATTAAATGAGTAAACCCGCGTATTTGCTCGTTCAAGGCAAAGTCACGGATATCGAGGGATTTCGTCTTTACAACGCTGCGCTACCACCGATCTATCAAAAGTTCGGTGGTCACTATCTGACCGTGACACCCGCAGCCAAAGTTGAAATCGCCGAGGGCGAGCCGCGCAACGAAAGCATCTTGATTGCGCAGTTTCCATCGAAGGAAGCCGCCTGGGGCTTTTGGCAATCGAATGAATATGTCGCCGCGAAGAAGTTTCGCGAGGGCAAAGGCACCTTCTTCGTGACGATCCTCGAAGGGCTAAGCTAGTTTCGAGTGCCTAGCACCGACATCCATTTGACGAAGCGGCGCTGATCAAAGGCGTTATCGTCACGCAGATCGTCGAACAAGCGATCGATTTCCGCTTTCTTGCCCTGATCGAGCTTGAGACCCGCGAGCATCACTACCATTCCCATAGCGGCTTGCTCAGCGGCAGCCGGATCTGGGAACTCGCCTCTTCTGGAAGCGTCCGTCAAGGCCTGAGCAACGGCATTCATCTGGGCGGCAGACCAGCTGACCGATCCCATCTGCTGCTCGACTGAAGACAGCGCAGTTCGGGTTTGAGTCAACGCAGCGCGCAGTGATGAAGCATCTCCGTGCGCCGCTCTCTGCAACGCGATGACGGCACGATCCAACTCCGTACGCGCACCCAATTGCAGCGTCGCGGCAACACGACGCAACACCAGCAAGTGCGCATCCTGCCAGCGCAAATCACCGGGCGCGATGCCGAGCGCGCTCGAACCACCGAAGGCCGTTAAACGTAAATCGCGGTGACAGGAATGACAGGCGAAAACACCAAAGTCGGGAATCGGTCCCATACGTCCGGCGCCGTGTTGCTCGATCAAACCGAGCTGACGACGGGAGGAATCTACCAAGCCCTTGACCCACAACGCCGAATGGTTCGTCGGTGATTTTTTTCGATAGTGCTCGCGGCCACCGCTCGTACGCCACAGCTCGAGATAAGTATCCAGCTCGAAGACGAGTCGCGGATGCCCCGCCGCCATCATGCGATGGTTGGCGTAGCGATTTTGATCGCCGACATGACAGCCAAGACAGGTGCCAGCTAACACGTCTGGCTTCTCAAGAGCGACGAGACCATTCGCCAAATGCTCGCTGCGAGGAATACGCGGGCTTTGGTAGTGAGTGGCGAGCCACTTTTCCGAACCGCCGTGGCAGCTCTCGCAACCGACTCCATCATCGAGTTGGAACTTAGCGCCACGCTGCGCTGCGGGCACGGCGTCCGAATGACAGGCAAGACACGCCGGCGCCTCGTGCGCCGGACCAATACCCATACGACGAGCAATCTCTTGCGATTGCTTATTCAGCAAAACCTTGTAGGCATTGCTGTGCGGATCGAATTGAGACCACGTCGTGTATTCGTTTTGCAAGGCATTGTCATAAGCCTTCAGCGGCTGACTCGAGCCATGACACAAAGAAGACGCGCAAGTAGCGACACCTTCATGACGAAGTTTGGCCTCATCCGCTACTGCACCGACGGAGGACAAGGCGGCCAGACCGAGCGCTGCCCATTTCAACTGGATGTTCTTCCAACTCATCGTGAGTTCCTCTGCGCCTGCTTTACGGCCGGGTTGTCCTCGACGTACCAAGGCTCGCCATCCTTATCAAGATACAGTCGCTGCATTTCCTGCAGATTGAACGGGCGTGATCCTCGACGACCGAATACGGCGACTTGACCGCCACTTTCATCCACAGCCCGATCACGCTCAAGCGGTCGAGAAAGACTGAGAGCTGCCGAACGAGTTGCCTTATAAGCGATCAGCTCCGGACGTGGTTCCGGGCTGAAGCCATAAAAATTCGGTTGCGAAGATGGGCTCGTCAGCTGCACAACCTTCAAACCGCCCTTACCATCTGCGACATACGCAAAGAGAGAGGCGTTCGTCGATGCGATCATCACGTCTCGTGAATCGATGAGACCGCCGTCGGCATTCCATTTTTGGAATAAACGTGCAGCGTGTGGGCGCTTCACGTCGATGATGGCCATGCCCTCGCGTCCGTTGGCGACGTAAGCGTAAGTTCTTGCGACGGTGAAGCCACCTGCATTGGCGAGAGGTACTGTTGCATCAGGTAGCTTTCGCGGACGCGACGGCTGGGTGATATCAACCACCTCGAATCCACGCGCTGTCGTGACGAACAGATAACGGAACTGGAGCGACACGGCTCGCGGCGAGTCAAACGGAATCTCTGCAACGATCTTAGGGACACTCGGCGTCGACAGATCCGCCACGACGACTTGGCTGTCGGTGACAACATAGGCCAAATTGCCCGCGATAGTCAGATAGCGAGCGCCAGTCAGCTTACCGTTGGGATTCCAAGTGACGAAGCGTTTCAGGAAGTTGTTTCGGAATTCACCATCTGCGAGCGTGTTGATGTCGACCAGTACGAGCCCCTCAACCGAATCGGTGATCACGGCGAAGTTGTAGATCGGCAGGAACGGCTGCTCCTGGTTTGCCTTGCGCATGAGATCGCCCTCATTGCGCGGCGGATGCACCGGCTGTGTCGTCGCCAAGGCGACGCAGGTCGCATTACTCGTCTTGACCTGCGTGTTGTGCCCAAGCGATGAGAACGGCGCACTGATCAGCTTCTGGCTGATGCCCTTGTTGGCAATGCTCGCCGCGTCCAAAACACGCATACCGCGCTTGCCTTCGGCGGAGAACACATATTCACCGCGCATCTGTACACAGCCCGCAACATCGCCATTCAATGCATTGATGCGCTGTAGCTCACGATCGCGGCCCAAGTGCTCGGAGTACCACTTCGGATAGGCGTAGCGATGCAGATAGCTTCCGATGACAGCCTGCGGTTCGTCCCACTCCGTGACTTCAACAGCCGTGACCCCCTTCTCCGTACCGATCCACGCATTAAGACCAGCGAAATTGATGAACTGGGTTCCGTAGCCGAGCGTTTGCGCGATGATGGCGTTGTTATCGCCTTCTTTGGCGAGATGGCAATCACTGCAGGTCTTGGTCTCGGTTTTGCGCTCGGTGTGTGGGTAGTGCGGGTTCATCGCCTGCGAGCTGTAACCCGAGGCCGCGATCGGCGGCTGCTGGATGTAGATCTTCTCGCGGTTGGAGTTGGTTGATGACAGTACCAACGCCGAAGAAGAGCGCACCGGCGCCATCTTTCCGCCTTCACTGGGGCCGCGCCAACCGAGCATGAAGATATCTTCACGCAATACCTGCGGGTTGTAGGTGGCGAAGTTGCGTGTCTCACCGCCCTCGTAGCGATGACGATCGGTCTTGGCGTTAGCCTCGATCGGCAGATGGCAGCCACCGCAACTCGTGGTCCACGGCGTATGGCAGGTGTAGCACTCCATCTTGTCGTCGTTGTGAGCGAGCATTTCCCACGGGATATCTGGCCCAAATTTTTGAGTCTTGGCATCTTTCGCCATCGTCTTCGCGCGAGCCGCCTTCTCGTTGTAGTGCGCGTTGCCGGGCGTGACGGTGTCCTTGACCTGCGATACTTCCCACTCAAGTCCGGGCGTGACGGCAGATCTTTGAATCAGCGTATCACCACGCCATTCGAAGCGAAGCTTCCCGTCTGGGTTACGGATGAGACCAATTTTCGTACCTGACTTCGGTGCAGCCGGCCCTGAGGTACGAAGATTGGCAACCGCAGCAGTCGTGCCGTGGCAGTCCTTGCAGTCGATCTCGACCGCAGCGGCAACGGACCCGTGCAGATAACCGTTGCCGTGTCCGTCCTGTGCGAAGTGGCAATCGACGCAGTGCATGCCGACATCGACATGGATCGATGACATCTGAACGGTCTTCTTCCACTTCTGTGGATCATCGTTCGCGATGATATTCCCCTCGGCGTCTAGCAGATTGCCTTCGCGATCTCGCTTGTGGATCGCGCGGAAATTCCAGCCGTGACCGTGGTAGTCGGCAAATTGCGTATCTTTCAGCTTCGGATTGAGTTCGCTCACGCCCTTGAGGAACTCGAGATCGGCCCACTTACCGCGCGGTGCAGCGCCTTCCGGGTTGCGGTCAAGCACTTGACGAATTCGTTCGGGCGTCGGGAACTGCTGCTCCTCGGGCCACATGTGCGGAGCATCTGACTCGTAGTCCCACATGGTGTAACCGAGGAACGAGTTGATGAACATGTTCGGCTGGTGCATGTGACAAATCATGCACTGGCTCGTCGGAATGGAGCGCGTGAACGCATGGGTTAATGGATGCCCACTACGATCTTTCGGGATGGTGGGGTCTACTGTCTGTGTCTTGCCATCGTGACCAAACTGCGCATAAGGCCCTGAATGTCGCGGATCACGATCGTTCGCATAAACCACATGGCAGCTCGTACAACCCGACGAACGGAAGTCGCCAGGGTTGTCATTGGTTCCCATGAACCACATCAGCGGATCGTTCAGACGGGTTTTATGGATATTGAGCACCGGCACCGCGATGCGGCCACCGGTACCGGGACCACGGTTCGATTGCTTGAAGTCCGGTCGACCCGGCTCTTCGAGGCGTTGAATCTGCCCCAAAGAATTTGGAATACCGGTCTCCGGGAACAGATTGGTGATGTTTCGGCCACCGCGCTCGAAGGCACGAAAGATATCTGCGGGCGGAAGGTTCTCCCAACGCGGCAAAGGATAAACGCGCTCAACGAGCTCGTGTCGATCGCGCTGTTCAGCCGTCGTCTTGGCTCCTTCCAGAATCGCAGCTACGCCCTCTTTGGTATAGCTCTCGCCGAGGATGTAGTTCTTGAACGGTAGCAAACCGTTGTTATAGGCGGCACCACCCCAAAACATGGTGGCCGTCGCCATGAGGCTGCGCTTGGCATCATGGATCGTGCGTGAGTGACAGGCGCCGCAGGCATCGTCAGCAGCACGATAGTCGCCCGGATTGACGAAACGAATGAACTCGTTCGCTTCCTTATTCAGCAGCGCATACGTACGTTCCGGATTGGCACTCGAAGGGTGATGCCATGCCGACGGATACTTCGGCAGCACATGCGCCGCATCGCGCGTCTCCGCATACTTCCGATCATTTTGTTGCGTGTCGCGATCGTTCGCGCCGATCCATCGGATATTAGCGGAACCACCATGACAGTCGGTGCAACCCAGGACAACGCCGGGATTTGCATGCATCGTCGGCTGATCAGTTTTGGTATGACAGTCGTTACAACCGACGCTTTTTGCCGCAGCTTCATCCTGCGTCTGCTTGGCAGGCGCCGGCGGCGCGGCAACATACACCCGCTCGACAGGCTTGAGCCCCTCGGCCGAGGTTGCGATATCGACAGACCCCGGCAGCAGCATGAGCCCGGATAGCGTGAAGATGGCGGCAACGAGCTTTTTCATGAATTCATTAATCAGTAAGTAAGTACGAGGTTGCCGAGCACGGCGTAAGCCATGTCGTCTTCGAAGAGATCGCGATAGCCTTCACCGGGCACTAACGTGGCCACGGACAAGCGACCCACGACATTTTGGATTGCAAGCGGGCGCCAGATCACAGCAATCGATGCATCCAAACCGATGTCTTTGTCGATATCGCCCTGGGCACGCGCTACACGTAACGTTTCCGTGTCGACGAACTGAAGCCAGTTAACGTTAGTGCTCACGCGAAGCGTCGGAGTCAGATCAAAGTCGGCACCGACACCGATCAGCTTCAAGCCCGGATTAGCAAAGTTCGACTGACCAAATTCTTTAGAGGATCGCAGCGAATTCAGCAAACCGTTACGGCCTGACAGTGTCACGCGCCCTCCACCGATCAAGGGGACTGGCTCGCGTATCCAGAAACTGGTATCCGCACCCGCAAAAAGCGGATTTTCGAAGATTGCATCAAAACCTTCGCCGCGACCGTCGAACGGATCGGAGTCTGCAGAACCCCAGGCCAGCGAGGCTCGAGCGCGGACCCAGGAGAAATCTTTTGACAACTCCGCTGCAAAAAAGCCGGCGCGAATCTGCTGCGGACGATCGACGAACGTGCCTCGCTCGGCATCGCCGATGGCGTAATAGGCCGACGTGGTGAGATTCAGACCACCAATATGACCATCGCCGGAAAGACCCAAATACGTGACATCGTAGTCACCTGATCGCTCGACACCGAGCGACACAGGGCGCTGAATGATGCCATTGTCGTCATACTGGATCTGCCCACCCTCGCGGTTGCGGTTGTGGATGACAGTGCCTTGTGTGAAGAACCCCAGTGTCGGCCAATCTTGCACATAAAGATTCGCGGCAAAAACGTCGTCGTCGCGGAATGAGGCCAAGCCGCGCGAGAACACGTCATTGAGACCGCTGTTGGTATCTTTGTCGAGTCGACGAAACCAGGCGAGATTATATTGATAGCGATTGTTCGAGCGAATGCCGAAGAGGCGCGCACCGAACATCGCATCGTTGAGCAAGAAGCCGCGAAAGTCCGACGTAAACGGTTGTATACCGACACGAATGCTGTCGAAATCGAAATTTGGCGATACGTTGCGCAAGTGACGATCGACGAAGGCGGCCTGCAGTCCAACGGCCGAGTCGTAGCGCACCTGCGACGCATCCGCAGGTGCGCGCAACAAACCGCGCTCATCCGCCGATACGCGGGTGACGTTAAACGCGGGGGTGAAGCGAAACTCCCAATCGGGCGGCTTGAAGGTGGTGTTGCCCTTGTAGAGCACGGTTTCGAGCGCAAAGGTCTGCGCCCAAATCTCCGTCTTCGGGCTCCCGAAAGTATTGAGTGAATCTGGTCTTGCCGAGACAGGCCCGCCGACAGGCAAAGGGAACGAGCGCGGTTCGAAGACCGTATCCGAAATGCCGATGAAGGCGAGATACCAATCCTCGCCAAACATGGGGCGATCACCTTTCAGTCGGTTATGACCGTGATAGGGATCAAGCAGATTTTCTTTGATGCCGATCGCTTCGACAATACGCCAGCGATCCGGGAAACCTTGCAGTGACCCCATGTCTTCCATTGGAGCCGGTGAAATTTTCGTCGGATCACACGACTCAGGTTCATACGGAATCACCGGAATCGTCGGACTGCGACGACCCGACTCAGTCGGCTGCGAGGACGGGCAAGGCTCATTTGCCAGCGCTGAGCCAATGAGGGCACAGCCAGCCAGCGCAGGTAACCAGGTGCGATCAAAGACCACTGCAAGGCTCCTGTTCGTTGGAATCCAAGAACGGGGCTTGCGGACAACTGACGTAGCGCAAGCGTGCGCCACTCGGCACTAATTGATCGGATCGACGATTAGTCGGCGCATTCTGCGGTGCAGCACCCGTCAAGCCCGAGCGAGCGACGCCTAAGAACGCGACCATGTCGTCCTGATCGATACCATCACCGGAGACACCGATCGCACCGATCAATTGGTCGCCACGATAAATCGGGACGGCGCCCGGAAAAATCTGGATGCCATTGGCCAAGCCTCGCACGGCGCCGTTCACGGTGAAGCCGCGATCAAACCCGCTGACGCCACTACAATTTCGCGGCGTATCAGGCGTCAGACCACGAACAAACGCAACATGCTGAATGACGGCGTTATGTACGAGATCCATCTGCAAGCCCGTGTTGAGCGGGCTCCACTGCCCCGGCGCACGCGACAGTGGACCAAATGGATTGCCGTCGACTCCATCCGGGTAATTCGGACGCGCCAGATTGCCAATAGCACGCGCGGAGAATGCAGTTGCCCCATCGGCCAAAGCGTTCGGCAGCCCAAGGAAAACTCGCATGGTTGAGACGTACTGCGCCGGCGACTCTTCTCGCAGACGCACTAAAACTCGATCTAGGTAGACGGCGGGCGGCAAGGCCGACAAACGTTCGGCTGCCGTTCGCGAAGACAAAAACGCCGCACCGCGTGCCTTCTGAACGGCGACATCAATGCCGAACACCGGAGCATCGCGCGTACGCACGAGACCCAAAATCTCTCCTTGTGAGTCGACCACCGTGATCGACACGCGCGCCGGAGTGTCGAGAGGGCGACGAATTTGAGCGCGACTTCGGTTGGCGACACGCAAGGCGCTCGAGAGAATGGATCGAACCTCCGCAGCCGTCAGCGCCGCAGCGCCGTCGGTGCCGGGTCGCGGGCGATAACGCTCGTTACCCGCGGCATCGACCAACACGAATGCATCGAGACCAGAATAGTCCTGACTATCAGCGCGAATACCGGAGCGTGCTTGTCCGAAGGCGGTGCCTCCGCGAACTGGCGCATCGTTGTAGCCCGGCACGGCCACTAACTGGCCCGAACTACCTAGCAACGATGCGAATGCCGGCGGCGAATCGACTCGCGATCGCAGATCGTCTGATCGGATATCACTGAACCGCAAGGTCTTGCCATCGGCCGTGATGCGATCCGCTCGACGATCTTCAGGCGCAGACAACGAACCGGCAGCAGCCAGTGCGACCGCTTCATCGGTATCGCTATCGATATCGAGCACGTTACGATCGATACCATAAACGGAATCGACGACAACACCGACGCCGCCAACGGGCGTACCAGATCGATACAACGGAAAGCCACCTGGATCACCGGCGAGTCCGAGCGGAGATCGCTTTGGACCCACGTCCGCCTCAGCCGGCGTGAAACGTGCCGCTACGTCAGAGCAAGGAAGCTGACTAAATTGCACGCCAAACAGTGGCCCGCCCGGCGTCAATAATTCTCCGGGATTGAAGTGCGACTGAATGATTTGGCTCGCGGTTCGCGTGCTGAAGGCATTGCCTTCACTCGAGAGATACGCCCCGGTCACTGCCTTGGCAATGGCGGCCATCGTCGCAGGAATAACTTCGACGTTCTCGAGCCCGCCGCTCAGTGCGGATGCAGATACGTCACTCGTTCGCATCGTGACGTTCTCGAGTGCACCTGACATGCGGAACACCGCAAGCACGTTACCAACTCGATCGACCACCGCGATCGTTGCCTTGACACCCCTCGCCTGCGCCTCGGCAACACCACGTGCAATGACTGCCTCGACATCGCCAGTAGAGAGAAAGGTGCCGGCATTGGCACAACTGCCGTCACAGGCAAGCGCACCAGAGGACGTTGTCACACCGCCATTGAAGCCGGAAGTGGATGAACCTGAGCCACCACCTCCGCATGAGGTCACCAGAGCGGCACACAGCGCCGTCAACCAAAGCCGTCTCATTCGCGTACCGCCGCCTGTCGAATCACTTTCTTCATGACGGGAACCCACAGCGGTTCTTGCTCATCGTGATAGACATGGCATGACGCGCAGGGGCTTGCGATTCGCGCCTGCCCGCCCTCGGTCCCGGTCTCACCGCCGTGACAGTCGCGACATACTTTAATCTGCGGCATCAGAACATCAGTGGCGACCTTCGAATCTGCGGCGGCGTGACAAGTGTCGCAAGTTGCCTCACCCGTCGCGTGTGCAGCGTGATCGAAGTGCGCTTTTGGCATGAACGTCTGCGTCAATCTCACCGGCGCGACTTTCCATACCGGTTCCGCACTCGTACCTTCGCGAGTAACGGTATGGCAATCCGCACACACTCGTCGCTCGAAGATATCGGCTGCGACCTGATTCGCACGCTGCTTTGCCGTCCCGAGCACCCGAGCGCGCGCGGCAGCACTGAGGGAGGCGCCAGGCGGCGTTAAGCCATCATCAGGCGCGAACGCATCGCTGTACCCACCTAGGAAGCGACGGCTGTAGTGATCGACGAGTGTCTGCATGACGAGCTCCGGCTCGCCGTGCGGCACCTTACGCTGCGGTTCTGCCGGATCGAAACCCAAGGTGTGACATGAGCTGCAATGCTGCTCCATGTTGATCGGCTTGAAGCTAGTGCCGCTCTCGCTTGGGGTATGACAGTCCGCGCACTCCATCACGACTTCACCCTGCGGAGCTTTGATGCCCTTCGGATCGAGGTGCGCCGCGTGCGTGAATTCGAGGTTAGACTTTTCGACGAGCGCTGAATCGCCGAGACGGCTTCGCGTCACCTTCCAATCGGGCGCGGTCAACAAACTGACCTGAAAGTCCGGATGCTGCGAGACAAAATCCGTAACCGGCATCGCTTTTGAGCCGGCACCATGATCTTGCGGCTGCGTGTGGCAATCGGTGCAGATTCGCGTATCAAGCTGAACGAGATTGGACGGCTCATCGTGCTCGACATGGCAAGTCGTGCAGCGATCTGCCGTCATACCTGCCGCAGCCGGGTGATCAGCGGGCACGTGTTGATGCAACGTGCTTGCGTGGCAATCGAGGCACTGTTCATTACGTACACGGCGGAACGGCTGCGCATGACACGCCTCACACTCAACCTCGAGGTTGCCGTGTGCCGAATGCAACGCTCCTGAGGTCCACTGCATATCGCTTGGCAGCACGCTCGCTCGCAGCCAGGCGGCCGACGCATCGCCGCGACCTACGAAAAACCACGGCAAAATCAAACCCAACAATAACGTGACCGTGATACCGGCCCACGCCCAGGGGCGCTTACGCCAACCCACTTGCTCGAGAGATGTAGCAAAGACCGGTAATGGCGCGTCATCGGCGGCCTTGGCTTCTCGCGCGTCGTGCTCAACCGATATCGCGCAATCAAAGTCTGCTGGCGCCTCGAGAACCTTGATGAGCATGGGCCCGAGATTGACCTCGTCGCCTACTCGCAAAGTCGCATCACGGCAAAGCCGACCATTGACCTCCGCCTGCGCAGGCGGAATACAGGACAACAGCAATCCCGCATCGGATCGCGTGAACTTGGCGTGCTGAAGACCGATTCGTTGGTCGTTGCAATGAATGTGCTGATCGGTGGCGCGCCCAAAGCCGATAACGTCTGCATCGACGATTCGGTCACGGGCGACTGCAACCCCCGTCGTCCCAATCTCGAGTGTACGAATCAGGATACGCATCGCTTCACCAATACAGGAATACGCTAACGACGTGCGCGATCAGCGTGCCGATCAGAGCCAACGTCACGGGCACGTGGATATAAAGCCAAATCTCGAGCCAGCCGCGAATCTGGGCGTCGCGACGTAATCGACGGAGCTGATTGCGGCGCGTGGCAACCACGCTCAGAAGATCGCCGATTCTTTTCGTTAGATCACCGTCGGTGCTGCGAGCGAGCTCATCACCGAGCCAATCGAGCAAGGCTGCCTGCTCCGAATTCGGCACCGGCTGCGACGCGCCGCCAGCGGCAGGCAAGTGGATGGTCGAGAGATCAAGGCCGCCTAAAATCGCGCGGGTACTACCACCGACGCGAGTGCCCTCGCGATTGGAGCGCAATACATCGCCGAAACGGCGTGGCATTTCGTTAGCGACGCGCAAAGCGCGCTGATCGAGATCGTTGATCTCTTCGAGCAGCACATCCGGTTTGCTTCCTGCTCGGTTGGTCGACATCAGTTGCGGATAGCGAAGGTAGGCCACCATGCCAAAAATCCCGCTTCCGATCACGATCAGCATCAGCGCATAGCAGAGCGTGTGCAGATTCCAGCCAAATTGAAAGCCGGTATGCAGCGTCGCCACTACGATGAGCGCCAAACCGAGGTAAACATGGGCACTCGTCCAACCCCGCAGCGTGCCGAGCGAGGACGAGTAGCTACGCTTGCGCACACCGAGCGCAGCCAACCAAAGAATGAGCGCCGCGCCAATGCCGCCTAAGGTATAACCGAGCCACGTACCGCCATTCGGTGGCGAGAGTGGATCGTGCCATGCATACGCGACGATCGAGAACACGCACAGATAGACGGCGATTTTCAAATAGCGGCGCTTGGCATAATCGAGCATGGACTCGTGCATGATCAGAACCTCGACGCTTCTTGCTGCACGAATGCCACGAACTCTTCAGGGCTGACGCGAAGGGCGGCGCCTGTCGGGCAGGCGCGTACGCAGGCCGGTCCGCCATCCTGACCCTTGCACATATCGCACTTGACCGCTTTCTTCACCGCCTTGGGCGCGCCGTGACCGTCATCATGGTGATGGTGGTGATGCTTACGTCCAAGACCCTGTACTTCGCCAAATACATTCTCTTGCTTGCTGCCAAACATCAGCCATGAGGCTAATGAGGGTTGCTCGGGCGGCGGTCCGGCCAACTGGATAACACCGTATGGGCAATTACGCTCGCAATTACCGCAGCCGATGCAGTTGTCGCCAACGAAGACTTCGCCATTGGGCGAGCGACGAATAGCGTCTGGCGGACAATCCTTCATGCAATGCGGGTCTTCGCAGTGCCGGCACGATGTCGGAACGTGAACATTGGCAAAGGTTGGCCCAGCAGCACGATCAAGACGCGAGGTGCCGCCATGAGTCGCTGCGCAGGCACGTTCGCAATTGTCGCAGCCGACACAGAGCGTCTCGTCGATCAGCAACACGTCAGTTGCTTCACCGAGGCCTTGCTTAAGCAGAAATGAAATCAATGCGCCTGCGTTGTCTTGACCCTGCAGGCGCGTATTACTCGCGATACGTTGCCGTACTGTCTCTTCGAGCTCTGATCTCAACGCAGGATTTTTCTGCAGCAACTCGGCGAAGGTATCCGCATCGAGACTAATGGTCTCGGTAGCCACGGTGGCTCGAACCGTGGCGCTGCGACGGGTGTTACCCATCAACCCCATTTCACCGACATAGTTGCCGGCTGCGACATAAGAGGTGACGATTTCTCGACCACCGACCGCGCGTAGCACTGCCAGCGATCCGCTACGCACGAGATGCAGAGCATCTGCCTCATCGCCTTCGCTGAACAAGACTTGGCCCGCTTTGTAGCGGTTCATTTTCGATTTTGCTGCGATCGGCAACAAGTCTGCCGTCTTGGCCTGCGGTGCAAATCCACTCTGAATCGCGCGAACAATGAAGGTCTGATCGATCACGGCGCGCGCAGCATCGACGGAACTCAACAGTTTCAATACGTCACGTCGCGGCGTCTCGATCAGGACGCAGTCTTTGCCGGCAAGCACCGTTGCCGTACGACGACGCCCAGACAACAAACCCATCTCGCCAAAGAACTGCCCTGGCATTAAGGGAATGCGCTTGGCAGGATTGTTATCGTCAATCTGGATCTCTACGCCACCGTTGAAGATGGTGTAGAAAGAATTGGTGTAGTCGTTGCGCTTAAAGACGACATCACCCGGATTGAGCACGTGAATCGTGCTGCCGAGCAAAAGCTCGCGGAACATCAGCGGATTCACCTCGGTAAACAAGGGAATACGTTGCTGCATCGCTTGCAAGGTATCCGAAACCGAGCGATGTCCTGGAATCCCGGCAAACTTAGCCGCTAACAACGGTTCGTCAGCAGGCGCGACCGGATTACCACGAATGAATTCGACGACTTCATAACCTTGGTTCATCGCCTGCTTGATCAGCGGATATCCGCCTAAGGCGCCGATCACGTACAGCCCCGGAACATTCGACTCGTATGATGTCGAAAGTACCGGCAGTGAAGAGGGATCGCTCGAGGGAAACTTAATCCCGCAGGATTCGACGAACTTGCGCGGTGGCGTCGCACCAAGGCGCGCGATGATGCGATCACAAGGCAACTGCATGTCGCCGGTCGACGTATTCAAAGACAACAGATAGGGCTTTTCACCACCTGGTGTCTCAGCCAGAGAGGCGCACTGCGTCGAATACAGGCAGATAACCTTGCCCGCCTCGACCGTCTTCAGAATCAGCGCTAGGTTGCCGTCTTTGCAGCGGGAAAACTCGCCGGATCGATTGACGAGATAGACCGTATTTTGCTTCGAGAGTGCTACGGCATTCTCGATGGCCGCGTCACCAGCGCCGACCACGACGATCGTTTCACCTTTGTATTCGTCGGGATCATCGAGCGTGTACTGCACGCAGGGCAGACCATCGCCCGGAACACCCAAACGACGCGGATTGCCCTGCAGTCCGATACCGAGAATGACGTTCTCGGCGAGCACTTCACTTCCATCCTGCAATTTGAGGTGAAAGTCGCCCTTCGCGCCACTGATGCCGACGACTTCAGACCCGTAGCGAATATTGACCTTGTGCTCAGCGAGACCCTCGGCCCATTCGCCGAGGATCTTCTCGCGAGTACCGGCTTCGAAACGCATCGGACTGCGCAGAGGGAGGATGTTGGGCTCAGCCATAACATGCTTGCCCTTCTGATACTTCTGAATAGTGTTCGAATGTGCTGCCGTTTGCTCGAGCAGCACATGCGATACACCAACCTCAGCCGCCCGAGCAGCTGCACTCAGCCCGCCCGGTCCAGACCCTACTACCGCAATCGCGACCTTCGTCGTCATCTCAACCGCCGTCTGCAAACTCCGGATAGAGCGTCATACCGCCGCAGACGAAGATCGTCTGACCGTTGACGTAATCGGAATCATCCGAAGCCAACCACACGGCAGCTTTACCAATATCAGCCGGCTGACCGACGCGACCGTACGGAATCAGCTCAAGCAATTTCTCGAGTGCCTCAGGCGTCTCCCAAGCGGGACGATTGATCGGCGTGGCGATCGCGCCTGGGCCGATGGAGTTGACGCGAATCTTCAGCGGCGCCACTTCCTGCGAGAGGCTTTGCATAAACAACTTCACGCCGCCCTTTGAAGCGGCATAGTTGACGTGACCCGCCCAAGGAATGACCTCGTGCACAGACGACATGCAGATGATCTTGCCGGCGGCAGGCGAAGTACCGTGCACACCGCGCTTCATCATTTCTCGCACAGCACGGCGGCTGCAGAGAAACATGCCGGTCAGATTGACGTTCATAACCTTGTTCCATTGAGCCAAGGTCATCTCATGGAATGCGGCGTCCTGCTGAAGACCGGCGTTGTTCACGAGAATATCGACGGCGCCGAACTCCGCCATCATCTTGTCGAACATGGCTTCGACTTGCGCCTCATCCGAGACGTCAGCCTGCACAGCGATCGCGCGACCACCAGCCGCTTCGATGGCTGCGATGACCGGCACGGTCCCCGCGGCATTACCGGCATAGTTCACGACCACATCGGCGCCCGCTTGACCGAGCGCAATCGCGACGCCGGCGCCAATGCCGGAACTCGCGCCCGTCACGAGCGCTTTCTGACCTTTCAAAGGTTGGTAAGACATGAAGTAACTCCTGCTGCCTAAACGGCTAAATCAGTGGGAACGCCATTCGTCGATCAACGAAGCGACGAGGCCGGTCCAACCCGTTTGGTGGGATGCACCGAGACCCACGCCCGTATCGCCGTGGAAGTACTCGTGGAAAGTGAGGTAATCGCGCCAGTGCGGATCCGACTGGAACTTTTCAATATTGCCGTACTCGGGCCGGCGACCGTTTGCATCGCGCGCAAACACGGCGATCAACCGATTGGCATGAGTACGGGCGATATCGTCGATCGTCCACGTCTTACCGTAGCGATCCGTGACCGTCAGATCATTGCCGTGAGCTTTCGCTAGCTTGCGCAGCGACTCGATCATGAGGAAGGCCGTCGGGAACCAAATTGGCCCTCGCCAATTCGAGTTACCACCCTTGATCTTGCAATCGGCCTCGCCCGGCTCGTAACCGACCTCGTTTCCGCCCAGGCGGAACGGATGCGCCAAGTGTGCACGCGAGAGACTGCGCAGACCGTAATCGGACATGAATTCTTCGGGATCGCACAGCCACTGGAGCATGCGCTCAAGTTGCTGACGATCGACGATGGTCATCGCCAACGTCTCGCCTTCTGGATTCGCAATTCGCGAAATACAGCGTCCGACGAGTTCAGAACGATTGTTCATGAACCAGTTCAGGTTCGAGCTGAACTCCGGGAACTGTTTCAGCCAGTCGGTCTCGAGACGCTCAACGGCGTACATCGGAATGAGTCCGACCATCGAGCGAACACGAATCTTCTCGTAGTGGCCATCCGGATAACGCAACACGTCGTAGAAGAACCCATCGGTGTCATCCCACAGATCGTGATCACGACCACCTTGACGCTTCATCGCAGCACCGATGTAAACGTAGTGCTGGAAAAATTTGGTCGCGAGGCTCTCGTAGGTCTTGTTCTCTTTGGCAAGCTCGAGCGCGATACGCATCATGTTGAGACAGAACAAGCCCATCCAACCGGTGGCATCAGACTGCTCGAGCACGGCCCCACCCGGCAGCTTCTCCGAGCGGTCGAACAACGTGATGTTGTCGAGCCCCAGGAAACCACCTTCGAAGACGTTGTTACCGCGGCTGTCGACTTTATTGATCCACCAAGCGAAGTTGATCAATAGCTTGTGGAAGCAGCGCTCGAGAAAGGCGCGATCCGCGGTCCCGGAACGAATGCGATCCATGTTGTAGACGCGCCAGACCGCCCACGGGTGAACTGGCGGATTCAGGTCCGAGAACTCCCACTCGTAAGCGGGAATCTGCCCATTCGGATGCTGGAACTGTTCAAACAACATCAACCAAAGCTGTTGTTTGGCGAAGTCCGGGTCGATGATAGCAATCGCTACCGTGTGGAAAGCGAGATCCCACGCAGCGAACCATGGGTATTCCCACTTATCCGGCATCGACAGCACGCGCATCGAGTTCAGATGACGCCAGTGCTGATTACGAATGTGATTACGTGACTCCGGCGGCGGCAGGTTCGGGTTGTCGCCCTTCAACCATTGCTCAACGTCGAAGATGTAGTTCTGCTTCGACCACATCATGCCGGCAAAAGCCTGGCGCTGAATGCGGCACTCGTCCTCTGTCGCGCCCTTCGGATGGATGGTCTGATAGAACTCATCCGCCTCACGTCGTGCGCGGGTCATCACCGAGTCGACATCGCTCAGTGACGCATTGCCGTCATCGGACAAGCGGAAATGGAACACCACAGAACCGCGTGCCGGAACGACACGACGATAGTGAATACCGGCTTTCGTGCCCTCTTGATCAGGGTTGGTGGCGGCACTTTCGCCATGGATGATGTGACGGTGAAACGCGTCCTTGTAGAAACGTCGGCCGTTCTCGGGCATCACGCCATGCAAACGCTCGACGTTTGACTCGTTATCGGTGAAGAGCGCTTCGCCATCAGCCTCGGCTGACAGATAACGCTTACCGAGCTGATATTTGAACGGCAGATTGGTGAGACCGTCAGCCTCACTATCGTCGGCAACTAGACGAACCTGCTTGCCGCGCTTGGCGCCGACTTTAATGTTGGGCGGGCGCTTCTTGTTTGCGCCCCAACCCCAAATATTGCGGAACCACAACTGCGGAATCAGGTGGATTTCCGAATCGTCTGGTCCGCGATTACAAACTTCGACGCGCACACAGAGGTCTTCCGGACCTTCTTTTGCGTACTCGACGAAGACGTCGAAATAACGATCTTCGTCGAACGTTCCGGTGTCGAGTAGCTCAAACTCAGGGCCTCGACCCTGTCGACTCGCATTTTCTCGCACCAACCACTCGTACGGGTACTCCGCTTGCGGGTACTTGTACAAATACTTCATGTAGCTGTGCGTCGGAGTACTGTCGATGTAGAAGTAGTACTCCTTGAGATCTTCGCCGTGGTTACCTTCGGCTGGAATCAAACCGAACGGGCGCTCCTTCAAGATGGGGTCGCGACCGTTCCAGAGCGCCAAAGAAAAACACAACAACTGGTATTGATCGGAGACGCCCGCGAGACCGTCTTCGCCCCAGCGATAGGCTTTGCTGCGCGACATGTCGTGGGTTAAGTGATTCCAGGCAGCGCCGTTGGCGCTGTAGTCCTCGCGCACCGTTCCCCAGGAACGTTCGCTTAGGTACGGTCCCCAGCGATACCACGGCGAACCGCCACGGGCTTGTGACAGCCGCTCATGCTCGGCCGTCTGCTTGGCTTTACCCATTTCAACCCCCCAATCAGAACGTCGCGCCAGCTCTTGTCGGCTGGTCATTCGTCGTTGTTGTTGTTACCGCGTAGTCGCCTAGACCCCGCGTATATTCTTTCAGAATGGATCTTTCCCGAAGTGAATACAAGCGGGGGCAGATTAAATTCTGATGACGAAAGCGATCACCGAGCGTTTTTAGAACGAGTCTTGTAATTACAGCGTGTGTCGCTGATCGGCTTGGTGCAACCGATTTGCTAACTGTTTCATCAGTCGCAGTGCTTCGTCGGGATGCGCACCAATAAGATGCTCAAAATTTTCTCGAGTCATCGGCTCGACCTCAAGGTCGCCCACGGCGACCACGGATGCCGAGCGCGGCAAGTTGAGCAGCAAGCCCATCTCACCGACCCAATCGCCAGGTCCAAGCCGCGCAATCACGGCGTAATGTCCGTCTTTTTGGGCTTTGCGCACCTCGGCTTCGCCGCGGCGAATCACATAAGCGCGGTCAGGCTCGGCACCCTCTTGCACCAACACAGTGCCTGCTGGGATCCGGCGGTAGCCGCATCCCTCAAAAAGACAAGGATATTGATCCGTGTGGTGCAACTTGGCGCAACCCGTCGCCGTCTTCTCCCCACCGATACCGCGATACACCGCTACCGCGAGCACCGCACCGGCGATCGGCCCTATGAAGTACAACCACAGGTGATCGAACATCCCCATGAGGGCAGCCGGCGCGAGGCTTCGTGCCGGATTCAAACTCGTTCCGGAGATCGGCGCCTCGATCATCACCAACACCGCGATCAGCACCCCCGCTAGATAGGGTGTATAGCGCGCAATAGACCGTCGATCTACCGCCCAAAAAACCAGAAATATCAACGAGAAAGTGATAACCAACTCAGCTGCCAAAGCGACGCTGGCGGAGTAGCCAGCCCCGGGTGTCGTCATGCCAAGATTCACGGTCGCGGCAGCCTCACTTGCGACAGCGCCAACAACCAAAACACCGAGCACCGCCCCCAAGGTCTGAGCGAGTGCATACATCAATGCGTCTGTATGGGTGATCTTGCCACGCAACCAAAACGCGAAAGTCATCGCTGGGTTGAGATGTCCGCCACTTCGCTGACCCAACGGCGACAACACCACTGCCGTACCACCGCCGGCGAAAAGGATGCCAGTCGCCAACCGACGCCAGGGTTCTGAAGGAATGACCTCAGCCATCACGCTGCCCTCAGACCACATGAAAACGACCGCACCGATACCGATCGTCATCATGATCGCCGTACCGAAGAACTCACTCAGATACTCAGACCAATTCAGCTTCATCGCGTTGTCATCCTCAGAGCAACAAACCCCGTTGAAGAATCCGTCGGGATATGGCCTCCTAGCATCGCTCCAAAATGGATTATTTCAACTAGAAAGATGGGGCGGAGGGTTTCCCAGTGATTCGCAACGATGTCGTGGCCAGTCTCGATCTGCCGCGCCGCGCCGCCGCAATCGTGCTCGCGGGTGGTCGGGGC
>JBDLSG010000030.1:0-38094 GCA_039799645.1 Pseudomonadota bacterium | reverse complement strand
CTGACCTCTAGCCAAAGTTCGGCGAATCAACATAGCCTCGACACTATGAGGCGATTACTGCTTGGCTTGCTGTTTGCGGCACTCACGGCTTGCGGTGGGGGCGGCGGTGGATCCGGTTCCGGAACCAGTTTCTCGTTAGGCGGCAGCGGCGCCGCGCCAAGCAATCCCCCGGTCGCAACCAGTGATGCGTTTCGTTTTCTCAACCAGGCCACTTTCGGCGCTACCGAAGATACCTCTCGAGCTTTGATCGCACTCGGCGATTCGTCGAATGCCTATGCGCGTTGGATCGATGCGCAAATTACTAAACCCGCCTCGTTGCTTTTGCCAGCTGTCGAGGCGGCCTACCCGAATCCCGTACCCACGGGCTTCAATGTGGGTAGTTTGAATGCGGTCCGTCTCGAGACCTGGTTCGGGAATGCGGTGCGTGGTGAAGATCAGTTACGCCAACGCGTGGCATTCGCTCTGTCCGAAATTTTTGTCGTATCGCAGATCGGCGCACTGCAAAACCTGCCGAACGCCACGGCCGACTTCCACGACATGCTTGCGCGCAATGCCTTTGCCAATTATCGCGACTTGCTGGAGCAAGTGACGCTGCATCCGGCGATGGGCATCTATCTCTCGATGCTCGGTAATCAGCGTGCCGTCTCTGGCACGAATCTTCGACCAGATGAAAATTACGCACGCGAGATGATGCAACTCTTCAGCATCGGTCTCGTCGAGCTCAATCTCGATGGCACTCTCAAGCGCGATGCGACTGGGCAGCCGATCCCAACGTATAACCAAGACATCATCGAAGGTTTCGCTCGCGTATTCACCGGTTGGAAGTGGGCTTGTCCAACGACGACTCCGGCCTGTACTTTTACCAATACGCGTCCACAGGCTGCCCCTGTTGTCGGATACAACCAGATCAAGCCGATGCAATTGTTTGAGGCGCAGCACGAGCCCGGTGAGAAGCGCGTATTGAGTTACAGTGGCGTCGCGTTGAGCGGCGGTCTCATCCCCGCCAATCAAGGTGGCGAGCGCGATTTGCGCTCGGCACTCGACAACGTTTTCAATCATCCGAATGTCGCGCCTTTTATCTCTAAACAGCTCATCCAGAAATTGGTCACGAGTAATCCGTCAGCGCCATATGTGCAGCGCGTTGCCGAAAAGTTCAATAACGACGGGTCGGGGCGTCGAGGTAACCTCGAAGCGGTGGTGCGAGCGATCCTGCTCGACGTGGAAGCGCGTACGACGCCAACCGGTAGTGCGGCTGCGACTGCCGGCAAGCTCAAAGAGCCGCTGCTGAGACTGACTCAACTGTGGCGTGCATACGATGCGCGTTCCAGCGGCGAAAAATTGGGCGCAGCGCGTAACTTCTCCGGTGGCGCAAGTGGTACTTTTGGACAGGCACAGGGTTCTTCGCCTTCCGTGTTCAACTTTTTCAGCCCATTTTATGCGCCTCCTGGGGAGATTGCCGATAGCGGACTGGTTGCGCCTGAGATGCAATTAGCGACGGAGTATCTCAATACCCAGACGACGAATTTCTTTTGGACGCAAGTCACGACGCGTACTCATGTGAATACGGCACGGTTGAATGCCGATGATGTCTATATCGATATTTCGAACGAGTTGCCGCTAGCGAGTAATCCGGATGGTCTGATCGATCGTATCGCCACTCGTCTTTTGGGTGATCCGAGCTTGTTGTCGGCGGAACTGCGAGCCGCGATCAAGGCTCAAGTGGAACGCACGACCATCCCTGCGACCAATCCCACTACCGCGCAAGCCACCCGAGTCGGCGATGCGCTCTATCTCATCCTTATCTCACCCAGCTACGCTTTGCAGCGTTGACGTTCAGGACGACACCCATGAATCGGCAACGACGACGATTTTTAAAAGCAGCCACTGCTGGTGGCGTCGCATACGCCTTCGGTCGCACGGTCGGCACACTCGATGCCCAGATGACCGGGGTTGGAGGCTTCGGCGACTACAAGGCTTTGGTCTGTCTCTTCCTCTTCGGAGGGAACGATTCCTGGAACATGTTCGTGCCGACGCGCACCGCTGAATACAACGCGTACTCGCGCTCACGCGGCGGTGGCACGGCCTCGAGCCTTGCAGTCGATCGCGCTGCGTTGTTGCCGGTCGTGTACGACGGGCAAACGAGTGGAGATCCCACCTATGGGTTTCATCCCTCCATGACCGGTGCGCGCGAGTTGTTCCAGTCGGGTCGCTTAGCGGTCATGGCTAACATGGGACCGCTGCTGCGTCCGACGACGAAAGCGCAGTACCAGTCTGCAGCGACGAGTGGCCATGCTCTACCGCCGCAACTGTTCTCGCACAACGATCAGCAGGATCAGTGGCACAGCTTGCGCGGCAGAACGATCTCGAAATCCGGATGGGCGGGTCGAGTCGCCGATGTCTTGAATGCACAGGTCGCGGGTCAACAGCTTTCGCTGAATGTGTCGTTGGCAGGCCAGACCTACTTCCAAGCCGGTGAAATCGCGCGTCCGTACGTGATGGGTGCTGCGGGTGCGACCAACTTCACCGGTTTTGCCACCTCGGGAGTGGGCCTTGGTCGTCGCGGTGCCGTTGAAGCCAGTTTGACGGCAGCGCTCGCGAGCAAAAGCAATACTGTTTATGAGCGCAGCTATGCGAGCATTCAGCAGCGCGCGGTGCAGTTCGCCGATCGCGTCAATGGGTCGCTTGCCACCGCGCGCGATTTTTCCGCTCTGCCCAATACGGGTGCGACGCTCTCGGGCTTGCAGACGCAACTGCGAACCGTGGCCAAGTTGATCTCGGTACGCACGAGTCTGTCATTGTCGAGACAGATTTTCTTCGTTTCCTTGGGGGGCTTCGATCAGCACGACGATCTGATGGCCGACCAGCCAGGTTTGCTCGCTACAGTCAGCAACGGGATCAAAAGTTTCTATGACGCTCTTGCCGAGATGGGCATGGAGAACTCGGTCACGCTCTTTACCCAATCGGACTTTGGTCGCACCTTGACCTCGAACGGCGATGGTTCCGATCACGCGTGGGGTGGTGTTCAGCTGGTCGCCGGTGGCGCCGTTCGCGGCGGGCGAATCTATGGCCAATATCCACTGCTCGAAATCGGCAGTGCTCTAGATGTCGGTGGCGGTCGCATCATTCCGACGACCTCCGCCGACCAATATGCCGCCACCTTGGCCTCGTGGTTCGGTGTGGGGGCGACTGAGCTGTCGAAGGTCGCACCTAACATCGGCGCATTTGCGACGCGGGATCTCGGCTTTCTCGGCTGATCGCTCGTGGGTCGATTAGGCGCGAGGTTTGCCCTGCGCAACCTGACGCAGGAATTGCTCGAGTTTGCCGTCTGCATCGCCAGCCGTTCTGATCGGTAATGGCCCGCTGATCACGCCGCAGTAGTGACGAGCACGGCCAGCGTCGATCCAGAGTTCATCAGCCACGGCGATGACCGTGCCATAGCGTCGATCGATCACCGCATAACGATCCATGGAGACCTCGAACCAGACGTTCGAATGATGGATGACGCGCGACGTTTTCAATTGCAGCAGTTCACGAGGTGTCGGCGTCTCTCGACGGAATTCCGGTGTCGCGTAAGCCTGGCAGAGAGGCTCGAGATGGGCTGCGCCCGCTGCGCTCCAGAGGGAATAGAACAGCGGAACACTTAGGGGAATGGCGGCGAGCCAGAGGGTATTTCGAATCCAGCGCCGTTTTCGACCCGGGCCTTCGAGTTTGACCACATCGGCCAAAAGCAGAAACGCCAGCGACGCTGGCATTGCGGCAATCAGCAGAACAATCGCTGCGAGCGCCAGTTCGTCGCTCACACGAAACTCAAAGAATGAACCTGCTTAGGTCTTCATCTTGCGACAAGGCTTCAAGATGGGCATCGACGTATGCAGCATCGATATCGATCCTCTCGCCAGAGCGATCCGCTGCTTCGTATGACAGCGTTTCGAGCAGTCGCTCCATCACGGTGTGCAACCGCCGAGCGCCGATGTTTTCGGTACGTTCGTTGACGTAGAAAGCGATTTCCGCCAAGCGTCGTACGCCACTTGCGACAAAGTTGATGTGGACGCCTTCGGTCTCGAGTAGAGCGGCATATTGCGTCGTCAGCGAAGCATTGGGTTCCGTCAGGATACGGACGAAATCCTCAATGCCGAGCGATGTGAGTTCGACGCGAATCGGGAAGCGCCCTTGCAACTCCGGAATGAGATCGGAAGGCTTAGCTACGTGGAAAGCACCCGATGCGATGAACAGAACATGATCGGTCTTGATCGGGCCGTACTTCGTGTTGACCGTGCACCCCTCGACGAGCGGCAGCAAGTCTCTCTGCACGCCTTCGCGTGAGACATCGGCACCGTAGCTGTCTTGTCGGCGGCATACCTTATCTATCTCGTCGATGAATACGATGCCATTCTGCTCTGCGTTCCGAACGGCTTTGGCGCGTAGCTCTTCCTCATTAAGTAGTTTGGAGGCTTCTTCTTCGAGTAGCAGTTTTTGGGCTTCCCGAATTTTGAGTTTCCGAGAGCGCCCTTTACCGGTGCCGAGATTCTGGAACATGGATTGGAGCTGTTGTTGCATCTCTTCCATGCCCGGCGGCGCGACGATTTCCATCCCGAGCACCGGATTGCGCAACTCGATCTCGATTTCACGATCATCGAGCTGGCCTTCACGCAGCATCTTGCGGAATTTCTGGCGTGTCTCAGCATCACGCGGAGCGACAGGTTCATCCGTGGAGAATCCCATCAAGCGAGGCTTGGGGAGCAGTGCATCTAGAATGCGCTCCTCGGCAGCATCCGCAGCGCCATCACGGGCGCGGGCGAGCGCCTCCTCGCGTTCGAGCTTGACTGCGAGCTCGACGAGATCCTTGATGATCGAGTCGACATCTCGGCCAACATAGCCAACCTCGGTGAACTTGGTCGCCTCAACCTTCACGAACGGCGCTTTGGCCAAGCGTGCGAGGCGACGCGCAATCTCGGTCTTGCCACAGCCCGTCGGGCCAATCATCAAGATATTCTTCGGCGTGATCTCGGGGCGGAGATCTTCCCGAACCTGCATACGTCGCCAACGATTGCGAAGTGCAATCGCAACCGATCTTTTGGCAGCATCTTGACCGACGATATGCCGATCAAGCTCGGCGACGATGGCCTTGGGTGTCAATTCGGCAGGCAGCACACTCATGATCCGAGCTCCTCGATCACGAGGTTACGATTCGTATAGATACAGATATCGGCTGCAATGTTGAGTGAGCGCGAGACGATATCGCGAGCGCTGAGGTCGGTATTGTCGATCAGGGCTTGTGCGGCAGCTTGTGCAAAGGCGCCACCGGAACCGATGGCCACGAGATCATGCTCGGGCTCGATGACATCGCCATTGCCTGATATCACGAGTAGTTTCTGCGGGTCGCCGACCAACAGCAGTGCTTCGAGTCGGCGCAGCGCGCGATCGGAGCGCCAATCTTTGGCGAGTTCGATAGCGGCTCGGGTCAAGTTACCGAACTTATCGAGCTTGCCCTCGAAGCGTTCGAACAAGGTAAAGGCATCAGCCGTGCCGCCGGCGAAGCCGCCGATGACCTTGCCATTGCCGAGTAGCCTGACTTTGCGGGCGTTGCCCTTCATGACGGTGTTGCCGAGCGTAACCTGTCCGTCGCCGCCGATGGCGACGATGCCGTCACGACGGACGCCGAGAATGGTGGTGCCGTGCGGATTGAAACCTTCAGCCATGGAGCTCACTTCTTTCGCGCCCGAGGATGGGCTTGATCATAGATGCGGGCGAGGTGCTGAAAATCAAGGTGAGTGTAGACCTGCGTCGTGGCGATATCGGCGTGGCCGAGCAACTCCTGGACGCCACGTAAGTCCTGACTGGACTCGAGCAGGTGTGAGGCGAAGGAATGTCGGAACAGGTGCGGATGGACATGTATCGGTAGGCCTTGGCGTTTTGCCCACGCGGCGACTCGCTTCTGGATGGTTCTTGCGCCGAGTCGACGGCCATCGCGACCGACGAAGACGGCTCTCTCATCCGCTGGAGCCATGGCGGTGCGGTCTAAGAGCCATGCTTGTAAGGCTTCACAGGCTTTTCGACCAACGGGCAGTATCCGCACCTTGTTGCCTTTGCCGGTGACTCGTACGGTGCGATCACTTAGGTCGAGATCATGCAGGTCGAGCCCCAACAATTCCGCGAGTCGTAGGCCCGATGAATAAAAGAGCTCCATGACGGCGCGATCTCGTCTGGCGAGAGCATCATCGCCGACGATCTCCAGCAGACGACTCATCTGATCGGCGTCGACGGTTCGCGGTAGTGGGCGACGCGCTTTGGGGGCACGGACGTCGCCGGCCGGATTGTGTGCTATCACGCGCTCTCGCTGCAGGTAGCGAAGAAAGCTTCTCGTTGCCGACAGACGACGCTGGATACTTCGAGGAGCGAGACCGGCGGCATGCGAGCGAGCGGCAAACGAGCGGATATGCTGCTCGTCCAGTGTTGACCAGTCGTCTATTTTTTGTTGCTCACACCATTGCGCTAGCGCTTTGATCTCACGCCGATAGTTCAGGGTGGTGTGAGGTGACATTCTCCGTTCACGCGATAAATGCGTGACGAATTTTTCGACCCACTCCAGTGCCGTCGGGTTCACGCTGCCTGCATGCGACAGCGCAACAGGGCGGCGCCGAGCAGTTCGCCCATCCGAGCGAGGAAATCGGTACTCATTGCGGGTGTGAAGCGTTCGGAATCGATACTGCCGAGCGCTAGCGCCCCGAGGCTGGCGGCAGGCCCAATCGGAACGAGCGCCATTGAGGCGATGGATTCCGCATCGTCACCGAAGACGGTACGCCGCTGGTCGAGCACAAAGTGGCCACACCGCGTACGGGCAGCCGGCAACAAGGCATCGACGTTTGGACGAGTCTCTGGATCGACCAATAGCCGCACCGAGACGATATCGAAATCGGTCCGCAACGAAGCATGTACACGCGCGATGAGATCAGCTTCATTGTGCGCTTGCATCAAAGATAGCGTGAAGTGGTGCATACGTTCAGCGATGGCATCGTTCTCACGACCGACGCGAACCCACTCAGCGAGCTTTTCGCGATTAGCCACCTGACGTTCACGCAAGACTTTGATTTGGCGTTCCATTAAGGAAACCGCGCCTTCACCGGCTTCGTGATGTAGCACGAGATGATCAAGTACCTCCGGATGCTTTTGCAGAAAGTCCGGATGCTGCTTCAAAAATTCGACAACTTGCTCGTCCTGCATCGATCAATCCTCGATTGAACCTTCGAACGCGACCACGGCGGGTCCCGTCATCCATAAATGTGATCCAGGACCTTCCCACTGTAGTGACAAGCGACCGCCCGGTAGATCGATTGCGACGGCGGATGCGAAACGTCCAGTTCGTCGACCAACAGCCATTGCAGCACAGGCGCCGGTACCACAGGCGAGTGTCTCACCAACACCGCGCTCGAATACGCGTAACCGCGCATGCTCACGATCGATGAACTGCAGGAAGCCGACGTTGGTTTTCTGTGGAAACATCGGATGTGATTCGAGTACCGGGCCGAGTTGTGCGACTGGTGCCGAATGGATATCGGGAACCCAAATGACGATGTGTGGATTTCCCATCGACACACGCGTGAAACGAGTGGCCGTGGAATCGATAGAAAGCTCGACTTCGTCATCGTCGAAAAAGCGCGGCTCGCCCATATCGACCGAGACGAGCTCCTCGCTATCGAAGCGTGCTTCAATGATGCCACCGCAGCTTTCAAGACGGATAGGCCCGCTGAGCTGACGTTGTCGTCGCAACCACTCGGCAACACAACGCGCACCGTTACCGCATTGCTCGACCTCGCTGCCGTCGGCGTTGAAGATGCGGTAGTAGGCGAGTGTTTCGGCGCTACGAGCAGGCTGTATCACCAGCGCTTGATCGAAACCGATGCCAGTTTTTCGATTCGACCATTCGCGCCAGCGTTCTGCTGAGGGCAGACGGGTGTCGGTGGCAGTCTCGAACACGATAAAGTCGTTGCCGAGACCATGCATCTTGGTGAAGCGGGTCATATGGCGTCAATCATCGTGCGAAGAGTTCAGCCTTCAAACGATGGATCGCGGAGATATCTTCATCACCGTAGCCGCGCGCGATCAGGTCGGCATATTCGCGCAGCACATCTTCTACCACCGGCAGAGCGACACCGCTGGCAGCGGCCATGTCACGACAGATACGCAAATCTTTTTCGTGCAGCTTGATGCGAAATCCAGCCGGGTATTCGCCACGGATCATGTTGGGCGCACGGTTCACGAAGTACCACGAAGATCCTGCGCCTTGCCCAAGTGTTTCGACCACGCGCTCGAGCGGCAAACCTTGTTGATGAGCAAACGCCATTGCCTCACCAACAGCGCGAATGATGCCTGCGCACATGATTTGGTTAGTAGCCTTCGTTGCCTGGCCTGCACCGTGCGGCCCAAAGTGACGAACCGTCCGGCCCATCGTCTCGAGTATCGGCCGGGCGTTTTCGAAATCGGCCGCGTCACCGCCACACATGATAGCGAGCGTGCCGTTCTTGGCGCCCTCCACACCGCCACTAACTGGACAATCGAGAAAGCGAGCGCCGCGTAGCGCGATCTTCTTGGCGGCTTCTCGTGCCGTGGCTGCACTGACCGTTGAGCAGTCGATGACGAGTGTTCCTGATTTGAGGCCCAATTCGAGGGAGGCCAGCACATCGAGCACGTCACGATCAGCGGACACGCACAGCACCAACACATCGCAATCGGCTGCGAGTACTGCCGGATCGGTCGGCGCAATGCATCCTAACTCGGCTGCCAAGGCTTGAGCCTTGTTGTGGCTGCGATTCCAGACGCCCTGCAGTAGACCCGCCTTGGCGAGATTACGCGCCATCGGCGCACCCATGGAGCCGAGGCCGAGAAAACCGGTTTTCATAAGGCGTGATCTTATCAGCCGTACGAAAAAAAACGGGGCGGTGATCTCTCGACCACCGCCCCTAGGCTTTACAGGGGACAACTGTAAATCGAAAACTCAGTTCGTATAGGCGCGCTCGCCGTGGCTCGTCGTATCGAGACCTTCGCGTTCATCTTCTTCTTTTACGCGCAGCCCGATCGTCAGATCGATCAGCTTGAAAAGGACGAAGCTGACCGTACCCGACCAGCCGATGGCCACGAGAACACCGAGCGTTTGAGTCGTAACTTGGCTACCCATGTCGTAGCCGTCGACACCGACGCCGCCCAGAGCGGGCGAGACGAAGATACCGGTACCGATGGCCCCGACGATGCCACCAACACCGTGGATACCGAACACATCGAGTGATTCATCGTAACCAAGCGCTTTCTTCAAGCTCGTGACCGCGAAGAAGCAGGCGATGCCACCGATCGCGCCCAAGATGATCGAGCCCATCGGACCGATGAGGCCCGCCGCTGGCGTGACGGCCACAAGGCCTGCGATGGCGCCCGAGGCGATACCCAACATCGAAGGCTTCTTGGTGACTAGGGCTTCGATGAGCATCCACGCCAGTGCAGCGGCGGCGGTTGCGAGTATCGTGTTGAGTAGGGCGAGCACCGCGATGCCGGTTGCCTCGAGGTTTGAACCGGCATTGAAGCCGAACCAACCGACCCACAGCAGTGCTGCACCGATCATGGTAAAGGGGAGGTTATGTGGTGGCATGGCATCGCGGCCGTAGCCGATACGCTTGCCGAGTACGAGTGCGCCAACCAGCGCGGCAATACCGGAGTTGATATGCACGACAGTGCCGCCGGCGAAATCGAGATCGCCTTTCTCGAATAGCAAACCACCGGTTGCCCACACCATGTGCGCCATCGGCAAATACGAGAGCGTGAACCACAGCGCCGAGAACACGAGCAGTGCGCTGAACTTGATACGTTCGGCAAGGCCGCCCACGATGAGTGCCGTGGTGATGGCAGCGAACGTCAACTGGAAAGCCACGAATACATACTCTGGAATGACGACTCCATCGGAGAATGTGGCTGCCGTGCTATCCGGTGTGATTCCCGCCAAGAATAGTTTGGTGGTATCCCCGATCATCCAGTTCCACGAGCCACCGTCGCCAAACGCGAGGCTGTATCCGTAGAAAACCCACAGCAACGAGATCAAACAAAAAATGGTGAAAACTTGTGTCAGAACAGAGAGGATATTTTTTGATCGGACGAGTCCGCCGTAGAACAAGGCCAAACCTGGCACGATCATCAAAATGACCAGAACGGTCGCCAACATCATGAACGTGGTGTCGCCCTTATCGGGCACCGGCGCGTCCTGTGCGAGAGCCAACAGCGGAGCCGCTGCAGCCAATGCGGCGAAAAAGCCGCCGAGCCATCCTTTTTTACTCAGCCCTTGTCTATTCAGCATTGTTGATTCTCCCTGCTCGCCATTGACTTCAGGTGGCCGCTACGCCGGTTTCGCCTGTGCGTATGCGAATCGCCTGTTCGATCCCGGATACAAAAATTCGCCCATCACCTACTTTGCCGGTACGGGTCACATTAGCTATCGCTTCGACTACTGGTTCGACGATGCTTTCGTCGACGGCAATCTGCACTTGGATGCGCGAAACGAAATCGACCTGGTACTCGGCGGCGCGATAAATCTCGAGATGTCCGAGTTCGGCGCCATATCCGCGTACCTCTAGAATCGTCATGCCTTGCACACCCAGCTGCGCGACAGCTAACTCGAGATCGTCCAACTTGAAGGGGCGGATGATGGCGGTGATCATCTTCATCGCACGGACCATCCCTTTGGCATCGAACGAATAACCGCTTACTCACATTAGGAATGCGATTCGGCGTCCCGACCGTCGGCGCGGTATCCTTCGCATCGACGGTTCGATGAACAGGGATTTGCAGAATCCGTGCCACGCTGGATCACCGCCTGAGCGGTCGGTTTGTCGCGTCTTGGTGCAAATTCAACTGTCGTGCCGCACCGTTTTGGCACCGGCTTATCCGGCGCTGCGTCATAAGAGGGCAGTAAGGCCCGGAGATTAATGTCATGGACCAGAAAATCGACGACATCGTCAGCCGCCTGCTCGGTTCACTGCCGGCTTCTCTACACGATTCTGCGCAAGGTCTCCGCCGCGACATCGAAGATAATTTCCGCGCCGTGCTGCAGGCTAATTTGACTAAACTCGACTTGCTCTCGCGCGACGAATTCCTCGCTCAGGCAAAAGTACTCGAGCGCACTCGAGCTCAGCTTGACGAGTTGGAGCGGCGCCTTGCGGCGCTGGAGGCAAAGTCATCTGCCGCGCCCCGGGGATGATCTTCCGTGAGCATTGCCCGGGTAGCTTGCCGAGGGCAGGTGGGCTTGGCGTCGCCGCCGGTGCAGATCGAGGTTTATCTCGGTAACGGGCTGCCCTGTTTCCATATCGTCGGTTTGCTCTCGACCGAGGTCAAAGAGAGTCGGGAGCGAGTCAGGGCAGCGATCAGTACGACGGGTTTCGAATTGCCCGCGGGTCGTATCACCGTCAATCTCGCGCCGGCTGATCTGCCCAAAGATGGCGGTCGATTCGATTTGGCCATTGCGCTTGGCATCCTTGTCGCCTCCGGCCAGTTACGGCCGACCCGCAATCTCGAGAGAATAGAGTGTTTCGCCGAGCTCGGTTTGTCAGGGGAATTGCGCGCCGTTCGAGGCGCGCTACCCGCGGCGGCAGCAGCACAAGCGGTTGGTCATGACGTCATCGTCGCGCGCGACAATGCGCCTGAGCTATGCCATCTGGTAGGAGCTCAGGTCGTGGTGGCGAGTACCTTGCAGGACGTATGCGATTACCTCGAGGGTCGGCGCGAGCTGACCCCGGCGCGAGATAGCGTTTCACTGCGCGACGAATCGATCGTCGCACGGCCGATGGCCGCGTTAGCCGATGTTCGCGGTCAATCGTTGGGTAAGCGTGCCCTCGAGGTTGCAGCTGCCGGCGAGCATAGTTTGCTGCTGATGGGTCCACCGGGCTGCGGCAAGAGCATGCTCGCAGCGCGTCTGCCAGGGTTGCTGCCGCCACTGTCGCCCGAAGAAGAGCTCGAGGTCGCGATGATCGCCTCGATCACCGGCGGGCGTTTGTTCGTGAGTTCGCAAGGGCGGGTATCTCGTCCGTTTCGTTCGCCGCATCATGGTGCATCGGCGAGTGCGATCATCGGTGGTGGTGCGGCTGCTCGCGCGGGAGAAATCACTCTCGCGCATCGCGGCGTACTTTTCTTGGATGAGTTGCCGGAGTTCGATCGGCGCGTCCTTGAGGCGCTGCGCGAGCCACTGGAGACTGGCCACATTTCCGTCGTTCGAGCTGAGGCCGCAGCTGACTATCCCGCGAGATTCCAGTTAGTTGCCGCGATGAATCCGTGTCCTTGCGGACAACGTGGCTCAAGCCACGGGCTTTGCCGCTGCTCCGAGTCGCAGATCGAGCGCTATGCAGCGCGCTTATCCGGTCCGCTATTAGATCGGATCGACCTGCGTATCGCACTCGAGGCGGTCAGTGATGCCGACCTCAGTGATGACAGTCGTGCGCTGCGCGAGGCCGACGAGACGGCGATTCGGTCTCGAATCCGCTGCGCGCTAAGGCAGCAGCACGATCGACAGGCTTGCTCGAACGCGCGACTCGAGGGTGCGCAACTAGCGGCCTTTGCAGAGCCTGACGCGGCGGGTCGTCGATTGCTCGCAGCGATGCGCAGCAAACTCGGGCTCAGCATGCGTGGTTACGACCGCACGTTGCGCGTTGCACGAACCTTGGCTGACCTCGATCAAAAAAAATGCCTCGGCGAGGAGCACCTCGCCGAGGCATTTCAGTTGAGACGATCTTTAGGGGCTTGAGCGCTTACTGCGCGAGCATGTGATCGACGGCGGCCTGAATCAGTTCATCCGATAGATCCGTGCGTCCGCCCTTGGCGGGCATCACACCTGCCTTACCCGTATAGCCTTCGATCGCGTGCTTGTAGAGCGTAGCCTTACCTTGAGCGATGCGCGGCGCCCAAACAGCGGCATCACCAGTCTTTGGCGCACCGGCGATGCCGCCGGTGTGGCAAGCGCCGCAGACTTGCTCGTAGACGCCCGGGCCATCAGTGAGCACCGCCATGGCAGTGGTCATGGCACCGGCGCCCGGCGCAATCGCGAGGGCTGAGTTGTCGGCGCCCGCGACGGCGACACGACCTGAAGTCAGATTGCGCTCGACGTCGGCCACATATTTGGGCTCAGTCAGCAAGTGCGCCTTCTGAGTGTTGTTACCAACGCCGCGGGCCAAGGCAAACAGCAGGATCGCAATCACGATCAGGATGCCGAGTACGAGACTGAAGATGTTGAAAAACTGAGAGTCCTGCTTGCTCACGTGGGTGTCCGGCGGGTGTTGAAAACCGCTGGATTATAGCCGTTGGTCGTCAGCGGCTCCAACACCGACACGAGATTACCGCTCTCACGCATGCTCTCCCAGTCAGCCCGTCGGGCGCTGTGGAGGCTTGCCGTTGGCATGATGGTACGCAGAACCACTTCTCCGTAAGCCGGGATATCGCCGGCGGCGAGGCCGTATTCCAGGGCAAACCAGGCATTGCCGTGCCGCTCCCAGGTTGGCCACTGGTCGGACGGCACATCTTCTGCCCACCCCACTTGCGCAATCAACAGTCTTACGACATCGATCAAGGTCGTGATCAGCGTGTGGCCCTCAAACTTGAAGCCCTGGATCACGCGCTCGTAGAAGTGTGGCGTCGCCAGCAGCGGGTAGTTCTGTACGTCCGTCTTGAGGCATCCGTCGCGGCGCTGCACCGACTCGCCGCGTAACTGGTAGAGACCGGCAGCGTTCAGCTCGCAATAAGCCCACATGGCGAGCTTCTTGGTTCGTTCGATCAGCACGACTCGCTCAGGCCCGAGGGTGGAAAATAGCGCCTCGTGGGTCGATCGGACCCGCGGCCCGAATCGATCCGGTTTACGAGACAAACGGTAGGTCGCCAAGCGGCTCGCCACTCGACGATCGGATTCGCGTCGCAGCCCGCGGGCATGCGTATCGCTGATGGCAAATTGTGAATAGTCGAGCATGGACGCACCTTCTCCGAGAAAGGTAACGACCGATGGGCTCCTAGCGCGATCACGGGTTTCGTGACACGCGTCACCAAATGGCTACTGACGTACGCTCGCGGGCTTTGACTCGAGCGTCGCCGCTCGTTTTCTCAGTTGCTCCGTCTTGCGCTGCGCTTGTGCGAGTGCGTTGTAACGAGGGTTCGGAACCGTGAAGGCCTTGTACGACACGTCGTCGTGCCCAGTTACGGGCACCGCCCGAGTGCCGCTGATCGCGATGACGAGACCGGTGTCATCATCGGCCACGTTGCCCGAGACGGAGCAACGATACGTTTGACCTGCGACGAGGCTGCCGAAATCGCAAGCTCTGACGGCGCCGCCCGCCGCGTTGGGCAATTCGATGGTCACTGCTTTGAAGGCGATGCGAGGTTGCAAGTTGATGGTGGCCCGCACCGGGTCGGCGCTGGTCACGGCGATCGTCGCGCCAAGTTCTAATCCTTCATCGATTTCATGCGCTTGAGCAGTGTGCTGCACGATATACATCATCGATAGCATGCAAAGGCCAAAGAAAAAACGCGACTTCATGGTAAGCCTCGAGTTATGGCGTAGGCGCTGGCGCCGGCGCAGCCGTGATGGTGAAGCATTGTTCGGCGGGCGCTGTATAGGTTGTCGCTGAGCATTCGCTACGGGTGGTTTCGGCGATGGAGCTCAGTACAACGCTGCATTCGCCGACCCAGCCCCAACTACCTTCAGGTGGAATCGCTTGGTCGACGAAAATATTACGCACGCCTTTGGCGTAACCGCCAGCGAGTGAGCCATTGGTTCTCGCGACGACAAATACCGGAATACTGTTGGTCGGCGCGCTCACAGTGTATCGGCGCGTGGTTCCGTCACCGTCGAATCGCAGATAACGACGGTTCGAAAGCTTGTTGTATTCGTTGGCGCTGCCGGCGGCGCATACCGTTACCGAGCCGCTCAGTGGTACACGCGTAAATATCGGGAAGGTTTGAGTGGAAGATCGATTCCCTAGAATCGATTCTGTCGACCCCCACTCGTCGTTACCCGCGAGGGTTATATTGAGTGACGAGCCGACGGCATCAATGTTTCCGGCTAGGCTTGGATGCTGTTTCTTCAAGATCCCAGCGTAAGCCCAAATATTGGGCCCGAATGTACCGGTGCGCCAATCTTGCGAGTAGAACGGTGCCAGAATTTGCGGGCCTGAGAGTTTGACTGCACCGGCTGGATCGAACAGGCGCCAAATGAATTGGATCACTGTTCGCTCCTGAAACCATCCGAGCGGTGTGTCGTTACTGCGATAGTCGCTGCGCACCGCACGCACGGAGCCATCACGAAAGATGAACCGATCGAGCGTGGGGGCCCTCGCGATCATCAGGGCCGTTCCCGTGGCGAGCCCCTCGTGTTGTACCAGCGCAATATCCTGGTGTTCGCCGCGTTCGGAGTGTGGGCCGCCGGGTGAATAGTTACGCTGCGATTTGTCCTGCGTGAAGTGCGTCATCTCGTGCGCTGTGATCGCTGTCGAGAGCTCCTGCAACTCGAATGCAGGCGCGCCCGAGAGAAAAATATGCGGAATATTTTCGCTACCGCCGCTGTTAACCCGCCCGTCCGCAGCGATCGTGATGGCACTACGAGAATAAAAAGCGCCCGAGCTGCGTACGAAGCCACGATCGTAGTTGTTGTCCTCGGTCGAGCCACCTTTGTTTTGTGCGCTCCAAAGGATCGAGATGCTATCGACCGAATTCACCGCGCCGTTTTGAGCGACGTATGCTTGCTGCTCCATCGCATCGGCGAGAACGATGTAAGGTGCGGAGATGCGCTGATCATCTCGTAGAATTTTGAGTGCGGAGTCCCACCCCAGTTTTGCGGTCAGTTCCGTCGCCTGCTTGAGTCGCTTGGGATCAGGGGTGTATTCGGCAGCCCGGTTGAGATAGGGCTCATAGCGCGTTCGAATCGTGCTGGCCACGGTCGATACCGGGCGCATGTTGTCGAGCACGTGAATCTCGAAACCACTGCTGTTCTTGCCAACCGACTTGATGACCGGAGTATATTTTTTCTTCGGATCGAGACCGGTGAAACGTACGCTACCAGCCTCAGACGCATGCGTTCCGGCCACTTTGTTGCCGGCGCCGTCCTGAAGCTCGATATAAACGTTACGAATTCCGGTAGTAACCGGGTTATCCATATCCGCTTCGAGGCGACCCACTGAATTAACCTTGCTTGGCCCCGGGCGTTCGTATTTGGCGGTGACAACCAGTTCGAACGTGTCTGCGACGACAATCGTCACGCTGGAGTTGACGGCCGGATATGCGGGGTTAGAGCACTCGAGTGAGTAGGTCACGGTCTGCGTCAATGCTGGCGTGGTCAAAGTGCCGGCGGTCGCGAGCGCTTCCGGAAAGCCCGCCGTACCACGACAATTTTTGATGTTTGCAGCCGCCCAATCAATCTTGGCGGTATTACCGGCGAGAAGGTCTGAATCTGATGCCGTCAGCGATAAAGTTGGCGCATTCCATCCGGTGACCGCTGCACTGCCGTTGGCGCTGCCACCGCGACCGGTACATGTCAGAGAAAAATTCGATAATTCTTTGGTGATATTGACGGACTGATTTCCCGAGCTGGCGAGGGAGCCTGTCCAATCGCCTGCAGCCGTGCAGTTGTCAGCATTGGTGGACGACCAGGTCAGAGTGACGGTGGCGCCAATGCGAGCGTCTGCTATCGCCGCCGAGAAGGTGACGGTCGGCGCTGGCGGCGGGCCGCCACCGCCGCCACAGCTGACGAGCAATCCGGCCAAGGAAACGACAATGATCGAGTACCATGCGCGCATAACGTCACGATACTGGACTTCTGTGCGCTATCAAACAGTCATCGTGTTTAAGGCAGGCTCCATACGGCGCCGACGTTGAGATATCTCGGCAGCCACGATCGGGTTCGGCCACTGCACCATAGCAATCCCAGCGGTAGCACATGCTGCTAGTGCCAGTTGCGCGGTACATCAGTCGTGTCGATGTCATCCTCGACTTCTGATTAGGCGTAATTCAAGAAGCCGGACCAGTGCGCATCGAGGGTCTAGCGACCCGCAAAAACTTTTCTGTCGCTGAAGTCGTCAATGGCTATGACAATATGCTGCTCGATCTTCTGGGGATTCAGTCCACGGTAAAACGACGGGAGCTCGCCATCTTTGCGGACTGCCGCGCGAATGCCGGTTGAGTGTCGGAGTTTGGCGCGCCCGGCGAGATTCGAACTCACGACCCCTGCCTTCGGAGGGCAGTACTCTATCCAGCTGAGCTACGGGCGCCCGGCCGACATTATATCCGGCGAATCATCGGAAGCGGATGCAGCGATAGCCCACTGACCGCCCCAGTACAGCAGCATGAGTAACAGCGCGAGTGTGGTCGATGGTTCGACGAATCGATTCCAGGCGACCAACGTATCGCTCAGTGCAAAACTCGTTGCACCGAACGCTGCTGACCAGGCTTTTCGTGACTGGTTTGGACGTTCACCGATCAACGCCCAGGCTCGCCAAAGCATGCAACAGATGACGGTCGTGTAGAGCGCAACCGGAATTGTCATGTCGCCGAGCGAGGGTTCGAGCACCCGAAAGCTGGCGATGCCGAAGGCGGCAACCGGCACTAACAAGATCAATCGGGCGCGACGAACGAGGCGGACATAAGCGGTGATGTAGGCAAGGTGAGCGAGTAAGAAGGCAATCAGCCCTGCCAAGAACCAGGAGTTTGCCCACTCGAGACAAAAATCACCGATGGCCGAGAGCAACAAGCCCATCGTGATCCAGCGCGCATTCGCATTTCGGCGAGGTAGCAACCAAAGGGCTAAGCAAAGCACTGGCACGATTTTGGTGACGAGCCGAACCGAGGGTTTGTCCAGCGCCGTCGAGTATAGAAAAAATGCCGCAGAGACGACGCCGATCACGGCCAACCAAACTGGACGAGAGAGACTGGGCATGTGGGCGATCATCCGCTATCGTGTCGAAAAAGTCCTGTGACAAATCGCACAAGGGGGTCGTGATGTTCAAGCATGCCGCTATCGCGCTGATGATGTCTTTGGTGTCACTCGCTGGCGCCGTCGAGTTCAAAAATTTCGATAAGGAGAAATACTCGCAGACGATAACGGATTGCGATCGCGTGGCCGCTCATCCCGATGACCCCTTGAGAGTTGCCCGTGGTGTCGAAACCCGAGAGATGGATCTGCCAGCGGCGATTGCCGCCTGCCGCCAAGATCTGGTGAAGGACCCCACTAATCCACGGTTGAACTACCAACTCGCGCGCGCTATGACATATGCGGGGCAGGTCAAGGATGCATTGCCCTATATCGAATCTTCGGCAGCGCAAAAATATCCGCAAGCCTTGTTTGTGACGGGCTATCTCTACCTGTCTGGTGCGTATCAATCACCCAAGGATGTTTGCCGAGCGGCTGAACTGATCTACGAATCAGCCATTTATGGCCGGCATGCGGGTCAGCTCGGCTATCCGGTCTATGTCCTCGATGGCAGCTTTGCTTCTTGCAAGACGCCTCAAGATCGCGCGACTCTGCGTGCGCTAGTGGAGCAGGCAAAGAAATCCAAGCTCGACTACTACCCATCGGTATTAGCAGACGTCTTGCTGCGAGAGTTGCGCTAGAGCCAGCCGCGACGTTTGAAAAAGAGATAGGGCCCCACGGCCGAGATGACCATCGCGCCGATGGCGGCCCAGAACCCGAACGCATGCTGCGCGGCGGGGATGTGGCTGAAGTTCATGCCAAAGACGGCGCCGATGACCGACGGTGGTAGCAGCACGACGGTGGCTACCGAGAAAATCTTCAGGATGTTGTTTTGATCGATGTTGATCATGCCGAGTGTGGCATCGAGCATGAACTGCACTTTGTCGCCCAAGAAAGAGGCGTGGCCACTCATTTGTTCGATATCGCGCGTCGAGGTCTTGAGGCGGCTACGCACGTCACTGCCAATGTGGGGCTGGCTGGCTTGCAGCAGGAAAACAAGTAGGCGTCCGAGGCTCCCGAGCGTTTCACGTGCCTTTGAGTTCAGATCGCCAATGCGGCCAACGCGTTCGAGAATTTGCCGATAGTCGATGTCTCGGCGACGGGTACCACCACTTAAGGGCGTGAAGATGTGTTGAGAGAGGTGATCGATATCGTCACTCGTTCTTTCAAGCACATCGGCAATACGATTGACTTTAAACTCCAGCAATCCCGCGAGGACGGCTGCGGCATTGCTGCAGGCATGAGGATGTTTCTCGGCATACGCGATGAAACGCCGGAACGGCAACGGATCGGCATAGCGCACGGTCACGAGCGCATCGCCAGCCAAAATATAGGTGACCTGCGTATTCTCCGGGCGCTCGGTATCGAGTTTCGTGACGACGGTCGCTGTCATATAGAGCGAGCCTTCGTCTTCGTAGAGTCGATTCGAGCTCTCGATTTCGCGCATTTCATCACGCGTCGGAATACTGATGCCGAGCTGGCGTTCGACGCCGCCGATCTCGTCAGCAGTGGGGTTCAGCAGATCGAACCACAGCGGCGTCGTCGCTGAAGCAGGCGCGTCAACTCCGCGGGAGTGAAGTCCCGTGGCATCGAGAAAGAAATAGTGGATCATGCGCGCCGGGTTCGATCCGCGCGCAGCGTGTTCAGCGACGCTTCTCGGCGTTCGCGAGATCGTTGATCAAGTTCAGCATCTGCGGGATGCCGCCGGCAGAGCCCACGTCAGTCGTGTACTTGCCGTTGATCACCATGAAAGGCGTACCTTCGGCGCGGTAGCGGCGAACGGTCTCATCAGCTTGCCGCAGACGGGTGTTCACCCACATTGAATTCCAAGCGTCGGTGAAGGCTTTTTCTTCGATGCCGTTCTGCTTGGCCCACGCCAGCATCACCGGCAGCGTCGAGGCTTCGTCACGACCGAGCAGGCCGTTGCCGCCTCGGTGGATGGTGTCGAACACCTTGGTGTGCAAACGCTCGTCTTGCTTCAAGGCTTGCAGGGTGTAGTAGAGACGAGCGTGTAGTTTTGCGCCCGCGTTCCACGTGACTGGAACGCGAATGAACTCGACATGTGCCGGTTTCGACTTCTTCCAGGTTTCGAGGTACGGATCGAGTACGAAGCAAGCACCGCATCCGTACCAAAAGATTTCGATGACTTCGACTTTATCGGCACCGACCGAGGTCGCCTGCGGCGGCGACACCACACGGTAGTTGCGCCCTGCTTGCCATTTGCCCGCAGGCAGATTCTGTTGAGCGAGTACCGGCGTCGAAACAACGGCGGCAACGGCCAACAATAAAGACAAGAAACGCGCGCGCGTGATCATCGAGTGTTCTCCGATGCAATTCGATCAGCGTAGACCTTGGATGTAGCTGGCGAGGTTACGCATATCTTCTTCGGTCAGTCGTTTAGCGATCGTCGCCATCATGTGACCATTACGTGACTTGGTAGGTTCCCCAGTATTCACATCGCGATAGCGTTGTTCGTTCTGGTAGTCGAGCAATTGTTTGACGGTGTAGACCGAGTGCTGCGCGCGCAAAGCGGGGTAGGCGGCGCTCGTCGCACCGAGACCCACCGGTCCATGACAGGCGCTGCAGGAAGGAATGTTGCGCGTGCGATCACCCCCGCGGTACAGCGCTTCGCCGGCTTTGTACGTCGCCGCGTCGGCTTCGAGGCCATTGGGTGTTTGGCGCGCGAAGTAGGCGGCGAGATCGGCAATGTCCTCATCGGTCAGCGCGATCGCCATCGGCCACATCACCGCATTGTTGCGATGGCCGGCGCGGAAAATGGTGAGCTGCTCGGTGACGTAGGCCGCACTCTGGCCGGCCAAGTTAGGCCATTCTGGGTTGACGCTATTGCCATTCGGGCCATGGCAGGCCGTGCAAACGGCAGCTTTGGTGGCACCCGCTTCGGGATTGCCGCTGGCCTCGACGGCGGGCGAGCAGAGGGTCGCCACGGCAAGAGCGGCGATCAGGCGGATGCTGGAGTTGACGGTGAACATGTTCGGACGGCTCCGGACGGTCTAATTCGAGTGGGGGAGTTTACACTACCACCCGTTTCAGATGCCTTATCGGGCAGGCGGTTTCCGTGTCGCGTTTTCCTCATGTGGAGTTCTTGTTGAGTGTCGCTGCACCGGTGCAGTTTCCGCCGGACGCGGGTGCCGAGGTGGCGATTGCCGGGCGATCGAATGCAGGCAAATCCAGTGCAATCAATGCCATCGCCGAGCGTAAGGCGTTAGCCCGAACCAGCAAGACGCCGGGGCAAACTCGGCTGCTCAATTACTTCGAGCTCGAGGAAAGTCACCGCATCGTGGATTTGCCGGGTTATGGCTACGCAGCCGTGCGACCGGATGAGCGGCGCAAGTGGGTGCCGCTAATTGACGCCTTGCGAGCGCGAACTATCGAATGGGCGGACCCTACGCGGCGCGGCGTCCATGTGCTGCTATCCAAGGCCGACAAATTGAACCAAGCGGAGCGGGCGGCGGTCTTGAAAGACTCCCGCGCGCAACTTGGTAGCCTCGCAAGCGTGCAGGTGTTCTCGGCCCACTCCGGACTCGGCGTTAAGGAGGCCCAAACTGCCCTGGCAGCGCTGTGGGAGCGGAATAAAAAGACCCCCGACGGCCCATAGGGCTGCCGGGGGCAGACATAACCCGGCACAGGTCTAGAGGCCGGGACCCGCTCAGGGAGGGTAGAAGCGGGGAACGTGGAACGTTCGCTTAGTCAGACTGCGCGGTAGCCGAAATAGTTCCGTCATAAACGATAAAAATATCGTTATCGATCAGTGCCTTGGGTCGTGGTTTATCCGTCACGCTGTGGCTGACCCGCCACAGGCTTTAGTGGGCTTCGTCCCAGTTTCGGCCGACGCCGACGTCCACTTTGAGCGGCACTTTCAGGGCATCGCCGCCGGCCGCGACCATGGCCGTCCGAACGGCCTCGCGGACCCGCTCGATTGCCATCTCGGCCACTTCGAGCACGAGCTCGTCGTGAACTTGCATGATCAGTTTGGCAGTTCCGTCGGATTCATCACGGCACCAACGATCGACCGCGATCATGGCGAGTTTGATGAGATCGGCCGCAGTTCCTTGCATCGGTGCATTGATCGCGCTGCGCTCGGCGTATTGTTGCATGGCGCGATTTCGCGAGCGGATATCGGGTAGATACAGGCGGCGTCCAAACACGGTTTCGACAAACCCGAGTTCGCGCGCCTGTTCGCGAGTGCGATCCATGTAGGCCTTCACACCCGGATAGCGGGCGAAGTACAGATCGACGTAGCGCTGTGCCGAGCCGCGATCGATGCCAAGTTGTCGAGCAAGCCCAAAGGCCGACATGCCATAGATCAAGCCGAAGTTGATGGCCTTGGCTGAGCGTCTCTGATCAGGCGTGACGTTCTCGAGTGGCACGTCGAATACTTCGGCTGCCGTTGCCTGGTGTACGTCGCGATCGGCAGCAAACGCCGCGAGCAAACCGACATCGCCTGACAAGTGGGCCATGATGCGCAATTCGATCTGCGAGTAATCCGCTGCGAGCAGCAGCGATCCCTGCGGTGCGATGAAGGCTTGGCGGATACGCCGACCTTCCGGTGTGCGAATCGGAATGTTCTGAAGATTGGGGTCCGTCGATGAGAGTCGACCTGTTTGTGCAACCGCTTGATGATATGAAGTGTGAATGCGACCCGTCTTCGGATCAGCCTGCAGCGGCAGTTTTTCGGTGTAAGTGCTGCGCAATTTGGCGATGCTGCGATAGTCGAGGATCAACTGCGGCAGCTTATGCGATTCCGCCAATTCTTCGAGCACGTCCTCTGCGGTTGACGGCTGACCGGTCGGTGTTTTTCGCAGCACCGGGATTTGCATTTTCTCGAACAGAATTTGCTGAAGCTGCTTCGGCGAGTCGACGTTGAATTCCACACCGGCTTCTTGGTGCGCCGCCGCCTGCAACTCGGCAGCACGCTGCGCAAGCTCACTACTCTGTACGCGCAACATATCGCGATCAATCAGAACACCATAACGCTCCATGCGTTGCAACACGGCAACGAGAGGCTGCTCGAACTCCTCATACAGTTTTTTGAGCAACGGTTCGTGATCGATCGCTGGCCACAAGGTGCGATGCAATCGCAGCGTGATGTCGGCATCTTCGGCTGCGTACTCTGCAGCGCGTTCGATCGAAACCTGGCTGAAAGGGATCTGCTTGGCTCCCTTGCCGGCGACGTCTTCGTAATGGATGGTTTTGATGCCGAGATAATTCTCTGCAGCAGAATCCATATCGTGTCGTGTCGCCACACTGTTCCAGACATATGACTCGAGCATCGAGTCGAAAGCCATGCCGCGCAGTTCGATGCCGTGGTTAGCGAGCACGTGCGCATCGTATTTGAGATGGTGTCCGAGCTTGGCGTGCTGTTCGCTCTCCAGCAGCGGGCGCAAGCGCGCGAGGACCGTATCCCGATCGAGTTGTACCGGCGCGCCGACGTAATCATGGGTGAGCGGAACGTAAGCAGCTTTGCCCGGCTCGATGCAGAATGAGACGCCGACGATCTGCGCTTCACGATAGTCGAGACTCGTCGTTTCCGTATCAAAGGCGAACAAGTTCGCTTTCTGAAGTGCGTCGAGCCAGCGATCAAGTTGCTCCATATCGAGTATGGTTTCGTAGAGTCGCGGGGCCTCGGTAATGCGAGGGTCCCGCTCGAGATCGTGAGAGCCGATCGACGGTGTTCCGACTGACGGGCTTGAGGCGTCCACTTTCGTTGAGCTTTCGCCGCTCGCGGCATCGCCACCCACGCTGCGTAATAACGCACGGAATTCCATGCGCGTATAAATCTCGCGCAAACGCGCGTCGTCGGCAGCACGACGTGTGAGGTTGTTCGCTTCGATTGGCAAGTCGAGATCGCAGCGGATGGTCGCCAGTTGGCGCGACAACTCGAGTGTGGCGAGTCCGGCACGTAGATTCTCGCCGACCTTGCCGCTGACCTCATCAGCGTGTGCAACGAGGTTATCGAGCGTTTGATATTGGCCGAGCCACTTTGCGGCCGTTTTAGGGCCTACCTTATCGATGCCCGGGATGTTGTCTGAGGTGTCACCGACGAGTGCGAGGTAGTCGATGATCTGCTCGGGCCACACATCGAACTTAGCTTTCACACCATCGCGATCGTAGATGCTTCCCGACATCGTATTGATGAGCGTGATGTGCTCGCTGACGAGCTGGCACATATCTTTGTCGCCCGTGGAGATCAGTACTCGTTGGCCTGCTGCGGCCGCGCGCTGAGCGAGAGTGCCGATGACATCATCCGCTTCGACGCCACCGATGCGTAGCAGCGGCAGCCCCAATGCGTCGACCGTATCGAGCAGTGGTTGCACCTGAGCCCGCAGATCGTCTGGCATTGGTGGTCGGTGCGCCTTGTATTCGGCAAACAGCTCATCGCGAAAAGTTTTGCCGGGTGCATCGAAAACGACGGCGAACTGCGTGGCTTCGTAGTCACGCAAGAACTTGAGCAACATATTGACCACGCCGAGCACGGCGCCGGTCGGTTCGCCTTGGGAGTTGGTGAAAGGCGGAAGGGCGTGGAAAGCCCGATAGAGATACGAAGAGCCGTCGATGAGTACGAGGTCGACCTTATTCACGACGGTTTTTTGATCAAAGCCGGACGGTGGTTGAATACCGTCCGGCTGATCAATGAATGACGATCAAAGAATCAGGCGACGCCAGGGGCCTTCACGTAGACCTTGCACCAGCCTGCATTCTTCACGAGCTTGCCCGGGAAGAGATTGCATTTGCCTTCGGCAGCTTTGCGATCCTTCTCGCCCCACTGCAGGCAGTTACCGCAGATCTGACCCGGCTTGTAATTCGGGTTGGCTTTGGCGTCGACTTTCTTGGCATCTTCGATGTAGCCCAGCGCTTTGGCTGCGGGTTCGTCGACTTTCAAAAGCGGCAGTTTGGCTTGAGCTTGCGCGGTTTCGACGGCAACACCAATCGCAGAAAGACCAAGGACGCTGGCGCCGATCACTTGGCGACGGGTCAGTTTGTCAGTCATGGCAAATTCCTTTTCGTCTGGGGGGATATCAACTGACTCCATTATACCGATTCGCCAGCGGAACTCGTGGTGATGCGACGACGGGTTGCGCAGTGCAAGCAGCTCACGTGATCGTTGCTGTTCTCCCCACTGGGCGCTGGAGCCGGCGCGTTACCGCTTGTGCTGCAATAACTACCCGCAATCAGCGCCTCGATTGCAGTCTCTGATGAAATGACAGGCGTATGGCAAATGAGACTTGATCGCAATACGACAACCAACATGACGGCGAGCGCGAGCCAAGCGCGACGTGGGGCATCCGCGGTGTGACTGATGGTGTTGCCGCCGCAGCAGCTGTTTTTAAAGTGTCGTGAAGGAGTCGTGTTGTTCGCCAGGACCATGATGACGAGCATCATAGGAAAAGCGACCGATTCGCGCGCCTGCGGAAAACCGAGGGGTCAACGTCATCCCGTTATTCGGGTGAGGGATCGGAGGCCGGCTTGATGACGACTTTCGCGTCGTCGTCAGGGAGATACAAGGGGCCAGTTTGACCGCAGCCGGCAAGGCAAAGACTCACGATCAGACAGGCCACGGCGATCAGTCGGGAGTTCATCGCGGCACGATCCGCCCATCTCGCAGCGCGAGCCAACCGCGCAGCACGCGATACAACACCCAGACGCCGATGACCAAGAATCCGAGTGCGGCGGTGGCGAACCCGACGAGGATCAGCATCAGCGGCGCCGAGAGCACCAGCACGATGACGCTGGTGAAGAACGCCCACCAGAACGTGCGTATCTGCCAGCGGAAGTGACTTTCGAGCCAAGTCTCGCGAGCCTCGCTGCGACGCACATAGTTCATCACGACGGCAATGATCGAGGGCAAACCAAAAATAAAGCTACCGACGATCGTTGCGGCACCCGTGATCCCGATCAGCACCGATAGCCCATGCAGGCCGTAGATCACGTGCGTATAGGTGACGAGCGACGGGTCTGGTGTGCGCGCGAAGTCGTTCATCGGCGATTGATCACGGCCATGGTGATGCGGGAGATGCAGACGAGTTGTCCGCGATCGTTATGGATTTCGATGGACCAAACTTGACTGCGTGCACCCGCATGCAGCAAGTAGGTTGTGCCCGTGATTCGCTCGCCTTTCGGGACCGGACGCAAATGGTTCGCGTTGATCTCTTGCCCGAGCACGCGATGCGCATCATCCATGGTGGCGTTCGAGGCCGTGCTCGCGAGCGTCTCGGCAAAAGCAACTGATGCACCGCCATGCAACACACCCATGGGCTGACAGCTGCGTTCATCCACGGGCATCGTGCCGCGCAGGAAATTAGGGCCGATTTCCGTGAAGACGATGCCGAGCCCTTCGACCATCGTGCCTTTGGCGTATGAGTTGAGTCCCTCAAGCGTCAGATCGGCGCGCCAAGGTACCGGGAGTCCGCTCATGTTTCGCTCACCTTGTTGGCTCGTAGCTCGGCGCCGATACGGCGATAGGCTTCACGGAACGGGATGCCCTCGTTCACGACCAGTTGATTGGCACGTTCTGCGGCGTGGATGGCGGGGTCGAGATCGATGTTCTCGCGTTTGAAGCGCATCGCGTCGATCGCGGGCGGCAGTATGGCCGTGCTCGCAAGTGCGAGGTCGATGCCGCGGAACAGCGGCAGCTTCAGTAACTGCAGATCACGCTGATAGCCCGAGGGTAATTTCGCAAAAATACCGAGCGCTTCAATGAGACAGCCATGCGCCGTGGCTGTTCTGCCTCGTAGCAACTCGAAAACATCGGGGTTACGTTTCTGCGGCATGATCGACGAGCCCGTCGTGAACTCATCCGGCAGTTCGAGGAAGGCGAATTCTTGGGTGTAATAGAGGCAGACATCTGCCGCGAATCGCCCTAGGTCTTGCATCAGCAGGGCGATCTCGAACAACAGTTGCGATTCGGCCTTGCCGCGCGAGAGCTGCACCGCCGTCACCGGTTCGTGTACCGACTCGAAGTCGAGCGCTCGAGTGGTGGCATCGCGATCGAGTGGTAAGCCCGGCGTGCCGTAGCCCGCTGCAGAGCCGAGCGGATTCTTGCCGAGGCGCCGCTGCACGGCACGCAAGCCTGCCGCATCGTCGCGTAGCTCTGCTGCAAAGCCGCCCGCCCACAGTGTCACTGAACTCGGCATCGCCTGCTGCATGTGGGTATAGCCCGGCAGTTCGAGATCGCCCTCGCGAGCGGCGAGTCGTGACAAGGCGAGCGCCACGGCTTCCGCGCCTTCAGCGAGTTGCGTTGTCGCATCGCGCAGATACAGTCGTAGCGCGGTGAGAACTTGGTCGTTACGCGAGCGACCTAAATGCACTCGTCCGCCAGCAGCACCGATGAGTGCCGTCAAACGTTTTTCGAGCGCCGTCTGACCGTCCTCATCCGCGAGCTCGATATGCCAATCGCCTTTGGCATGCGAGGCGATCAATGATTCGAGGCCACTCTCGATGGCTTCACAATCTTCAGCCGAGAGCAGCCCCTGTGCGTGCAGCATCTGGGCATGGGCGATCGAGGCACGTGCGTCGTAGGGAACAAGGCGCTCATCGAGAGCGTGATCCTCTCCCGCTGTGTACTGCAGCACGCGCTCATCGAGCGGTGCGCCCTTGTCCCAAAGTCGTGTCATGCGCGAGCCGAGTGTGCAGCGGCGAGCTCCGCAGGCGCAAGTTTGCCGATATCGGCGACGACGAGCGTGCCGGTGCCCTCGTTGGTAAAGACTTCGGCCAAGATCGCATCCGCCGCTTTGTACGAAATGACGTGTACACGCTGCACACCACCCTGGATCGCCGACTCGATCGCCTTCGCCTTTGGCAGCATGCCATCGACGATACGCTTCTCGTCTTTGAGGCGCTTGAGACCGGCGAGGTCCGTATACGAGATGACGGAAGTCGGATCCTCGACACGCTCGAGGATGCCGGGTGCCCCAGTGCACAGCACGAGCTTCTCGGCACCGAGGGCGGCGCCAATGGCAGCAGCCACGGTATCCGCATTGATGTTGAGCAGCGTGCCCGAGCCATCGCTCGAGAGCGGCGAGATCACCGGCATCAAGCCGTTGTCGAGTAATTTGCGGATGACATCGGTATCGATGTAGTCGATATCACCGACGAAACCGTAATCGACGGTGGCGTCGCTACTCTGCAGTTTCACCGGTGCGCGTTTGTGCGCCTGGATGAGGCCGGCGTCCACGCCGCTGATACCGATCGCCGGTACGTCGAGTTCGCGACAGGTGGCGAGGATACGGGTGTTGATGAGGCCGCTCAGTACCATCGCCGTTGCATCGATGGAACGTTCGTCCGTCACGCGACGGCCCTCGATCATCTGCGTGGGCACGCCGAGTTTTTCGGTCACCTCAGTTAACTGCGGGCCGCCACCGTGTACGAATACGACGCGTACGCCGAGTGAGTGCAGAATCGCGATCTGCTCAATGATGTTACGCGTTGCCTGCGGATCACCGAATACGCCGCCGCCCGCTTTCACGACGAAAGTCTTGCCCTTGAACAGGCGGATGTAAGGCGCTGCACCACGCAGGGCACGAATCACGGCCGAGGGGTCGGGGCGATGCATGATCATCGTTGAGATACTCCAGTCGAAAGCAGTCGATGTAACACCGCCATTTGGGCGGGCAAACGGTTGTAGGCTTCTTGCAGCACGATGCTGCGCGGGCCGTCGAGAATGTCATCGGCAACAGCGACGTTGCGTCGCACCGGCAGGCAGTGCATGAACTTGCAGTCTGCCGCAGCGGTATCGAACCACGATTCGCGCACGCACCAGTCGCTGAGGTTGGCGCGCAGCGCGGCATCGGCGACTGCATCACCATAATGCGCAGTCGAGCCCCATTCTTTGGCGTAGAGCACGTGCGCGCCTTGCATGGCGCTGACACGATCGGTGGTTTCGGTGACCGAGCCGCCCGAGGCAGCCGCAGCGGCGCGCGCTGTGTCCATGATCTGTGACGGCAGCGCGTAGCCTTCCGGGCGCAACACGACAACTTCCATGCCGCGTTGTGCCGCCATGTGCACGGTGGCTGCCGGCACGGCAAGCGGGGTGACGCGCGGATGATTCGCCCACGACAGCACGAACTTCGCACGCTGCGGGACTTTTCGATCTTCGAGCGTCTTCCAGTCGGCAAGCGCCTGACAGGGATGATTGATGGCCGACTCGAGATTGATCAACGGCTTTCGCACCACCGATGCCATTGCGTTGAACGTGGTCTCGGCGAGATCGTGCTGTAAATCTTTGCCCTCGGCGAAGGCGCGAATTCCGAGTGCGTCGGCATAGGAGGCGAGCACAGGCAGCCCTTCGCGCACGTGTTCTGCTGCACCGCCGTTCATGACGGCGCCGGTGCGCGTTTCAAGTTGCCACGTGCCTTGACCCGGAGTGATGACGAATGACGAACCACCGAGACGCATCATCCCCACTTGGAATGACGACAACGTACGTAACGACGGATTGAAGAACACCAAGCCCAGTATCTTGCCGGCGAGCGCCTGCGGCTCGGGGTGCTTCTCGAGATGTTGTGCCAGCGCGATCAGATCGAGTACTTCCTCGCGGCTGAAATCCGCTAGATCGAGGAAACGATTCATAAATCCTCCAACGCAGCGCGCAGGAGATCCACGTGCTCGGTTTTTAATGTGTACGGCGGTAGCAGACGCAACACCTGCGGATCAGCGCTGGTGCCAGCGAGGATATCTCTCGCTAGTAGCGCAGATTGAACATCTTTGGCCGCTCGATCCAGTCGCAACCCGTGCAGGAACCCGGCGCCTTGATGTCCGACGACAGGACCCACCGTACATGTCTCGCGTAGGTAGCGCGACACTTGCCGCACGTTTGCGAGGAGATCTTCTGTTTCGATGGCGTCGACCACGGCCTCGATTGCAGCGCAGGCCATCGGGCCACCACCGAAGGTGGTACCGAGGCCTTCGAGCTTCAAAGATTCCGTCACCGGTGGGGACATCAAAAGCGCACCGCACGGAAACCCGTTGCCGAGAGCCTTGGCGGTCGTGATCATGTCGGGCATTACGCGATACATGTTGGCGGCGAACGCCCAACCACTACGGCCGACACCGATTTGTACTTCGTCGAAGATCAGCTGTGCGCCCATGAGCGTACAGCGTTGGCGCAGTGCGTCTAGGAATTCGGCCCCCATATCGAAGGCGCCGCCGACGCCCTGTACGGGCTCGACAATCACAGCAGCCGTGTCACGCGTGACGAGTTGGCTAATCGCTGCGATGTCACCACGTGGTATGTAGGAGACACCAAAAGGCGTTCGCGGGAATTCGTACCATTTCTTGTCGGCGCCCCAAGTGACTGCACCGGCGGCTGCCGTGCGACCATGGAAGGCGCCTTCAACGGCCACGACATTAGGTCGTCGTGTCATCTTGAACGCCATGCGCAGCGCATTTTCGTTGGCTTCAGCGCCGGAGTTGACGAAGAAAACACTGTCGAAATGACCGCCTGCGAATTTGGTGAGCTTGGTGGCGGCGCGGACTCGCACATCCATAGGCACGGCATTACTTTGAAAGTTGCACAGCTCTGCCTGCTTCGTGATGGCGCGCGTCCAACCGGGGTGCTTGTAGCCGAGTGCAGCGACTGCGTGCCCACCGTATAAATCGAGAATGCGACGACCATCACGCGTATGCAGCCAGACACCCTCGGCATCGACGACTTCGATGGGGTATTGCGCGAATACAGGCGCGAGATGATCGGCGGGGTTCATGGAAGGTGTCCTTGTCGAATTCGTCGGAAAAAGCTTAGGTCCAGCCCGGTGCCACGGCAGTCAAGCCGCTATGCTCAGGAAGACCGAACAAGCGATTCATCCACTGTACGGCGCCACCGGCGGCACCTTTGTTGAGATTGTCGACCACACACATCACGGCGATGGTACGACCGTTGCTGGTTGCAGACAGGTTGGCATAGTTACTCGCGACGACGTCTTTGATGCGCGGCGCCGACTCAAGCACTCTCACGAAAGGGGAGTGCGCATAGAACGCGCGCAACTTGTCGCGAAGCTCGGTTGTCGTAATGGCAACACCCGGTGCCAGCGTTGCTTGCACCGTCACGTGAATGCCTCGGGCGATCGGACCTGAGTGTGGCACGAACGCAAAATCGGCCTCGATGCCACTTGCTGCTTTGGCGCAAGCCGTGATTTCCGGAATGTGCCGATGCGAGAGGGCGTTGTACGAATAAAGGTCGCTGTGACGGACCGGGTGATGGGTGCCGTCGACAGGCTTTCTCCCTGAGCCCGTACTGCCGGTGATGCCACTCACGAAGAGCGTGGGCGAGACTAGCTTCGCTGCAAGTAGCGGGACCGATGCGAGCAGCGTGGCCGTCGCAAAGCAACCGGGATGCGCCACGTGTTTAGCCGGCTGTGTACGAAGGTGTTCAGGTACTGCGCAGACAAAATCTTTGATTCGCGCCGGCGCCCCGTGATCATGATGATAGACGGCGGCGTAAGCCTCGGCCGTGTTGTAGCGATAGTCCGCTGAGATATCGACCACGCGCGGCGCGGTTCCCGCAGTTTCGGCGGCCTTGAGTAAGCGATCGATCAACGCGGCGCTGACGCCGTGCGGTGCTGCCGAGAACAAGGCGGATGTCGGCAGCGTGCTGACCAGAGTCGTCATCTCGGCTTCCGAACAGAACGTGAGCTTGCCAAGCGCTGGCGCGAGATGCGGGAACGCGTTAGCAACCAACTCGCCAGGTTGAGAGTCGGAGAGAATGCCGGCGATCTCGAGATCCGGATGCGCAACGAGCAAACGCAGCAGCTCACCCGCTACGTAACCTGTTCCACCCAGAATGAGCGCAGGGACCTTCATTAATTGGCCGCCGCTACTGGAAATTTCGCATCGAGGCCGATGGCCGAGATCACGCAGTCACCTAGCGCCGCGCCATCGCTTAACGCGTTGTATGCGGGCACTTTCATTTGATCGCGAATGATTTCGACACCGACGGCATTGTCGGTTGCGGGGCCCGTTACGGCGCAAGGCTCGATACCGAAGCGCTCTCGTAATAGCTTCACCCCACCCCAGGCTGCGACCGGATCGTTGGCCGACAGCACAACGCCTGTGAGCGCCTTGCGGATATCGTCGCACTCGAGGATCGAGTCGACACCGTAAGTGCCGAGGATGCCATCGCCGAGTTCGAAGACGATGACATCCGGCTTCTTCGCCGAGATATCCGTGATCATCGTACGCGTGAGCGCAGGACCTACGGCACGCGTGGTGGTGATGATGCCTAGGTCGGTAAAGATCATCGAGTTGCGAGCGCCGGCATCTTCCATCGCCAGGATGTCGCGACGCAGTGACACGCCGGTTGCTTTGAATACATCGACCGTCAGACCCCGATGACGCATACGACTGACCATTTGGCACGCCGCTGCGGTCTTGCCTGCTTCCATGCAAGTTCCCGCCAGCGCGACGACTGGCACGCCGTGAGTCTCGAGCGGCGCGTTCAGATCGAGCTTGCGATAGCCCGCGCGCGCCGGCACACCGATACGTTCGCCGAGATAAGGGAAGGTGAGCACGACACCGAGCACTTTGCAGTCGAAGGGTTTGCCTTTATCGGGATTGGCCGAGTCGCAGATTCCGAGCACACCGCCGATGTTGAGCATCTGGATCACATCGCCGGCTTTGAGCGTTTCGGGCACGTGTCCCGAGAAACCGAACAACGCCTTGCGATGCCCGAGTGCTCCCACGACGATATCGCCTTTGTTGACTTTGGCCATGCGACCGCTCGTCAACTCGAGCGTGTTGTAGTTGGCTTTGCTCGAGAGGATTTCCACCACGACCACGATGCCCTCCTCGGAGGGCAGGTTCGGTGGCGATGCGTAACTCGTGGCCGAGACCACAAGCTTGAGTGACTGAAGCCACCTTGTCGACGACGATCGTTCGCATTTACTTTGACTCCCCTGCAGCCGCACGTTCGCCGGCTCGACGATGAAATACACCCGTAAGGCCCACGATGCGCGAGAAACCGAGCGCATCGGCCGCAGTCCATTCGCCGGTGGCCTCGCCATAGACGCCTTTTGAAGCCGCCATCAACGAGTAGGGCGAATCGACGCCCTCAATGAAGAGCGACCCGGGGCGGAATAACACGTTCACAACGCCCGTGACGCGTTCCTGCGACTGCAGGAAAAGCGCCTCGATATCACGGCAGACTGGATCAAGCAGCTGACCTTCGTGTACCCAATCGCCGTATGGACCTGCCAGCATTTCAGCACGAGTTTTTCGAGCTCGCGATGCGCGTTGAGTAAAACTTCGGCGGCAGGCGCCTCGAAGGCGACGCGACCCTTGGTGCCGATGATGGTGTCACCCAAGTGAATGCCGCGACCGATTCCGAAGGGGCCAGCCAGCTGTTCAAGGCGTTCGATGACTTCGACAGCCGTCATTTTTTGGCCATCGATGCCGCAGGGAACGCCCTTTTCGAAATGAAGGACATGGCGTGCTGGCGCCTTGGGCTGACTGAAAGCGTCTTTCGAGAGCACCCGCCGATGCTGACGCCCCAGAGACCTCGATTGATCGAGTATGCAGCGCCGTGCGGTGGCACCGGTAGCTGCCGTGCCGTGAGGAAGTCGAGCTCTTCTTGGCGTTTGAAGTGCTTATCGCGCACGGGTGCGATGACTTCGAGCTCGGGCGCCAACGTGCGCAGAGCGACTTCAAAGCGCACCTGATCGTTACCAGCCGCCGTGCATCCGTGAGCGATGCTTGCCCATGATCAAAAATCGCAGCACCTGCTGGAAGTAATCGGCGCGTGCGTCGATCTGGTGATGTTCGGATGCGCCGAGTGCCAAGGCGCGCTCGTGCAAGGTTTTCGCCGCTGCCGCATCGATGCCGCCCGTATCGACCGTGACGGTGATGATCGGACGCCGATATTCCTCCTTTAGCCAAGGAACGAGGAAAGAGGTGTCGAGGCCGCCCGAATAGGCGAGAACGATCGGTTGGGACATGGTGGATCCTTAGAGACGAAACAGGTTACGCAGGCGTGCCACGAGGGTGACTTGCGCCTCGCCGGAATCGGTGGCAATGAAGATGGTGTCATCGCCTGAAATGGTCCCGACGACCTCGGGCCAAGCCGCTTTATCGATGGCAATCGCAACGCTTTGGGCGGCGCCAATCGTCGTTCGCAGTACCGTCAGGGCCGAGCCTGCCGTTGCCACACCCCGCACGAACTGCCGCAGGGTGTCGAAGTTATCGAGCGTACGGGACGATTCCTCTGACGGGGGCAGATAGCGGCCACCCGCTTTTAGTACGCCCAGTTCCCGAAGATCGCGACTGACGGAAGACTGGGTGACATCGTGACCGGCTTCCCGCAGCAGGCGCACGAGTTCGTCCTGCTTGCCCACGCGCGCACCGCGCAGAATGCGCAGGATGGCCTCACGGCGGTGCGGATGATGGGGGTCGGCGTGCATAAAATTTCATAAATGATGAATAAAAATGCACGAGCTGTCAATAGTGGGGGTTAGCTTTCTAGGGCGGCGATCCGCTCCAGCATGGGCGGGTGGGAGTAGTGGAAACGCACATAGACCGGGTCCGGGGTCAGGGTGACGGCATTGTCCTCGGTCAGTTTCACCAGGGCCTGAACCAGGGCAGGGGCACTCGCCTGCTGCTTGGCGTATGCGTCGGCCTCGAACTCATGCCGTCTCGACGCCGCGCTCCAAACCGGTTCGATCAGGGGCGAGACGGTTGGAATGACGAGCAGGAACAGCAGGATGGCGAGAGCGTCGTTCGGCAGCGCGGCGTTCGGGGTGACACCGAGGCCGACGAAGAAGGCCTGCTGCATCGACAGCCATCCGAGAGCGGCAAAGCCAGCGAGCGTTATCGCGAAAATCGAGATCAGGCTCTTGCGCAAGTGGCGATGATGGAAGTGCCCCAGTTCGTGGGCAAGCACCGCCTCAAGCTCGTCGTGGGAGAGTCGTGTGAGCAGCGTGTCGTAGAACACCACGCGCTTGGCCTTGCCGAGTCCGGTGAAGTAGGCGTTCGATTCGGCGGAGCGTTTGCTGCCGTCCATGACGAATAGTCCCTCGGCTGCGAAGCCGCAGCGCTGCATCAGCGCCTGCACGCGTTGTTTTAGAGTTTCGTCTTCCAGTGGCTGAAAGTTATTGAACAGGGGGGCGATCCAGACCGGGTAGATCACCATCAACAGCAGATTGAAAGCGACCCATGCGCCCCACGCCCATAGCCACCAAGTGGTGCCCGCGGCGCCCATCAACCAGAGGACCATCGCGATCAATGGCAGGCCGATCAGTACGCTGACAAAGAAATTTTTGATCAAATCGGTGAGCCATAGCGCAAGCGACATTCGGTTGAAGCCGAACCGCTGTTCGATACGGAAGTGGCTGTACCAGTCGAGCGGAAGTTCGATGAGTCCACCAATCAAAGAAAACACGAATACGAGCGCGACCTGATAGCCGAGCCCGCCGAGCGCGATACCAAACGGTTGCAACGCAGAATTAAGCGTCTCAAGGCCTCCGAGAAGGGTCCAGCCGATGAGCATCAGCAGCGACAAGGCAAGGCGGACGAGACTGAAGTTTTGACGGGCAGCGGTGTAGTCCGCCGCCTTCTGATGAGCCTCAAGCGAGATCGAGCCGCTGAATGCGCTCGGAACTGCGGCGCGATGTTGTTGAACGTGCCGGATCTGTCGTCGCGTTAGCCACAGCTGCAGGCCGGTGGCGATCACGACGAGTCCGACGAAAAGCATGGTGACGAGATGGGCGTCCATACCCGCCATGATACCGAAAGGTTCGCGCCCGTCAGATTTGACTGAATCAGGCTCGAACCATTTGCTTTGGCGTGATCAGCCCTCGATCAAGCGTCGCTCGCCGTGACGAACTCGCAGACTTCGTGTCTCGGCAAGTTCCGTCGTACGTTCGCGGATCGTCTTCATGAAGTGGAACTGGCCCACGGCCTCGTTACGGCCCAGCAAAATACTGGTGTAGCCCCGTTGGTGCGTGTTGCTGAACGCCAAGTTCGGATTGGTCGCGCGCAATGCAGCGGCGACGTCAGTCGGTGCGCCGCGTCGCAGATAGCTTTCGAAGCCTGGCGAGGTCACCGAGTGCGTGGCGAACTCGACACCGGCTGCGGTATTGCCGAGAGGCAAATTCTGCGCCCATGCATTGTGGCTATCGCCTGCGAGCACGATCGGGTTCGCGCCTGCGTCGAGCGAGTCTTGCAGCAGGCGCGTTCGCGCCGCCGGGAAGCCGCCCCAGCTATCGAAGTTGTACGGTAGGCCAAGCTTTGCGGCGACAAGGCCCGCTGCCATACGACGCTTCAAAAATTCCGGTGCATCTTCCGGTAGCCATTGACCTACTTGCTGCGGAGCGACAATTTCTCCCATCACGATTTGCTGAGAAATGATCTGCCAGCGCGTACCGGCCTTAGTCGATTGAGTCAGGCGATCTTTGAGCCACGCTTCCTGCGGCAGACCGAGCAGGGTGCGCGCTGAATCACGCAAAACACCGTCTCGGAAATCCATCAAAGCCTTGGCCAGATCGGGCTTATCTTTGACTGCAGCCTCAAGATCCGGCGGAGCGCTGCGGCCGCTGATCCGCGTTTCGAGTTTAAAGAGTGTGGCGAGATCGCCAATCTGATAAGCGCCAAAGCGATCGTCGGACACCGGCATCCACTCACGATAGACGCGCTCGGCGATTGCTTTGCGCGTCTCCCAATCGCCTTCCTTGTCGCTCTGGTGATTCTCAGCGCCGCCGACCCACGCGTCGTTGGTCAGCTCATGATCATCCCACTGCGGGATCATCGGGTAGCTCTGGTGCAGCTTCTGCAGATCCGGATCGAGGCGATACGACGCGTAGCGCAAGCGATAGTCAGCGAGCGTGACCATCTCGTGCGCCGGTTCAATCACGCGGCCTGCGAGCGTCTCGCCAACCGAAGGGTAGGTGCCGATCGCATACTCGTACAGATAATCGCCGACATGCACGATGAGATCGAGATCGTTGCGTTCGCAAGCATGCGCATACGCATTGAACCAGCCAAACGGCAGATTGGCACATGAGAATAAGCCAATGCCGAACTTGTCGATCGATCCCGTCGGAAGGGTGCGCGTGCGACCGACGACACTACGAGTGCCATCCGGCGCGACGAAGCGATAGTAGTACCAGCGTCCCGGAGCGAGACCCTTGACGACGACTTTAGCGGTGTAGTCGCGATCCGGCGCAGCGATGACTTCAGCGCCAGCAACGAGCTTCTGGAACATGGCATCACTGGCAATTTCCGCTCGCAGCTTGGCATCGGCATCGCCCACGAAGCGCGTCCACAGGAGCACCGAATTCGCAGAGGGTTCGCCACTGGCCACGCCGTGTGTGAAGCCACGACGCAGGAACATACCGGCGACACCGGGCAGGGCCATGGCGCCGAGGCCAAAGACACCAGCCTGAATGAGTCTTCTACGATCGATCATGTCTGTACTCCAATTCGCTCGAATCAAAACCGAGTAGCAACCTGCAAACCGTAGAGACGAGGCTCAGCCGGGATGAAGGTCGGGATGCCGAATGCTCCGCCGGTATTGCCGGCATCGAGGAGGTAGTCCTCATCGAGAAGGTTGCGAGCGTAAGCGACGATTTCCCACTTGTCATCCGCGAAGGCGGCGCCGGCACGCAGATTGACTAGCGTCACGGCCTCTTGGCTAATCGCAGGATTGTTCGGCACTTCGAAGAAAATCTTGCTGCGATAAGTAACACTTGGCGTCGCAAACAGACGCATCCCGTTTCCAAGTTTAGATTCAACCGTGAAGCCGGCGGCGGAGCCAAATCCGAGCTTAGCGCTGTTGCTGTTCGGGCCCACGAGCTCGCCAGGGCCGACCAGCACCGACTTACGCGAGGTGCCCCGTCTGTTGATTTTATCGATGACCGCCATTGCAGCAGCGCTGTTCAGTGAATTCTAGTCAGCCGTGGAGGAGCTCCTACACACTTGCAAAGACCCGCACCGGCTGTTCTGGGGTAACGACGTAGCTGTTCCAGCCATCGGGAAGGCTGCCGACGTAGTTGACGTGCCAGCCTTCAAGCAGGGTGGGCTCCACCAGTACTTCGCCGGCTTCGGAATCCCACTCGCCACCGATGGAGATCGGGCCGATCACGTCGATCGCGTGGGTGTGGCTGGCGGTGATCACGACGGTGTTG